>NZ_JAGQBB010000009.1 GCF_024345415.1 Synechococcus sp. Tobar12-5m-g | reverse complement strand
CGCTTTTTGGCCGTGGACTGCTCGTAATCACCAAAGCCGAGCTGCTTGATGCCCATGAACCCTGTTCACGCCTGCGATCACACGGCCATTCTCGCGCAGGGTGGTGGGGTTTTCCAGAGTCTCCTTAAGCAACAGCCGAGTGTTGAGGGATGGAGGGTTTAAGGGTTGAGGGAAGGGCCCTGGGGGAGGCAGACCACACGGAAACCGACGAGGTAGCTGGCGAGGCCGGGCCCGAGGGGGGTGCGGAAGGCCGAGCGGCAGCCCCTGGGGCTGAAGCTCCAGGAGCCGCCGCGCAGCAGCCTGGTTTTTTCTCTTTCTTTACTCTTTTCTTCTTCCTTGCCATCCACCCAAGCTCGGCCATCGCTGGGTGCTTCCTCGTGGCTTTCATGCCATTCATCCAGGCACCATTCCTCCACATTGCCGTGCATGTCGTGCAGGCCCCAGGCATTGGCCGGGAAGCTGGCCACATCAGTGGTCTGCTCGCAATAGCTACCCTTGGGACCATCTCCGTAGGTGAAATTGCCGTCGTAGTTGGCCAGCTCCGGCGTGATGGTTTCCCCGAAATGGAAGGGGGTGCTTGTGCCCGCCGTGCAGGCGTACTCCCACTGCACCTCGCTCGGCAAGGTGTAGATGCGCCCCGTGCGCTGGCTCAGGCGGGAACAGAACTCCACCGCGTCGAACCAACTCACGGTCTCCACCGGCCGCTGGTCTGTCGTCGTTTCACCCTCCAGCAGGCGGGCTTTCTCTCCCTGGAAACGGGAGGGATCTGGGTCCAGCTCCCGCCCCCAGCGTTCCCCCTCCCGGGGCAGCCATCGCGCCACCGCCCGCCACTGGGCCTGGGTGATCGGCGTCTGGCCCATGAAAAACCCCTCCAGCTGCACCAGGTGCTGGGGGCCCTCGTTGCCTGAGCGTTCCAGCTCTTGGGCAGGCGAACCCATCCAAAACCGTCCGGGTGGGATCCAAAGCATGGTGAGGGGCGGAGCCTCATCCAGCGGGCCTTGCTGCGGAGCTTTCGCACGGGATGCCTTCTTGGCCGCTGCCTTGCCGATGGGTTCCTTGCCCGTGGGGGCCGGCAACATCGGCCCCAACAGCTCCCGAAACCCCTGCGTCTGGGCGGGGTGGTGCAGCAGGAACCTCACCGTGCGGGGGGCGCTCTGCGTCATGGCCGCGAAAAGGGAGGCGCACATCCAGCGGCGGCCGGCGCAGGGCCAGGAGCCGCCGGGGCACCCCCCGGCGCTGTGCGGATCGGAGGCCTGGGCCGGCCGATCACGGGAGCGGGTCTGGACCCTTCCTGTGCTCCCGCTGGAATCCCTTCCAACGGTTCGGACTTTGAAGGGTGCTGGGGGAGGCAGACCACACGGAAACCGACGTTGTTGTTGGCGTTGCCGGGCTCGTTGTGGTTGCGGTAGGCCGAGCGGCACTTCCTGGGGTTGTTGTTCCAGGAGCCGCCGCGCAGCAGCTGCACGACCCGCCCGCCATCAGGGTAGGTCGACGGCATAGGAAAGGCCAGCGAACAAACGGCGGCGCAGGCGCCAGGTGTGGCCGTGGGCGAGGTGGGCGTTCCAGCTCAGCAGGCTGGTGCGGGCGGCGGCGGCGGGAAGCGTTCCAGCCAACACCGCCCGGTGCTGCAGCTTCAGGCGACGGCGGCCCCGCCGCAGATTGTGGTTGCGCACCCGCAGCCGGCCTGGCCGCGCCACGAAACCCACGAAGCTGGCGCCATCACGGCAGCGGCGGATCTGGGTTTTCACCGGATGGGCCCGCAGCCGCAGGGCCGCCAACTCGGTCTCCAGCCGGCCACGGGCCAGCCGCAGCGGCTCGGGGTGGTCGGCGAACAGCGCGAGATCATCCACGTAGCGCAGGTAAGCGAGCACGCCAGGCAGGGCGCTGAGCGTGTGATCGAGCGCATTGAGGTGCAGATTGGCGAGGAATTGGCTGGTGAGGTTGCCGATCGGCAGGCCCCGGGGCCGCTCCAGCGGCGTGAGCAGGCTGTCGCCGAGAAAAGCATCGAGGGCGGGGCCGTGGCTGGCGCCATTGGCCAGGATCTGATCGAGGAGCCAGAGGGTGCCAGGGCATCCGATAGCAGCCGCAAGCTGAGCCCGCAGGATCGTGAGGTCAATGCTGGGGAAGTAAAGGCGGATGTCGGCCTGCAGCACCCAGCGGTGGCGGGCGGCGGCCGCCACGAAGCGGCGCAGGGCCCGGTGGCTGCCGAAGCCACGCCGGTTGGCAAAACTGCCGCGGTGAAAGCCACGCTCCAGCGGCGGCACAATCACAGCGCAGAGGGCGTGGTGCACCACCCGGTCGCGGTAGGGGGCGGCGCTGATCAAGCGCGGTTTCGGATCACGGATGCGGAACCGCCGGTAGGGGCCTGGGCTGTAGGTGAAGGAGCGGAGCTCCTCCTGGAGCCGCAGCAGCTCCGCTTCCAGGTTGGCGTTGAAGGCCAGCACCGCGGTCCGGTAGCGCTTGCCCCGTTGGGCGCGACGGGCGGCGGCATGCAGATTGGCGAAGCTGGTGAGGCGGGGGTAGAGGTTCGTGGGGGTCATCCGGGGGGGCGGCGTTGCTGGGCCAGCCAGGCGCTGTGCTGGCGACCAACGGCGTTGATCAGGCGGCTGGCGTGCTCATAGCGGCGCAGATCAATCAACTGGAAATCATGCAGCAATCGGGCCTGCAGTTGGATCAGCTGAATCCGCCCGCGCAGGGGCTCAAGGATCACCAGCCGCTCCCGTTGGAAGCGGGCCAGGGCCAGCTGCTCCAGCAGCTCGTAGAGGTTGGTGATCAGCCGCTCGCCAAGGCCGTGGCGGTGCTGGCGCGGCAAACGGTGGAGGATTGGAAGGAACCAGCGGATCAGGTCGAGGGTGGCCTCCTGGATCGGCAGTTCGGCGGTGGAGGGTATGGACATGGGGCGTGGCAGACGACAAGGGCAAGACAGGCAGGTGTTGGAACAACCAGACGCCATTAAGCAGCGCCTGAGGGCTCGCTTCGCCGGGTTGCCGACCGATCGCCAGCTGGTAGACGAATTGCTTGCCGAACGGCGCCTGGAGGCCCCGCAGGAAGGGTCTTGATGCAGGTTGTACTCGATGCCTCGGCGCTGCTGGCTTTTCTGAGGCAGAAGCCTGGATCCGAGGTGGTGCAGCAATCGCTCGCGGCAGGGGTGAACGTGAAGTTGATCACAGCCGTGACGCTTGCGCTTCGGGCCTGGACGGGGTTGACGCTGCCGCTGGAAATTCAGCTCCTGCGCTGAGGTGGGCCCCAATCACCGGATTGCGTGCGGGCCATTGAATCGAGGCGCCTGCGGCGCCATTCGGGAACAGCCAACGGCCGCAAGCCAACAGCCAGGGTTAAACAACAGCCGAGTGTTGAGGGATTGAGGGTTTAAGGGTTAAGGGAAGGGCCCTGGGGGAGGCAGACCACACGGAAACCGACGCCGTCGTCGGCGCCGCCGGGCCCGCCGAGGCTGCGGAAGGCCGAGCGGCACAGCCCGGGGTAGCTGAGCCAGGAGCCGCCGCGCAGCAGACTCCTCTTTTCGGTTTCGCTGCTCTTTTCTCCTTCCTCCCCATCCACCCAGGCTCGGCCATCGGTGGGTGCTCCTTCGTAGCTTTCGTGCCATTCATCCAGGCACCATTCCCAAACATTGCCGTGCATGTCCTGGAGGCCCCAAGCATTGGCCGGAAACTGCCCTACCCCCAGCACTGGCGTGGTCTGCTCTCGATTGATCCCTTTAGGCCCATCAAAGTAGACATAGTCGCCGTTGTAATTGGCCAGCTCCGGACTGATCGTGTCGCCGAAATGGAAGGGCGTTGTCGTTCCCGCCCGGCAGGCGTATTCCCATTGGGCTTCGCTCGGCAGCGTGTAGGTGCGCCCAGTGCGTTGGCTTAAACGGGAGCAAAACTCCATCGCCTCCAACCAGCTCACCTGCTCCACGGGCCGCTGGTCGGTGTTGCTCTCGCCTTCCAACAAGCGCACCTTGTTCTCCTCTTGCCCGTCCTTGCTTTGGAAGTGGGAGGGATCCGCCGAGAGCTCTCTGCCCCACCGTTCCCCCGGCCGCTCCTGCCAGCCCGCCACCTCTCGCCACTGGGCCTGGGTGATCGGCGTTTGGCCCATGAAGAAGCTCTCCAGCGTCACCTCATGCTGTGGGCCTTCATCGTCGAAACGCTCAGGTTCTTCCGGGGGGGAGCCCATCAGGAAGGTGCCGGCGAGGATTTCTACGAGGGTGAGGGCCAGGGGATTGCCCTTGTCAGTGGTGTCGCCCGGTCGTAGGGAATCTCGCCGGAGGGGTTCGTGGAAGGCCCAGGCGGTTGCGATGGGCAGGCTGGCGCGGGCCGCAGCGCCGCCTTCCCTCTCCACCTGCTGCAGGAAGGTCAGCAGATCAGTTGGCCGCAGGGTCCGAAACACCACCTGCCGCAGCACAACTTCGTTCCACCGGGCCGTGGTGAAGGCCACCGCCTCCAGCTCGGGGGTGTCGACCAGCTGGGCCGCTTCAAATGCCACCTCCGCAAAGGCCATTGAGGCGGGCCAGGGGGATCCTGGCGGCAAGCCGCTGCCTTGGCGGATGCGCTCGGCGAAGGCCTGGGCCTCCGCCCCGGGCAGGCCGTCAAGCAGGCGGGCCGTGACAGAGGCGAACTGCACAACACCCTCCAACCCTTCGGGTGGCGAAACGGTGGGGTCGCACAACACTGCCTCAAAGGAGGGCTCGCCGATCATGCGGTTGCGGTTCCAGCGGCGCTCCACCAGGGCGCTGACGCGGCTGATCACATCGCGGCGTTCGGTCGCTGGCAGCTGATCCCGGAGCAGGATGGCAACCTCAGGCAGCACTTCAAACTGAATGTGCTGCGGTCGCAGCGACTTGCCGTTGTGCGCCTTCGAGTCAGAAGGGGCCTGCTTGCGCAACACCAGGCCCCCCGTGAGCACCTCGGCGATCGGCAACGAATCGGCCACCTCCGGCAGCTTCGCCGCCTTGAGCAGGCGGATCACCGGCAGGGTGAGCAGCGGAGCTGTGGCCATCACCATCAGCAATTGCTGAGCCTGGGGAGAGGCCATGGCTTGAAACGCCTCCCAGCGGGCTGCGGCCTCCTCGGCGGTGAGGGGCATGGGGGCAGGCGATGGCGCCGTGAGGTCGCGATCGCCAAGCAACTGCCGAAGCCGTTGCTGGAGCTGGGGCCCATGCGCCAGGGCCACGCCTGGGGTGGCATAGGCGGGATGGCCCATCAGCACGGCACTCCAGGTGCCCAGACCCTCGCGATTCAGGGGCAACACCGGCAGCGGCAGATCACGCCCCGGTGACAACGGCACTTCCCACCAGTTCAGGGGGTCGGCCGCATAGGCCGGATTGGCTGCGGCGGGGCTTGAATTGCGCACCGTCACACGCTCCACCGCCGACAGGGCCGTGCGGTTCCAGTGCCACATCGGCAGGGGTTGAAGGATCGCCGTGGGGCAAGTACGGGCCCAGATCTCCAGCGCCGCAAACATGCGCCCATCCCACCAGTGCCGGCCGGCGGTGTCGCTGAGGAACAGCAGCAGCGTCCGGCCTCCCGGCTGCAGCTTGGCCGCTCTGGACAGCTGCTCCACCGCCTGCTGGCGGGCGGCCGAATCCATGCCTCGCTCCACCGGCGCAGGCTGGAGCTCTTGCAACCGCACCCTCGGAAACACCTGGGTGGAGGCCAACACCCGCTGCAGCTCCTCAGCCTGCCGCCGCCACACCTGCATCGACACCCCGCCATCGCGGAGCAGCAGCACCTCATCAAAGGCCGGGCCCTGGCAAGGCTCAAAGACCGGCAGCAGCAAGCCGGTCTGGGCGTAGAGATCCACCGTGCGCTCCTCATTGAAGCGCTGGCGCCGGGGATCCGGTCGGCGCCGCAGCAAGGGCGCCAGGGCGCGCAGCAGCTTGTCGCGATCGCCCAGGGGCGCCTCCTCCCGCACCCGGCCCGGCAGCACCATGCCGGCCAGATCCCTGGCCACGTCCTGCTCGTCCGGCAGCACGGCAACCGGCAGCAGGGGGTCTTCCGGCACGGGCTCGGCCGAGATGCCGGGGAAGGGGGTGGGCAGGGAGGGATCGGGGGGCAGGGAGGGGGCTTCGGGCCGGATCTCCGGTTCGGGCGGCTCGGGCTGAGGGGGTGGACTGATCGATCCGGGCGCCGGATCGCCTGGATCAGGCAGAGGCGGCGTGTGAACAACCCTGCGGCGCTTGGGAAGCTCCGGGAGGCGCCCCGCCAGCCAGAGCACCTCGGCAAGCTCCAGGGGGCCGGGTGTCAGTTCATCGGGGCTGGCCTGGCTGTGGGCCACCATCCAGCTCAGGGCCTCGGCCAGATGGGCGGAACCAGGCTGGCGAGCGGGCATCAGGTCATCCCATCACTATCGGCGCCATCGCGCCCATGCAGTTCTCTGTAAAGGATGGATCGCAGTTGATCGCCAGCAACCGCATCAGGGGATAGCCAAAGGTTCTGGCTGGTCTGCTCCAGGGTGAGCAAGTGCAGAGCATTGAGCAGTTGATCGGTGGCCAGATCGCCGTTCTCATCCTTTCTGAGAAACGCCTCGATCTCTTCGGGCACTGGCGCATCCTTCAGAAATGGATGTTCCTTGACGCCCTTGCCCAAAGTTGCTTCGGGGTGGAAATGGGCCAGCACAACCTCCTTGAGGGTGTCGGCCTCGCTGGGGTGAGGCATCTCCACACGGATGCAGCGGCGGTTAAAAGCGGGCGGAAAATCGCGCTCCCGGTTGCTCGTCATCACCACAATCGGAAACTCCTTGCACTGCACCAGGCCTGCCCGCACGAGGGCGGTGCCGTTTTGATCGGCGGTGCGCACCGGCACGTCCTCAGGGGGAGGCAACGCCTGGTTGTTGCGCTCCGGTTTCCGTCTGGCGCGGTCTACTTCCCGCTGCAGGGGAGGGATGGTGTACGTCCCCTCCTCCAAAAGGCTCAACAGTTCATTCGGAAGTTGGATATCGGATTTGTCGATCTCATCGATCAGCAACACCCGTGGCCGCTTCCAGGGGAGAAAAGCCGTACCGGCGGGACCGAGTCGGATGTACTCCGCCACCGAGAAGGTTTCGTCACGGTAAATCTGCGAATCCTGAAGGCGGGCGATCGCGTCGTATTGAAACAGCCCATCTTCTTTCAACTGGCTGCGAGGAGAGATCGACCAACGCAACACCGGCCCCAGGTTGAGTTCCCAGGCGATGGCGTAGGCCAGGCTGGTTTTGCCGGTGCCAGGGCTGCCGGTGACCAGCAGCGGCCGGCGCAGATGGATCGCCGCGTTTACAGCCAGGCGCAACCGCTCCCCCAAGGGCATGATGGCCTGGCCCACCCGGGGCAGGCGAAAGGCCCGGCCCCGCTGCACGGTGTTGGAGGCGGGTTCCAACTGGGGCACGTCCTGCGCCTCGAGGCCATCCGGCAGATGCCGCACCCGCCAGGGGGGCATAGGGGGCCAGGTGGCCCCGGCAGGACGCGGGCTGCCGTTGTTGGTGAAGAGGTCCCAGGAGTTGGGGGGCGATTTGGGCATGCTCAGGAGGAAATGAGGAGCGCAGATACAGATCCGGGGCGTTCCCCTTCAGGAGCGCTGGAAGGGTCTTGGCGAGAGGGCGAGAAGAGCGCTTGAAGCATTGTCCGATCAGGAGCGCGGTCGGGATGGTCCACCAGGATGGTGAGGCCCCGCAAATCAACCTCAGGATGGCTCCACTTTTGTCGTGCCTTGGCCAGGCGTGTCAGATCCGGGCAATGGGGTCGTTTCACCGTGCGCCCTTGATTGATTTCTTCTCGGATCAAGGGTAGATGGCGCAAACAGAGTTGCACTTGCTCTTCCCCTAGGGAGTTCCTATGAGAGGGCCAAACCACAAGAGGAGCCATGGACATCAGGACCGATCTCAGCCAGGACGCTCTATTTTTCAACGTGGTGGATTGCATCAAACAAATCGCGGCGATCACGGCGTCACCGGCATCTTTATCCTGAGTTTGCCCATCCAGAGTTTCGAGAATCTGCGCCTTGATGAGCTGATCTTGCGGCAGCCAAGCCCCGGTTCCCTCGATGAGGTGTTGGTACATCCGCTTTAACGCTCCACGCCGTATATTCCACTCGCGATTGAGCAGGCGATCCGAGGAGCGCAGGAGAAAGGGTTGATAGGTGTGTAAGGGCTTGTCCTCGCCAGCTTGAGTGCTGATGCTCCCCCAGTCTTGATCAAGCAGATCATCAGGAACAAATAATTCCAGCACAGGAACATCCTCAAGCTTACTGTCGATCTTGATCCAGCCTTGCAGGCTATGCAGCAGCTCGGGAAGTTTCTCTTTAGCGAAGGAAGGCTCCGCACCGATATCACCGTTGGGGACTTCTTGAAAATGATTCTCTCCAACCCTTTGGATGAAAGCCCTCCACTGATAAAAGCGCTCGGATTCTTTTTCTTCTCCTGAAGGAGTGAGAACCAGTGCTACGGCATCACATGCCATGCGGGCCGGTGCAGGCTTGTTCGCTATTGGCACTGGCTGATCGGTGGGTAGTGCTTGCAGACGCTGAGCGAGAGGCGCGAACTCATTCCAGGTCTGAAAAACCACTTCGGATATCTTCTGTTCATGCTGTTCTCGTACGGCACGCGAGCATTTCGTCAAGACAGATCCTGAAATCACCTGCTGGTATTGGATGATTTCTTCTTGATCACAATTGCAAGGTGAGATCTGCTGCCATAACAAATGAATCTGACCTGTCTGGTGAGCCGCCAGCAACGGCTTCGCCTCTTTCTCCCAATGCTCGGAGGCCAAGTATTCATAGCTCACCAACACAACCGCAACCCTGCAGCGTCCAATCGCGGTATTGATCGCGACATCCTTGTTGCTCCCGGCCTGGATCATGCTTCGATCCCAAAGCTCAAAGCTGTCGTTCCTACGCGTAAAGGGTTTAAGCTGAGTTACTATCGCTTCACACGATTTCTGTGCTGCGCTTCCTGCGTTGGCGAAAAAGGAGACAAATACCAAGTCCTTTTCAGCAGCCATTTCAACGCTCCATTGCCTCTGCGATGGTTTCACTAATGGACACCAAGGACTGATTCAATTTGGACTTGCTCAGACTGGCCAGTGGCTGGGAAGGCTCCCAAACAGCCTGATAGTCATTTATCTTAGTTTGCTTGTAGTTGCTGAAGTGAATCGGTATCCAGAGAATTACAAGGCCACCACGTTCAGCCTCTGCCAGCAGGGGCGGCAGCTCATTTTCATCAATGAATTTTGATGCCAGGAAATCTGGGCTCACCAACAGAATTGCCACCTTTGCATCGGCAAGAGCCTTGCGAATCTCATCTGCCCAAAGGGCGCCAGGCTTGATCTTCTGGTCACTCCACACCTCCATCCCATCCCGAGTAAAAGGCGTGAGCATTACATTCAGCTTCTCAAGCCACTGCTTGTCCTTATGGCTGTAACTAATGAAGGCACTCGAGCGCATCGGGTCCAGATGAGGTCTTAGGTAGATTACCCCTTCCGCAGGCTGGTGCTGGCAATCTGGGAGGCAACGGCCTGGCTGTCGCCGCATGGCTCTAGATGGGGAGCTGCAGCCTGTAGTGGAGCCGTACGTGCCGGTGATCCAGGCACCACTCCCACCCGTTGCCGTGTATCGCACGCAGGCCCTAGGCGCAGGCTGACCAGCTCAGCAGTGAGCGCAGAGTCAAAGGCGGAGGAACTGGTGATGCCTGCCCGTCAACAACGGTTTAATCCTCACTTTAATGTCTAGGAGCTGCCTGCCCATCTTGCATGCACACCTGAGCTGGCTTCCATGCCAATGAAAAGGAGATCTAGTTAATCATCTCCTTGACAGAATAGACTTTACTGCAACGTAAAGTTGATCACGCTGATTGATCACGGCTGCAGCACCCAGCTCCATAGCCTCGGCCTCAAGCTCGGGTCGCTTCACTCCCACATAGAAGACAACCGGGATGGATCGGCCACGGGCCTTGATCTCCTGGAGCAACTCCAATCCGGCGCGGGGCCGCCCATGGCGCAACATATCAGAAATAATCGCATCAATAGGCTGGTCTAAAAGAACCGCAAGGGCCTCCTCCGTTGAACCTGCCTGGAGAACCTTGATGCCAAGCTTCTCCAGCTCGGAACGTTCACTCCGGTTGTTGTCATGATTGTCATCCACCCAAAGAACGGTTGCATCGAATCCGCGATCAAGCTCTTGAGGATTAGACTTCTTTCCAGACACACTTTTCGGCAAGCAGACCACACGAAAGCCGACATCGTCGAAGGGGCCTTCCGTAACATTCGTCTTGGAGGGTGATCGGAAAGGCGATCGGAAGGCCGAGCGGCAGAATTTTGGTGGCATGCTCCAGGATCCGCCACGAGTAATTCTCTGTTGTTCCTTAAGTGCCTGCGAATCCACCAAGGCACTCCCATCGTATGGCCCGTCCTCGTAACTGCTGCGAACGGCATCCAAACACCACTCCAGCACGTTGCCGTGCATGTCATGGAGTCCCCAGGCATTGGCGGGGAACATCCCGACCGGCGTGGTCTGTTCCCTCTCGAGTGGCTGTGGATCAGAGGAATCTAGTGAATCTTCATTAGCTATCTTCTCCCCCTTGAAGTTGGCTAGATCTGAACAGATAATGGGTCCAAAATAATACGCCGTACTCGTCCCCGCCCGGCATGCATATTCCCACTGCTCCTCACTCGGCAGCGTGTAATTGCGCTTCGTGCGCTGGCTCAGCCGAGAGCAAAACTCCGTCGCATCCAACCAACTCACCCGCTCTACCGGCCGCTCGTTGGTGTTCATCTCCCCTGACAGCAGGCGGGCCTCCTCGCCCTGGAACTTGGCAGGTTCGGGGTTCAGCTCCCGGCCCCAGCATTCGCCCGGTCGCTCCTGCCAACCCGCCACCACCCGCCACTGGGCCTGGGTGATTGGTGTTTGGCCGATCAGGAATTCAGCCACCCTTACCTCATGCACCGGGCCCTCGTTAGCGATGCGCCCCCGCTCTTGCTCCGGTGAACCCATCTGGAAGGTGCCTGCCGGAATCCTGTTCATGATCAGCCGCGCACCATCGCCCAGCTCCTCGACGAACACCTGGGTGCGGCCGCTCCAGCGCAGAAGCCTCAACGTCAGGCTTGACACATCACTCCCCACCGTTGTCACCGCGGGATTGCGACTCGGCATGCCGGTTCACCGTCTGCAGGGCCTGCTGAAAGTCTTTCGCCCAGAGATCGGTCTCAAGCCGCACCTGCCCATAGACCGCGCGCAAGAACGTTCTGCACAGACCGATGCCTTCCTTGGTGTGATCAGAACCAGAAGACGCTCCAAGGCTGGTGCGGCGATGTTCTTCCCAATCCAGTAGAAACTCGCCTTGCATGCTGGTCAGCGTCTGAGCGGTGCGGATGTAGCGAATCCAACCACTCGTGTAGCCGCCAAAACGATCAATGGCAATCAGCAACCCCGCCAAGGCCAACGCCACTGTGGCCCAGGCGGGGGAGATACCGGGATTGCCATTGCTGCGCTTGAACAGTTCGCCGATCAGCGGAATCAACCCTGCCACACCCACGGCGAGAATGGCCCCGAGGCGAAGCAGAAACCCCAACAGACTTTTGCTCCCCTTTTTGCGGTAGTACCAGTCGATGGAGGCCGCACATTCGCCCACCACGAACCCATAGAGCTTCTCCAATGATTCCTGTTGGCTGGCGGGGCTCCAGTCCAGGGTTGTTGGAAATCCCCTCGGCCGCAGGTTGGGCTCTGCTGATGCGGGCCGAGCTGGTTGCTGGCTGAGCGTGGTCATGGCGCCGCCTCCGGGTTGGCCGCACACACCTCGGCGAACGGGGCCTTGGTGAGGGTGCGCATAGGAGCCCTGCGGCAGGAGCGGACCCAGGGTAAGGGGGTTCAGGGTAAGCAGGGCAAGAGGCAAACAATCGCCGGCGCCTGCGGCGCCAGCCGCAACAGCCAACAGCCAGGGTTAAGCAACAGCCGAGTGTTGAGGGATTGAGGGTTTAAGGGTTGAGGGAAGGGCCCTGGGGGAGGCAGACCACACGGAAACCGACGCCGTAGCTGGCGTCGCCGGGCCCGCCGTGGATGCGGCAGGCCGAGCGGCACCTCCCGGGGAAGATGAACCAGGAGCCGCCGCGCAGCAGCCGATGTTCTTCAGCGCCGGCGGCTGGAATCAGCCAGGGTTGATCATCCCCAGGGGCGAAGTCGTAGCTGCCATGCCAGTGGTCTTCGCACCACTCCCACACATTGCCGTGCAGGTCATGGAGGCCCCAGGCATTGGCCGGGAAGCTGGCCACAGCCGTGGTCTCCTCCCGGTAGGTGCCCTTTGGGCCATCGCCGTAGGTGAAATTGCCGTCGTAGTTGGCCAGCTCCGGCGTGATGGTTTCCCCGAAGTGAAAGGGGGTGGTGCTGCCGGCGCGGCAGGCGAATTCCCACTGGGCCTCGCTCGGCAGGCCATAGCGCTTGCCCGTGCTCTGGCTCAGGCGGCGGCAGAACTCGATCGCATCAAACCACCCCACCTGCTCCACCGGCCTGTTCGCTCCCTTGAAGTGGGAGGGATCAGGTTTCAGGTCGCGCTCCACCTGCTGCCAACCCGCCACTGCCCGCCACAGGGCCTGGGTGATAGGTGTTTGCCCCAGGAAGAAGGCTCCCAGAGTCACCTCATGCTGAGGGCCTTCATCGGCAAAACGATCTGGCTCTTTCTCGGGGGAGCCCATCAGGAACGTGCCGGCCGGGATCTTCACCATCGAGAGGGCAACGCCTTCGCCCAGTTGCTCCTGGTAGCCCTCCACAGAAAGAGGCCGGCGCTCCGTGCGCCAGCGGCCGCCTTCCTGGCGCAACAGGCAGGTGGTGGTGGAGAAGCGCTGCAGGGGAAGGGGGGCGGCAGATGGCTCGGACGCCTCTGGCTGGGCCATCTCGGGCTGGGCCGCCCCTGAGCGGGCCGCTGCAACGGCCTGCCGATCAGCGCCGGGAAGAACCGATGACCCGCTCCTGGGGGCAGCAGCCTGCCGAGGTCTTCCGGCACTGTCGCCCTGTGTTTTCGCTGCTGCAGGTGGCGAATCCTGGCGGGGTGCGAGCGCCTCCTGGATAGCCAGGGCGATCTCCACCAGCGCCTCCTCCTGTTCCACAGGATCCATCCGCGCCAGGGGCCGGCTCGGATCCAGTAGAGCCTGATACGCATTGATCAATGTAACCCTGACAAGGCTGGGCCGCAGGGGCACCCAGAGGATGCGCAGACCTTCCTCCTCTGCCGCCGTCAGCAGCTGCGGCAATTCCGAGTTGGTCACAAACTCGGAGGCCAGAAAATCAGAGCTCACCAGCAGCAGCGCCACCTTCGCCGCAGCAAGCGCCGTTTCGATCTCTTCCCTCCACTTGTCACCTGGTTGGATCTGGGAGTCGTCCCAAAGACGAAGGCCAAGGCTGCGCACCAGCGGCCGAATCATCGTCTGCAACCGCTCCACCCACCCCCGATCGACATGGCTATAGCTGATGAACAGCTGATCGCGTTCGGGGGGTGAGCTCATCGCATGCCGCCAGGCGGGGGCCGTTCCGGTGCGGCTGTATTCACGTGGCGAGGGTAGGGCACCAGGCAAGGAGGAAAGCTGCCTCCAGCGGTGAGCTTCCACCAGAAAGCAAGCAACCGGAGCGGCTCAAGCGTTTTGCCACCCAGGCACGACTGCCGGACCTGGCGGTGCCTGCCGACGCCATCGTGGCCACCCTGCGCGTCGGCAGCCTGGCCGGGGTGGACCCCGATACCCGCCTGTTCCCCTTCGAGCCGGTGCCGGCAGAGTGTTTCTGTGCAGAATGCAAGGCAATCTTCACGGCGGCGGATGGCTGCTGCGAATGTCCGACCTGCGGCACGATCAGTCGGGAGTTAGGGCAGGGGAGAGAACTGCTGTTGCTCTCGCTGCAGTTGGCGTGAAGTCGCTTCGATTTTTCCATCATGTTTCAAGAGATGGAGACAGATGAAGCAGATCTCGCCTTTCGATCTGCCTGGAGAAAGTTGGTCCCTGGAGATCCAGAGCCGGCCCGTCTAGTATCTCCCTGGCGAAGGAATCCTCACACTTCACGAGAAGAGTCATGGCAAAAAACGCCCTCTGCATCGGCATCAACGACTATCCGGGAACCCAGAGCGATCTCAAGGGCTGCGTCAACGATGCCAACGACTGGGCTGCCGTCCTGCAGGGGAGGGGCTTCAGCACCAAGCTCCTGCTCGATGCCCAGGCCACCAAGGCAGCCATGGTGAGCGCCATCACCGGCCTGGTGAGCAGCGCCCAGAACGGCGACACCGTTGCCATCACCTTTTCGGGGCACGGCACCTATGCCCCCGACAAGAGCGGCGACGAATCGGATGGCCTCGATGAGGCCCTCTGTCCCTACGACATCTTTCAGGGCAACGCGCTGATCGATGACGAGCTCCACCAGCTCTTCCAGCAACGCAAAACCGGCGTGCGGGTGATCCTGATCTCCGACAGCTGCCATTCAGGCACCGTGCTGCGCAATGCTCCTTCCGATCCCGATGCGGATGCTCCCAGGGTGCGCTTCCTGCCGATGGGGGCCTGGGTTCCCGAGGATCAGCTCCCCCGGGCTGCCAGTGGCCGCCCCCTCACCACCCTCCCCATCAGCACCACCACCTCCCCCTGGGCCGGTGTGATCACCCCCGGCGGCGATCTGCTGATGGCCGGTTGCGAGGAAGGCCCCAACAAGTTCAGCTACGACGCCAGATTCAACAATCGCTCCAATGGCGCCTTCACCTACTACGCCCTGAAAACCCTCAAGACTCTTCCCGCCGCCGCCACCTATGCCGACTGGCACGCCGCCATCCGTCGCTACCTGCCTTCGGCCAACTACCCCCAGGTGCCCCAGGTGATGGGAGCCAGGCGTGCGCTGAAGCTCAACGTTCTCGCCTGAGGCTGCCGGAACCCCGTGCCGGAACCCAAACGCAACGCCGTCAGCCTCAGCGTTCCTGGCACCCGCCTCCAGGATCCCCCCCTGCCCCGCCTGCTGGCACCTGCCACGCGGGGGACCGAGCTCCGTGGCGAGGATCCTTTCCTCCCCACCGGATTCCTGAAGGTCGAGAGAGGCTTCGATCTCTCGGGCCCATCCCGCGACATCGGTGGCACCGATCTGAACCCGCTCGACCTGCCGCCCAATCAGGTGGTGGTGCTGGAGATGGTGGAGGGCATCACAGTGATCACCTCAGCCGGCAACCTGGCAGCCACCCTGCAGCAGATCGGGGACGGGTCCCTGCAGGATCTGGAGGATCGGGGCCTGGCCGGCGCTGCTTCCCGCGGCAGCAGCGCCGGCCAGCTGATCACCCGGTTGTTCAGCCTCGATCTCGGCAGCGACGCCATCATCGAGGAGGCCAGGGCCAAGGCACTCGCGTGGGCGAAGCAACGGTTGGGGGAGAAGGCGAAGGAAAAGCTGGGCGAGGTGGCCGAGCTCGGCGTTTCCTGGCTCGGCACCAAGGCCCTGATGTGGACGATCGAGCAGCGGCTGCGCGTCAGCCCCGGGCTCTACCGCTGGTCCGGCCGCTCCCGGGATCCCTCGGAAGTCTTCGGCGAGGCGGATCCGAAGCTGGCCCAGGAGGCCCTGCAAGGCCCGCTGCTCGTGTTCATCCATGGCACCGGATCCAACGGCGCCGGTTCGTTCGGGGATCTGCAGGAGACGAGTGAGGAGGATTGGCGCGCGCTCCGGGCGACCTATGGGGAACGCATCTACACCTTCGAGCACCACACCTTCTCCGAAAGCCCCATCGACAACGCCCTGGCCCTGGCCCGGATCCTCCCGGCCGGGGCCCGGATCCATCTGGTCACCCACTCCCGGGGCGGGCTGGTGGGCGATCTCCTCTGCCTGCGGCATGTGGATGACGACCTCATCGAAGCGTTCCGCCCTGGTTCAGCGCCCTTCGCTGCTGACGATCCCGGCCGCCGCGAGAGCCTCGAGCGGGAGGGCGAGCGGGCTTACGCCGAGCAACGCGAACGGCTGCGGGACCTGCGCACCGTGCTGGGGCGGGAGCACGGCTTCCGGATCGAGCGCTACGTGCGGGTGGCGGCGCCCGCCCGCGGCACCCTGCTGGTCAGCGGCAACTTTGATGCCTTCCTTTCCGCCCTGCTCACCCTGCTGGGCACTGTGCCCTACCTGGCGGGCAACCCGATCTATTCCTGCGTGAAGCGGGTGGTGCTGGAGATCGCCCGGCATCGCACCGATCCGCGGCTGGTTCCCGGCATCGAGGCCATGCTGCCGGAAGCACCGCTGGGGCGTTTCCTGGCCAGGGCAACGCCCGCCCCGGGGCTTCAGCTCGCCGTGATCGCCGGCGACATCGAAGGCGGGCACCTGCTCAAGCGCCTGGGGGTGCTGTTCACCGACTTCGTCTTCTTCGAAGGGGTGAACAACGACCTCGTCGTGGACACCGATTCGATGGGGGCGGGCATCGCCCGACCCGGCCACGCCCATCAGCTCTTCGAGCAGGGCCCCCGGGTCAGCCACTTCAACTACTTCGCCAATGCCTCCTCCCGTGGTGCCCTGCGTCGCTGGCTCACCGAAACGAGCCCCACCAGCATCGCCGGGTTCCATCCCCTCTCCGGCCTGATCGATGAGGGCAGCCTCGACACCGATCGTGCCGACGAGCGGTCTCTGCGAAGCTCCACAGGGATCGATGCGACCACCGAGCGGACCCTGCCGGTGGTCGTGGTGTTGCCCGACTGCATGGCCTCCCACCTCTGGAACGAGGCAGCCCGCGATCGCCTCTGGTTCGATCCCGGCACCCTGGCCCTCGGCGGGCTGGAGAAGATCGCCTACGGCGACGCAGCCAATCGGTCCATCAAGGCGGAGAAACTGTTTGCCCTGTTCTACGGCGAACTCTGCAAGTCGCTGATCGGCAGCCATCGAGTCGTGCGCTTCGCCTACGACTGGCGCCGACCTCTGCAGGAAACGGCCGTCGAACTGGCGACCTGCCTGAAGGCTCTGCTGCAGGAAACGGCGGCTTCCGGCCAACCGGTGCGCCTCCTGGCCCACGGCATGGGGGGGCTGTTGGTGCGCGCCCTGGTGAAAACACATGAACCACTCTGGAACGAGCTGATGGGCCGCAGTGGCGCCCGCTTCGTGATGCTCGGCACGCCGAACCAGGGATCGCACCAGATGGTGGAGACCCTGCTGGGTAAGTCAGACCTGATCCGCAAGTTGGCGCGCCTCGACAGCACGCACTCGATGCAGCAGATCCTCACCATCGTGGCCGGCTTCCCCGGCATGCTTCAGCTTCTGCCCAAGCCCGGCTTCAAGGAAGCCGGAGATGTCCAGCAGCGTGACGACTACTTCCAGGAGGGGGTGTGGGAGGAGCTGAAGCAGCGCAACCGGGACCGCTGGACCGGAGACGGCACGGCCGCCACTCCCAGCAAGGACGTTCTCGCCCAGGCCCGCTGGTTGTGGGATCAGGAGAGCCCCGAGCTGCCCGAACAGCACAAGCAGAAGGTGATCTACGTCTACGGCCAGGCCAGCATGACCCCCTGCGGCCTCCTGGAGCAGAACGATCGCTTGAAAATGCTCGGGACTCCGGCGGGCGATGGCGCGGTGACCTGGGCCTCCGGCCCCATCCCCGGCATCGGCAGTTTCTATGCCATGCCCGAGGAGCATGCCGCCCTCTGTAACAGTGCGGCGCACTTCCCCGCGATCCTCGATCTGCTCGCCACGGGCAGCACCGAGCCGGCCAGGCTGAGGGCGGTGAACACCATGGCCACGCTGCGCTCCGCCATGGCACCGGTGGTCTATGACGCCGGCCCCATTCCCTATCCCACCGAGGAGGAAGTGGCCCTCAGCCTGCTCGGCGGGCGGAAGCGCCAGCCGCTCCAGGCCAGGCCGGCCCCCTGCCTGCAGGTGTGCTGCAAGGCCATGGATCTGCGCTTCGTCACCCAACCGGTGATGGTGGGTCACTACCTGCAGGATGCCATCTCCGGGCCCGAGGCCCTGATCGACCGCGAGATCGTCGACCGTGAACTCTCGATGCGCCATCGCCTCGGCCTCTACGCCGGAGCGCAGGGCACGGCCACTGTTGTTCTCCTCACCAGCAACGCCGAGGAACGGCGAAAGGGCAGAACCCGCGGAGCGGTGGTGATCGGGCTCGGCTCCTATGGCGAACTCAGCGCGGTCACCCTCACGGAAGCCGTGCGGGTGGGCACCCTCCGCTACCTGCTCCAGATGGTGGATCGGCAATCTGGCGATGCCCCCGAGGCCATCGAAGCGCCGCTTTCCGCCCTGCTGCTCGGCTACAACTCCACCACCAACATCAGTGTGGAGGATTCGGTGGCCGCCCTCGTGCGTGGGGTGCTGGCGGCCAACCATCAGTTCTCCGAAGCGCGGCCGGACGTTCCGGTGCGGATCACCCAGTTGGAGATCGTGGAGCTCTACCTCGACATCGCCGCCACGGCTGCGAGGGCCCTGGTGCGGGTGGCCGAGCAGATCAACCGCGATGGCGCCCGCTACGGCACGCGCGTGGAAGCCGACCGGGAGCTCCGCCAGGGCAAAGGTTTCAGCCAGCGAC
Organism: Synechococcus sp. Tobar12-5m-g; assembly: GCF_024345415.1. Taxonomy (GTDB): domain Bacteria; phylum Cyanobacteriota; class Cyanobacteriia; order PCC-6307; family Cyanobiaceae; genus Regnicoccus. The sequence goes on along the minus strand of NZ_JAGQBB010000009.1, from coordinate 98,663 downwards.
TCGATGCCAGCCAGGGTGTGGCCTACTGGCCCCGCCTCGAAGTGACCGATGCGGACCAGCGCGAGGAATCTGCAACAACGGCAGCCAAGCCACGCCGGGCCATCGCCCAACGACTCCGGTTCGCCTACCTCGGACAACGGGCACGCTCGGAAACCACCCTGCATCAGCGGCAGCCAGGACTGGTGGAGTCCTTGGTGGAGTCCTCGATCCGGGAGTCCACCTACGTGGAGGATCTCTCCAGAACCCTGTTCCAGCTGCTGGTGCCCCATGACTTCAAGAACCAGGCCCGGCAGATGGACCGCATGGTGCTGGTGCTCGACGGCTACACCGCCAACCTTCCCTGGGAGCTGCTGCTGTCCGACGACAAGCCCCTGGCCCTCTCGACGAGAATGGTGCGGCAGTTGCAGTCGCCCCGCTATCGCACCCAGGTGCGCCAGACCCTCGAAAAACGCGCCTATGTGATCGGCAACCCCTCCACCGAGGGGTTCAACAAGGTCTTCGCCGATGGCCCCACCCGGAAGGCTCCCGAAGCCCTCGATGGCCTCGAAGGTGCTACCAACGAAGCGCAGACGGTGGTGACCGTGCTGCGGCAGTACGGCTACGAGTGCGAGGAGGCCATCGGTGGTGAAAAGGCCGTGGACATCATCAACAAGCTCTACCGATCCCTCTATCGGATCGTTCACATCGCCGCCCACGGGGTATACGACGAGAAGACCCGCGACGGCGGCTCCCGCAGCGGGGTGGTGCTCTCCGATGGGCTGCTGATCACCGCCGCCGAGATCGGGGCCATGGAAACGGTTCCCGACCTGGTCTTCCTCAACTGCTGCCACCTGGCCAAGGCGGATGCCCGGCCGGTGGCCTTCAACCGGCTGGCCTACAGCATCTCCCGCGAACTGATCGAGATGGGGGTGCGAGCCGTGGTGGCGGCAGGCTGGGCCGTGGACGATGGCGCCGCCAGGGTGTTCGCCGAGGAGTTCTATGGCCAGATCCTCCGCAACCGCCCCTTCGGCGATGCCGTGTTCGCGGCCCGCTCACGCACCCACGAGGAGTTCCCCAGCCTCAACACCTGGGGCGCCTACCAGGCTTACGGGGATCCCAGCTTCGTGATCGATCCCCTGCGCGACCGCGCCGACTCCGAAACGGTGGACGGCTGGAAACCCGTGACCCACGAGGAGCTGATTCAGCGGCTCAGGGAACTGGCCACGAAAGCGGCGGACGGGGATCCACCGTCGTCCCAGCGGAGCCGTGAACTGGCGGGTGCCGTCGAGTTGGCGCTGCAGTCCTGTCCCGATGCATGGAAGAGCCTGCCGGCGGTGCGTTTCACCCTGGGTGAGGTCTACGCAGAACTCGGTGACGCCTACTTCGACAAGGCCCGGGAGCAGTACCTTTCCGCCATCCGCGAAGAGGACGGCAACGGGGGCGTTCCGATCCGTGCCATCGAACAGCTTGCCAACCTCGAAGCCCGCACCGGCCATGCCACAGCAGACGCGTTACTGATCACCACCGCCCTGGGACGCCTGGATGGACTCGTACAGCTGGCATCGACCACCCTGGATCGTCCTGAACAGAACAAGGGAACAGAGTCGCCAGCGGGCAACAATCCCGAACGGGCCGCACTGCTGGGAAGTGCCTACAAGCGGCTGGCCGCCGTTCTGGCGGGGAACCTGCGTAAGGATCACGATAAGGAAGGTGGGGATAGTCACCAGGCCCTGGAGCGGGCCATCGACTGGTACGCCAAGGCCGGAGAGCAGCCGTATCAGAGGCTGAACCGCCTCGCTCTGGAAGCGGTGAGGGATTTCGGCATCGAGGCGAAGCCGGCCTCTGTCGAGCTGGCGCGTGGGTGTGTGCAGCAGGCCCGTGCGGCCTGGCGTGCAAACCCGGATTTCTGGAACGCGGTGATGCCGGCCGACGCGCTGATGACCGAGCGCCTGGTCGATCGTTCCCTTGGCAGCAAGGGGCGAGCAGGCGAAACCAGCTTCACCGAAGTGCAGAAGACCTATGCCGATGCCCTGGCCCATGTGCCCGGAACCCCAAGGGAGCTGGATTCGGTGGTGCAGCATCTGCGCATCCTCCAGGTGCTCTTCGAAGCGCAGGGCCACCTCAACCCCCGCCTGGCCGGCCGGGCCAAGCTGATCGCCGAACGTCTGGGTCTTCTTGCCCAGCAGACGCTGGGACCTGCAGCCGACCAGGGGGGTGCTGGTGCCTCCGCCGCTGTTACCAGCTATGGCACGGGTGGGGAAGAAGATTCGGAAATCGTCACGATCCAATGATCGTGACAGCTCATCTATCGTGAGACCAGCTCTAGCGCAAACCTCCTCAGAAGAAATCCAGAGCCATGACAGACTCCAGCGGAAGGGCCTTTATCGTTCGGCCATTCGGCGTGAAAGCGAATTCCCTCGGAGAGAATCCGATCGATTTTGATTTGATTGATACGGAACTGATCAGTGCGGCACTCTCCCAGCTAGGGATGACAGGAGGCACCACCGGTGAATTCATTCAGCAAGGAGATATTCGCAGCGATATGTTCCGGGAGCTACTTGTTGCAGACCTCGTGATTGCGGATATCTCCATCCACAATGCCAATGCATTTTACGAGCTTGGCATTCGCCATGCTCTCAAGAGCCAGTACACAGTGATGATCAAATCCGATAAGCGTGGCGACCCGCATGTATTTGATCTGAAAGTTGACAGGTATCTTCCCTATGATCCAGACCACCCGTCCCAGGCCGTTGAAGCACTGGTGCAAACCATCAAGGCCACCCTGAACAACGAGAAACCAGACAGCCCCGTCTTCCAGTTGCTCCCGGGCCTCACAAGCTTCGATGCCGGCAAGGTGGTCGTGGTGCCGCTCAAGTTCCGCGAACAGGTTGAGCAAGCGGCCCCCATGCGCGCAGATCTGCTGAAGCTCTGTGAGGCTGTAGCAGGCCAACCATGGGAAAAAGAAGGTTTACGCATGATTGGCGAAGCCCAGTTCAAAATGGGTGATCACGAAATCTCTGCCAAAACCTGGGAGCGCATTCGTGAGTTCGACATGTTGGATGTCGAGGCCAATCAAAAGCTGGCCACGATCTACCAGAAGCTGAAGAAGCTAACAGTTTCGGATCAGGCCGCGGAACGAGCACTTCAATCCAGCAGTCTCACGGACTGGGAACTTGCCGAGACCCATTCTTTGATCGCCAGCAACTGGAAAACACGGTGGCACAACGCAGTGGAAGTTGAATCCGACCCAGCCGAACTACAACGCAGAGCACTGTTGTCTCCATTCCTTGAGAAGAGCCTTCAAGCTTATCTGCAGGGTTTTGAAAAACATCGAAGTCATTATTATTCAGGCCTTAATGCTGTCGCCATGCAATCGGTTCAGATTGAGCTGGCCAAGTTGCATCCCAATGAGTGGGCCCTGAATCACGATGATGAGCGAATCGCAGAAATGGAGCTGGAGAAACGCGCTGACTTTCTCGCCAAGTTGGTGGCGGCGACAGAGCTGGCCATTGAATCATCGATCCGTAATTATCCGGATGACGAATGGGCCACCCTTTCCCGAGCAGATCTGATGCTCCTCACTTCCAACAACCCAAAAAAGGTTGCCCTGAATTACATGAGGTGTGCCGCCATGCCAGCATTCAATGCCGATTCCCTGCGTCGTCAGTTAAAAATCTATCAGGATTTGGAACTGTTCCAGGAGAATCTGAAGGCCGCCCTCCAAGCCTTCAAAGCACCTGCTGCACCCCAGGGATAGCCGGGCCGTGGCCGCCAGGGCTGGGGAGCCGACAGGGTGTGCGAAGAAACCGCAATGGTCGAGGCCTGCCAGCCCAGATCCTCTCTACGATGAATAGTAGAAGCTGCGGCTGGTGATTTCGCATTCATCAGTTGGATGACGTCAGATTTTCCTCCCAATCAACTCCATACCTCCCATGACACGCAAAGCCGTTCTCTGTGGCATCAACAGCTACCTATCAGCACCCCTCAAGGGCTGCGTGAATGATGTTCATAATCTCCGCGATCTTCTGGTCAACAGCTTCGGTTTTCCGCCAGAGGAAATCCAGCTGCTTGTAGATGAGCAGGTCGTGAAGGCGGAGGTGCTCAGGCAATGGGACTGGTTGACGCGCGGGGCCAGGGCTGGAGACTTGCTGGTCTTTCATTTCTCCGGGCACGGATCCTATGTGCCGGATGAAAGTGGCGAAGAGCAGGATATGCGCGATGAGATCACCTGTCTGCAGGACATGGATTTCAACGATCCCTCCACCTATCTCAGCGACGACGAATGGTATGAGCTGGCCCAGCGGGTCGACCCCGCCGTTCAGTTGATCATCCTCAAGGACACCTGCCATTCCGGCGGCAGCGCCCGCTTCATCGGTGTGCGCAGCGAAGACGGGCAGGAGCGCGTCGTGCTGGCCCACCCTGCGGAACTGCAGGGCCGCCGCTCCAGCGACCCGCCCCCCGAGAGCAGCATCAGCAACGCCCGCTTCCTGGTGCCGCCCCAGGCCCCCGCCAGGGCGTGGCGGGGCGAGGTGGGAACCACGCGCCCCACGCAGCTCGCCGAGGTTCCCCAGACCAGCCTGATGGCCTGCATGGAAACCCAGACGGCCGCCGATGCCCCGATCGACGGTGAGTTCCACGGCGCCTTCACCTATCACTTCTGCAAAGTGCTGCGGGGCAATGACCACCTCGGCAGCCGGGAAGCGATCGAGGCCGCGGCGCAGCAGCTGCAGGGGCAGTTCGAACAGGTTCCCCAGCACGAGGGCCGGGAGTTGGCCGCGCCGATCTTCGGGCAGGCCGGCGAGATCGACAACGGTCCAGATGAGGCGCCATCGGGGCAAGGCCCCTGCGGGGATCTGGCAGCCGAACTGCATGCGGGTGCGGAGGCCCTCACCGCCCAGCAGATGGTCTACCAGGCCCACATGAAGTACCTGGACACGATGGTGACGCTGCAGGGCGTCTCCCTGCCGGAGCGGGGCCTGCGGGCGAGCGGCCGGGTGCTGGTGACCGTGCATGGCATCGGGAACCACCGCGCCGGCTATTCAAACGACTGGTGGCAGGCCCTTTCCCCCCATGTGGGGGTCACCTTCGATCCCAGCGATCTGGGAAGGGGAAGGCAGGAGGTGCTCTGGAGCGACCTCGTGAACCGCAGCCGCAGCCTCCAGCGCAGCCTGCCCGCCGAGGAGGTGAACGCCCTGCGGCAGTCGATCCTTGATGTGATCGACGACCGCCGCATCCATGAAGCCTCCCGCAGCGGTCGCCTCGATCAGCTGCCCGTCGCCCGCGGCAGTTCCCTGTCCATCGACGATTTCCTCGTCTACATGCTCGATGACGGCATGCGCCGTCGGATCCTTGATCGCTTCACCCGGGTGGTGGGTCCCCTGCTCACTGCCGGGACCCGCATCGACGTGATCTCCCACAGCTGGGGCACGGTGGTGGCCTACGAGGGCCTTCGGGAGCTGGAGCGGCAGCATCCCTCCGGTCGGGTGGCCAACTGGTTCAGCGCAGGCAGTGCGCTCTCGATCGCACCGGTGCAGGGCCGCCTGCGGCCGGAGAACCGTCCCGCCAACGGCCGTCGAGGCCCCTATCCGGCACTGGTGGACGCCTGGGTCAACCTCGATGCCAAGGGGGATCCGGTGGGCGGGCCTCTGGGGGGCCGCTTCCCTGTGACCCGGGAGTACCTCGAACTCGATCCCACCACCTGTGCCCGCCAGTTCTGGGGGGGCTACGAGATCGGCTGTGCCCACGGCTCCTATTTCCAGGTGACCAACCTGAAGGTGAACCGTGACATCTTCGCCGGCCACATGCTCGGCACGGCGCGGGAGCCCGGGGCCCGCCAGAGCGACACTTCGGGGGCCTCCGGCCCCTAATCGATCTCGATCAGCTCCAATGGCTCCCTGGCCGACCATGCCTTCGTGAATCCAGCCACCTGATCTTGAGATGACGGGCTGATCGAGAAGCTTAACCTCATCATCACCACCATGGACAGAGGGATGGCCCCGCCGGCTAAGACCTTGCTCCAAATCGCCGGCGCCTGCGGCGCCGTCCCGGAACAGCCAACTGCCAACAACCAACGCCCGACAGCCAGGGTTAAAAACAGCCGAGTGTTGAGGGATTGATGGATTAAGGGTTCAGGGAAGGGTCCTGGGGGAGGCAGACCACACGGAAACCGACGTCGTCGTCGGCGCCGCCGGGCACGACGCGGTTGCGGTAGGCCGAGCGGCACCTCCCGGGGTCGCTGATCCAGGAGCCGCCGCGCAGCAGCCTTGGTTCATCAGCAGCGGCACCAGGAATAAACCAGGGTTGATCATCGCCAGGAGCGAAGTTGTAACTGTCATACCAATGGTCTTCGCACCACTCCAACACATTGCCGTGCATGTCATGCAGGCCCCAGCCATTGGCCGGGAAGCTGGCCACATCGATGGTCTGCTCGCGGTAGGTGCCCTTGGGGCCGTTTCCATAAACGTGATTGCCGTTGTAATTGGCCAGCTCCGGCGTCTGCGTGGCCCCGAAATGAAACGGTGTGGTGCTGCCAGCGCGGCAGGCGTATTCCCACTGGGCCTCGCTCGGCAGCCCGTAAAGCTGGCCCGTGCGCTGGTTCAGGCGGCGGCAGAACTCCAGCGCATCAAGCCAGCTCACCTGCTCCACCGGACGGTTCGCTCCCTTGAACGTCGAGGGATCGGGCTTCAGGTCGCGCCTCACCTTCTGCCAAGCCGCCACCGCCCGCCACTGGGCCTGGGTGATCGGTGTTTGAGCCATGAAGAAAGCACCCAGCGTCACTTTGTGCTGGGGGCCTTCATCGTCTGATCGCTCTGGCTCGTCCTCAGGAGAGCCCATCAGAAAGCTGCCGGCCGGGATCGTCACCATGGTGAGGGCCACGCCCTCCCCCAGGTCCTGCTGGTAGCCCTCCACCTGCAGCGATCGCCGCTCCATGCTCCAGCGGCCGCCTTCCTGGCGCAACAGGCAGGTGCTGGTGGGGAAGCGCTGCAGCCGCGAGGAATCCATTGCCGCTGGGGCGGCTGGGGAAGATGGCAAAGGCGCAGGAACGGGCCGTGTTTGAACCTGGGCTGGTTGAGCCTGGGCTGGTGGAACCTGGGCCGGGGCAACCTCAGAGCGAAGAGCATCGCGGATAGCCCCGGCAATGGTCTTGAGCGCCCCCTTCTGCTGCACCGGGCTCATCGCATCGAGGAGCTCTCCGGGAGGCAGCACCGCCTGGTACTCGTGGATGGGGGTGGCTTCGTAGAAGCAGGGGGTAAGACATACCCAGAGGATGCATAGGCCTTCCTCCTCGGCAGCCCGCAGCAGCGGCGGCAGCTCCTTGTTGGTCACGAATTCCGAGGCCAGAAAGTCGTCGCTCACCAGCAGCAGGGCCACCTTGGCGCTAGCGAGGGCCTTCTCGATTTCTGCCTTCCACTTCGCCCCCGGTGGTATCCGGGAGTCATCCCACAGCCGCAGGGCCTCGCTGCGCACCAGGGGCGTGATCATCTTCTGCAGCCTGTCCACCCAATCCCGATCGGCATGGCTGTAGCTGATGAACAGCTGATCGCGTTCCGGGGGTGGGGTCATCGCATGCAGCCAGGCGCGGGCCGTTCCGGTGCGGAACGAGTCTGGTGGCGAGAGTAAGGCGCCAGCAAAGGCCAGCCGCTGCCAGCGGTAGGCTGCTAGCAGACAGCAAGCAGCCCGAAAGCCCCATGCGGACGCTCTACCTTCGCAACGTCCCTGACGAGGTCGCCGAGCGCCTCGAACGGCTCGCCACCCAAGCGGGCCTGCCGCTCAGTGCCTTTGCTGTGCGTGAACTCAGCGAAGCCTCCCGCAGGGCGAACGCCGCCTCCCAACTGGCCGCCCTGCCGGATCTGGCGGTGCCGACCGACTCCATCGTGGCCGCCCTGGGCTCGGAACGGGACGAACGGTGATCGTGGCCGATGCCTCAGCGGTGGTGGCCGCCCTGCTGAATGATGGGCCTGCACGGCGGAGCCTTTCCTCACTCCCCATCCATGCACCCCATCTGGTGGATGTTGAGGTGGTGTCGGTACTGCGGCGCCTGAGCCTGGGCGGCCAGCTGGACCCTCCCCAAGCCGAGCGGATGATCATCGTGCTGGCCACTCTCGGCATCCGCCTCCACGGCAGCGCGGACCTGCTGGGCCGCGTCTGGCAGCTGAGGGGGAATCTCACCGCCTACGACGCCACCTACGTGGCCCTGGCGGAGACCCTCTCGTGCCACCTGCTGACAGCGGATCGCAGGCTGGCAAACGCGTTTGGCCCGAGGTGCCCCATCCAACTGGTGCCGGGTTGATCCAGCGTGGGCTGACCATCGCCAAGATCGTTGCCGGCTCCAGGCGCTAAGTGCTGAGCACCGAGCCATCGGGGAGACGGAAGCTGCATGAGCTGTCGAACAGCACCCAGCCGCCCTGACGATCAGCCCAAAGCTGGAGACGCATCAACAGACGCGTGTTGCGCATGCTGGACCTGCCGCCGGGTTGGCGGCACACACCTCAGCGAACTGGGCCGGGGTGAGGTCGTTCAGGGAAGGCAGGCCAAGGGGCAAACAATCGAAGGCGCCTACGGCGCCACCCACAACAGCCAGGGTTAAGCAACAGCCGAGTGTTGAGGGATTAAGGGTTTAATTGTTGAGGGAAGGCCCCTGGGGGAGGCAGACCACACGGAAACCGACGTTGAGGGAGGCGTCGCCGGGCCCGAGGTGGTTGCGGTAGGCCGAGCGGCACTTCCTGGGGAGGGCGCTCCAGGAGCCGCCGCGCAGCAGCCTTCTAGAACCTTCTCTGGCAGACGGATCCAGCCAGGCACTCCCATCGTCTGGAGCACCATGGTAATAGTTGTGCCAGTGGTCTTCGCACCACTCCCACACATTGCCGTGCAGATCGTGGAGGCCCCAGGCATTGGCCGGGAAGCTGGCCACCTCGGTGGTCTGCTCTCGGTAGGTGCCCTTAGGACCTTTTCCATAGGTGTAATTGCAGTCATAGTTGGCCAGCTCCGGCGTGAGCGTGTCTCCGAAATGAAACGGCCTGGTGCTGCCGGCGCGGCAGGAATACTCCCACTGGGCCTCGCTGGGTAGGCCGTAGAGCTTGCCAGTGCGCAGGCTCAGCCGATGGCAGAACTCCATCGCTTCAAACCAGTTCACCCGCTCCACCGGACGATTCGGCCCTTTCAAGCTGGAGGGATCGGGCTTCAGGTAGCGCTCCACCTTCTGCCAGCTAGCCACCGCCCGCCATTGGGCCTGGGTGATCGGCGTCTGCGCCATTAAGAAAGAGCCCAGCGTCACTTTGTGCTGAGGGCCCTCTCGGTCCAACCTCTCCGGCTCATCCTGGGGAGAGCCCATCAGGAACGTGCCCGCCGGGATCTTCACCATGGAAAGGGACACGCCAAGCGCAAGTTCCTCCAAGTAGCCATCCAAAAACAGATGGCGCCTCTCAAGCTGCCACTGGTCGCCCTGACGCAGCAGAAGGCCCTGGGTGGCGTTGAATCGCGCGGGAGTCAACACCGGCGGCTCCACGGCTGGCTGAGCCTCGGCTTTGGCCAGGTCCTGCAGGAACGCAGGCCGCCCCAGTGGCGGCTTGCGGTAGCGGGGCAGCTCATGCAGCTCCCGCAGCAGATCCTCAAGTCGCTCGGCGTAGAGCTCGTCGTCGCGGAAGTCGAGCCAGAGGCGGGGGCCCAAAAAGTCCGGCACCAGGGGGTCGGCCGGGTTGTCGCGGACCAGGGGGATGAACTTCACCGTGTCGGTGGAGCGGGCCACGTGGCTGGTCACGATCATGCCCTCGTAACCCGCGCCCCCCTTGCGTTGCTCCGCCTTGCGCACGTAGGTGCCGGTGCACACCATCAACACCCGGTCGGCCCCGCGGATCCCCGCCTCCATGAAGGCCACCAGATCGGCGCCGGCTCTCAGATCCCATTGATCCAGCGTGGCGTCCACGCCCTGGCTGCGCAGATCCTCCGCCAACTTGCGCACCCAGTCCTTGTGGGCCTGCGAGTCGTGGGAATAGGAGAGGAACACCGAAGGGTTGCCCATGGTCAGCCGTTTCGGCCGATGGCGCCGCTGGCCCCGATGGTATGGCGCAAACCAGGGGTGATTCCCGCCGCGATTCGCCAACGCTACGACCTCGGGCCGGCTTGCCGGCTGGAGTGGTTCGTGGAAGGGGATGGCTCGATCCGGGTGGTGCCAGTGAAGAACGACCCCATCGATGCCTTCCGGGGGTCGGGGAAGGGCGGCAGCCTCGCGCGGTTGCTCACTAATCGGGGCCTCGATCGGGCCAGGGAACACTGAATGGGCCACCGCTGGCTGCTGGACACCTCGGCCCTGCTTGCCCTTAGGGACAACGAAGCCGGTGCCTTGCGGGTCGCAGAAGTTCTGCGGCTGGCCGCCACAGGACAAGGAATTTGCTTGATCTGCTTCATGACGCGGATGGAAGTTCTCTACCGCGTCTGGAAGGATGAGGGCGAGGCGAAAGCCAGGCTCGCCGATGAACAGCTCCTCAGCCTCCCCATGCAATGGGTGGAGGCCTCAGGCCCACTGCTGGAAACAGCCGCCGAGATCAACGCGTTGAACGCCCTGTCCGTGGCGGATGCCTGGATCGCCGCGGCCGCACTGGAAAACGATGCAAGCTTGGTGCATCAAGATCCTGAGTTCCGAGCACTCATCAACCTGGAACAGGAGTGGTTGGGTTCATAACTTCCCTCCCCTTGGTTCCCTCATCCTGCGCCAGATGGTGGTCGCATCGCTCAACCCCAGGGGATCACATGTAGGAGCCTGCCGCCATGGCGCCGATCAAGCTGGAGAGCACGGTCTCGCCATCGCGGCTGTTCAGGTAATGCTCAGGACTGGCGCCGCCAAGGGCATGGTTGGGGCGCCGCAGCCAGCGGTCGACCCAGGCGGCGGCATCGAAGGGTTCGTCGTTGCCCGACTCGCGCAGCAGCACCTCCACCTGCTCAATCAAGCTAGCTCTCACCTCCGCCCCATCCACCTAGCCTTCAGATCGATCCGGCGCAGCCGTGGAGCTGGCGCTGGAAGGGTCGTCGCGCTGGGTTGTGGGTTGCGTTGCGGGCGTCATCACCCCACTTTGCCACTGAATTCAACGTTCAGCCCTTCTGGGGCGCTACGAACTGGGCGCTGCTTCAGGCCGCCCGCTTCTCCAACAGACTGGCCACGTAGCTGCGGGTCTCGCCCGAATCGCCACCGGCCAGCTCGGCCAGCTCCCGCTGCCGCTCCTTGGTGTCCCGCAGGTGGGACACCCGCGTCAGGGTCTGGCCCTCCTCCACCTGCTTGCTCACCCGGAAGTGATGATCGGCCGCCGCGGCCACCAGGGGCTGGTGGGTGACGCAGAACACCTGGCGCTGGCCGGCCAGGCGATGCAGCAGATCGGCCATGGCGCCGCTCACCCGGCCGCTGACACCGGCGTCGATCTCATCGAACAGCAGGCTGACGTGGGGATCGGTGGCCGCAAGGCAGGTTTTGAAGGCCAACAGAAAGCGGCTCATCTCCCCTCCTGAGGCCACCTCCGCCAGGGGCGCCAGGGGCTGGCCTGGGTTGGCGGAGAACAGGAACCGCACCGCATCGGATCCCTCTTCACCGGCGGTGGCGGGCTCCACCCCCACGACGAAGCGCACCGCCGCCAGGCCCATGGGCCGCAGGGCCGTCATCAACTGCTCCTGCAGCCGGGCGGCGGCCTGGCGCCGCAGCTCGCTGAGCTGGCCATGAAGGCGATCGCGCTCCTGGCGGGCCTGCCGCTCCGCCCCTTCCAACTGGGCCAGGGAGGCCTCACCACCACCAGGCCCGAGCCACTTCCTGAGGCGATCTCGCTCGGCGATCAGCTCCGCCAGATCCAGCCCATGGCGCCGCTCCAGGCTGCGCAATTGGGCAATCCGATCCTGCAGGATGGCCAGGGTCTCCGGCTCGCTCTCCAGGCCGGCGCTGTAGCGGTCCAGATCCCGGGCCAGATCCTGCACCTGGCTCAGGGTCTCCACCAGGGCCCGCAGCCTGGGCTGCAGGTCCGCATCCAGGGCGGCCATCGCCTGCAGTTCCTGCTCACAGGCGGCCAGGTGATCCAACACCGACGGCGCCCCCTCGGCCCCCTCCTGCAACCGACCGATCAGGGCCATCACCCCCTCCTGGAGCCGCACCCCGTGGACCAAACGATCCTGGTCGGCCTCCAGGGCGGCCCGCTCGCCCGGTTCCTCCAGCCGGGCCGCCTCCAGTTCATCAAGGAGCTGCTGCTGAACCCGGCGCTCCTGCTCCAGCCGTTGGCGATCACTGTGGGCCTGCTCCAGGGCGGCGACGGCCTGTTTCCAGCGCCGCTGAGCGGCGCGGGCCGGCTCCAGTAGGGCCAGCAACTCCTCGCCGCCAAAACGGTCCAGCCAGCGGCGCTGCTGCCCGGGCCGGGCCAGCTGCTGGGTCTGGCCCTGCACGGTGATCTCCAGCAACAGGGGGCGGAGTTCCAGCAGCTGGGCCCGGTTCACCGCCACCCCGTTCAGCCGGCTGCGGCTCTGGAGCCGATCGGCCATCTGCCGCCACTCGCGGCTGAGCAGCAGCTCCGGTTCGTCGCCGTCGAGATGCTGCTCCGCCAGCCAGGCCCGCACCGGCGCCGAGATCTCGAAACAGGCCTCGATCAGGCCCCGCTCACAGCCCTGGCGCAACAGCCGCGCTCCCTGGCTGCCCTGGGCGCCGCCGAGCAGGGCATCGAGGGCATCGAGCAACAGGGATTTACCGGCGCCGGTTTCGCCGGTCAGCACCGTGAAACCCCGGTCGAAGCTGAGCTCCAGGCCGTCGATCAGGGCGATGTTCTCGAGGCGCAGGCCCGTGAGCACCACGGTCTCCGGTCAGTGGCCCGACCGTAGCGGTGGCTGGATTCGTTTAGAAGAGGTGAAGTGCTCCTCCCCACGATGGTTCGCTCCGACAGCGGGGGCGCCCCGCCCGAGCTCAGCGATTTCATCGAAGCGGCGGGCCTGCTTCGCTACGACCCGGAAGCGATCAGCCGCATCTACGCCGGCCATCCGCAGCGGCTGGTGAGGAGGCTATGGCAGACGCTCGTGCCAATCGGGCTGTTTCTGCTGGGGGTGGGCTTCGACCGCTTCAGTGGCCTGCTGGCCAACCCGGAGCGGGCCCAGGCTCGCGCCACGGAATGCGCGGATCTGCTGGCCAGCCTGGGGCCCGCCTTCATCAAGGCGGGTCAGGCCCTCTCCTCGCGGCCCGACATCGTGCCGCCGGTGCTGCTGGAGGCCCTGGCGGAACTGCAGGATCAACTGCCGGGCTTCGACAGCGCCCTGGCCATGGCCTGCATCGAAGAGGACCTCGGTGCTCCGGTGGAGGAGATCTATGCCGAACTCGACCGGGAGCCGATCTCGGCCGCTTCGCTGGGCCAGGTGCACCGGGGCCGGCTCAAAGGCGGTCAGGCAGTGGCGGTCAAGGTTCAGCGACCGGGCCTGCGGGAGCAGATCACCCTCGATCTCTACATCGTGCGGAACATCGCCGCCTGGCTGAACCGCAATGTCCGGTTGATTCGCAGCGACCTGGTCGCCCTGATCGATGAGCTCGGCCAGCGGGTGTTCGAGGAGATGGACTACCTCAACGAAGCCACCAACGCCGAGACGTTCGCCCGCCTGCACCGCCACAACCCCCGCATCGCCGTACCGGCCATCTACCACCAGGCCACCAGCCGGAGGGTGCTGACGATGGAGTGGATCGATGGGGTCAAGCTCACCAACCTCAAGGCGGTGGAAGCCCTGGGCATCGACCCCGATGACATGGTGCGGGTGGGGGTGAACTGCAGCCTGGAGCAACTGCTGGAGCACGGCTTCTTCCACGCCGATCCCCACCCCGGCAATCTGCTGGCGATGGCGGACGGTCGGCTGGCCTTCCTCGATTTCGGCATGATGAGCCAGGTGAGCCGCGAATCCCGCACCGGGCTGATCCAGGCGGTTGTTCACCTGGTCAATCGCGACTTCGACGCCCTCTCCACCGATTTCGTCACCCTGGGGTTCCTGGGGGAACAGGTGGACCTGCAGCCGATCGTGCCGGCCTTCGAGGCGGTGTTCGGCCAGGCCCTGGAGATGGGGGTGAGCCGGATGGATTTCAAGGCCGTCACCGACGACCTCTCGGGGGTGATGTATCGCTTCCCGTTCCAGGTTCCTCCTTACTACGCCCTGATCATTCGCTCCCTGGTGACCCTGGAGGGCATCGCCCTGAGCGTGGACCCGGAGTTCAAGATTCTTGGTGCCGCCTATCCCTACTTCGCCCGCCGCCTGATGGAGGATCCCGATCCGGCCCTGCGCCGCAGCCTGCGGGAGATGCTCTTCGAAGGCGACGACTTCCGCTGGCAGCGCCTGGAGAACCTGATCAGCAGCGCCTCCCTCCAGGACCAGCTTGACGTGGAAGGGCTGCTCGATCAGGTGCTCGATTTTCTGTTCTCACCCCGGGGGGGGATGCTGCGCCAGCAACTGGTGGACGCCCTGGTGGACCGGGTCGATGCGGTGGGCTGGCAAGCGTTTCAGAACCTGGGCCGCCGACTGCCGAAGCGGCTTCAGCCGCCTGGGCTTCGGGGTGCTCGCGCGGCGAGCCCAGAGGATTCGCTGCTGGGCCTGGCACCGATCGAGCCCTTGCTGGAGATCCTGCGGTCCTTGCCTGGGTTCGAACCCCAGCTGCTGCTGAACCGCCTGCCGCGGCTACTGGCGGAACCCGACCTGCGGCGTATGGGACTCCAGCTGGCCCAGGGACTTGCCGAGCGCAGCGTGGTGCGGCTGTTGCGGGATGTGCTGGTGGCCCCGGACATCGGCGCCAGGGCTGGTTTGGCTTCAGCTCGATAGCTTCTAGAGTTCGGCGTAGATCCGGAGCGATCCTTGCCCAGAAGCTCGAAACTCTGGGGAGCCCTGCTGGGACTCTCCCTCAGCATGGCCGCGCCTGGCCTGCAGGCCGCCGAGCAGATCGTGTTGGTGAGCGGCGCCTTTCGCCGCTCGATTCCGGTGGCAGACCTGGCGCACCTTGCCCAGACCGGCGAAGCGCGCGGCTTGCTGGGAAACCTGCTGAGCCTGAGCCGCCAGAATCCGGCCGAGGTTTCGAAATTGCTGAACCAGAAGGTGACCCTTCCCCTGGTGCTCACCAGCCGGTTGCTCAACACCCGGATCGGCTCGGCGCTGCTGGAGCGGCTGGCCGGCATCATCGCGCCCCTGAGCGCCCCCCAGACCGGGGTTCCCGCCCTGCGCTCCGCGGTGATCTTGGGACTGAATCAGGGCAACGGAACGCTCACACCACTCGGCTTTCTGGAGGCCTATCCGGTCAATCAGATGGCGATCAGCATCCCCGCCCTGATCAGCCTGGCCAGCAAGGCCAGTTCGATCTCCGATCTGGTGTGGTTCTTCTCCGAATCCCCCCTCGACGGACTGCGCGGCGAACCGGAAGCCAAGCCGGCACCGAAGGCACCCTGAGGCCCGATCTCGAACGATCGCCTTGCGGCCAGTGGCTCAGGGCGGACGCGTAGATTCGAACCAGCCCCATCTGCTGCGATCGTGCCCGTGCTTTCCGCTCTCAGACGTCTGGGCGCGAAGCCAACGATGCAGAACTGGCCCGGTCTGATCGAAGCCTATCGCCGCTGGCTGCCGGTGACCGATCAGACGCCGGTGATCACCCTGCGGGAGGGGGCGACGCCGCTGATTCCGGCTCCGTCGATCGCGCAGAGAATCGGGCGTGATGTGCGGGTGTTTCTCAAGTACGACGGCCTCAACCCCACCGGCAGCTTCAAGGACCGGGGCATGACCATGGCGGTCAGCAAGGCGAAGGAGGCCGGGGCCGAGGCGGTGATCTGCGCCAGCACGGGCAACACCTCCGCCGCTGCTGCCGCCTACGCCCGCCGGGGCGGGATGCGGGCCTTCGTGTTGATTCCGGATGGCTACGTCGCCCAGGGGAAGCTGGCCCAGGCCCTCGTGTACGGCGCTGAGGTGCTGGCGGTGAAGGGCAACTTCGACCGGGCCCTGGCGATCGTGCGGGAGGTGGCCGATCGCTATCCCGTCACCCTGGTGAACTCGCTCAATCCCTTCCGCCTCCAAGGCCAGAAAACCGCCGCTTTCGAAGTGGTGGATGCCCTCGGTGAAGCCCCCGACTGGCTGTGCATTCCGATGGGAAATGCCGGCAACATCAGCGCCTACTGGATGGGTTTCCAGGAGTACCAGGCGGCCGGCCACAGCCGGCGGCTGCCCCGGATGATGGGCTTTCAGGCCAGCGGCTCGGCGCCGCTCGTGCTCGGTCACACCGTCGAGCAACCCGACACAATCGCCACGGCGATCCGGATCGGCAACCCGGCCAACCGGGACAAGGCACTCAAGGTGCGCCAGGAGAGTGGCGGCAGCTTTCATGCCGTGACCGATCAGGAGATCCTGGAGGCCTACAAGCTGCTGGGCCGCGAGGAAGGGGTGTTCTGCGAGCCCGCCAGCGCGGCTTCGGTGGCTGGCTTGTTGCAACAGGCCAGCGACGTGCCCTGGGGCGCCACCGTGGTGTGCGTGCTCACCGGGAACGGCCTGAAGGATCCCGGAACCGCAATCGACAACAGCGACGGGGCCTTCCACGCCGGTCTGGCGCCTGAAGTGGACGTGGTGGCGGACGTGATGGGCTTCTGAGCCCGATCCTGATCAACCGAACCAGGCAAGGCTTCGAGTCGATCCGCTGTTGAGCGAGCAGGGTTCCAGAGGGATCCTGGCGTCGATCCAATGGGTGAACTGTCTCTTTCGAGGCTGAGGAAAAGCCTGCCCTCCACGGGGAAAGACGGGCCAAAGTCCACCCCGCCGCCCTGATTGCTGTTTTCCACAAACAGGGGAATCTGTGGGAAAGGTGTGATTCAGGGTTGTGAGCTTTCCCTTGTCCCCAATGCCAATTCGTTGAATCCGCTGGCCGCCAGCCTGTTCAAGCAAATTCCCCCGTTTCCACACCCCCTACGACTACTGACTTTTTCTTCTTTTCTGAATCTTTAATCCCAGCAGGGAAAGCGGGGGATTGTGGTGGTGATCGGTTGGGGGGCTTCGGTTCCCTGCCGTTGCGGATCGGCAGGGGTTGTGGAACCGTGGTGGGGCCCTCGCCGGGTGTTCCTCTTCCCGATGTCGCCGCCATGAAGCTGGTCTGTTCCCAGAGCGAACTGAGCGCCAGCCTTCAGCTGGTCAGCCGCGCGGTTTCCGCCCGGCCGACCCACCCCGTGCTTGCCAACGTGCTGCTCACGGCCGATGCCGGCACCGGCCGTCTCAGCCTCACCGGCTTCGATCTCAGCCTCGGGATTCAGACCAGCCTGGCCGCCTCAGTGGAGACCAGCGGCGCGATCACGCTGCCCTCAAAGCTGTTCGTCGAAATCGTTTCGCGCCTCTCGGCTGACAGCCCGATCACGCTCAGCTGCGAGGAAGGCCAGGACCAGGTGGAGCTCACCAGCCGCTCCGGCACCTACCAGATGCGGGGCCTGTCGGCCGAGGATTTCCCCGATCTACCTCTGCTTCAGACCGGAGCACCGATTCGTCTGAACGTGGATGCCTTGGTGCGGGGGTTGCGGGCCACCCTGTTCGCCAGCAGCGGCGATGAGGCCAAGCAACTGCTCACTGGCGTCCATCTCGGCCTTGAACACCGGGGCCTGGAGTGCGCCGCCACCGATGGCCACCGCCTTTCGGTGCTGCGCCTGGAGAACGCCGCCCAACCCAGCGCAGGGGCCGCCATCGATCACGAGGCCGAGCTGGACGGTGAAGCCGCGACCGACACCTTCGCCGTCACCGTTCCGGCCCGCTCCCTGCGCGAACTGGAGCGCCTGCTCTCCGGCCGCCAGTCCCAGGAGGCGGTGAGCCTCTACTGCGACCGGGGCCAGGTGGTGTTTCTCTGGGCCGATCAGGTGCTGACCAGCCGCAGCCTCGACGGCACCTATCCGAACTATCGCCAGCTGATTCCCACCAGCTTCAGCCGCAGCCTGGAACTGGACCGCCGTGGCTTCATCACCGCCCTGGAGCGGGTGGCCGTGCTGGCCGATCAGCACAACAACGTCGTGAAGATCAGCAGCGATCCGGCCACCGGCCAGCTACACATCAGCGCCGATGCCCAGGATGTCGGCTCCGGCTCCGAAGACCTGGCCGCCGTGGTTCGGGGCGAGCCGATCGCCATCGCCTTCAATGTGCGCTACGTGCTCGATGGGCTCAAGGCGATGGCCGCCGATCGGGTGGAGCTGCGCTGCAATGCACCCACCACCCCAGCCGTGCTGGTGCCGGTGGATGATCCGAGCTTCACCTATCTGGTGATGCCGGTGCAGATCCGCAGCTGATCCCGTGGCCCTCCCCCAGCAGCTCCTGCTCAGTGACCTGCTGAGGCTGCGCGTTCGCTGCGATCAAGGGCTGGAGCATGGCGCCGGTTTGGTCGCCTGGATGCATCCGCCCGTCCACCGGCTGCTGGGTTGGGCCAGCAAACCCTCCGCCTTCGGCGGCCGGCGGTTGGTCTGGCGCCTCAACCAGTTGCGGGGAGTCACCGATCTCGAAGCGCTGGTGTTGGGGGAACCGGCCGAAACCGAGCAGGGCACGCTGGATCGGCTGCCCACCCTGTTCGACGCTGCCCTCACCGGAGCTTCCAGCAGCGTGCTGGGATCCGTGGTGGATGCCGCCATCGAGCTGCGCACGGGCCGCATCCTTCACTACCTGGTGGCCCGCAGCGATCCGCGCCTGCCGGGCAGCAGCCGCTGGCGGCTCAGCCCCGAGCGCATCCTCGATCAGCAACCGGGCCAGGTGCTCACCTCCCTGGCTGGTCTCGATGACCTGCCCTTGGCCAGGGCAAGCGTCCGCCAGGAGTTCCTGCGCCGCTCCCGCCGCTGGCGCGGCCAGTTCCAGGAGGTGGGCGATCGGGTCGAGCAGCGGCTGGAGGGCTGGCTGGAGGAGCCCCCCTGGCAAGAGCCCCTGGAAAGGGAGCCGGAACGAAGGCGGTATCCCGACGACGACGATCCGCTCGAGAATTGGCCCGATGATCCCGTTCCCCAGCGCGGGCCTCGGGCTGAGCCTGAGCACCGCCGCCGAGGAGCTGATCCCCTCGAGGATCTCTGGGACGAGACCTGAGCCTCGGTTCGTCAGCCGAGGTGACGCCCTTGTGCCGGGTCAGGCCCTCAGGGAGAGTGGAAGGCCGTTGCAGCTCCGCCCGGTGGTCCGCTCCTCCGCTCCCCCGTTCTCGGTTGCCGAGGCGCTGAAGAAGGAGGGCCTCAGCCCGGCCGACTACGAGGAGATCGTGCGGCGGCTGGGCCGCGAACCGAACCGGGCTGAGCTGGGCATGTTCGGCGTGATGTGGTCGGAGCACTGCTGCTATCGCAACTCCCGGCCCCTGCTGCGGGGGTTTCCCACCAGCGGCCCCCGCATCCTGGTGGGCCCTGGCGAGAACGCCGGTGTGGTGGATCTGGGGGAGGGCCAGCGGCTGGCTTTCAAGATCGAGAGCCACAATCACCCCTCGGCGGTGGAGCCGTTCCAGGGGGCGGCCACCGGCGTGGGCGGCATCCTGCGGGACATCTTCACCATGGGCGCTCGGCCGATCGGCCTGCTCAATGCCCTGCGGTTCGGTCCGCTCGAAGACGCGCGCAACGTGGGCCTGATCGAGGGGGTGGTGTCCGGCATCGCCCATTACGGCAATTGCGTGGGGGTGCCCACCGTGGGCGGTGAGGTGGCGTTTGATCCCAGCTACAGCGGCAACCCCTTGGTGAATGCCATGGCCCTGGGGCTGATGGAAACCGAGGAGATCGTCTGCTCCGGCGCGGCCGGTGTTGGTAATCCGGTGGTGTACGTGGGCAGCACCACTGGCCGCGATGGCATGGGGGGGGCCAGTTTTGCCTCGGCCGAGCTGAGCGCCGCCTCCCTTGATGACCGCCCCGCCGTGCAGGTCGGTGATCCGTTCCTGGAGAAGGGGTTGATCGAGGCCTGCCTGGAGGCGTTCAAAAGTGGTGATGTGGTGGCGGCCCAGGACATGGGTGCCGCCGGGCTCACCTGCAGTTGCTCAGAGATGGCAGCCAAGGGTGGCCTGGGCATCGAGCTGGATCTGGACCAGGTGCCGGCCCGTGAAACGGGCATGACCGCCTACGAGTTTTTGCTGAGCGAATCCCAGGAGCGGATGCTGTTCGTGGTGAAGGCGGGTCGTGCGGAGCCCCTGATGGCCCGCTTCCGCCGCTGGGGTCTGCAGGCAGCCGTGGTGGGTCGGGTGCTGGAGGAGAACGTGGTGCGGGTGCTGCAGCAAGGCCAGGTGGCGGCCGAGGTGCCGGCCAGTGCCCTGGCCGACGACACGCCGATCAACCACCACCCGCTGCTGAGTGAGCCGCCGGTGGAAATCCAGGCCCACTGGCGCTGGAGTGAGGCCCAGCTTCCTGCCGCCACCCTGGCCGGCATCACGCCGGAAGGCCGGTCTCCCATGGGCTGGGGGGAAGTGCTCGAGGCCTTGCTCGATGACCCCACCATCGCCAGCAAGCGCTGGGTGTACCGCCAGTACGACCAGCAGGTGCAGGCCAACACCGTGCTGCTGCCGGGCGGGGCCGATGCGGCGGTGCTGCGCCTGCGGCCCCAGGAAGGGGCTGCGGCCCTGACGGCTTGTCATCGTGGCGTGGCCGCCACCGTGGATTGTCCCAACCGCTGGGTGGCGCTGGATCCGGAGCGCGGCGCGATCGCGGCGGTGGCGGAGGCGGCCCGCAACCTCAGCTGCGTGGGAGCTGAACCCTTGGCGGTCACCGACAACCTCAATTTCGCGTCGCCGGAGACCCCCACGGGCTACTGGCAGCTGGCGATGGCCTGCCGCGGGCTGGCCGAGGCCTGCCGTGCCCTCGACACACCGGTCACCGGCGGCAATGTCTCCCTGTACAACGAAACCCGCCGTCCCGACGGCAGCCTCCAGCCGATCCACCCCACCCCGGTGGTGGGCATGGTGGGATTGGTGCACGATCTGGCCCGTGTCACCGGACTGGCCTGGAAGCAGTCCGGTGACACGATCTGGCTGCTGGGCGTGCCGCTTGAAATGGCCGCCGTCGCGGATCAATCGGCTGACACGGGAGTTGAGGATCGTCTGGGTCTGGGGGGCAGCAGCTATCTGGCGCGGATCCACGGCCTGGCCACCGGCCGCCCGCCCCGCACCGACCTGGCCCTGGAGCGCCAGGTGCAGAGCCTGCTGCGGGAGGCGATCGGCCGGGGCCTGGTGGCCTCCGCCCACGACCTCAGCGACGGCGGCCTGGCTGTGGCGGCGGCAGAATGCTGCATGGCCGCGGGGCTGGGTGCCCAGCTGGTCCTGCCGGCCAGCACCAGCCGCCTGGACCGGTTGCTGTTCGCCGAGGGTGGCGCGCGCATCCTGGTCAGCGTGCCGGTGACCCAGCTGAGCGCCTGGCAAGAACTGATGGCTTCCTTCCCAGCGCTGGTTCCAGCGAAGCGGCTGGGAACGGTGGAGGACGACGGCCAGCTGCGAATCAGCCTGGCGGAGGATCCGGTGCTGAATGCCGACGTCGCCGCGTTCGCCAGCGTTTATGAGCAGGCGATTCCGCGCCGCCTGGTTGCCTCAGCCTGAGGCACAATGCTGTCAAGACCCTTTAGGTGATCACGCCTGTGGTATCGGTGCATCCCAGGCTTCACCACCCCGAGCGGGCCCAGCTCCCCGACCAGCAGGAGCGGCCCGACCGAATGGAGGAGGCCTGCGGGGTGTTCGCGGTTTACGCCCCGGGTCAGCCCGTCGCCAACCTTACCTATTTCGGGCTCTACGCCCTGCAGCACCGCGGCCAGGAATCAGCTGGGATCGCCGTGTTCAACGGCGCCAAGATCCGTCTCCACAAGGACATGGGCCTGGTGAGCCAGGTGTTCGATCAGGACGTGCTCGAGCGGATGCCCGGCGATTTGGCGATTGGCCACAACCGCTATTCGACCACCGGCAGCAGCAAGGTCTGCAATGCCCAGCCGGTGGTGCTGATGACCCGGCTGGGACCGTTCGCCCTGGCCCACAACGGCAATCTGGTCAACGCCGCCGAATTGCGGCAGGCCCTCAGCCATCTGGCCGGGGAGTTCACCTCCACCACGGATTCCGAGCTGATCGCCTTCGCCCTCCAGGAGGCTGTGGATGGTGGCCAGGGCTGGAGGGCCGCCATCGAAGCGGCGGCGGGCCAGTGCCGCGGGGCCTTCAGCCTGGCGATCGGCACCCCTGAGGGGCTGTTCGCCCTGCGGGACGGCTATGGCGTGCGCCCGCTGGTGTTCGGCCATCTGGGTGAGAAGCACCAGGGCCAGTGGGTGGTCAGCAGTGAAAGCTGCGGCCTGGACATCATCGGAGCCTCCTACGACGGCGAGGTGGCGCCCGGGGAACTGATTCATTTCCAGGCCGGGGAATCGGTGCCGTTGCGCAGGCGCTGGATCGTGGAGCCCACCAAGCTGTGCGTTTTTGAAATGATCTATTTCGCCCGCCCCGACAGCCGCTTCTTCGGCGAATCGCTTTACAGCTACCGACACAGGATCGGAGCCCAGCTCGCCCGGGAGACCGAGGTGGAGGCCGACATCGTGATCGGCGTCCCCGATTCCGGCATCCCCGCCGCGATCGGTTTCTCCAAGGCCAGCGGCATTCCCTACGCCGATGGGCTGATCAAGAACCGCTACGTGGGGCGCACCTTCATCCAGCCCACCCAGGCGATGCGGGAGGCGGGAATCCGCGTCAAGCTCAATCCCCTGCCCGATGTGCTGGATGGTAAGCGGGTGGTGGTGATCGACGACTCGATCGTGCGCGGCACCACCAGCCGGAAGCTGGTGCAGGCCCTGCGCGATGCCGGCGCCACGGAGGTGCACATGCGGATCAGTTCTCCCCCGGTGACCCACCCTTGTTTCTACGGCATCGACACCGACAACCAGGAGCAACTGATCGCTGCCCGCCTCACCCTGGAGGAGATCACCCAACATCTGCAGGTGGATTCCCTGGCCTACCTGAGCCAGAAGGGAATGCTGGAGGCTGCCCACGACCATTCCGCCAACTTCTGCACGGCCTGCTTCGACGGCCACTACCCCATCCCGATGGATGACAAGATCCGCTCCAGCAAATTGATGCTTGAACCCTCGGGGATTGCCGCCACAGTCTGAGTTGGGTCGCCAGCTTCCCTATAGATTGCTGGCACTTTCCAGCAGCAGCTTTTTCCCCTGGCTCACCTGGATCGGGTGGATGGCATGGTCACCCTGGATCTCCTGAAGGGTCTTGCGGCCCGAAATTGCCGCCATGGCCATCTGGACCTTGAACCCCCCGGGGCTTTTGGTTTTGGGTGTAGCCAACATCTACGGTGAAGGCTGCAACTAAAGTGGGAAAAACCTGGTTGGGCCTTTGCCCTACCTCTGAAGTTAACGATAGCCCTGGTCCAGAAAATCCTGACCCCTATAGCGATGAGTTAAGATGTATAGATTATAGGCTATGCCACTGAAAATTGAACCAAATTGCCGTTCTTGAGATGTCGATCATGTCGATTTAAAAAAGGGGTGTCCGGATGACGGCATTAGACTTATCGCGTGATTCTTCCTTTGCCGGTGGCTGGGATGCAGTACCCCGGCAATCTCGCGGCGGTGCGCGCGTGGTTCCTGGACGACGCGGCGTGCCTGGACTATCTGGACTGGCTGCGGGCGGGTGGCCTTGTGGCGTGTGCCGTAGGCGGGTGCGCGTCTTGGCCGGCACGGTCTTCCAGGACACGAGGACGCCGATGACCGTGTGGTTCGATGCTGCGTGGCTGATGGCAGCGACGAAGAACGGGGTCAGCGCCGCCTCTCTTCAGCCGCTGCTGGGGCTGGGGTCGTATGAGACCGCGTGGGGGATGTGCCACTAGCTGCGCACCGCGATGGGCCGCACCTCGACGGATCTGCTGTCTGACAATGTCGAGGTCGACGAGACGTTCATCGGCGGTGTCAAGACCGGCGGCAAGCGTGGAAGCGGAGCCCCCGGGAAGGCCTACGTCGCGATCGCGGTCGAGGCCAAGGCAAAGGGCTTCGGCCGATGCCGACTGCAGGTGGTGGAGAAGATCGACGCCGAGCATCTCGGGGAGTTCATGCACCGCAACCTCAGCCCAGGCTCGGTCGTCGTCAGCGACGCCTTGCAGTCCTACCCACTCGCGCCTGCTCGGGGTTTCGTCGGGCACAAGCTGTTCAACATCAAGCGCTCCGGCCTGCCGGCTCACGAACGTCTGCCTGGGTTACACCGGGTGGCGAGCCTGCTCAAGCGCTGGCTGGCCGGTACCCACCAGTCCGGAGGCTCCGCCGAGCACCCGCAGGCCTACCTGGATGAGTTCACCTTCCGGTTCAACCGCCGTCATGCTTGTGGATTGCTGTTGCTTCGTCTCCTGGAGGGCGCCGTGGGCGCGGGGCCGACGCCGATGCGGGAACTGATCAAGATCCCGAACCCACACCCCGTCGCGATGCACTCACCAGTAGGGCCGAAGTGGCCCGAAAGCCTTGCAGCAGGCTCACTTGACCGCCCATGGCGAGCAGAAGACCCGTCTGATCTACTGCCGTCATCCGGATAGCCCTTAAGGGCAATTGCTAGTTCTGGCCAAGGCGTCTAAACTCTGGTTCAAAGGGTTTTGATTCCAGGGGGTCCGAGGTGGTCAATGAACTTTGACAATGACGTCTTTATTAGTTATGCTCATACAGATAATGAGCCGCTGCTTAGTGATCCTGGATGGATCAACACGTTCCATGCTTATCTCAAGAAACGCCTCCCCCAGTTGCTCGGCAAGAGCTCTCGCATCTGGAGGGATCCCAAGCTGGCCGGCAATGATGACTTCGATCAGGTCATCCAAGACAAGATCGCCACGGCTCAGCTACTGATCTCCGTGCTCTCGCCGAGCTACATCACCTCGGAATGGTGCCCCAAGGAGCTCAAGCTTTTCTGTAACGCCTGCGAGCAACAGACAGGGGGAGTGAAGGTGGGGTCACGTTCTCGCATCTTTAAGGTAGTGAAGACCCCTGTTGATCGACGCCGGCTGCCCGATTGTTTCCAGCCCCTGCTCGGCTACGAATTCTACGAGGAGAAAGACGAAGGCGGGCCACCACTAGAATACAATCGCTTATTCTGGCAGGATTGGGAACGCCGCTTCGCCACGCGCATGGAGAAGCTGGCAAGGGACATCAGCGATACCCTCACAGACGAGTCACTATGGACTGTTGCAGAGTCACAATCTCCCAAGCCAGCAGTGCCCGATCACCTGCAGGCCGAATCGCAACCCTCATCCGCCAGCCGCATTCGAACCGTCTACGTTGCTGAGTCGACTGCTGATCTTAACGAGGCCCGAGCCGCAATCCTGGCCCAGCTCCAACAGTGGGGGCACAGGGTGCTGCCTGATCGAAGCTTTCCTTTGACCTCACCGGAATACGAAGAGGCTGTTGCGGAGGCACTGTCCACAGCTGATTTATCTATTCACTTGGTAGGCACCCGATATGGGGTGATACCTGAGGGGCAGGAGATGGGGGAAAAATCCATAGTAGTTTTGCAGTATGAGCTTGCTCGCCGACGTGCTGATGAATCGTCTTCTTTTCGCTATCTGCTTTGGACTCCGAGTAGGTCGGAATCCAAGGAGATTAAGCCCGAGCAAAAACTTTTCATCGATTTGCTCCAAACTGATCCCCAGTTACTCCAGACTACGTTAGAAGAACTTAAGACAATTCTTTCGAAAGAGCTTACCAAGGAAACAGCAGATGCCCCTCAAGCTTCCCCCGCCGCCACCAGCAACCGGCATCTGGTCTACGTGATCGGCACTCCGGAGGATTTCACCGTTAAGGACGGTCTCGCATTAATCATTCCCCATCTTGAGCAGCAGGGCTACGACGTGATCACGCCGCAGTTCGATGCACAGGCCGTCCAGGACAGGCTCCAGAACGAGGGCTGCCTTCGGCGCTGCGATGCGGTGCTCATCTACTACGGGAGTGCCAGCGAAGCCTGGTTGATGGCGAAATTGGCCGAACTTCGCAAAGCCCCTGGATATGGACGCAAGGCCGATTTTCTCGCGACTGCCGTGTTGGTAGGTCCACCCCTCAACGCTGATAAGCAGTCCTGGCAAACCGACGAAGCCCTAGTGCTCCGGTGCGGGAAGGGCTTTGACACCACTGTGGTGCAGCCCTTTCTTGACAGCATCGCCGTCGTTTCTTCCGATGGCCATACATCGTGATGAGCAATGCCAAGCGCACCAACCCCTTTCCTGGTCTGCGACCATTCGAGCAGGACGAAACACACCTGTTCTTCGGCCGTGAAGCACAGACCGACGAACTCCTGAAGAGACTGCGCGAGCATCGATTTCTCGCCGTCGTCGGTACTTCGGGTAGCGGCAAGTCCTCGTTGGTGAAGGCCGGGTTGCTTCCGGCCCTGTTCGGCGGTTTCATGACGAAGGCTGGTGCAGCCTGGCGTGTCGCTGTGATGCGGCCAGGGGCCCAGCCCATCGCCAGTCTCGCTCAGGCTCTCATGTCGCCGGGGGTGTTTGCGCCGGTTGGCGATGAGGACCCCCGGATCAGTTCGATGGTCACTGATGCTGTGCTTCGCGCTGGGGATCGCGGCTTGATCGAGGTGGCGTCAGATGCCCGCATGCAGCCGGATGAAATTTTGTTGGTGGTAGTCGATCAATTCGAAGAGCTATTCCGATTCCAGCAGACAGCCTCTGAGGAGTCAGCTGCGGCCAACGAGACAGGCGGTTTCGTGAAGCTGCTGCTCCAAGCAACCCTTCAGAACCACGTGCCGATCTACGTGGTGATCACGATGCGTTCCGACTTCCTCGGCGACTGCGCCCGGTTCCGGGATCTCCCCGAAACCATGAACGAATGCCAATACCTGATCCCTCGCATGACGCGCGAGGAGCTGCAACAGGCAATCGAAGGGCCGGTGAGGGTTGGCGGAGGTTGTATCTCTCCAGAACTCGTGAACCGCCTACTCAACGACGTGGGCGACAATCCCGACCATCTACCAGTGCTGCAACATGCACTGATGCGTACCTGGGACTTCTGGATACAGCGCGGAAGTGAAGGGCCAATCGATCTATCGGGTTATAAGGAAATCGGAGAGATGGAACATGCCCTCTCACGCCATGCCGACGAGATCTTCAGTAGTTTGCCCGGAGAGTCAGGCAAAGCCATCGCTCGCAGTCTTTTCAAGAACCTCACCGATCTCCGCTCCGATAGCCGCGGGGTGCGACGACCCTCCAGATTTTCAGAGATCTGTGCGGTCGCTGGCGCCGACAGCACGGCAGTGAGTCAAGTAGTGGAGGAGTTCCGCTCTCCCGGCAGGACCTTCCTCACCCCCCCCGTGGGAGTGGAGCTGCTCCCCGATACGATTCTTGATATCTCCCACGAGAGCCTGATGCGCATCTGGGACAGCTGTCGAAAATGGGCAGAGGAGGAAGCAAAAAACGCCCGAGTTTACACTCGATTGGCGGAGCAGGCTGCATTGTTCCAAAGGGACGAGGCTAGCTTGTATCGCGATCAGGAGCTTGACATAGCCCTCGATTGGAAGGAGAAGTTCCGACCCAACGAAGCATGGGCGAAGAGGTACGACACCGGCTTCCAGCAGGCGATGGAGTTTCTTGATCGCAGCGTTGAGCGGCGGGAGAAGGAATTGGCTGATCAAGAAGCTCTACGCCAGGCTGAACTCGATCGCTCCCAGAGGGAGATTGAACGCCAGAGGCAGGTGATCCTGATCAAAGAGCAGTCTCTGGCCGACTTACGGACATCAAGGCTTTTCCTTTCTGCTGGCTTGGTTGCGGCACTATGCGGCATGGGAGCGTCCATTTATCTTTACAGCAAGGCACAGCAAAGCGAGATTCGGGCCATGATCACTTCCTCCACGCGACTGGCATCCATGAATCACCAGGCTGATGCCGTCCTGGAGCTCATCAAGGCGGGCTCGATGGCCCAGCACTCCTCATGGATCATTGGCCCCCAGCTCACCAACAACGTTCGTCTCCAACTTGCGCGGGGATTGTCAAGCTTGCGAGAGATCAACACCTTTGAAGACGACCTTGTGAATGCATATGAGTCTGATTTTACTAATGACGGCAAGCTGATGGCAGTTGCCTCGCGTAAAGGTATCCGTTTATTTGATATCGGTGGAAGTCCATTTGGCCAGATGATGAAGAATGAAAAGGGCGGTATGATATCTGTTGATTCTAATTCTTCCGGGGGGCGATTAGCATCTATAGACTCGCTTGGCTCTCTTCAAATCTGGAATGTAAAAACACAAGAGCCATTATTGGCAATGCCAATAAATGTTAATGGATACGTAGTTCGCTTCAGCCCAAATGGATCTTTTGTTGCAACTGGTGGAGACGACGGGAAGGTACGTTTCTTTGCTGATAATGGTGATTCTACTGGGATTAAAATCTTGAGTGTAAGCAATAAGCCCCTATATTCCATCGATTTTAGTCACGATGGATCGCTGCTTGCCACAGCAGGATCTGATGGCTTCATTCGTCTCTGGAATGTGAAAACAGGTGCGCGCATCCACGTTATCCCCGTAAAGGATTACAAAGATGAAGACCAACAGACACGTATCTATAGCGTGAGTTTCAGACCCGACAGTAAGACCTTTGTTACAGGGAGCTTAGATGGTGCTGTTCGGCTGTGGGACACAACCTCTGGCAAGTTGCTTGCAACAGGTAAACCAGCGGATGATTCTACAATTAATCAGGGAGGAGATCAAAATACAAATGACACCTCAGGGCATAAAGGAACGGTACTGAGTGTTGCTTTTAACCGCAGCGGGGATTTGATTGCATCGGGTAGTATTGATGGAACTTTCCAACTCTGGAGGCAGAAAAATAAGGAACTCATGCAGGAGCAGGAATTTTCTGCCTACGGCAAGCGGGTATGGGATGTTCGCTTCAGTCCCGACGGCAAGCGGCTGGCGGCCTCCACCGCAGGCGGAAAGATCCGCATTGTCGATTGGCAGGGCGATGAGTATCTCCACAGGCGCGGGCACAAGAGTCCCATAACGGGGCTTGGATTCTCTCCTAATGGCAAGCTTCTCGCGTCTGTAAGTGAGGATATGAATCTGCGGCTATGGAACCTTGGGGAAGCGGGTGCACGACCAATGGATCCAATCCTCCTACGTACCGGGGGCAAACCCCGCCTGAGCATCAAGCCTGATGGAATGCAAATTGCAACTGGCCAACAAGATGGCTCGATCCAACTTTGGACATCCTCTGGTGAGAAGGTGGGCACACCCCTCACGGGTCATAAGGGTCAAGTCTTGGACGTTCAATTCCATCCAAATGGGCCCACTCTTGCTTCAGCTGGTGAGGACGGCACTGTCCTCCTTTGGGATCTTAAGACCCGGAAACCCCAACAGCTTCTATCTCCACAGCCTGGCAAGAATGAGGAGCCATTTAATGCTATTGCCTTTAACCCTGACGGATCAATCATCGCCGCAGCCAGAAATGATGGATCCTTGATCGTTGTGCCCGTCAACGGCAAATCAAAGCCGCAGAAGGTTCTTACGAGTGACTCAGATTCTCTCAGCCATCTTCAATTCAGCCCCGATGGCAAGTCGCTTTATGCGTTAGGCGATAAGGGTTTTATCCAACGTTGGCAGGTGGGGAGTTGGGAGTTTCGTGATCAGATTGGCCTAGAGGATAGTCCTAGCCACATCAATGGCTTTGTAGTCAGCCCCGATAGCCAAGCAATCATCACCGCCAACGTGAATGGATCAGTGACTCTTTGGCGCCCTAATGGTGAGAAGATCAGCATGCTCGAAGGTGTGGATGGCAGTGGCTTTAGCCCTTTAAGTGTGGCTTTAGCCCGTGATCATTCTAAAATCGCTTTTGCTGGAATGAGTGGCGATATCACTTTTTGGGAGCTTAAGCTTGACAGTCTTGTTGATCGATCCTGTGAGCTGCTCAGTGATTACTTGAGTACCCATCCCCTCATTCTCAAGGAGGTGGAACCCTGTCAGTCTCCTGAAAGGCTGAACCGTGCAGCAGAGGCTCTTGTGCGTGAGGGGGATCGTCAAGTTAAACAGAAAGACGGACTACGTGCCCTACAAAACTTCCAGCTCGCAAAGCGATGGAGCAGAAGTAAGTCCATTCATCCAGAAGTACGTGTAGCGCCTATACTAGTTTACTCAGGTATTCGCATTGCAGAGCTGACAGGAGACGTGGCTAGTACGGCCAAGCAGCTAAACAATGCTCACGACATCGATCCAAAGCTAAATCTAATGCCAAGAGACAAGATGCCTGATTATGTCACCATTGATATTGTTGAAACAGATCCATATAAAGCGGCTGTTTACTGGGCTACACTATCTTTTCTGACTAAAGTCGAAAATGATAATTCCTTCAAGGCGGCAAAGTACCTTGAAAACATATATCCTTCTTTCAAATCAATTGTGAAACTTCATCCTAAGCTATTTAGAGCTTCTGATTGGAATGCAATCTGCTGGTTCGGATCTATTAAAGGCTTGCAAGAACTAGTGAAACCTGCCTGCGACCTCGCTGTGAGAATGGCATCTCCCGAGGATATTTTTCTTGCTAGCGACACTCGGGGCCTGAACGCGGCCCTGCGTGGAGACATTAGTCGCGCTATTTCCGATTTTCGCTCTTATATGGGAGACACGAGTATTGAATCAAAGTATCGGGAGAAACGGGCCGAGTGGGTCAGGCTCCTCAAGGGGGGGGTCTCACAGAAGACAATCTTCACCCCCCAAGTTCTCGAGAATCTCAAAGATGAATGAAACGGGGTATCCGGATGATGGCAGTAGACATGTCCCGTGACTTTGTCTTTTCCAGTGGGTGGGGTGCACTACCCTGGCAATCTCGCGGCGGTGCGCTCGTGGTTCCCGGACGACGCGGCGAGCCTGTACTATATTGATTGGCTGCGGTGGCTTGACGGCTTCTGCTGTCCGCACTGCGGGGCCAAGAAGGACTGGCGCTAGCCTGAGGGCGGGTCGTCTTGTGGCGGGTGCGCGCTCTTATAATACACGAGGATGCGGCTGACCGTCTGGTTAGAGGCTGCGTGGCTGATGGCAGCGATGAAGAACGGGGTCAGCGCCGCCTCTCTTCAGCCGCTGCCGCTGCTGGGGCTGGGGGTCGTATGTGACCGCGTGGGGGATGTGCCACAAGCTGCGCACCGCGATGGGCCGCACCTCGACGGATCTGCCCCCGCTTTCAGGAAAGATGACACCCCTCTCAATTGTCTTCCGTCGGTGCGCGGCGCTGGTCAGCCTTCCGCGTCCTCCGAGCAGAAGGCCTCCCATTTTTTTCGCAGCACCAGCAATGCCACCATCTCCGCCATGGCCTTCTCCTTGCGCTGCAGCTCCTTTTTGAGAGCCTTGATCTCGCGCTGGTCCTGGGCGCGGAGCTTCTCGAGCTCCTTCTGCTCTTTCAAGGTGAGCACTGGCTTTTCATTGGCATCCTGGGCGGCCTGCCGCCAACGGCTCACCTGCTCAGGGAGCAGCCCCCGCTCCCGGCAGTAGGCGCTGAGCTCTGTGGCGTTCATCCCTTCCGTCTCCAGCACCACCGTGAACTTGTCGGCAGCGCTCCAGCCGTCAGGGTCCTTCTCGGATGCCGGCACCACTTCTCCCTGCAACCGCCAGGTCTTCCTCCATTTGTAGAGGGTGATCACGTGGATGCCCAGCTCCTCGGAAATCCGGGCCACGCTCTGCCTGTGCGGCGGGCTCATCCGCCTTCTCACATCAGCCTTGACGGCCTCGCTGTAACGACGCATTGATCTGCTCCATCAAGCCCCCGGGTGTGCGATTGAGAGGAGTGTCATCTTTCCTGAAAGCGGGGAGGCAATCAATTCAAATCTCCCTTTCCAGGGAATATAGTTTGATTGGCTGATAGCAATTCTTTTCCCTTTCTTATTTCCGCTACTGCTAACATGAATCGCTAGGGCTACCAAAATCCAAAAATTGTATCTTGATATATTCTACCCAGCAGTCAAGGCAGTCGACGCGGAATGCCTAGCTCCTTCAAGCAAGTAAAGAAGCCTGTTTGGTCTGATTCATTCGCGAATAGAATTGGCCAGCAAGGCAATAGACCATGCATCGCCTAAATCCATATCCTTCCCTAAGTATACCGCAGGATCTCTTTCATGAAGCGCGTTTTCGAGAATGCCCATATCAGCGCCATTTGGAGACATTGCGGACAGCGTTCCTCCATAGGCTGTGGCTGGTTGGATTTCAGTCGATCCAAGCCTGCATTCAAGCGGTGATCCATGGCATCAGCGAGCTTCTGAACATGACGACACGGCAACCATCACCTGAATCTTGCAAAAACTCTAAAATGTCCCTGCCGCAAGATGGGTCGTTTTGCTACGTGGTCCTAGACCTCCCCAAGGATAGGGCTTACTAGAATTCTCATGGGGAGTCTAGGTTGGGGCCTTTCTACGCTGCCCACCTTGGTGCGCCCGCCCCATAAAGTGTGAAGATGGAGTTGACTCCAGACCAACCTGCGGCTTGATATGGCAGGATACAAAATGATGACTAAACAGAGGATACAGCCTCCCTGCCCATGCTGTCCATCAGTACCCTTACCCTTCTGGCACTGTTGGCGATGTCCTTTGCTCTAATTGTGGCGGTACCGGCGCTCTATGCCTACAGCGATGACAGCGGCCATTCCAATCGCCTGAACCTGATCAGAAATGGCGCCTGAACGGCCTTGGTGCTTATGAACTGGGGGATGAGCCTGCTTGTTGTCTGAGTCTTACAGTGGCATGAGGTCGTCGGGCCTGAGGGCCGCACTAATCTTTGTTGCTTATCATCCTGGTCAGGAGGAAGTCAAACGGCTTCAGGCCTGTCTGAGTGCACTGCCGGAGTGGATCGGATATGTGGTAGTTGCCAACGATCACCGAGTGGGTGAGGCGGTCGATCAGTTGATGGCCAATTCTCTCCTGTTTCTCGGAAACCAAGATAATCCAGGCTACGGAAGGGCTGTCAATCAGGCGGTTCAGGCCCTTCAGGAGCGCGATGTCCTTCCATCCTTCATCGGTGCTATTAACACCGACATCACCTGGGTACCGGGCACCTTTGCCCGTCTGATCACTTGGCTTGAGAAACGTCCTGATGTTGTGCTGGCTGTTCCTCGTCTGATCAGTTCATCTGGGGAGACGCAACACCTCTGCAAGCATGATCCTACGGTTCTTGGCCTTTTCAGTCGGCGCTTCGTCCCACAGTTCATGAAGCCCAGAGCGCTTAGAAGATATGATGAATGGTACGTCATGTCCGAAAAGAATTATGCGACAATTTTTGATGTGGAATACCTGAGTGGTTGTTGCATGTTGATTCGCTCCGCGGCTTTTCTAGAGGTTGGAGGATTTGACTCTGATTTCTTTCTCTATCTCGAGGATGCCGACATCACAAGGGCATTGCGACGTATTGGTCGTGCCATTCATTTACCATTGGAGTCAGTGATTCACAATTGGGGGAGAGGAAACTACAGGAGCTGGCGATTGGTTTTTGTGAATCTCCATAGCGCTTGGATTTACTTTTGTAAATGGGGCTTTAAACTCTTTTAGTGAGGCGGGGCTGAATCTTTTCATTGAGGGATCTGCCCGTAGGTGATTGATCTTTGCTCGATCAAGCGGCTGAAGGCTCTCCTCAGGAAGAAGTAGATCACTGCTGCCAATCACAACAGGAAGGTTGACGCGGACTGCCGTGCTGACCTAGTGATTTAGTACATCAGGTGATGCAAGCCGATCGTCAGAGTCAAGAAAGAAGAGGCAAGAACCACGGGGAAAAGCATCACCAGTGTTCTTCGCTGGACCTTGACCGAGGGAATGGCTGTGGGAAACAATGCGAACCCGATCATCGCGGAGAGCATAGTCCTTCAATAACGGGAGAGAACCATCGGGTGAAGCGTCATCAACCAGCACAAGCTCCAGATCATCAAAAGCTTGCCCCCGAACACGATCAATACAATCAGGAAGATACTCCCAAATATTATGCACAGGTGCAACCACCGAAACGAGTGGAGGCTGAACTTTTGCTCGTTTCAGTTGATTGCAGCTCATGACCACAGTGCAATTCGATAGCGAAGCCGGTGGATAAGATACATCATCAACCAGGCAATCAGCAGATTAAAGAAAAAAGCCGGGATCTGAACTTCCAAGCTGACCTGGTTCTCAAGAATCGCACGACGCACTGGAGAAAGAGCCCGATAAAATGGGTTGAAGTCCGCGATGTAGCTGTGCGCTCCGAGAGCCTTTTTGGGATAAAGGATTGGCGATACAAGAAAGGATAGTTGAAGGAAGATCGGCAAAAACTGGGCAAAATCTTTGAAGCAAGCGCCCAACATGGAACAGGCGAGCATCATCCAAAACACAAAGACAATCAAATTGATGATTGGCAGTAGCGCCGAGGACAATGCCGAAAGGAGAATCGTTGGCTTGATGAGCGCCAACACCAGCACCACGAAGGCCAACGCTTGGGCAAAACACTGCAGCTGAAATGCCCATTCCTCAAGGCAGAAGAATATCGGCGCAAACCGATTATTCTTCATCTGCTGACCACGCCTGACGAAAAGGCTGCTGGCACTGCTGAGCGATTCAGCAATAAACCCCCAAATGGTGACCCCCACAGCAAGAAACATGAAGTAGGCGACTGGATCCTTAACCTTGAAGACCACTCCATACACAAATCCAAGCAAGAGCACACTGAGAAGATTGGTCAGGCCTATCCAGAAGCTTCCGAGATAAGTTCGGCTGAACCGACCGAGAGTGCGTAGCCAGGCCGCATACCACCATGTCCGAAATGTACGGATGGCATAACGAATTCCATAGCCTTGTGGACGGATGACCTTCAACCCTTGGGTTGTTTCTAGCGTCATTCGCTCAGGTGTGAAAGATAGTACGTTTCAGCCGCTTCGAATCCGCCATCAAAAGCGATTCTACCGTGGCTAAGCACCACACCCCGTTTGCAGAACTGGCGGAGAAGATCATTGGAGTGGGAGGCCAGGATCAGGGTGCCTACATTGCCAAGAAAACTTGACAGCCTCTCCTGGGCCTTGTTGAGAAATGACTGGTCACCTGCTCCGATGCCTTCATCGAGGGCAAGCGCATCATGCTGAAACCCGGTCAGCAAGCCAAATTGAAGGCGTGTGCGCATGCCATCGCTATACGTCCGCAGGGGTATGTGCATAAAGTCAGCAAGCTCAGTAAAAGCCAACAACTCACCATAAAACTCATCAAATCCCTTCAGTGAGTTCCGGTTCAGGAGATACTGGGCTTTTGCCGCATGATAGCCAGTCAGATCCTGATCCACCCAACTGCTCTTGTCAAGCATTGGTTCGATTGAAACTGACCGGATGATTCGACCAGAGCTTGGCGAATAGATATCGCAGAGAAGACGTAAGAGTGTGGATTTACCGGCCCCATTGTGACCGAGGAGGGCAATGCGTTCACCGGATCGGATCACCAGGTTGAGATTGGACAAGGCCTCAACCCCGATTGAGCGCCGTGGCTCCCGCCTCAGAAGCCCTCCTGTCAAACCGGTGACCAGGTTGGCTTTGAGCGATCGCTTGGTGGCGCCTTCCACCGGAATCAACAAACTGACATCCCTAAGTTCGACGACAGGTTGTCCTGGTAGTTTCACCCACTCACCCTTCGAAGAGGTCCGCTTACAATTATGCCTGCTGATCTCAACCCTCCTGGGCCGCTCCGTTGGTGTGTGCTGTCATGATGAAGGCTCATCCAGCCAAGCTGTCAGCGGTGATCTGGGCGTCATCATTTCCTTTAGCGATTTCTCAAGATTTTTCATTTTCCAGACATTGCCTGTGTGTGGCGATCACATCGCCCAGGGGACGTGGCCCCTTGCAGGCGATGTGGGTTCTCATCCCAACCATCTGGCTAGCATCCGGCCTTAAATTCCTTGTTCTCTTCTCGGCTATTGTGTTGGCACTGCTTCGCAGAAGCTTTCGGCGTGGGAATGGGTACCCAAGTTGCATCAATGATCTGGCCAGCACGGGCTTCGAGACCATTTTCTCGAAGGCATGCCTCAAACTTTTCGCAGAGCTCTTCGATGACGACTGTTTTGTAAAGACTTTTCCTGAAGAAATTGACGGGTGTGGAGTCTGGGATATTGTTCATCACCCCAAGACCTACGAACTCCTCAAAGGATCGCCTGTCGTTGGACTGGAATTCAAGCTCTTCATCGCTCAGGGTGAAAAGTTGCTGGAGCTCCAGCATCTTGAAAAATAACAGCGGATCAATCCTCTTGCGACCAGCATTGCTCTTGCGCTCCAGCGTGTAGCCCATCTCAAGTAATGGGAGGAATGATTCCCAGCGAATAGAATCCGAAAACCGCTTGAGGACCGGCTTCTTCTCCTTGAGTTTTCCGACCCTTTGTCGTTCGTCCCAAAAGCCACGCTCCCCCATTGCTGATATCAATTCTAAGGTCTTGATTCCAATCTAGATTTTAGCTCGGTCAAGTGATATGTCGATTACTCGAGCTGCCCTGGCTTCTAAATCCAGATCGTGGCTCAACCAAGTCATTTGACTTTGTATCGAGATGTTCATGATCTTCTAATTAATTCTATACAGCAAAGTCAATTCTGATGCATCAAGTAGTCAAGCTCTATGGAGCTGATCTTGTCACCATACTGGCGGTTTTCAAGAAATATCTCGCGACTTTTATCTACTCTACTGCGATTATGGTTTTAAAGCCACCACCCATCTCCATGCGGGTCGAATAGGGGGGCTTCAGTCCGCCGGAAAAGAGCGGTCCCATTATCAATGATGTCTAATAGATCCCACATGTCATCCTCGGCGAGGATGTCCCCCATCCGTCCGATGCTTGGAATGTTGACATCGTTCAGGATGAGATAGCCGCCAGGACGGACTAGAGGGTAGAAATAGATGTATTCGAATTCAGGAAATAGCCAGCCATGGGGAGTATCGACAAGGACAAAAACGTAGGGCCTCTCATGCTGGTGATTGAGGAGGGTTGCCTGGCTGGGGCCGAAGACGTCATGAACGTGGGTAACGTTCGTGTGGGAATCGAACGATAGAGCAAAACTGAGGATTCCTTTACACTGGTATCGTCGAGTGTGAAAATATGATGACTGTGCGATATTTTGCCAAACAAGATGGTCGAATTTCCACAGCCAGTCTCTGCTGCTCTTCCCATCCGGGAAGGAAGCAGTTCTTCCAGGCGCTGAAGCCTTGAAGTGGGGAAAGCTCCTTCACCATGATTGTTGGCCTTGGTTCTCATCCCAAGCAATAAATCGATCTATCCCGGGGGACAGTATGGAGTTCTGCAGAATGGATACGCTAGTCATAATCACAGCTGAATAGGGAAACTTATTACAATCTACTGAGTATGCTGTTATCTGATAAGACCCCCATCAAGCTCCCCATCTCCAGCGCCTGCAGGGCATAGCTCCAGCCCAGGTTGCTCTTGATCCCGGCCCGCTCCAGGGCCTGCTGCAGCGTGTCGGTGGTGAGCACGCCGAAGATCACCGGCACGCCGGTTTCGCGGGACACGGCCGCCACACCTTTGCTCACCTCGGCGCAGACGACGTCGAAATGGGGGGTGTCCCCGCGGATCACGGCCCCCAGGGTAATCAGGACTTGGTAACGCCCGCTGGCGGCAAGCTTCTGGGCCACCAGGGGAATCTCGAAGCTGCCTGGCACCCAGGCCACGTCCAGTTGCTGGCTGGCGGCGCTCACGTCGATGCCGTGGCGGGAGAGGCAATCCAGGCAGGCGCTCAGGAGCTTCCCGGTGACAAGGTCGTTGAAACGCCCCACCACAACAGCAATCCGGAGGCCGCTGACCTGGGTGAACCGTCCTTCAAAAACCGCCAAGGGAACTCAGACCACGAAGTAGCTCATGCCCCAGTTGAGCAGCACCAGGGCCACCCAGGCCGCTCCCCCGAGCAAGATCAGGCGGTTCGAGCGGCCGCTGTCCTCTGTGCTGGCATAGAGAACAGGAACGGCCACCACCAAGGCAAACGACAGCACCACCAGGGCCAGAACGGTGAGGGTGTTGAGAATTTGCATGGGACCTGCGGGGGCCTGGACGGGTAATACAGCGATCTTCCCACGAAGGGCTGGCTGCCTCGCTGCTCCCCAGCTGGTTCCTTCACAACTTGTCGGGGGTACGGGCGCAAGCAGGAGGTTGTCTTCCGACTCCTGCATCGATGCTGAAACAGTGGAATGGCCACCACGACGGTCTCCTCCAAGTCCCAGGTCGTGCTGCCCAAAGCGGTGCGGTAGCACAACGACCTTTCACCTGGCCAGGTTCTCTAGCCCATCTGCCTGCCCGATCGGATTGAGCTGCTGCCGCTGCAACCCGCCTCGGCCCTGCGCGGCTTCCTGAGCGGAACCAATGGCTGACAGCCTGATGCTCGCAACCTCCCGGGCCTTCGGTGCCCCGTTGATCACCCAGGATTCGGACTTTCAGGGGCTTTCAGGGGTGCGCTGCCTGACGAAAGCCTCGGGCTGAGCCTCCTACGATCGCGGCCTTGGTGCAGGTGAGGCGTGGCGGCGGAAGCCCAGGAACAGCTGTCGCTGATTGCTGCTCCAGTCGTCCAGGGAAGCCTGTTCGGCGCTGGCGAACCCTCGCCCCAGGCTCCTGGCGAGGCAGTTCCAGCCGACATCGAGCTGGATGAGGCGGTCCTGATCGCCCAGGCGGCCGCCCGACCCCGTCATCGCCGGGTCCTGGCCGAACCGAGCTCCGCTCCAACCAGCACCGGAGACCCTGCCCCCGATGGCGACGGGGACCTACCCCCTTGGCACCACCACAGCCTGGTGGCTCCTGCGGCACTGCCGCCGATGTTGCGCCACTACGTGGAGCTGAAGCGGGCCCATCCGGAACGGGTGCTGCTGTACAGGCTCGGCGACTTTTTCGAATGCTTCTTCGAGGACGCGATCCGGGTGTCCCGCCTGCTGGAGCTCACCCTCACCGGCAAGGAGGGCGGCAAGACGATCGGGCGGGTGCCGATGGCCGGCATCCCCCACCACGCCGCCGAGCGCTATTGCGGCGAACTGGTGCGGCTCGGCCTCAGCGTGGCCCTCTGCGACCAGCTCGAAACCACCCCCGCCAAGGGCGCCCTGCTCAAGCGCGACATCACCCGGGTGATCACCCCCGGCACCGTGCTTGAGGAGGGAATGCTGGCCGCCCGCCGCAACAACTGGCTGGCGGCGGCGGTGGTCGAGCAGGGCCACTGGGGCCTGGCCATCGCCGATGTGAGCACCGGCGAATTCAGGGTGAGCCAGCGGGAGGGCAGCGCCAGCCTCCATCAGGAGCTGCTGCAGCTGGAGGCCGCGGAACTGCTCTGGCCGGCCCTTGAGGGGGTGAAGGATGGGGCGGTCGTTGGCCCAAACGGCGAATCCGCCGCGGCCTCCCCCAGCTGGTGCCCCGACGCCCTTCACCTCACTCGCCTGCCCCTGACTCCGTTTTCGGCGCCGGAGGCCCGCCGCACCCTGCTGGAGCGCTTCGAGCTGGCCAGCCTCGAAGGCCTGGGCCTAGGGGAGTTCCCTCTGGCGATGCGGGCGGCCGGCGGCCTGGTGCGCTACCTCGATGACACCCAGCCGGGCGAAGCGGACCAGGGCGGCGGCCGGCGGTCGGTGGTGGTACCTCTCGACCCCCCTCGCCTCGCCTTTGCCGGCGATCAGCTGGTGCTTGACGCCCAGACCCGCCGCAACCTGGAACTCACCCGCACCCAGCGGGAC
This sequence comes from Synechococcus sp. Tobar12-5m-g, assembly GCF_024345415.1. Classification (GTDB taxonomy): domain Bacteria; phylum Cyanobacteriota; class Cyanobacteriia; order PCC-6307; family Cyanobiaceae; genus Regnicoccus. The sequence goes on along the minus strand of NZ_JAGQBB010000009.1, from coordinate 59,078 downwards.
GGCCAGCTCCAGGGATCCCTGCTCTGGGCCCTGGATCGCACCATGACCGCCATGGGCGGCCGTTGCCTGCGCCGCTGGATCGAGCAGCCGCTGCTCGACCTGGCGGCGATTCGCGAACGCCAGGAGGGGGTGAGCGAGCTGGTGGCCCAACGCCCCCTGCGGTTGGCCCTGCGTCGCCTGCTTCGGCCGATGGGAGATCTGGAGCGCCTGGCCGGCCGGGCCGGTGCCGGCTCCGCCTCGGCCCGCGACCTGGTCGGCCTGGCCGATGGGCTCGAGCGGCTGCCGCTGCTGGCCGCCCTGCTGGGCCCGGCCACCAGCGCCCCCTTGCGGGCCCTGACCCAGCCCGCCCCCGCCCTGGCCGAGCTGGCGGCCCAACTGCGCCACGCCTTGCTCGATCCGGCGCCCCTCAGCCTCAGTGACGGGGGCCTGATCCACGACGGCGTCGATCCCCGGCTCGATGGCCTGCGCAACCGCCTGGATGATCACCAGGCCTGGCTGGCCGAGCAGGAGGCAGACGAGCGGCGCGCCAGCGGCATCTCCACCCTGCGTCTGCAGTTCCACCGCACCTTTGGCTATTTCCTCTCGGTCAGCCGCGCCCGGGCCACGTCGGTGCCCGGCCACTGGATCCGTCGCCAGACCCTGGCCAACGAGGAGCGATTCATCACCCCCGATCTCAAGGCCCGCGAAGGCAAGATCCTGCAGCTGCGGGCCCGTGCCGCCCAGCGGGAGTACGAGCTGTTCGTGGCCCTGCGCGACGCGGTGGGGGCCCTGGCGGCGCCGATCCGGGCCGTCGCCCGCCAGGTGGCGTCCCTCGATGCGATTGCCTCCCTGGCCGAGGTAGCTGCCCTGGGCGGCTACTGCTGCCCGGAACTGACGGAAGACAGGGTTCTGGCCATCGAGGCGGGCCGCCATCCGGTGGTGGAGCAGGTGCTGGTGGAGGAGCCGTTCACCGCCAATGGTGTCCATCTCGGCGAGCCCGGCCAGCCCGATCTGGTGGTGCTCACGGGGCCCAACGCCAGCGGCAAGAGCTGTTACCTGCGCCAGATCGGGCTGCTGCAGCTGATGGCCCAGATCGGCAGCTGGATTCCGGCCCGCTCCGCCCGCCTGGGCCTGTGTGATCGCATCTTCACCCGGGTGGGGGCCGTCGATGACCTGGCCACGGGCCAGTCCACCTTCATGGTGGAGATGGCCGAAACCGCCAACATCCTGCACCACGCCACCGACCGCTCCCTGGTGCTGCTCGATGAGATCGGCCGTGGCACCGCCACTTTCGACGGCCTCTCGATCGCCTGGGCGGTGGCCGAACACCTGGCCGAGGGGCTGCGGGCCCGGGCCGTGTTCGCCACCCATTACCACGAGCTCAACGAACTGGCCTCGCTGCTCCCGAATGTGGCCAACTTTCAGGTGCTGGTGGAGGAAACGGGCGAACGGTTGCTGTTCCTGCACCAGGTGCGGCCTGGCGGCGCCAGCCGGAGCTACGGCATCGAGGCGGCCCGGCTCGCCGGTGTGCCGGCGCCGGTGGTGCGCCGCGCCCGCCAGGTGCTGGGGCGGATCGAGGCCAACAGCCATGTGGCCGTCGGCCTCCAGAACGCGGCTTAGGGCTTCAGGATCGATCCAGCCAGGCCCGCCGCAGCAGGGCATTAACAGCCGCCGCCGCCAGGCCCGCCCCGCCCTTGCTGCCCTCCAGCCTGATCTGGGGCAGGCCGCTGCCTGCCAGGTGGCGCTTGCTCTCGGCCACCCCCACGAAACCCACCGGCATGCCGATCACCAGGGCCGGACTGAGTGCCAACGAGGGCTCCGGGGCCCGGAGCGAGGCAGGCTGCTGCAGCTCCAGCAGCCGCTCCAGAGCGGTGGGGGCACTGCCGATCAGCACCACCGCCTGGGGATGCTCCGCCAGGGCTGCGGCCATCCCCTCGGCACTGCGGGTGCCACCGGCCGGGGCGAGGGCTGGCGCCCACCCGAGGATGCTGCGCACGGGGTTGGCGAAGGTGCGGCCAGCCATCGGCGCCACCGCCGCCGCCGCCATGGCGGTATCGGTGAGGATCACAGCCCCCGAGGCCAGGGCAGCCATGCCCCGCTGACAGGCCCCGGCGCTGAAGCGCAGGTCAGGGGCAATCGATAGGTCGCCGCTGCTGTGCACCAGCCGCTCCAGCACCTCCGACTCAACCCCCTCGTGGCCGGTCGCCCCCAGCCGCTCCCGGATGATCCGCATGCTTTCGATGAAGATCGGGTGATCCAGGTGATCCACAGCCAGCCCTGATGCCGATCCATCTCTACTGGGGAGACGACGAAGCCAGCCGCAACCGGGCCGTGGAGACCCTGATCGCGGCCGTGGTGGAGCCGGCCTGGCAGAGCATCAACCTCACCCGCCTCGATGGCAACGATCCGGCCCAGGCGGCCCAGGCTCTCAGCGAGGCCCGCACCCCGCCCCTGGGGGGTGGTGACCGGCTGGTGCTGGTGCAACGCAGTCCGTTCTGCAGTGTCTGCCCTGCCGAGCTGGCCGCCCTGCTGGAGGACAGCCTGGGCCTGATCCCAGAGCAATGCCACCTGGTGCTGGTCAGCCCCGGCAAGCCCGATGCGCGCTTGCGCACCACCAAGGCCCTGAAGGCCGTGGCCAAAGAGTTGGGTTTCCCCCTTCCGGCCGCCTGGGATGGCAGCGGCCAGCTCGAGCTGGTGCGCCACACGGCCCAGGCGCTTGGCTGTGCAGTGGCCCAGGGGGCCGCGGAGGCCCTGGCGGAGGCGATCGGCAGCGACAGCGCCCGCCTGGCCAGCGAGCTCGAGAAGCTGGCGCTCTATTGCGGCCAGCGGCCGATCGATCGCGACGCCGTGGCCGCCCTGGTGGGAAGCCATGCCACCACGAGCCTGAAGGTCGGTGATGCCCTGCTGGCCGGTGACCTGGGGGAGGTGATCGGCCTGCTCGATGACCTGGTGGCGGCAGGGGAGCCTTCCCTGCGGATCGTGGCGGCCCTGACCAGCCAGATCCGCGGCTGGCTTTGGGTGAGCCTGCTGGAGGCCCAGGGTGAGCACGACGTGGCGGTGATTGCCAAGGCGGCAGGCATCGGCAACCCGAAGCGCATTTACGTGATGCGCAAGCAGATCCGCGGCCGGCCGGCCAAACGTTTCCTGGAGCTGCTGGGCCAGCTGCTTCAGGTGGAAGCGGCCCTGAAACGGGGCGCGGGGGCCGGCGATGCCTTCCGCGACGGGTTTCTCGGGAGTCCTTGAGGGGCCCCTGGCGGCGGCCCCCGATAATCATCCGATTCGCTCACCGTTGCGCGCGGAAGGGATGGCCCTGCTCGTTCAGAAATTCGGTGGCACCTCCCTCGGCAGCGTCGAGCGGATCCAGGCGGTGGCGCGGCGCATCGAGGCCAGCCGCGACGAGGGCCATGACCTGGTGATCGTGGTCTCGGCCATGGGGCACACCACCGACGAGCTCACCGGCCTGGCCCACGCCATCAGCGCTGACCCTCCCCAGCGGGAACTCGACATGCTGCTGGCCACCGGGGAGCAGGTCTCGATCGCCCTGTTGTCGATGGCCCTGAACGCCCTGGGGGTGCCGGCTGTGTCGATGACCGGCACCCAGGTCGGCATCGTCACCGAGTCGGCCCATGGCCGGGCCCGCATCCTCGAGGTCCGCACCGACCGGCTGCAGAAACTGCTTGAGGATGGACAGGTGGTGGTCGTGGCCGGCTTCCAGGGCACCAGCTGCGGCAGCGCCGGCACACCGGAGATCACCACCCTGGGGCGGGGCGGTTCGGACACCTCCGCCGTGGCCCTGGCCGCGGCCCTGGGGGCGGCAGCCTGCGAGATCTACACCGACGTGGCCGGGGTGCTCACCACCGACCCGCGCAAGGTCAGCGACGCCCAGCTGATGGAGTCGGTGAGCTGCAACGAAATGCTGGAGCTGGCCAGTCTGGGGGCCGCCGTGCTGCACCCGCGGGCGGTGGAGATCGCCCGCAACTACGGCGTGCCCCTGGTGGTGCGCTCCAGCTGGAGCGAGGCCCCCGGCACCCGACTGACCAGCGGCGCCCCGCGCCTGATCGGCAGTGGCGGCCTGGAACTGGGCAAGCCGGTGGACGGTGCGGAGCTTGACGATCACCAGGCCGTTCTGGCCCTCACCCGCGTTCCCGATCACCCCGGCGTGGCAGCCCTGCTGTTCGAGGCCCTCTCCAAGGCCGGCCTGAACGTCGACCTGATCGTCCAGTCCACCCACCGGGGCGCCACCAACGACATCGCCTTCACCGTGGCCGAGGATCAGCGGGAGGCGGCAACGGCCGTGTGCCAGGCGCTGCTGGCCGATCTCGGGGCCGAGCCATCCGCCCTGACCAGCCAGGGCGGGCTCGCCAAGCTCAGCATCTCCGGGGCTGGAATCCTGGGCCGCCCCGGCGTCGCCGCACGCCTGTTCGACACCCTGGCCCGCTACGGCATCAACCTGCGCCTGATCGCCACCAGCGAGGTGAAAGTGAGCTGTGTGGTGGAGGGCAGCCAGGGGGCCAGGGCCCTGCGGGCCGCCGCCGAGGTGTTCGAGCTGCAGGACCCCCAGCTGCGCCAGAACCCGGTGGCCTGCGACCGGGGGGATCCGGCCGTCCGTGGCGTCGCCCTCGACCAGAACCAGGCCCAGGTGGCCGTGCGCCACGTGCCCGATCGGCCCGGCAGCGCCGCCGCGGTTTGCCGGGCCCTGGCCGATGCCGGCATCAGTCTCGACACGATCGTGCAGTCGGAGCGAACCCACGGCAGCGACGGCGGACCAACCGGAGGCGGCCTGAGCCGCGACATGAGCTTCACCCTGCGCCGCGACGACCTCGGTCGGGCCCGGCGGGCCCTGCAACCCCTGCTGATCCAGTGGCCCGAGGCCGCCTTCGAGGAGGGGATCGCCATCGCCCGGGTCAGCGCGGTGGGGGCCGGCATGCCCTGCACGCCGGGCACCGCCGCCCGCATGTTCCGCGCCCTGGCCGAGGCCGGGGTCAACATCGAGATGATCGCCACCAGTGAAATCCGCACCAGCTGCGTGGTGGGCGAAGCCGACGGCGTCCGGGCACTGCAGGCGGTGCATGCCTGCTTCGGCCTGGGGGCTGCCTGCGTCGGGGCCGCCGGCTAGGTGCACTGGCTGCGTCACCGCCGCTCGCTTGCCCTGGCCGCCGGCCTCGACGCGCTTGGCGTGAGTCTGCTGGCCGTCTGGATAGACAAGGCGCGCAACGGCCAGATCGAGCGCCAGCTGGGACTCCTGGTGCTGATCATGGCGATCTACTGGAGCCTGGGCTGGTTGTTCGGCTCGTACACCCTGCTGAAGCAGGCCCGGCTCCGCTGGGTTCAGCTGGTGGTACGGGTGGGATTGACCAGCCTGGCCACGGTGGTGGCGGGGGCGGTGCTGGGCTGGCTGCTGCGGGCCAGCCCCCAGATCACCTTGTTGCACCGGGGTAGCCTCATCCCCCTGTTCGCCTTGGCGGCCACCTGGAGCGTCGCCGTCCGGCTGGGGATCCGGCGGCTGGCGCGGGCCTCCGGCAACGAGCGATGGCTGGTGCTGGCCCACGCCGAAGAATCGGACAGGATCCTGCTCGAATGGCGGCGCCTTGGTGAGAACGCCCCGCCGACGATCCAGAGCCTGCAGGACGCAGAACCGATGGAGGCAGCCCTGATCGGCCAGGGCGACTCCCCGGGCGGTGTCGCCCTGAGCCCGGGGGTGCTGGGACAACCGGACGTGCAGGGCGGCGTGGAGGCGGTCGTGGCCAATGGTTGGGCGATCACCACCCTGGCCCAGCTGGCCGAGCAGGAGCTGCAGCGCATCCCGCCCCATTGGGTCGGAGACCAGTGGATGCTGTTCTCGGGCCGGATCGAGGGAAGCCGGTTTGGCTTCGAGCAGCAGCTCAAGCGCTACGCCGATGTGCTCATCAGTCTGCTGCTGCTGGTGCTCACGGCGCCGCTGCTGGCACTGGCTGCACTGTTGATCAAGCTCGGCGATCAAGGGCCGATCCTCTACCGCCAGTGCCGAACCGGCCGGCTGGGCCAACCTTTCGATGTGATCAAACTCCGCACGATGGTGGCTGACGCTGAACCGGAGCGGGCCGTTTGGTCGGAGCCCAATGATCAGCGGATCACGGCCATGGGGGGGTGGCTGCGGCGAACCCGCCTTGATGAACTGCCCCAGCTGATCAACGTGCTGCGCGGCGAAATGAGCCTGATCGGGCCGCGGCCGGAGAGGCCGGAACTGGAGGGGGAACTGGTGCGGCGCATCCCCAACTACCGGTTGCGGCACTGGGCAATGCCGGGTCTGAGCGGCTGGGCCCAGGTGAACATGCCCTACACCTCCACGGTGGAAGATGCCGAACTCAAGCTCAGCTACGACCTCTTTTACCTGCGCAACAGCAGCATCTGGCTCGACCTGTTGATCCTGTTCAAGACGATCAAGATCGTGCTGAAAGCGGCCGGCCGGTAAGCGCCAGCTTCAATGGTTGCCTACCAGCTTCTGACGCAGTTTCTTGATGCGATCACGCAGGTTGCCTGCCTCCTCGAATTCGAGGTTCTGGGCTGCTGCCTTCATCTTGTCTTCGAGCTGGAGGATCAGCTCCGGCAGCGCATCGAGCGACACCTCCTGGAGGAAGGCGCGATCATCGACCACCTCCAGGGGATCGTCGTTGAGGCGACGGGTGAACTCCAGGGCCGAGAGGATCGAATTGCCGGCCCGCTTGCCGGCCGGGGAGGGGGTGATGCCGTGTTTCTCGTTGTAAGCGTGCTGAATGACCCGCCGCCGATCCGTTTCGGAGATCGCCCGGGCCATCGAATCGGTGAGGTTGTCAGCGTAGAGCAGGGCCCTGCCACTCACGTGGCGCGCCGCCCGGCCGATCGTCTGGATCAAGGAACGCTCGGCCCGCAGGAAGCCTTCCTTGTCGGCATCGAGAATCGCCACCAGGGATACCTCAGGCAGGTCAAGCCCTTCCCGCAGGAGGTTCACCCCCACCAAGGCATCGAAGACGCCATTGCGCAGGTCCTGGATGATCTCGATCCGCTCGATCGAGTGGATCTCCGAATGGAGATAACGCACCCGCAGCCCATTCTCGGCCAGGTAGTCGGTGAGATCCTCGGCCATCCGTTTGGTGAGGGTCGTGATCAAACTGCGCTCCCCCTTGTCCGCCCGCAGCCGGATTTCTCCGAGCAGATCGTCGACCTGGCCCTCGCTGGGGCGCACCTCCACCACCGGATCGAGCACGCCGGTGGGGCGGATCACCTGTTCGGCCACCTGGCTGCCGCTCTGCTCCAGCTCCCAGCTCCCCGGGGTGGCCGAGACGAAGATCGTCTGGCGGGCCTTGCTCCAGAACTCCTCGGCCTTGAGCGGCCGGTTGTCGGCGGCGCTGGGCAGCCGGAACCCATGGTCGATCAGCACCTGCTTGCGGGCCCGGTCGCCGTTGTACATGGCATGCAGCTGGGAGCAGGTGACATGGCTCTCATCCACCACCAGCAGCCAGTCGTCGGGGAAGTAGTCGATCAGGCACTCCGGGGGGGTGCCCCCAGGCCGGCCGGCCAGGTGGCGGGCGTAGTTCTCGACCCCGTTGCAGTAACCCACCTCCTTGAGCATCTCCAGGTCGTAGGCGGTGCGCTGCTCCAGCCGCTGGGCCTCCAGCAACTTGCCCTGGCTGTGGAGCTCATCGAGCCGCTGCCGCAGCTCGTCCCGGATGGCGGCGATGGCCACCTCCAGCCGATCCTTGGGGGTGACGAAGTGCTTGGCGGGGTAGATGTTCACCGTTTCCAGGCTCTGGAGGATCTCGCCGGTGGTGGGATCCACATAGCGGATCGCCTCCACCTCGTCGCCGAACAGTTCGATCCTCACCAGGCGGTCTTCGTAGGCCGGGCCGATTTCGAGCACGTCGCCCTTGACCCGGAAGCGGCCACGGCCAGGCTCGATGTCATTGCGGGAATACTGGTTGTTGACCAGTTCCCGCAGGGAGGTGCGCAGGTTGAGTGTTTCCCCCACCGAGAACTTGACGGCCGCCTTGAGATACTCGGAAGGGATCCCCAGGCCGTAGATGCAGCTGATCGAGGCCACCACGATCACATCCCGGCGCTCAAACAGGGAGCGGGTGGCCGAGTGCCGGAGCATGTCGATCTCTTCGTTGATCGAGGCGGTCTTGGCGATGTAGGTATCCGAGACCGGCACGTAGGCCTCGGGCTGGTAGTAGTCGTAATAGGAGATGAAATATTCGACGGCGTTGTTCGGGAAGAACTCGCGCAGCTCGTTGCAGAGCTGGGCCGCCAGGGTCTTGTTGTGGGCCAGCACCAGGGCGGGGCGGCCGGTGCGCTCGATCACATTGGCGATCGAGAAGGTCTTGCCGGTGCCGGTGGCCCCCAACAGGGTCTGGAATCGCTCCCCCGCCTCAACCCCTTGGGTAAGGGCGGTGATGGCGGAGGGTTGGTCACCCTTGGGCTCATAGGGCGCCTGAAGCTCAAATCGGGCCATGCCCCTGGGGGATCAGGCGGAGCCTGGAGAAGGGGAAGCTTCAAGTCTAAGAAGCGCTCAGGCCACGGCGCCGCCCACCAGGGCCGCCGCCCGGGTGAAGCCCACGTCAAGACCCAGCAACCGCAGGATCACGGCGCTCAGAACGCTGTACACCAGGGCACCGAGGATGGCGCTGACCAGGCCGTTCTTGAGCCGAAACCCCTGGATCAACCAGGCCGCCAGGGCAAAGAGAATAATGGTGATCAGCCAGTTGAACAGCAGCGACACCGGGCTGATCAAGCCGCCCAATGAGGTGACGGCCCAGACCGGCCCCAGCAGCAGCCTCAGGGGCCAGACCAGGAGAGTGCCCAGCAGACCGATCACCACGGCCGAGAGCAGGGCCGTGGTGAAGTTCGCCATCTCCACCCCGAGGGGCAGGGCAGCCACGATGAGCAGCACCACCGCCCGGATCGGCCACTGCAGCAACCAGACAAGTGCGCCCATGGGTTAGCCAAGGTCATCGTGGAAAGCGTAGGGAGGGAAGTCCAAACCGGCCACCCTCCGCTTCACACCTCCACGGACTGTTACGACCGCCGTCCCGATCGGCCCTCAGCATGGGCGACAGGGGACACCAGGGCCTCTCGCAGACTGCGCACCACGGCCACCATCGCCAGTTCGTCGTCCAGGCGGTTCACCGCGGAACCGACGCCAACGCCACTGGCGCCGGCGGCGATCGCCATCGGAACAGTGATTGTGGAGAGGCCGGAGGCGCAGAGCACAGGCAGCGGAGCATCGACGGACTGGAGGGCCCGGCTGATCGCATGGGCCGCAGCCAGGGTGGGGGCGGCTTTCTCGATCAACCCCAGGGCACCGGCGCTGAACGGACGGGCACTGGTGCCACCCTCGGTCTGGATCAGGTCGGCGCCGGCGGCGACTAAATCGATGGCCAGGTGCTCCTGCTGATCCAGGGGCAGGATGTGGGGCACGGTGACCGAGAGCACCACCTCAGGCAGGAGCTGGCGGGTCTGGAGGGTCAGGGAGAGCACCTCCTCGGCGCCGAACAGGCGGCCCAGGGGGTAAAAGGCATCGAAGTTGCCGATCTCCACGATGGTGGCCCCGGCGGCCACGGCGGCCGGAAACAGCTCGGGATCCACAGCCGACGCGCAGATCGGCAAGCCTGAGACCCTGGCCGCCAGGCGCACCAGTTCGGGTTCGCAGGCGACATCGATCAGGTCGGCTCCCCCACCGGCGGCGGCCCTGCTGATCCGCTCCACCGCGACAGGATCAACGTTGGTGAGCCCGGCGATCACCTTCAACATTCGCCGTGACACCAGCGCCGCGTGAAGGTCGGCGGGCAGGCTGGAAAGACGCGACATCGGCAGCGGAGGCAAGTGGCCGTGATTCTCCCACCCGGAAGTGCCCCGGAGCTCTCCCCTTCCCGCAGCCGGGGTCCAGCCTGGGGGCCGCTGCACATGAGGCTGCATCAGGAGTTGCTGCAGCGGCCCACCCTGCTGCCAAGGGGCGCGCGGCTGCTGCTGGCCGTCTCCGGCGGCCAGGATTCGATGGCCCTGACGCGTTTGCTGCTCGATCTGCGGCGACTGCACATTTGGGAGTTACAGCTCTGGCACGGCAACCATGGCTGGCGGCCTGAAGCCGCCGCCCAGGCCGAGCACCTGAGCACCTGGGCCGCACAGCAGGGCCTCGCGATCCAAGTCGAGCGGGCCGACCCGCCCCCCAGCGGCGAAGCAGCGGGCCGAACCTGGCGCTATTCACGCCTCCAGCACTGGGCCAGCCAGCTGGGGTGCCACCACGTGGTCACCGGCCACACCGCCAGCGATCGGGCCGAAACGGTGCTGCTGAACCTCGCCCGTGGTGCCCATCTGAGGGGGCTGAGCAGCCTGCGCCGCCTCCGCGCCCTCGGCCCAGGCCACACGCTGGTGAGGCCGCTGCTGGGCCTGAGCCGTGCCGAAACGGCAGCGTTCTGCGCCGAATGGGACCTGCCGGTGTGGATGGATTCCAGCAACGACCAGTTGCGTTATGGCCGCAACCGCATCCGCCACCAGGTGGTTCCCGTGCTGGAGGAGCTCCATCCCGGCGCCAGCCGCCGGATCAGCGCCCTGGCCGAACGCCTCGAGCAGGATCCCCTCGAAGAGCTGCTGGGTCTCGCCCTGGCCCTGCTGATCGACCCAGCGGCACCGAGGCGGCTCAGCCGGGAGGCCCTCGGCACCTGCTCCGCGGCCTGTCACGCCCTGCTGGTGCGCCATTGGCTGGAGCGGGAAACGGGCCGGAGGCTGGCCGCAAAGCCGGTGGAGGCGCTCAGCCGGCGCTTGCGCGACTCCCCGCAGCCTGGCAGCCTCGATCTGGGTGGGGGGTGGCGGTTGACCTGGGACAAGCAAGCCCTGCTGCTGGAGCCCGACGACCATCTCCCTCCAGGCCCACTGATCCCAGCACCTGACGGAGGAGATCCCAACGATGCCTGAGCCCGTCGATCCTGAAGCGTTTGACCAGGCCTACAGGGCTGTGGAGCTCTCCTACAGCGAGGGCCGTTTCGATGAGGCCCTGCGGGAAGCCGAGGCCCTCCTGGAGCAGCAGGCCCCGGGGGGCGGCGATCCAAGGACCGAACGGCTGAAGCTGATCCTTGGCCACATCCATCTGCACGGCCTGGGCCAGCCCGGCCGGGCCGTCGCCCTCTACCAGGACGTTCTCGACACCGGTACCACCGCCACCTACATCGAGCTGGCCGAGCAGGGCCTGGCCCTGTGCCAAGACGCTTTCGCCCAGGAGGCAGCCGCTGAGCGGGCCGTCGTGGCCGAGCAAGCCGCCGCTCCAGCCATGCCCTGGCTGCTGGAGTCGGTCGCCGGTCCCGCTGGGCAGGCTGCGGATCTTTCGATCGAAGCGGTCAGGGTCGAGGAGTTGGTGGCGTTCGCGACTCCAGCCGGTTCCGTCGTTCCAATGCCCGTGAAAAACCCCTCGACCGTCGGCCCCGTCGAGGAGGCTGAACTGGCCAAGGGGCTGTTGCGCGTGGTGCTGGGCTGAGGTTCAGCCAGCGGCCGTGGAGCGGCGACGGCGCACCCGGTTGGCCGGCATCTCCGGCTCCTCCGGCACGGCGGCGACGGCCGCTGCGACCGGCGCGGTCACCGCCGCCGTGGCCACGGCCATGGCCCCCTGGGGCGCCTGGGTGGCCGGAGCGGCCTCGGGGCGCGGTCCAACATTGCGGATCACTTCACGGCTGGTTTCCCGGCCAGCCTGACGGCCACCGCGAGCGGCCGGACGGGTGTCGGGCTCGGCATCGGCTCGACCCTTGTAGGCCGGCGTGCCGGCCGGGGCCGGTTGCACCAGGCAGATGATCAGGGGCTCGACCTGCAATTCGCGCCGCAGCCGCCGTTGCAGCCCCACCTCGATTTCGCGCTGGACCCCCACCCAGTCCACGTCCGGGGCTGTGCCACCGGTGTTGCGGCAGAGCTGGCTCCAGCGGTTCTCAAGCACCCAGCCGATTTCACGCTCAGCCCAGATCGAGAGCTTGCGGGCATCGGCGGTGGTGACCACGCCGCGCAAGTTGACCCTGGGCGGGGCCCCCATGACGCCATCGGTGCTGATCACGGTCAGCAGGGTGATAACGCCGTCTTCGGCCAGTTGCTGGCGTTCCTTGAGCACCCGGGCATCGACGATGCCGTTGCGGGAGGCATCTAGCAGCTCGATGCCAGCCTTGACCGGATCCCCCTTGTGGATCGAATCGGGGGTGAGCTCCACCACATCACCGTTGTCAATGATCAGGATGTGGTCGGCCGGCACGCCCATCGACTGGGCTGTCTTGGAGTGGGCCACCAACATGCGGTGCTCACCATGCACCGGAACGAAGTACTTGGGCCGGGTCAGGGCCAGCATCAACTTGTGGTCTTCCTGGGAGCCGTGGCCTGACACGTGGATCCCTTCCCCCTTGCCGTAGACCACCTTGGCCCCGAGCATCATCAACCGATCAATCGTGTTGACCACGGAGATCGTGTTGCCCGGAATCGGGCTGGCCGAGAAGATGATCGTGTCGCTGGATTTCACCTGAACCTGGGGATGCTCGGAGCGGGAAATCCGGCTGAGAGCCGCCAGCTCTTCGCCCTGGCTGCCGGTCATCAGCAACAGGGTCTCACGGTCTGGCAGGTCGCGGATCTGCTTGATCGGCACGAACAGGTCATCCGGACAGCGGATGTAACCGAGCTCCCGCGCCTTGGCGATCACGTTGAGCATGGAACGGCCCAGCAGACCCACCTTGCGGCCGTGCTTGAGCGCCAGCTCCAGGATCATCGAGACCCGATGCACCGAACTGGCAAACGTGGTGACGATGACGCGGCCTTCGGCGCTGGCGAAGTGACGGTCGAGGTTGGGGAACACCGCCCGCTCTGGTGGTGTGGACCCGGGAAGCTCGGCATTGGTGGAATCACTGAACAGGCAGAGCACCCCTTGCTCGCCGTAGTGGGCCATCCGCTGGATGTCGAAGACCTCGCCGTCGACGGGGGTGTGGTCGAACTTGAAATCACCGGTGAACACCACAACCCCGACCGGGGTGGTGATCGCCAAGCTGAAGCTGTCGGCGATCGAGTGGGTGTTGCGGATGAATTCTACCTTGAAGTGCTGCCCCACCTTGACCACATCGCGGGGGCCCACGGTCTGGATCACGGTGCGGTCGGTGACCGCCGCTTCCTCCATCTTTCCCTGCAGCATCGACATGGCCAGGCGGGGGCCGTAAATCACCGGAATGCTGAAATTCTTGAGGTGGTGGGGAATGCCACCGATGTGATCTTCGTGGCCGTGGGTCACGATCATGCCCCGGATGCGCTTCTGGTTCTCGCGCAAATAGCTGGTGTCTGGCAAGACCACATTCACGCCGTGCATGCCATCGCTGGGGAACGCGAGGCCCGCGTCGACGAGCATCAGATCATCGCCGTACTCGAACACGCAGGTGTTCTTGCCGATCTCATGGAGGCCACCCAGGGGGATCACCCGCAGGGTGGGCTTGGTGCCGTTGGTGCTTGTGCTCATGGGTTGTCTCATCCGGGGTGACCCGGGAAGGGGAAAACTGGGTGGGGCTGGTCTGGGATCTCCGCGCCAGGCTGCGCCGGAGGTGAGCCTTGGCGTCAGGTAGGACGCAGGGCAGCCAGGGCTGTGGTCAGGCGGTCGCGCACGTCGCTGTCGGCAGAAACCAGGGGAAGGCGGGGGGCACCCACGGGCCAGCCCTCGATCTCCAGGGCTGCTTTGATGGGAATTGGATTGGTGGTGGCGAACAGGGCGCGGCAGAGGGGCAGCAACCGGTCATGCAGGGCCAGGGCACCGGCGTGGTCGCCGCCGAAGAAGGCCTTGATCATCTGCTGGATCTGGCGGCCAACCAGGTGGCTGGCCACGCTGACCACGCCAACCGCCCCGACCGCGAGCATCGGCAGGGTGAGGGCGTCATCCCCGCTGTAGATGGCCAGGCGGGGGCCGCAAAGCTGGCGCAGCCGGCTGACCTCATCGGTGCTGCCGCTGGCCGCCTTGAAACTCACCACGTTGGGCAAATCCATCAGGCGGGCCGTGGTTTCCGCCGTGAGGCTGCAACTGGTGCGGCCGGGAATGTTGTAGAGCATCACGGGCATCCCAGGAGCCGCTGTGGCAATGGCGCGGAAATGGGCTTCCAGCCCCTCCTGGGGAGGCTTGTTGTAATAAGGCACAACTACCAGTGCTCCATCGGCCCCCTGGTCCTGGGCCTGGCCAATCGCCTCCACCGCTTCGGCGGTGCAGTTGCTGCCGGTGCCGGCGATCACCCTGGCCCGCTCCCCGACCGCGGCTTTCACGGTGGCGAGCAACTCATGCTGTTCCTGCCAGCTCAGGGTGGGGGATTCACCGGTGGTGCCGCACACCACCAGGCCATCGGACCCGTGGCCCACCAGGTGAGCCGCCAGCCGGGCAGCCTGCGGAAAATCCACCGATCCGTCGGAAGCGAAGGGGGTGACCATGGCGGTGATCACCCGCCCGAACGGGGTGGGACTGGCACTGATCCCGCTCAAGCGACACCTCCCAGCACTGCTGAGGCCATGGCCGTGGCCGGCAACCCGCTGGGATCGAGGAGCCCTTCGGCGATCTGGATGGCGTTGAGGGCCGCCCCCTTGCGGATCTGATCGCCGCAGAGCCAGAGCTCCAGGGCCCGCGGGTCGCTGATGTCCTGGCGGATGCGGCCGATCGCCACGGGGTCGCGGCCGGTCACGTCGGTGGGCATCGGGAAGCGGTTGGTGGCGAAGTCCTCGATCAGCTCGACCCCGGCCGCCGCGGCCAGCACCGCCCGGGCCTCCTCGACCGGAAAGGGTTCCCTGAAAGCGATGTTCACCGCTTCGGAGTGGGCCCGCAGCACCGGCACCCGCACACAGGTGGCCGTGAGCCGCAAATCGGGCAATCCGAGGATTTTGCGGGTTTCATTCACCATCTTGAGCTCCTCCTCGCAATAGCCATTTGGCATCAGGGGGGAGTTGTGCAGAAACAGATTGAAGGCCAGGGAATGGGGCAGCACCGTGCTGATCGGAACCCCGCCATCGAGCACGGTGCGGCTGAGTTGGCGCAACTCCTCCATCGCCCGGGCCCCGGCCCCACTGACCGACTGATACGTGCTCACCACCACACGCTCGATCGGACGGCGGGCCTGCAGGGGGGCCAGCGCCAGGGTGAGCAGGATCGTGGTGCAATTTGGGTTGGCGATGATGCCCTGGTGGGCGAAGGCGGCCTGGGGATTCACCTCCGGCACCACCAGGGGAACGGCCGGATCGAGGCGGAAGGCACTGGAGTTGTCGATCACCACCGCCCCTGCCGCGACCGCCACGGGAGCCCACTGCTTCGAAATGGAGCCGCCAGCGGATGCCAGGACCAGATCCACATCGGCCAGGGCTTCGGCCGTCACCGCCTGCACCTTGTACGCCTCGCCCTGCCAGGCGATGGACTGACCGGCGGAGCGTGGCGAGGCCAGCAGCCGTAGCTTCCCGACCGGGAACCGGCGCTCGGCCAGCAGGCCCAGCAGTTCTTGGCCGACGGCACCGGTGGCGCCAAGAATGGCGACGGTCAGGGGCCTCAGGGGCAGAAACGTGGAGGGTGCGGCGGGGGACAAGGGCAGGGAAGGGCGAGGGATGGAGAACACTGGAGAGGGGCTGAACTCCTGAACCAATCTCCGTAAGGAGGCGACGATGAACTGTTGACCGAGCGATCGAAGAAAACGCTCCTTTGATCTGGAGCAGCTTCACAACGAGGAAATGTCCAATCCTCGGGTGAATCGCATCACACCGAAGGCTTGACGACAATCAAAAACTGATGGGCCGGGTCTATGGAGCAGGATCGATCGAAGGGGTGAAGAAAAATTTGCTAAAGATTTCAATGGTCCGGTCGGAGAAAAGCCACCGGGCTCTGATGTGATTTAGAAGCGTGCAGGCCCCGCAGGACCACGACCTTCCTTTGTTCTTAAACAATCATACGCCCAGTCAGGCCCTGGGCGCCTCCACCACCGTGGCTGGGCAGGGTGAGCCGGAGGCGGCATGGGTTTCTAGGATCGGCGGCTGCCCTGCAACACCGGTCCGGCCGGTCCGCCCATGAGCTCCGCCCTGAAGGTCAAGACCAGTCCCCGTCCCGGCAGCCGGCTGGCTCTGGAGGTGGAGATCCCCGGCGGTCGGTCCCAGGCCAGCTACGAAGCCGCCGTGACCAAGCTGAGCCGCAGTGTGCGCCTGCCGGGCTTTCGCCAGGGCAAGGTGCCCCGTCCGGTCCTCCTTCAGCAGATCGGCCCCTTGCGGATCCGGGCCACCGCCCTGGAGGATCTCGTCGACAGTGTGTGGCGCGACGCGCTGAAGCAGGAACAGATCGCCGCCCTCAGCAATCCGGAGCTAAGCGAAGGATTCGACGTCTTGCTGGCGCGGTTCAGCCCCGGGGAGGAACTCACCTTGACCCTCGAGTTGGACATCCAGCCCACCCCAAGCCTCAAAACAACGAAAGGACTGGTGGCTGAAGCGGAACCGATCCACTACGACCCCGACCGGGTGGACGAACTGATTGAACAGTCCCGCAGGCAGTTGGCGGCCATGGTCCCCGTGGAGAATCGCCCTGCCGCCAGCGGCGATCAGGCGCTGGTGAGCTTTACCGGCTCCTACCAGGACAGCGGTGAACCGATCGTCGGTGGCAGCGCCGACGATCTGGAGGTGGAACTTGAAGAGGGGCGGATGATCCCTGGCTTCATCGAAGGAATCCTCGGGATGGGCCTTGGGGAGACCCGCACGATCCCCTGTCAGTTCCCCGACGACTACCCCCAGGAGGATGCGCGCGGCAGGGAAGCCAGTTTCGTGCTCACCCTCAAGGACCTCAAGGCCCGCGAACTGCCCGAGCTGGATGACGCCTTCGCCCAGCAGGCCAGCGAGCTCCCGACCCTCGCCGAGATGCGGGCCGACCTGGAGCAGCGCCTGCGCGACGACACCGAGCGCCGCGCCCGCAACGGTCGCCACGATGCCCTGCTGACCGCCCTGGTCCAGGAGCTGGAGGTGGAGCTGCCCGAAACCCTGATTCAGCAGGAGATCCGTGCCCTGGTCGAGCAGACCGCCAGCCAGGTGGCCCAACAGGGGATGGACATCAAGAGCCTGTTCACCCCGGAGCTGGTCCGCAGCCTGATGGACAGCTCTCGGCCGGAGGCGGAGCAGCGGCTCAAGCGCGGTCTCGCCCTCCAGGCCCTGGCCACCAAGGAGCAGATCACGGTGGAGGAAGGGGAGATCGAGGCGAAGCTGAAGGAGGTGGGCAGCGGCCAGAGCAAGGGCGAAAGCATCGATCCGGCCCGCTTGCGCGGGGCTGTGGCGGAGGATCTGCTTCGAAACAAGTTGCTGGCCTGGCTTGAAGAGAACAGCACCGTCACCGAGAAGGCGCCAGCGGAGGGGACGGAGCCGGCCATAGATTGAAGCCACCCCCGGTTCCTCCGTGCCCGCCGCGTGATCGACGCCCTTCGTCCCCATCCGATCCAAAACCGCTGGCAGGGCAGCCGTCCTGCCGCCATCCGCGACAGCGCTCCCCGGGCCGCCCCTGGTCTGGTGCCCACGGTGGTCGAGCAGTCGGGGCGGGGGGATCGGGCCTTTGACATCTACTCCCGGCTGCTGCGGGAGCGGATCATCTTTCTGGGCACCGGCATCGACGACGCCGTGGCCGATTCCTTGGTGGCCCAGTTGCTCTTCCTGGAAGCCGAAGACCCGGAGAAGGACATTCAGATCTACATCAACTCCCCCGGTGGCTCAGTGACCTCGGGGCTGGCCATCTACGACACGATGCAGCAGGTGGCCCCGGACGTGGTCACCATATGCTATGGCCTGGCGGCCAGTATGGGGGCCTTCCTGCTCTCCGGAGGCACCAAGGGCAAGCGCCTGGCCCTGCCGAGTGCGCGGATCATGATCCACCAGCCGCTGGGTGGCGCCCAGGGCCAGGCTGTGGACATTGAGATCCAGGCCCGGGAGATCCTCTACCTCAAAGACACCCTGAACGGGTTGATGGCGGAACACACAGGCCAGCCGCTGGCCAGGATTGCCGAGGACACCGACCGCGATTACTTTTTGTCTCCACCGGAAGCCGTGGCCTACGGGCTGATCGATCGGGTGTTTGAAGACTCCACACCCCTCTGATGGCCAAGTTCGACGCCCATCTGAAGTGCTCGTTCTGCGGCAAGTCCCAGGAACAGGTGCGGAAGCTGATCGCCGGACCCGGCGTCTACATCTGCGACGAGTGCATCGATCTCTGCAACGAGATCCTCGAAGAGGAGCTCGTTGAGGTGCCCGGCGGCGGCCGCCCCCCGGCTGAGGCGGGACGTAAAGTGGCACCGAAGAAAAGCGGCAAGGCGGCCCCCACCCTCGCCACGATCCCCAAACCGCACCAGATCAAGGCCTTTCTCGACCAGCAGGTGGTGGGCCAGGAAGAGGCCAAGAAGGTTCTCGCCGTCGCCGTTTACAACCATTACAAGCGGCTGGCCTGGCATGGAGATGGCCATGGCGAAACCGATCGCACCGCCACTCGGCTGCACAAGTCGAACATTCTGCTGATCGGCCCCACCGGCTGCGGCAAGACCCTGCTCGCCCAGACCCTGGCCGAACTGCTTGATGTGCCTTTTGCCGTGGCCGACGCCACCACCCTCACCGAGGCGGGCTATGTGGGGGAGGACGTGGAGAACATCCTGCTGCGGCTGCTGCAGAAGGCCGACCTCGACGTGGAGCAGGCCCAGCGGGGCATCATTTACATCGACGAAATCGACAAGATCGCCCGCAAGAGCGAGAACCCCTCGATCACCCGCGATGTGTCGGGCGAAGGGGTGCAGCAAGCCCTGCTCAAGATGCTGGAGGGCACCGTGGCCAACGTGCCCCCCCAGGGCGGGCGCAAGCATCCCTATCAGGACTGCATCCAGATCGACACCAGCCAGATCCTGTTCATCTGCGGGGGGGCTTTCGTCGGCCTCGATGGCGTGGTGCAGCGGCGCCTGGGCCGTAACGCGATCGGCTTCCTGCCCAACGACGGCCGCAGCCGCAGCCGCAACCACAAGGAGCATCAAGCCGCCCATATCCTGCGCCATCTCGAACCGGAGGATCTGGTGCGCTACGGCCTGATTCCTGAATTCATCGGCCGTCTGCCGGTCAGCGCCCTGCTGGAACCGCTCGATGCCCGGGCCCTCAAGGCCATCCTCACCGAGCCGCGGGATGCCCTCGTCAAGCAGTTCCAGACGCTGCTCAGCATGGACAGCGTTCAGCTGGAGTTCGAGCCGGAAGCCATCGAGGCGATCGCCCAGGAGGCCCATCGGCGCCGCACCGGTGCCCGGGCCCTGCGCGGCATCGTCGAGGAACTGATGCTCGATCTGATGTATGACCTGCCCACCAGCACCGCCGTGACCACCTTCAGAGTCACCAGGGAGCTGGTGGAGCTGCGCAGCAAGGCCAAGGTGCTGCCCTACCCCGGCGTGATCCAGCAACAGGAGTCGGCCTGAGGCCGGAAGAACGCCGCCATGGCAACCGCTGATCACCTGCAGGTGCCCCGCCAGCACGGCCTCTTCGATCACCACGGCATCGATCTGGGCGACGGAACGGTGGCCCACTACCTCGAAGGCCGCCAGATCCTGCGCAGTCCGCTTGACGCCTTCAGCCGCGGTGAGCCCGTGTCGGTGGTGCCCTACGACCCGGCCAGCATCTCGCCGCCCGGGGTGACGCTGCGGCGGGCGATGGGCCGGCTCGGCGAGCAGCGCTACAACCTCGTGTTCAACAACTGCGAGCACTTCGCGATCTGGTGCAAGACCGGTCACCACCGCAGCACCCAGGTGGAGGACTGGCTCCGCACCGGCAGCCTTGGGGCCCTGGCCGTCGGCCAGTTCGTCCCGGCGGCCCTGCTGGTGGCCGTTCGGTTGCTGCTGCGCCAGGGTTTGACCCTCGACCATGGCCGTGACCTGGCCCTGCGCAGCCTGGAGCAGCTCGACGGGCTGCGGCTGCGCCTGCAGCAACGGCTTGAGCAGGAACTGGAGCAGGCGGAGCAATGGTGGGCCGGAGATAAGGGCCCCGACCAGTTGGGCAAGCTGCGGCTCCAGGCCCAGAGCCTGGCCGATCAGCTCGCCACGGTGGAAGAGCTGGAGGGGAGGCTGGAGCGGCTGCTCAGCGAGGGGAAGCCGGCGGCGGGCGACCCGTCCCCATGACCGAGGCTCCGGCCTACCAGGCTCTGCACCTCAAGTACCGCCCCCAACGGTTCGACCAGCTGGTGGGGCAGGAGGCGATCGCCGCCACCTTGAGCAATGCCCTGCTCCAGGCCCGCATCGCCCCCGCCTATCTGTTCAGCGGCCCGCGGGGGACGGGCAAGACATCGAGCGCGCGCATCATGGCCCGTTCGCTGAATTGCGTCGGCAGCGATGGGCCCACCCCCCATCCCTGCGGCGTCTGCGAGCTGTGCACCTCGATCGCGGCCGGCAACGCCCTTGATGTGATCGAGATCGACGCCGCCTCCAACACCGGCGTCGACAACATCCGCGAGCTGATCGAACGGTCCCGCTTCGCGCCGGTGCAGGCGCGCTGGAAGGTTTACGTGATCGACGAGTGCCACATGCTCTCGACCGCCGCCTTCAACGCCCTGCTCAAGACCCTGGAGGAACCGCCGCCACGGGTGGTGTTCGTGCTGGCCACCACCGATCCGCAGCGGGTGCTGCCCACAATCCTGTCGCGGTGCCAGCGCTTCGACTTTCGTCGCATTCCCCAGGCCGCCATCGAAGACCATCTGCGCACCATCGCCGAGCAGGAGCGGATCGGCATCAGCCCGGAGGCCCTGCAGGTGGTGGCGCAGCGGGCCCAGGGCGGGCTTCGGGACGCGGAGAGCCTGCTCGATCAACTCAGCCTGCTGCCGGCACCGATCGAAGCGGCGGCGATCTGGGACCTGCTGGGAGCCGTGCCGGAGCAGGAGCTGCTCCACCTCGCCGCCGCCCTCGCCGCCGCCGAACCCGTCGGGGTGATCGAAGCCTGCCGAGAACTGCTGGAACGGGGGCGGGAACCCTCGGCGGTGCTTCAGGGGCTGGCCTCCTTGTTGCGCGACCTGGTGCTCGCCGCAGCCGCCCCCGGGCGGCTCGAGCTCAGCGGCCTCTCGCCCCAGTTCCGCCCCCAACTTCCGGAGCTGGCCGAACGGCTCGGCAGCGGACGGCTGCTGCGCTGGCAAAACCAGCTGCGCGGCAGCGAACAGCAGTTGCGTCAGAGCATCCAGCCGCGGCTCTGGCTGGAGGTGCTCCTGCTCGGGCTGCTGGAGGAACCAGCCCCCAGGGCCCGGCAGGCTCCGATCCCGGAAGGGCTGACTCCCGTTGATGCGGCGGCCAACGCCGTGATGGGCCCCGTGGCGCTGTCACCGCCATCCCCCTTGGGTGCCCCGGTCGCCCGGACCCCGGCCGCACCGCCCCCTGCCCCCACCCCTGCAGCGAGCGGCGAGGCAGGCGACCACGAGCCAGCCATCCAGAACCTGGCGGAGCTGTGGCAGCAAATCCTCTCCAGCCTCACCCTGCCCTCCACCCGCATGCTGCTGTCCCAGCAAGCCTCGCTGGTGCGGCTGGACGACCAACGGGCCGTGGTGCGGGTCAGCGGAAACTGGATGCCGATGGTGCAGAGCCGGCTGCCCCTGCTGGAGCAGGCCCTCCAGAATGCCCTGGGACGTCCGCGTCAACTGGTGCTGGAATGCCAGCAGTCCAGCCCACCTGTCAGCACACCAACCAGCCCGCCCGCCCGCCAGCAGAACACCGCCGTTCCACCCACCCAGCCTGCCGCTCGACCCGGACCGGTTCGGATCGAAGCCAGCCCCCCACCTCCACAGACTTGCCCACCGCCCCCCTTGCCGCGGGAGCCCCTGGCCGAGAGGGCCCAACGGTTAGCAGAGTTCTTCAACGGGGAGGTCGTCGATCTGGAGGAACCGCCGGTGGATCAACCGGCGTCCGGCGGCTAGGTCGCCTGGGTGGAGAGATCGGAATCCGCTGGCAGACCGTCGTCGTCGTGGTCCTGATGGTCTTCGGGGTGGCCGCCGAGGTGGAGCGTCTTGGCCCAGACCAACCGCTTCGGCAACACCACCATTCGAACCGCCACCAAGGGAATTACCACGAGCCAGTGGGCGAAGTAGACCATCGCAAGCAGGACGGTGAAGGGGTTCGGCTTCGGCAGGGGAGGCCCCTGCGATGGCCGGCGGCAACCGATCACCAGGGCCCCGGCGGTGAGCCCCATCGCCACGAGGGACAGGGGCCAGATCGCCGGCTGGGTTCCGCTCAGCAACGCCGCGAACAGATCGATGGCCGAGATCAGCGGCAAGGCGTACTGAAGGAAGAAGAACACCCCGAGATCGAGCCGCTGGCGACGGGAGAGGCGCGAGGACAGCAAGCCGGGCCCGTAATCGAAGAAACGCTGCAGACCCCCCTCGGCCCAGCGCTGCCGTTGCTTCCACAGGGATGGCAGGGTGAGCACGGCTTCCTCCTCCACCGGCGGATCCCAGAGAACCCCCACCGCATGGCCCGCCAGGAGGAGGCGGAAGCTGAGGTCCAGGTCGTCGGTCACGGTGGCCTCGTTGAAACCACCACAGGCTTCGAGAACATCACGGCGCAAGAGCTGTCCATTCCCCCGCAGCTCGCCGATGCCGCCTGCCCGAAGGCGCCCCTCCTGGATGCCGGCATCCAGGGCCATTTCCATCGCCTGGGCCCGGGTGAGCAGGTTGCGATCCGTGTTCACCACGGCCTTGCGCAATTGAACCGCGGACCAACCGCCGGATTCCGCATAGGCCACGAGATGCTCCAGCAGATCGGCCTGCAGCCCGGCGTCGGCGTCGAGCACCAGCATCCAGCGGCCCTGGAGTCGCTCCAGAACGGCGTTCAGCGCACCGGACTTGCCGCCACCCGCCTCCCTGCCGCGCCTGATCACGGTCAAGTGGGGCGTGCGGCCCTCAAGATCAGCCAGCAACTCGGGGGTGCGGTCCTCGCTGCCATCGTCAACCACCCACAAGCGGAGCTGATCAGCGGGATAGCTCAGCTGGCCGACACGCTCGACCAGACGGCCGATCACGGCCTCCTCGTCGCGGGCGGCCACCACCACATCCACCGAGGGGCAGGGGCAACCCCCTCCAGGCTTCTCGAAATCCAGGCCAGGCCAGGGGGCGGATGGATCCTGGTTTGCAGTCGGCCCGCTCAAGAGCTTGAGGAACACGGTGCGCACCACATAGGTGGCGATGAGCAGGCTGAGGCTGATCGCCGGCAGGAGGTTCCGGGGAGGCTCGAGCCAGTGGGGCGCCACGCCGGCCCAGCCGCAGAGGAAGACAAACGCCGCCGCCTTGCCGCGCCGACGACCTGGGCCCGTGTCGGCTTGGGTCACACCAGCCACAACGCGCCCGGCCGGTTCACGGCAACCCCCGCACAACACCTGCTTCCAGCCTCCTTCCCCTCAAGACACCTCCCTCAAGTCAGTTCATCCCAGGGCCTGGGGCGTGGATGGATGGCTGGACGGATGCCCAGGACATCGTCATCGCCAACGGACTCTAAAGGGGCCCTCCAAGGGAATGTATGGGCTGCAGATCCGTACCGGGGTAGTAGTGCCCGAGGATCCTGCCGAGGCTCCAACCACGGGCTGCCAGGTCGATCGCTCCGGCCTGGGAGAGGCCGGCCCCGTGGCCAAAGCCCCCACCGACGATTCGCCAGGCTCCGGGGCGATCGGGCACCAGCAGGAAGAGGGTGCTGGGAAGCTGTCGAAAGGTGCGCCGGATCGCGTCGAGCCGAAGCACCCGCTCGCCGCCACTGCCCTCGACCGCCAGGGCCAGAACCCGTCCACTCGGTCCCCGCTCCAGCACCTTGAGACCAACGGGAGTGCCCACACCCGCTCCGGTGCGGGCGAGATCCTCGCGGATCTGCTCAGCCGTAAGCAAGCGCTGCCAGCGAAAACGGGGGTGGTCCGCCCCGTAGGCCGCGCCTCCCTGGTTCAGGAGTTGCGGCAGGATCGCGGCCGGCAAGGGGACGGTGAAACGCTGGGCAAAGGCGGCGGGTCCATCCGGCCTGGCCTGGAGATAGGGCAGGGCGGAACCACTCCAGACCTCTTCGAACCCCGCCGAGACCCCCCCGTTCGTCGCGTGATACACCGCGTGAATCGGCATGCCCTTCCAGCTGAGCACCTGGCCCGTGGTGGCCTGGATCGCCCGTGCCACGGCTCCGCCCGCCAGGCGGGGGTCCCCATAGACCTGGCACTGGGTATCGGCACAGAGGTGGTAGCCATCGATCGCGAAGCGATGGCGGTTGCGCAAGGCCCAGGTGCGCGCCAGCACGGCCTGGGCGGCCAGGGCCGCCGGAGGGGAGGCGGCGCCGATCTCATGGGGCACCACCCCGAGCAGGTAACGCTCCAGGGGCACCTGCTCGATCAGGCTCCAGCCGCCGTAGGCGTCCGGCTGCAGGCGAAACGGCCCCGGGAACACCCCGCCCTGCCAGCGCAAGCCCCCCGGGGCCGTGATCAGCATGGGGCCCTCCAGCAGCGTCGCGGTCCTCGATCCCCCACCGGCCGCCGCCGGGGCCTCCAGCGCGAGGCCGCTGGTCACCAGCCGCTCGTCCGTGCGGGCCTGGAAGCCCTGCGGGGCTTTCGAACTGGCGACAGCCCACACTTCCCAGTCCTTGGGATAGCCGATCTGGGCCTCGACCCCCAGCGCCCGCCAGGCCATGGCCGCCTGCTCGGCGCTTTCGAAGCTGGCGAACGGCCCCAGCACGCTCCTTCCCAACAGCAACGGCTTCGCCAGGGGAACCTCTCGCCAGCGCAGCCGCAGGCTGGTGCCGCTGCGCCGCTGTCCCGCCGCATCCACCAGGCTCAGGGAACCCGTCGCGGCCTGCAGAACAAGTGGAGCAGCCTGGTCAGCCCCTCCCGCCGTGGGCCCCAGCCGTGAGGCCAGAGCGACCCAGAGCACCGGATCCTTGGCGTTGAGCGGGGGGGGCGGTTGGGTGGGCCAGTGGATGGCCGCGGGAGCGGACACGGCCCGGCAGCCCGGCGCGATCAACAGCGAAACGCTGAGTGCGAGCAGCGCCGGAGCGAGGCGACCGGCCGTTCGGGGGCGGGGCATGGGCAGGCGATGCATCAGCGCGAAGGGTGGAAACGGGGAGGGAAAGAGTGACAAGACAGGCCGGGTGGTTGGCGGAAGGCACGTCCACGTCGTACTTTGATTGTTTGCGTCCGAGTGGACGAGATGCCGAAGCTCAAAACCCGCCGAGCTGCCGCAAAGCGTTTCAAGCTGAGTGGCAGTGGCAAGTTCATGCGGCGTCGCGCCTTCCTCAACCACCTGCTCGATCACAAGAGCCCGAAGCGCAAGCGCTACCTCGGCACGATGGCGGTTGTTGATGAGCGCGATGTTGAGAACGTCAGGGGGATGCTTCCCTACGCCCACTGAGCCTGCCCACTGAGCAGCCCCAGGCCATACCCACCTCCCCCAGATCTGATCCATGTCTCGCGTCAAGAGGGGCAACGTTGCCCGCAAACGCCGCATCAAGATTCTCCGACTGGCCCGCGGCTTCCAGGGCAGCGGCAGCAAGTTGTTCCGCACCGCCAACCAGCGGGTCATGAAGGCCCTGTGCAACGCCTACAGGGATCGCCGTCGTCGCAAGCGCGATTTCCGCCGGCTCTGGATTGCCCGAATCAACGCCGCGGCCCGCCTCAATGGCCTGAGCTACAGCCGCCTGATCGGCGGGCTCAAAAAAGCGGACATCCAGCTCAATCGCAAGATGCTGGCCCAGTTGGCCGTCACCGATCCGGTCAGCTTCAGCAGCGTGGTTGGCGCCGCCCATCCCTGAACCCAACTTCTAACGGGGAGGCCCGATGGACATTCTCCTGCCCCAGGCCTACTTGATCGGACTGATCGTGCTGCTGGGTGGCGCCGCCGTGGTCATCGGCTTTCAGTTGGTCCGGGTGCGGCGGGATGAAGCCGCCCTCTCCCGGCTGGAAGGCCAGGGCAAGGGGGGCAGCCAACAGGATCCAGCCACCCTCTATGAACTGGCCTCGGTGCAGCTGCGCAAGCGGCTCTACCCCCAGGCGGTGGAGTCCCTGCAGCTCGCCCTGAAGCGCTCGACCGGGGAACCCCAGGAAGCCCAGGCCCTGATGCAGAACGCCCTGGGCTTTTCCCTTGCCGCCCAGAACAACTACGCCACGGCGATTCGGCACTACAAGGCCGCTCTCCAGGCCAAACCGGACTATCCCGTTGCCCTTAACAACCTCGGCTACGCCTTGGAGCGCCAGAGCAAACCCGACGAGGCCCGTGAGGCCTATCAGCAGGCCCTCAGCCTCGACCCTGGCAACAAGACAAGCCTGAAGCGGCTCAAGCTTCTCGAACGCCGCAACCCAAAGGATCCTGAGGATCGGCCCACCAGTGGCAAGGGCATTAAGCGAGAGCCCACCAAGAAGGCGGCCTGAGCCGCCAGCCTTCCTCTACAGGGCGCGATTACCAGAGGCCGCGAATCGGCGCCGGTTCCTTGGCACTCGGCTGAGCCTTGGTCTCGGCCATCGGAGCCAGCACCAGCCGTCCGCCGAGGTTGGTCAGCCGGGGCGCGTTCCAGCCGCTCAGGGACAACCCCTGCAGCCCCAGAAAGTCGCCGCCCGGCTCGAGGCCGGTGCTGAGGTCGGCGATCAGGGGAAGGAGTTCGAACTGGTCGGATTTGGCATTGAGATTGCCCTGCACCGGGGTGGTCACCGCTCCGATCGTCATCTCGCCACGCAGATCAACGACCTGACCGATCGCCTGGAGTGCCTCGAGACGCAGCTCCACCGGTACTGGCGTTCTGGAGCCGAAGGCCTGATACGTGCCGGTCCACCGCCGCGGCAGCTGGTCGGCCAGCAGCTGGGCACGGGCATTGGGATCGAAGGTCTCCACCGGACCGAAATCCGTCTGGAACGATTCAACCGTGGCGGGATTGGGCATTCGGAACGGCACCATGCCCCCGAGGGGAACCGGTGTGGCTGCCAACAGCAGAGGAAGCGCGAAGGGCACGGCTGGGTCCATCCTTTGGGCCAGGGTAAGCCGCTCTGGAGTCGTAAGCTGCACATCCAATGCCTGGAAAGCGCCGTGGCCGCAGCTGAACCGGCAGACGGGGAGGCGATGGTGATCGGTGGACGGCGCTTCGGCAGCCGGCTGATGACCGGCACCGGCAAGTATCCCGATCTGGCCACCATGTGCGCCAGCCTCGCGGCGAGTCGCTGCGAGATCGTCACCGTGGCGGTGCGGCGGGTGCAGGCAGCCGCAGCGGGCCATGGGGGGTTGATCGAAGCGATCGACTGGAGCGCGATCTGGATGCTGCCCAACACCGCTGGTTGCGCCACCGCCGAAGAGGCGATCCGGGTGGCACGGCTGGGCCGGGAGCTTGCCAAGCTGGCCGGCCAGGAGGACAACACCTTCGTGAAGCTGGAGGTGATCCCGGACAGCCGCCATCTGCTGCCCGATCCCTTCGGCACCCTCGAGGCGGCCGAGCAACTGGTGGCCGAAGGCTTCACCGTTTTGCCCTACATCAATGCCGATCCGCTGCTGGCCAAACGACTGGAGGAGGCGGGGTGCGCCACGGTGATGCCACTGGGATCGCCGATCGGCTCCGGCCAGGGCATCCGCAACGCCGCCAACATCGCCCTGATCATCGAGAACGCCCGGGTCCCCGTGGTGGTGGATGCCGGCATCGGCGTGCCCAGCGAAGCCGCCCAGGCCATGGAGATGGGGGCCGATGCCCTGCTGATCAACAGCGCCATCGCCCTGGCCGGTGATCCCGTCGCCATGGCACACGCCATGGCCCTGGCCACCGAGGCGGGGCGGATCGCCTGGCGGGCCGGTCGCTTGCCGGTCCGCCAGGAGGCCAGCGCCAGCTCACCCCGCCAGGGACGGGTGGGTCAGGTCATCCCCAGGCCTTCGTGAACTTCCTGCTCGGCCTGCCAGAGATCGCGGTTTCGGCCGATAGCGTAGCGAGCTTTCGTTGTTGCTTCAGCCATGTCGGTCACCCGGGAAGACGGCGGCAGGTTGAATGCTTTTGCCAAGGAACCTCCGATCCGGGTGGTCGAATCCGGCGGTTCCATGGGCCGGACCACCCTGCTGCTGCTGCTCGGCGGGGCGGCCCTGGTGCTCGGCATGGTGGCGGTGGCGGTACGGATCAGCTGAAGGGCCTGGAGCAGGCTGGAGGCGCAGGATGCCTGTAGTAGCTTGCCTAAAGGGAGCATCCGCTCGTTCGGCAGGAGTTCAGACGTGAAGGTTCTCGTTCTCGGCGGCGACGGCTTCTGCGGTTGGCCGTGCGCGGTGAATCTGGCTGATGGTGGCCATGAGGTGGTGATCGTCGACAACTTCAGTCGCCGCAAGATCGACATCGATCTGGGCGTGGAATCCCTCACGCCCATCGCCAACCTGCCTGACAGGCTGCGGGCCTGGCAGGAAACAGGCGGCAACCAGATCCGTTTCGTCCATCTCGACATCGCCCAGCAGTACGAGCGTCTGCTGGAACTGCTTCGCCTTGAGCAGCCGGGGGCGGTGGTGCATTTTGCAGAGCAACGGGCGGCTCCCTACTCGATGAAAAGCAGCGCCACCAAGCGCTACACCGTCGACAACAACGTCAACGGCACCCACAACCTGCTCTGCGCCATCGTCGAGAGCGGCCTCGACATCCACATCGTTCACCTCGGCACGATGGGGGTCTATGGCTATGGCTCCCACCGCGGCGCCACCATACCCGAGGGATACCTCACCGTGGAGGTCCCCCAGGCCGATGGCACCCGCTTTCGCGAGAAGATCCTCCACCCCACCGATCCCGGGAGCGTCTACCACATGACCAAGACGCTCGACCAATTGCTTTTCTTTTATTACAACAAGAACGACAGCATTCGCGTCACCGACCTTCACCAGGGGATCGTCTGGGGCACCAACACGGCGCTCACCGATCGCGATCCCCGGCTGGTGAACCGGTTCGATTACGACGGCGATTACGGTACGGTGCTCAACCGCTTTCTGATGCAGGCCGCGATCGGCTATCCGCTCACTGTGCATGGAACCGGCGGCCAGACCCGTGCCTTCATCCACATCCGCGATTCGGTGAAGTGCGTTGAGCTGGCCGTCGCCAATCCCCCCAGCCCCGGTGAGAAGGTCCGCATCTACAACCAGATGACCGAAAGCCACAAAGTGAAGGACCTGGCCGAGAAGGTGGCCGCTGTCACCGGAGCGAAGGTGAGCCATCTGCCCAACCCCCGCAAGGAAGCGATCGAGAACGATCTGATCGTCGACAACCGCTGCCTGATCGAACTGGGGCTCAAGCCCACCACCCTCGAGGATGGATTGCTGGCCGAAGTGGTGGATGTGGCCCGCCGCTGGGCCGACCGCTGCGATCGCGCCCGCATCCCCTGCATCTCTGCATGGACATCCTCCCAGGCGCTGGCCGTCAAGGCGACGGCCTGAAACACGGCTCGTCTCCCAGCTCACTCCCCCTGGACATGCGGCCCCCCTTGAAGATCGTTTTTTTCACGGAAACCTTCCTGCCCAAGGTCGACGGGATCGTGACCCGCCTCACCAAGACGGTGCAGCACCTGGTGGCCGCCGGCGATGAGGTGCTGGTGTTCTGCCCGGAAGGGGCCCCCCAGATCTTCATGGGGGCCCGGGTGATCGGTGTGCCAGCAGTTCCCTTGCCGCTCTACCCCGAGCTGAAGTTGGCCCTGCCGCGGCCCTCCGTGGCCGAAGCCCTGGAGGCCTTTGCCCCTGACCTGGTCCATGTGGTGAATCCAGCGGTGCTCGGCCTGGGCGGAATCTGGCTGGCCAAATCCCGTCAGATTCCCCTGGTGGCCAGTTACCACACCCACTTGCCGAAGTACCTGGAGCACTACGGCATGGGCATGCTTGAGCCCCTGCTCTGGGAACTGCTCAAAGCCGCCCACAACCAGGCCGATCTGAATCTCTGCACCTCCAGCGCCATGGTGGAGGAACTCAGCCAGCGGGGCATCCAGCACACCGCCCTGTGGCAGCGCGGTGTGGACACCGAACTCTTCCGTCCCGAACTGCGCCAGCCGGCGATGCGCCGCCGGTTGATGGGGGGTCGAGATGGCCGCGAACGTCTGCTGCTTTACGTCGGCAGGCTCTCAGCCGAGAAACAGATTGAGCGGATCCGCCCAGTGCTTGAGGCCATGCCCCAGGCCCACCTTGCCCTGGTGGGAGACGGTCCCCATCGGCAGCAGCTGGAGCAGGTCTTCGCAGGGAGTGCCACCACCTTCGTGGGCTACCTGGCCGGCGAAGAGCTGGCCAGCGCCTTTGCCAGTGCTGATGCCTTCCTGTTCCCCTCCAGCACCGAAACCCTGGGTCTGGTGCTGCTGGAGGCGATGGCGGCGGGCTGCCCGGTGGTGGGAGCCAACCGTGGCGGCATCCCTGACATCGTCACCGACGGGGTGAACGGTTGTCTGTACGACCCCGACGAACCCACCAGCCTGACGGCGGCGACCGAACGGCTGCTGGCCAGCCCGCAGCGGCTTGAGCAGTTAAGTCAGGCCGCCCGCCAGGAAGCTGAGCGCTGGGGCTGGGCCAGTGCCACCGAGCAACTGCGTTCCTTCTACAGCCAGGTGGCCAGGCCCAGACTTCAATTGGTCGGCTGAGCGCCTTTGAACCAGGTCGTCATCAGGGCCTTGACCATCGGGGCGGCCACCGTGCCGCCATATCCGCCACTGTTTTCCCCGAAGGCGATGATCACCAGATTGGGCTTGGCTGCCGGGGCGTAGCCGCCGAACCAGGCGTGGTCCTGACGGGGAGGATCCTCGGCCGTTCCGGTTTTGCCGGCCACCGGCGGCAAGCCGGGAATGTTCAGCAATGTGGCGGTGCCCTGGGTGACGACCTCCCGCAGGCCCTGGCGCAGGACCGTCAGGGTGGACGGCTTCAGGCCCAGCCACTGACGGGAGACGGGCCCGTCCACCAGGTGGGGCGTCACCAGCCAGCCCCCATTGGCAATCGCCGCGTAGAGCCGCGCCATCTGCAACGGCGTCACGGCGACGGCGCCCTGGCCGATCGCCGAAGTGATCGTGTCGACGGAGGTCCAGTCTTCCTTGAGGGTGCGCCGTTTCCAGGCCGGATCCCCCAGCAGGCCAGGACTCTCTTCCTCGTTGAGTTCGATGCCCGTGGCGCTGCCGAAGCCGAACCGGCGCGCCGACTTGAACAGCTCCGTCGCCCCGACCTTCAGACCGAGCCGATAGAAGAAGCTGTTGCTGCTCACGGCCAGGGCCTTGGGAAAGCCGATGCTGCCGAAACTGCCATGGTCGGCGTAGCACTGACCGTCGTAGCAGAAGGAGCTGGAGGTCGGAATCGTGGAACCGGGCTCGTAGCGGCCCGACTCCAGGCCGGCCAGGGTGCTGATCACCTTGAAGGTGCTGGCCGGTGGAAAGGCCTGCAGCGCCCTGTCGAGCATCGGCGCCTCAGGACGGCTGAGCTCGTTCCACTGGGCCGTGGTTGGGCCAGCCGAAAACACATTGGGATCGAAGTTGGGACGGCTGGCCATGGCGAGGATGGCGCCGGTCTGGGGGTCCATCGCCACGATCGCCCCCTTGCGCACCCCATCGAGGGCCCGCTCCGCGGCGCGCTGCAGATCGAGGTCCAGGGTGAGGCGCAGATCCTTGCCGGCCCGGGCCTTCTTGTCCCCCAGGACCCGCTGCACCTCTCCCGCCGCATTCACCTCCAGCTGCTGGCCGCCCCATTCGCCGCGCAGATGGTTCTCGAACACGCGCTCGAGGCCGCTGCGGCCGATGCGGTCCTGGACCCGATAGCCAACGATCTCGAGGCGCTTGTATTCCTCCTCATTGATACTTGTGGTGTAGCCGAGCACATGGGCCGCCAGGCGGCCAAGCGGATAGGCGCGCAGATAATCCACGTCCACATCGACGCCGTCGAAGGCCGCCGCCTGTTCCTTGAACCGAAGCACCTGAATGCTGCTGAGCGGACCGGACAGGGCGATGCGGTAGCCGTCGCCCTGTCCGCCGCTTCGCCGTTTTTCATCCAGCCGGCTGACCGGAACGCCCAGCACCTCGGCAAGCCGACCGCGCATCTGCTGCCAGCGCTGGTCCGTCACCACCAGGGGGCGGAGGTAGAGGTTGTAGGTGAGGCGGTTGGTGGCCAGCACCTCACCATGGCGATCCAGTAGCCGGCCCCGCATTGGGTGGCGGGGAACCAGGCGAACCCGGTTCTGATCCGCCAGCACCCTGTTCTCCGTGCCGTGCACCAGCTGAAGCCAGGCCAGCCGCGCGCCCATCGCGGCGGCCACCAGCAGGACAAGACCCAGCAACCAGGCAGGCTGGTGGCGCATGCCAGCCTGACGGGGCTGACCGGGCAGCAGACCGATCCCCATCGTGATCAGGCCTCGAGCCGTCGCTCCAGCTGGGCCAGGCGTTCGGCGATCCGAATCAGCACGCCATGGAGGGCTTCCCGCTCGGCTGCAGCATCCTCCCCGCCACCCGTGGCCGCCACCGCCTCGCTGCGTGGGATGTCGCGCACCTCCACCTTCATCACCGGATTGCCCAGGCCGGGCTGGATCTGATCCAGGCTTTCCCGCATCGCCCGGGCTGCAGGGTCCCCCTCCTGCCTGAGCTGGCCCAGGGGGTCATCCGAGTCGGTGAACGCTTCGACCACCTGGCGGGGACCGCCACGGCGGGCCCGCTCAACCACGGCCATCCCGACCGGAAGGATGTCCTGCATCAAGGAGAGCCTGAGGGCGTCGAGGGGATCAGCGGCCATGGCAGAAGAAACAGAGCGCGGCGAGGTGGGTCACCTCCCACCGGCAGGGTGCCCAGTCTGCCTGGCACCAGCCTCCGCCGTCTCAGAAGGTGCGCTGCACTCCGGGCTCGATGATGCCCGGGCGGCAGAACTGGCGGGACCCCAGCCACGCCCCCGCCAGCACCGCCAACACCAGCAGGGTGGTGAGGGGGAGAAGCGCCTGGCGCGTGACGTCGAGACTGAGCCATTCGCCCCAGCCGCGCAACCAGCGCTCCCGATCGAACCGCCGCCGCTCCTTCTGCTCGCTCTTGAGCCGTCGCCCCAGGGCCTTTTCCACCCAGCGCTCGAAGGAGCGCTTCTTGGTGACGGCCATCTTGCGCTCCACCTCGAGCAGGTGGCCCGAGCTCAGATCGGGGTTGAAGGTGCTGATCAGCTCCAGGCTCTTGAGGAACATCTCCACGGCCCCATCCTTGATTTGACGTTCCTGGTCCGATAGCTCGTCCCACAGCAGCTCGGGGTAGAAGCGGGTGCGGTTGGCCTGGATCTGCTCCTCCTGGAGCTGACCGGGCTCCCTGAGCCAGCGATCGGTGTTGGCATCGAAGCGCCGCCAGTAGAGAAACGGATTGAGGAAAATGGTCTTGGCGCCGAGCTGGATGCTGTCCTGCTGAAGACGGCGCTGCAGCTGGGGATCCGGCTGGGTGGCGACGGTCACGGGAATCAGGCTGGTGCCCGATGGTATCGAAGCTGCTGGGGCTCTACCAGCCCGGTTGGACCCTGACCATCATTCCCACTCGATCGTGCCCGGGGGCTTGCTGGTGATGTCAAGCACCACCCGGTTCACCCCCTTCACCTCGTTGACGATCCGGTTCGAGATTCTCTCCAGCAGGTCGTAGGGCAGCCGAGACCAATCGGCGGTCATGCCGTCTTCGCTGGAGACGCAGCGCAGCACAATTGGATAGGCATAGGTGCGTTTGTCTCCCATCACCCCCACGCTCCGCACCGGCAGCAGCACGGCAAAAGCCTGCCAGATCTCGTGATAAAGGCCCGCGTCCTGGACTTCCTCGCGCACGATCAGATCGGCGTCCCGCAGAATGTTGAGTTTTTCGGCACTCACTTCGCCTAAAATGCGAATTGCCAGGCCAGGTCCTGGGAAAGGGTGACGGCGGACGATCTCCTCGGGCAGGCCGAGGTTGCGGCCCACCTTGCGCACCTCGTCTTTGAAGAGACGGCGCAAGGGTTCCACCAGCTTGAACTGAAGATCCTTGGGAAGGCCGCCGACGTTGTGGTGGCTCTTGATCTTCACCGCCACCCGCTCACCGGTGTTGGGGTCGACGCCCGTTCCGGCCGATTCGATCACATCGGGATAGAGCGTTCCCTGGGCGAGAAAATCGAAGGGCCCGAGACGCTTGCTCTCCTCCTCGAACACCCGGATGAATTCGGTGCCGATGATCTTGCGCTTGTCTTCGGGATCGGTGATGCCGTTGAGCTTGCCCAGAAAGCGATCCCTGGCGTTGATGTATTCAACGCGAATGTGGAACTTGCGATCAAAGAAGTCCGTGAGAAATTCGGGTTCCCCCTTTCGCATGAATCCCTGATCGATGAACATGCAGGTGAGCTTGTCGCCAATCGCCTTGTGAAGCAGAAATGCCAGGGTGGAGGAATCGACGCCACCGGAAAGGGCCAATAGCACCCGTTTATCGCCCACCCTGGCCTGAACATCTGCGACCGCCTCATCAATGAAGGCTTCCGTGGTCCAGTCGGGCTTGCAGCCACAGATCTGGTAAACGAAGTTGCGAATCAACGCCATGCCGCCCAGGGAATGGACCACCTCCGGGTGGAACTGAACGCCGTAGAAGTGGCGCCGGTGATCGGCGACCGCTGCTTCGGGGGTGTTGGCGGTGTGGGCCAGCCTCTCGAACCCCTGGGGCAATGCCGCGACCGAATCGCCGTGGCTCATCCACATCGTGGAGCCCTCCTCCACATCGGAGAGCAGATCAAGGGGATCGTCCACGAACAACGGGGCCTTGCCGTATTCGCCGCGCCCAGCCGCCTCCACCACTCCGCCCAACTGCTGCACCATCAGCTGCATGCCGTAGCAGACTCCCAGAATGGGAATTCCCAGATCCCAAAGTCCGGGATCACAGATCGGCGCCCCTTCGGTGTAAACGGAGCTGGGACCGCCGCTGAGGATGATTCCCTTCGGCGCGATGCTGCGCAGATCATCGGCGCTGGTGCTGTAGCCCATTACCAGGGAGTACACCTCGGTTTCCCGCACGCGGCGGGCGATCAACTCGGAGTACTGGGAGCCGAAGTCAAGGATGACGATGGCGGGATGGCGCTTGGATTCAGGCTGCTCAGAGGATTGCGAAGCTTGCGACATACGACCGTTTCGGCGGTCAGGCCCTTTCGATTCACCCTAAAGGGTGCCGGAAAGCCTGGAGCAGCGCCCGCCCCTCAGCCCCGCAGGCGCGCAAGCGGCGGGCACGATCGAACAGCACGGCGCCGATCCTCAGCGGCCACGACCCGTAGCGGGCCAGGTAGGCCAGGCTGCGGCTCTCGATCGTGTCCGCCAGGCGCTGCTCCACCCGCGCCGCCAGGACGGGATCGTGGACGGCCAAAGCGGCCAGGGCCGCCTCCACCGTGGAGGCCCCATGCAGCCGCTCGAGCGGTTCACCGGTGAGGCCCTCCAGGGCCGCGAGGGTGGTGAGCACCTCCGCCCTGCCATCGGCCAGATGGTGGTGGGTATGAAAGATGCCGCCG
Source organism: Synechococcus sp. Tobar12-5m-g (assembly GCF_024345415.1). GTDB lineage: Bacteria > Cyanobacteriota > Cyanobacteriia > PCC-6307 > Cyanobiaceae > Regnicoccus. The sequence continues at coordinate 23,677 of NZ_JAGQBB010000009.1, read as the reverse complement.
GCCAGCTTGATCAATTTGCCGTGATAGCCGAACAGGATCAGGCGTTGAACCCCTGCCTCGGCGGCCGCCACCAGTACCGGGCCCAGCCAGTTGCCGGCCTTGAGCAACAGCTCCGCCGGCAGCCCCAGCTGGGGGGCCAGATCCAGACCGTTCTCGCCGATCACCACCACCAGATTGCCGCCGAAATCGGCTTGGGCGGCCCTGTGACGGAGATCCTCCAGGCAGGCCTCCAGCTGGTCGGGCGCTGCGCTGCGCTGCACGATGGCCTGGGTGCCGATCAGGGCCAGGCCATCCACCACCCCAAAGGCGGCGTTGCTGGTGCGCTCGGCCAGGCGCCGGCCCTGGGGAAAGATGATCCGCAAACGCAGCCCCTGGCCATTGGGCCAGAGGGGGCGAAGGTTGGTTTCGAGCAGCTCGCGGGCGTAGCTGGAGTGGCAGAGGTCGGCGCTGGTGGCATGGATTCCCACCCCCTCGCCTGCCTCGAGCCGCAGCCAGGCTCCGTCAGCGTCGGGTGGCGGTTCTGAACCGGGTTGCCACCGGCTTGCCAGCACCCAGACCGCCAGGTCACGGGTGAGATCCAGCCCCTCGCCGGGCTGGCAGCGACTGACCCCCAGGGCCTCGGTGGCGCCGAGGCGGGCGGCTGCTTCCACCGGCACGGGTTGTCGGCCGGGTGGATCCAGCAGCTCCAGCAGCGGTGCTGGATCGGTGGGTTGAATCGACTCCTCGGCTCCCTGAACCAGCGCCACCACCGCCGCGCGCGCCGCCGCCACCACCCAGACCGGCAGGGTGAATGCTGTGGAGGTGGTCATCTCGGCACCGCTCCAAGGTGGGGCTGTGGCCCCTTTTTTATGCTGGGCGATCGCGCCGCCGCGCCTCCACCCTCCGCCCCCCCTCCATGCAGGACAAGCTGACCCTGATGATCCCCGGTCCGACCCCGGTACCGGAGACCGTCCTGCTGGCGATGAGCCGCCATCCGATCGGCCACCGCAGCGCCGAGTTTCAGGCGATCGTCAAGCGCACCACCGCCCAGCTCCAGTGGCTGCATCAGACCGAAGCTGACGTGCTGGTGCTCACCGGCAGCGGCACCGCCGCGATGGAGGCCGGAATCATCAACGTTCTCAGCCATGGAGACAAGGTGCTCTGCGGAGACAACGGCAAATTCGGCGAGCGCTGGGTGAAGGTGGCCAGGGCCTACGGACTCGACGTGGAGGTGATCCAGGCGGAATGGGGCCAACCCCTGGATCCTGAAGCGTTCCGCGCCAGCCTCGAAGCTGACACCGACAAGCGCATTCGAGCTGTGATCCTCACCCATTCGGAGACCTCCACGGGGGTGATCAACGACCTGGAGACCATCGCTCGCCATGTCCACGCCCATGGCCAGGCCCTGATCGTGGCCGATTGCGTCACCAGCCTCGGCGCCTGCGACGTGCCGATGGACGACTGGGGCCTCGATGTGGTGGGGTCCGGCTCCCAGAAGGGTTACATGATGCCGCCGGGTCTCAGTTTCGTGGCGATGAGCAAGCGGGCCTGGCAGGCCCAGGAGCGCTCCGACCTGCCGAAGTTCTATCTGAATCTGGCCACCTACCGGAAAGCGGCCGCCAAGGACAGCAACCCCTTCACCCCTCCGGTGAATCTGTACTTCGCCCTGGAGGCGGCGCTGGAGATGATGCAGAAGGAAGGGCTGGAGTCGATCTTCGCGCGCCACGCCCGCCACCGTCGCGCCGCCCAGGCGGGCATGAAAGCGATCGGCCTGGCGCTCTATGCCGCCGAAGGCCACGGAAGCCCGTCGATCACGGCGGTGGCGCCGGAGGGGATCGACGCGGAAGTGCTGCGCAAAGCCGTCAAGGAGCGTTTCGACATCCTTCTGGCTGGAGGCCAGGATCACCTGAAGGGCAAGGTCTTTCGCATCGGTCACCTCGGTTTCGTCTGCGACCGTGATGTCCTCACCGCCGTGGCGGCGATCGAGGCCACCCTGCAGGCCCTCGGCCTCTCGAAGGGAGTCGTCGGCGCCGGGGTGGCTGCAGCCGGCGCCGAACTGGCCCGCGGCTGACCAGCCCCCGGGCAGATTGTTTGCTAGTTTGTGCTGGCGCGGGTGTAATTCAGTGGTAGAATGTCAGCTTCCCAAGCTGAACGTCGCCGGTTCGAGTCCGGTCACCCGCTTGTAGCACGAATCAAGGCCACGGTTTTTCTGAATTCCTGATTCTGAATTCCTACAGAGGGCTTAGGGCCCGGAGCGATTCTGAATGAGGCATCATCGTGATCAGGACGTCGCGATCAAGAAACAGTAATCACCTGGTCCGCTTGATCAGGAACGGGGCTTGATCAGTTGCAGCACCTGGGGACCAGTGGTACTCAAGCGACGCTCACAATCCAAGGCCTTGAGAATGGCCCGGGCGGCCTGAACCAGATCCCCGATCGCCGCAGCAGCGGCAGACTCCGACTCCAGGCGGCTGAGCTGAAGCAGTAGAAAAGCTCGCTGATCTTTCTGCAGGGAGTTGGTGTGTTGCAGACTTGGCTTGGCTTGAAATTGAATGGAAACCACCACGAAGATTCACAAAAGCTATTCAGCCAGTGAGAGTTTACCTCTGGGCCGATTCAGGTGCCAGGCTCTTCACCCTCACCGCCGAGGGCGGAAATCTGGGAGCGGAGCTGATCAACCTTGATACGATCGCCCCTGGCCACGGCGACGGCAAGGGCGAATTCAAGTTTTTCGAGCTGGTGACCACCCTCGATGAAGCCGGACGTGACCTTGCGCACGGAACTCAACACGTAACCTTCGGCGCCGATCGGACGGGGCAGAGGGCAGGCGGGATAAGTGTTCGCCATGGTTGCATTTCTTTTTATTCTGTCATCCCTCTCGGGTGCGATGCGACACAGCAAGGTCAGGCCGCGTTGGGGAAGTCTTCCCTGATGGCCTGGGGCTCCAGGAATTCAGAGGCTCCTGGCAACGAAGGCTCCTCGAGGAGCAGACGGCAATCGCGAAGCAGCACCTCCACGTGGGCCAGGGCTTCGAGTTCGGCCGGCTCCGGTGACTGGCGTTGCTCGATGGCTGTCTCCAGCGCCCCCAGTCGCTGTTCCATTCGAACCAACCGATGGGAGAGGGCCGTGACCGTTTGGGCGAGGTCTTCGGCCGTGCGCGTAATCCGGAAGGAAACCGATTCAGGTGCCATCTCAGCGGAGCGGTAAGGCTGATGACAGCACAGATCGACCGCAGACTCAAGCCTTCTCCCAAACTGGCTGGATCCACCTGGCGCCTCTGGCCATGACGTCAACAGTCGGTTTGGGGATCTACCTGCTGGGGGGCCTGGTCGGGGGGCTGCTGGCTCTGCGCACGGGGATCCCCGCCGCACCCCTGGCCGGTGCCCTGCTGGGGGCGGGCCTGATCAGCATGAGCGGCCGACTCGAAGCCGCCCAGTGGCCCTCGGGCACCCGCACGCTGCTAGAGATCGCCATCGGCACGGTGATCGGCACCGCCTTGACCAACTCGGCGTTGCTGGAACTGCGCCAACTCTGGCGGCCCGCCATCGTGATCACCCTGACCCTGGTGGCCACGGGCCTGGTGGTCGGGCTCTTGTGCAGTCGCTGGCTGGGAGTCGATCCGGTGATCATGCTGCTGGGGGCGGCACCGGGCGGCATCAGCGGCATGAGCCTGGTCGGCGCCGAGTTCGGGGTTGGGGCCGCCGTGGCCGCCCTCCATGCGGTGCGGTTGATCACCGTCCTGCTGGTCCTGCCGCTCACCGTTCGCCTGGTGGTCTCGGCAACAGGTGGTCATGCCTCGAGCTGAGTCCCACCGGCCTTGACCTCGACAGCCTCAAAGCGACCGATACGTTGGGGCCATGGCCGCTGGTTCACCCGACATCTCCATGCACCCCCGTCGCCCCCTCTCCCTCCAGCCGCTGCTTCGCCTCGGCGCGACCCTGGCGCCCGCCCTGGTCGCCCTTGCCCTGCCCCTGCCCCTGCTCAGTCAGACCACCCCCCAGCCAACGATGGCCAGCGTGTCCGACAAAGGAGCGCAGGTGTACTGCTTCATGCGGACATCGGGCAACAACCATGAGGTGAGCTGGTCCGCCGCCTATGCCTTGATCAAGCGGCAGAGCGACAGCCTTTTCAAAACTTCACCGGAGCACGCTGCCGTGATGATCACCGAGGCCGTGGTCCGCAACCCAAGTGCCTATCCCGATTGCGGCCGCTATCTGGGAGCGCTTTACGGCTCTGAAAAGCCCCCTCTGGCACCGACGTCCAGCTCGGGACCCGTTCCGATCCAGAGCGGGGGGACCACCCGTAGCGATCGCTACAACTACTGAGTCCCCTCCGCCCCCGGCGAAGGCTCCGACGACCAGCGATCGATCAGGCCCTGCACCATCGCGGGCAGGGAGTCCCGTTGAAGGGTGGTCCGTCGGCCCTCCAGCAAGAGGGCGACACGCTCGGCCTTGCTGGCGATCAAGCCGTCGACCAGCTGGTCGGCCACCCCAAGCTGCAACCAGTGACTCGTCAGGGGCCCGCCCATGCCGATCCGATGGCAGCGATCCTCCGCCTGTTCGGCATCGCCCGGAGTCCAGGGGCGCTCCAGCAGCACCACATGGGCGGCGCGGTTCAGGTTGAACCCCAGCCCCCCCGTGCCGAAGGTGGCGATCAGCAGCGGGGTCTGCCCATCCTGAAACCGGTTCACCTGTCCTTGCCGTTCGGCCGACTTCAATCGGCCTGTGAGCAGGCCCCCCCCCAGGCGTTCGTGCATCCGTTCCGCGGCGGCCACGAAGGCGGTGAACACCACCACGGCCCGGCGCTTCTGGAGCAACCCTCCCACCAGCTCCACAGCGGTGGGCAACTTGTACTGGGCTCCGATCTGGCGCAGGGCCGTCAGCATCGCCAGGGCCTCGGCACCGGGGCGGACTTCCCCCCGAATCGCCCGGCGGCGGTAGTCGTCCACCTTGCCCTGCAGCAGGTGCTGGAAGCCCCTGCCCTGGCTGGGCGAAAGCTCCACGGGATGGAGTTCCCGTCGTTTCGGGGGTAGATCGAGGCAATCTTGTTTGCGCCGATGGAGCATCAGGGGACGGGTCAGATCCTGCAGTTCATCGAGCCGCTCGGCACCCCTGGCCTGCCAACGCTGCTGTCCGTTCACCTGGCGACAATGGCCCTGGCAGTAACGCTGCTCGAAGTCCTGCTGATCACGGCCGAGTGGATGGCCGATCGCCACCAGCAACGGAAACAGCTGGGACGGACGGCCGTTCTTCATCGGTGTGCCGGTGAGCAGCCAGATGGTCCGCAGCCGCGGATGCCGTGCCAAACGGAGCAGGGCCTGGGTGCGGGCGGCCGAAAGGTTCTGGGCGTAATGGGCTTCATCCACGATCAGCACCGTTCCGGCCGGGGGCAGACCACGGGGCAGACGGCCCCAGCTGACCAGCTCCAACTCGAGCCCGAGCGCCATCGCCTCCTGGCGCCAATGGGCATGCAGACCCGCCGGTGCCACCACCGCGACGCGGCAGGCGGCCAGGCGCACCATCGCCCGGGCCGCCACCAGGGCGGTGAGGGTCTTGCCCAGGCCCATGGCATGGGCAAGCAGCCCACCGCGCCGGGCCAGCAACCAGCGGGCAGCCAGCCGCTGATGGGGAAAGAGCTGGCGACCATCCGGCAAAAGCTGCTCCAGCTGGGCAGCCGCCACCAGGGCCCGGTGGGGAGGCAAGGGAGGCAGGGGTTGCTCCAGCCAGGTCATCCACTGGGCGAGTTCGGGATCGACCGAAAACCTCCCGGCCAGCAGGTTGCGCAGGGCCAGGGACGCCTCCAGGGGGAACTCCCAGCAGCGTCGGCGTGCCCGCCAGAGCCCCTGGGGACGAACGGCACGCAACTGGGCCTGGGTGACCGGATCGAAGGGGAAGATCACCTCGATCAAACCGCTGGCACCCAGGCCAAGCCGGCAGATCGGCTCCTGGCCCCGGACGACGGCCAGGCTGGCGTAGACCGAAGCAGAAGAGCCGCAGGCCAGAAAGGATCACCGCACCAAGGGTCGAATCTAGGCTGATCCCTCGCACTGCTCTGGCTGTGCCAAACCGGTAAAAAGCAGTGTTCGACACATTGACAGCCGAGCAGTTGGGGGCAAACTGGCCTCAATTGAATCAAGAGGATGCACGCCAGAGATGCGGTCTTTCTTGAAGAACTCTGCCCCAAACTTCGGGTCCGTCATTGGCGACAATCCCTCCACAAATACACCCATCACCGTTGTATTTACTGTGGTGATCGCTCGGAATCCATCGACCACCTGATGCCCCGCTGCCGGGGCGGTCTGAGCGTCACGGCTAATTGCGTGCCGGCCTGCCTGGCCTGCAACGGCCACAAGAGTGATGCCGACACCTTTGATTGGTACCGGCGCCAGCGTTTCTACGACCCCCGGCGGGCCATGGCGATTCGGGCCTGGATGGATGGGGATCTGCGGCTGGCCGTGCGCCTGCTGCAATGGGCCACGCCGGAGAACGTCATCAACGCCAGCCCGGCCCCGACAGCGCAGGGCCCTGGCGGCCTGATGTTGCAGGCGGCCTGATCCGTGGCCTGGGTCACCAGACCCGGCAGGCGGCTGGGCTGTTGTGGCGCAGGCAGATTTCACCCTGGTCCTCTGGGCGCTCAGGTGCGATCACGGCGGCGGCCACCAGCAGGAGGCCAACGACCAGAGCGGCGGGCGCCCCCAGCCTGGATCGACGCCCAGCCTGGGGGCGCCGACGCCCAGCCCGCGCAGCGGCCGGTCGCTCCAGACCTAGAGATGGAGAGCAACAGGAGACGGACATCGATCAAGGAATGACTCTGGTACAGGTGTACCCATGACGGCAGCGCTTGTCAACTCCCCGGCGCCAAAGCTGCTGGTGCTGGGGGGGGGCTACAGCGGTCTTCGCTTCGCCAGGGCCGCCCTGGCCCAGGGCATGGCCGTAACCCTCAGCCATCGCCTGGCCTCCCCGCACGGCTCCGGGCAAACCGAGGGCGGCGTGGGCACCGGGCTCCGCTGGCTGCCCTTTGATTCCGAGCGGGGGGTGCGGCCGGAGGCGGGGCCCCTTGCCGGCACAAGCCATGTTCTGGTGACGATCCCTCCCGATGCTGGGGGGCTTGATCCAGTGCTGAGCAACCTGGCCCCCCTGCTGGGCCAACTCCCCCTCCAATGGGTGGGCTATCTCTCCACCACCGGCGTTTACGGAGACCGGGGCGGGGGCTGGGTCGATGAGTCTGCAGCTGTCCAGACCAGCCTGCCGCGTTCCAAGGCCAGGCTGACCTGCGAGCAGCTCTGGCTGCAAACCGGCTGGCCGGTGCAGGTGTTCCGCCTGCCGGCGATCTACGGACCCGGCCGGTCCCCCTTCCAAAACCTGCGGGAGGGCAGGAGCCGGCTGATCCACAAGCCCGGCCAGATGTTCAGCCGCATCCATGTCGACGACATCGTCGGCGCCCTGCTGCATTGCCTGCGGCTGGCCCCGAACCAACGTCCGACCCTGGTGAACCTGGCCGATGACCGGCCCTGCCCGTCAACCGAGAGCCTGGGCCATGCCGCCCATCTTCTGGGCTGCAAGCTTCCGGCGGTGGAGCGTTTCGCGGACGTCGCGGCCGGTCTGAGCCCGATGGCCCGAAGCTTCTGGGCCGAAAACCGACGGACCAGCAACCGCAGGCTCTGCCAGGAACTGGGCTACCGCCTGCGCTACCCCAGCTTCCGCGAGGGCTACCGTGCCTGCCTGGCGGAGGAAAGCACCAGCGGAAAAGGCATCATGGGCTGACGGCGGTGGCCGGGGGTGGACAGACCGGCGTGGCGTCCGGCTGCAGGCTGTTCAGGGTCGGCAGTTTGGTTTCCGCCATGAAGCGGCACCAGTCGATGGTGATCCAGCCCCGCTGCAGGCCGGTGCCAAGACCGAACAACATCGAACCAATCAGCAACCAACGGATCATGGGCCCAGCGCTCCCCAGACTTCAGGGTAGGCAGCGACGCATCGCCCTCTGCCTGGGAGATCCCGCCGGCATCGGTGCGGAGGTGAGCCTCAAGGCCCTCGCCGCGCTGAAGGGGGTGGGGATCGAGGTGGTTCTGGTCGGTTGTCGCCACTGGCTGGAGCGCAGCCATGCCGCCCTGCGGGAGCTGAGCCCGGTGCCGCTGGCCGATCCCTCCGACCACCCCATCCTTGATCTGCCCCTCGATGGGGAGCTGGAACTCGGTCGGGGCAACGCCGCCAGCGGAGCCGCCAGTTTCGCCTGGCTGACGGCGGCGACGGAGCTCGTGCGAAACGGCCAATGCCATGCCCTCACCACCGCGCCGATCGCCAAACAGGCCTGGCATGCGGCCGGCCACCCCTATCCAGGCCAGACGGAGCGGCTGGCGGAGCTGGGCGGCGGCCATGAAACCTCGATGCTGTTCACCGCCAGGGCCCCGCGGGGGAACTGGCGGCTCAACACCCTGCTGGCCACCACCCACATCCCCCTGAGCGAGGTGCCCCAGCGGCTCTGTCCCGCCCTCGTGGAACGCAAACTCGAGGTGCTGCTCAGCTTCTGCCGACGCTTTGAGACCAGGCCCCAGCTGGTGGTGGCCGGGCTGAACCCCCATGCCGGTGAAACCGGTCTGCTGGGGAGGGAGGAGCAGGACTGGCTGATCCCGACCCTGGAGGGCTGGCGCCGCCACCATCCCGACGTGGAGCTGCTGGGCCCCCTGCCCCCGGACACCTGCTGGCTGGGGGCGGCCGCGGCCTGGCGCGGCGAAGCCAAGGGACCCAGCGGCTACCTGGCCCTGTATCACGATCAGGGGCTGATTCCGGTCAAGCTGCTGGCCTTCGACGAAGCGGTGAACACCAGCCTCGGGCTGCCCTTCCTGCGCACCTCACCGGATCACGGCACCGGTTTCGACATTGCCGGCCAGGGGATCGCCAGGGCCCGAAGCATGGCGGCGGCGCTGGAGACGGCCTGGGAGCTGGGTTGAGCCGGCGGATCCGACTCAGGCCGGCTTGACCCGGACCAGCACCTGGCCGTACTCCACCGGCGTGCCGTTCTCCACCAGGATCTCGACCACTTCGCCGCTCACCTCGGCCTCCAGTTCGTTCATCAGTTTCATCGCCTCGAGGATGCAGACCGGCTGGCCGACGGCGATGCGGCTGCCGAGTTCGACGAACGGCGGATCATCAGGGGTGGCAGCCCGGTAGAAGGTGCCCACCATCGGCGCCGTGATGTCGACCAGATCGGCGCGGACGGCGGCGGTGGGAGGGGGCGTTGAGGGGGACGGAGCTCCGGACGGGGTTGGAGCTGGGGCTGGCACCGCCTGGATGGCAGCAGCGGCTGGAGCCGGCGGCGGCGCGGCGACCGGCAGGTTGCGCCTCACCTCCAACCGGAAGTCGTCGCCTTCGAGCTTGAACTCCTGGATGTCGCTCTGCTCGAGAACGGCGAGCAGCCGGTGGAGCTGGTCATGGTCGAGCTGCATGGCGCCTCAGGACTCCCTACCCAGGTACGAGTCGGTGCGGGTGTCGATCTTGATCTTCTCGCCGATCGTGATAAACAGGGGCACCATCACCTGGGCACCCGTTTCCACGATGGCCGGCTTGGTGCCGCCGGTGGCGGTGTCGCCCTTGACCCCAGGGTCCGTCTGGGTGACCTCCAGCACGACGGAGTTGGGCAGCTCCACTTCGAGGGGCGAGCCGTTCCAGGAGACCACATTCACCTCCATGCCCTCCTTGAGATACTTGCGACCTTCGCCGATCTGCTTGGCCGACAGGCGGGTTTCCTCGAAACTTGCCATGTCCATGAAGACATACTCCTCAATCTCCATATAGGTGTGCTGCAGGGTTGATTTCTCGAGCACGGCCTGGGCCACGGTTTCTCCGGCGCGGAACGTTTTGTCGACAACGCTGCCGCTCTGGACCCCCTTGAGCTTGGTCCGCACGAACGCCGACCCCTTGCCTGGCTTGACATGAAGAAACTCCACAACACGCCAGACCTGGCCATCCAGCTCGATCGTGGTTCCGGTACGAAAATCGTTGCTGGAGATCATTCCGGCGGCACCTTTGAGCGGGATTGTACGGCTGCCGTCCCACCGCCAGACCGTCGGCTGAATCCCCGCTGGCCAGCCGTGCCAAAGTCCGTGGATCGGCTGGATCAGCCATGCCAACACTCCTCACCCGTCCGCATCGAGGTCTTGATCCCGCCCGCTGGATCGGCCGCGGGCTTTCTTTCGTTCTCGCCGCCCTGGTCGGTTCGATCGTGGGCTTCGGCGGCGCGGCAACAGCCAGGGCCGCCCTGCCTCCCGGCAATGCGGTCAGCGATCCGTCCGCCCTGCTGCGCAATGCCCTGCCGATCCCGCCCGGCGACCTGCAGGATCTGCAGCATCGGCTGGAAGCCACCAGTGACGAACTGCGGGCCAAACGCTGGAGCGCCCTGACCAGCACAGTGCGCCGCAGCCAGTCGCTGCTGACCAGCCGCCGCGGTGCCCTGCTCAACGCGTTCACCGCCGCCGACCAGGCGGAAGCCGAGACCCTCCTCGACCAGCTGGAGCTCCAGCTTCGGGACCTCTCCACCGCCAGCGAGACCCAGAACCGCGACGCCTTCCTCGAGGCCCGCCGCGTTGCCCTTGGCACCATCGGCACCGCCGAAGCGCTTCTTGTCGGGCCGTTTCCCTTCGAGATCCCCACTGAATTCGCCGCCCTGCCGCGGCTGCTGGGCCGGGCAACGGTTCGGCTCACCACAACCAAGGGGGATCTGACCGCCGTGGTGGACGGCTACAACGCCCCGATCACCGCCGGGGCCTTCGTGGACCTAGTCCAGCGCGGTTTCTACGACGGCCTGCCCTTCAACCGCGCCGAGGACTTCTATGTGCTCCAGACCGGAGATCCCCCCGGGCCTGCCGATGGCTTCATCGATCCAGTCAGCCAGACGCAACGCAGGGTCCCCCTGGAAATCCGGGTGCCTGGAGAAGAGCAACCCTTCTACAACCAGACCTTCGAAGATCTCGGGATGTTCAAGGCCACGGCGGTGCTTCCCTTCGCCACCAAGGGAACCCTCGGCTGGGCCCATTCCGACGGGGCCCTCGACGATGGCTCGTCCCAGTTCTTCCTCTTCCTCTTCGAAGCGGAACTCACCCCGGCCGGCCTCAACCTGATCGATGGTCGCTACGCCGCCTTCGGCTACGTGGTGGATGGATTCGAAGTACTTGAGGAGCTCACCGCCGAGGACGGCATCGTCAAGGCCACCGTGCTGGAGGGGGCCGAGAACCTGCGGCCCCATGGCTGAGCCAGCCTGGCCAGGCGGTGGCTGAGCCGGTGGATCCCAGCCTGGCCGAGCTGGGCGAGTGGGGCCTGCTGGAGCGGATCGCCGCCTTTGCGCCACCGGGCCAGCTCGATGACGATGCCGCCCTGCTGGCGGAGCGCGCCGGGGCGGTGCTGGTGATCAACACCGATGTGCTGGTGGAGGGGGTTCACTTCAGCGACGCCACGATCGCCCCCGTCGATCTGGGCTGGCGTGCCGCCGCCGCCAACCTGTCCGATCTTGCGGCGATGGGCTGCCGGGAGGTGGTCGGGCTGACCGTTGGACTGGTGGCCCCCCCCTCCACCCGCTGGAGCTGGGTGGAGGGGGTTTACCAGGGGCTGGCCCAGGCCCTGGATCGGCATGGAGGTCAACTGCTGGGCGGCGACTGCAGCGGCGGCCTGCAGCGCCTGCTGGCCATCACGGCCCTGGGGCGGCTGGGGCCCGCCGGAGCCATCCGGCGTTGCGACGGGCGGCCGGGTGATCGGCTGGTGTGCACCGGCCCCCATGGACTGAGTCGGCTGGGCCTGGCCCTGCTGCGTCAGGAGCCCATGCCGCCCTCACTGCCGCTGGAACTGCAACAGCAGGCTGTGACTGCCCACCGGCGCCCGGTGCCTCGGCACGATGCCGTGGCAACCCTGGAGCAGACCAGGCCAGCCGGGCTGAGCTGGAGGGTGGGAGGCACCGACAGCAGCGATGGGCTGGCCGCCGCCGTGGCCGCCATCGCCCGTGCCAGCCGGTGCGACGCCCTGCTGGATCGCCATGGCCTGCCAATGGCCCGGGGGATGGACCGCCTGGCCCAGGCTGAAGCCTGGTGCCTGGGGGGAGGTGAGGATTTTGAACTCGTCCTGGCACTGGATCCAGGCTGGGCGGCCGGGTTTCTGGAGGCGCTGCCAGGAGCCACGGCGATTGGCTGGTTGGAACAAGGCCTTGATCCAGCCCCTGAGGGAAATGCCCATGACGATCAAAGGATCCACTGGTCAAACGGTGAACCGTTCGACAATGAATCGATAGGATTCACTCACTTCCAAGGATCCATCGATGACCGGCCGTGAAAAAGTTCACGACCGGATGGTGATCACTGCCAGTGGCGAGCCACCACTTCGGCCAGGTCGACAACCCGCTGGCTGTAGCCCCATTCGTTGTCATACCAGGAGATCACTTTCACCATGTTGTCTCCCATCACCAAGGTGAGATCGGCATCCACGATGGCCGACTCATCGGTGCCGGCGTGGTCGGAGGACACCAAGGGGAGATCGCAGTACTTGATGATGCCCTTCATGCCATTCTCCGCGGCCTGCTTGAGCACGGCATTGACCTCTTCCTTGCTGGTGGCGCGGCTCACCTCAATGACGAGATCCACCACGGACACATTGGGGGTCGGCACCCGCATGGCGATTCCGTTGAGCTTGCCCTCCATCGGCGGATAGACCAGCGCGACGGCCTTGGCGGCCCCGGTGGAGGTTGGAACGATGTTGATGGCGGCGGCCCGGGCCCGGCGCAGGTCGCGGTGGCTGGCATCGAGGATGCGCTGATCCCCCGTGTAGCTGTGGGTTGTCGTCATCGTGCCCTTGACGATGCCGAAAGTCTGGTCGAGGACCTTGACGACGGGCGCCATGCAGTTGGTGGTGCAGCTGGCGTTGCTGATGATGTCGAAGGCGTCATGGGTGTACGCACCCTCGTTGACGCCCACCACGAACGTGCCGATGCCGGGCCCTTTGCCGGGGGCCGTGATCAGGACTTTGCTGGCGCCGGCCTGCAGGTGCTTACCCGCCCCGTCCTTGTCGATGAAGACACCGGTGGCCTCGATGACAAGATCCACACCCCATTCCTTCCAGGGGAGGTTGAGGGGATTGCGATCCGAGAAACACTTGATGGAGCGACCGTTGACAATCAAGGCGTCATCGGCATAGCTCACCTCGGCATTGCGAATCTTGCCGAGCATCGAGTCGTACTCGAGAAGATGGGCGTTGGTGTGGGGGTCGGAGGTGTCATTCAGGCCCACGATCTCGATACCCGTGTCGACCCCTCGGCTGAGCCAGCAGCGCATGAAGTTGCGACCGATCCGGCCAAATCCATTGATCGCAACACGCAGGGTCATGGCAGAAACGGGAAAACCGCGTCAGAATAGGATTTGGCTGTCGATCATACAGAAATGCCCCTCGGCCACCTTTCGGGCCTGCCGGGCTGGGCAGTGGGGGAATCACCGATTAAGTTTCAGGGCGCCGTGGTGACGCCCTTGGGACTGCTGCTCGATCGCCTGCAACCTCTGCATTTCATCGGGGTCGGTGGAATCGGCATGTCCGCCCTGGCTGTGATTCTGGCGGATCGCGGCTTCCAGGTCAGTGGTTCCGACAGCCGGGACAGCAGCGTTGTTCAGGATCTGCGCAACCGTGGCGTGAAGGTCTACGGGGTCCAGGGTGCCACCACGATCGAAGCCCTTTGCACGGATCAGTCTCCACTGCCCCAGGTGGTGATCAGCAGCGCGGTGCCCAACGGCAACCTTGAACTGGAAGCGGCCCGCCGGGCAGGACTGCCGGTGTTTCACCGCTCGGATGTCCTGGCGGCCCTGATCAACGGCCAGCCTTCAATCGCCGTGGCCGGCAGTCACGGAAAAACCACCACCAGCACCCTGATCGCCACCCTGCTCGCCGCCACCGGCAACGATCCGACAGCCGTGATCGGCGGGGTCGTGCCGGCTTTCCGCAGCAACGCAAGGGCGGGCCAGGGCAGGCTTCTGGTCGCCGAGGCGGACGAATCTGATGGTTCCCTGGTGAAGTTCAGGCCCACCCTGGGCCTGATCACCAATCTCGAACTCGACCACACCGACCACTATCCGAACCTCGAGGCCCTGATCCACACCCTCGGTACCTTCGCCGCCGGCTGCGAGACGGTCCTGGCCAACGGGGATTGCCCCGTGTTGCGCGAGCATTTCCAACCCGCCGCCTGGTGGTCGATCGAAGCGGCCGAGGGGGTCGGATTCGCGGCCCTTCCCTTGGATATGCAAGGCGATGGGACCCTCGCCGACTTCTACGAGGACGGTGTCTGCGTGGGCAGCTTCTGTCTTCCGGTTCCCGGCCGCCACAACCTCAGCAATGCCACCGCTGCCCTGGCCGCCTGCCGGTTGCAAGGCATTCCCTTTGCTGTGCTCACGGCCGCCATCCAGTCCCTCAAGGCCCCCGGCCGTCGCTTCGACTTCCGCGGAAGCATCGACGGGCGGCTGATCGTCGATGACTACGCCCACCATCCCAGCGAAGTGGACGCCACCCTGCGGATGGGCCGGCTGATGGTGGAGACCGGCCGCAGCCCCCTGCCCACCGCCCCCAAGCGGGTGATGGCCGTGTTCCAGCCCCATCGCTACAGCCGCACCGCCGAGTTCCTCCACCCGTTCGCCACCGCCCTGGCCCAGGCCGACATGGTCTTGCTCGCACCGTTGTACGCCGCCGGGGAAACCCCGATTCCGGGCATCTCCTCCGAACGCCTGGCCAGCGAGATCCGCCAGGTTCGGCCCGAGCTGACCGTGCATGTGGCGGCGAACCTCGACCAGCTGGCGGGGCAGGTCTGCCGCCACTGCCAGGCGGGTGACCTGGTGCTGGTGATGGGCGCCGGGGATGTGAACGGGCTCTGGGAACGGCTGCAGTCTCGACCGGAGCTGGATGCGCCGGCATCCCTGGTCGCATGAGCCCGGCCGGGCCAGCCGGATTGCGTCAGCGGGTGCCCCTCGACGCTTACACCACCTGGAAAGTGGGTGGACCGGCCGAATGGTTCGCCGAACCGGCCCAGACCGATGAACTGGTCGCCCTGGCCCGTTGGTCGAGTCGGATGAACCTGCCGCTGCATCTGATCGGAGCGGGCTCGAACCTGCTGGTCAGCGACAATGGGCTGGAGGGCCTGGTCCTCTGCAACCGCCGTCTGCAGGGCAGCCGCCTGGACGCCGGCTGCGGATCGGTGGAGGCCCAGGCCGGCGAGCCCCTGCCCAGCCTGGCCAGGCGGGCGGCGCGGGCCGGGCTCAGCGGCCTGGAATGGGCGGTGGGAATTCCTGGCACGGCAGGAGGTGCCGCCGTCATGAACGCCGGAGCCCAGGGGAGCTGCCTGGCCGAGTGGCTCGAATCGGTCACCGTGCTCGAGCCGAGCGGGGCGAACGAACCCTTCACCTTGACGGCGGCCGACCTGGACTTCGCCTACCGCCACAGCCGGCTGCAGCAGGAGCCGCTGCTCGTCCTCTCCGTGCGGTTCCGGCTCAGCGCCGGCCACGATCCAGCCGAGATCGGCCGGCGCACCACCGCCAACCTTCAGAGCCGAACCACGAGCCAGCCCTACCACCAACCCAGCGGCGGCAGCGTCTTTCGCAACCCCGAGCCGAGCAAGGCGGGGCAACTGATCGAGGCCCTCGGCCTCAAGGGCCTGGCCATCGGCGGGGCGATGGTGTCACCGGTGCATGCCAATTTCATCGTCAATACCGGCGACGCCCGCGCCGAGCAGATCGATGCCTTGATTCAGCAGGTCCAGGCCAGGGTGCGCGGCGCCCATCAAATCGATCTGCACCCCGAAGTCAAACGTCTGGGGCGCTTCGCCGCGGTGCCATGGGCGTGTGGATGACCAGGCCCTAGCCTTCGTGCCACACGCATTCCTGGCATGGCCGGCTTCGGACTTCCCAACTTCGGTCAACTGACCGAAGCCTTCCGCAAGGCCCAGCAGATTCAGCAGGATGCCCAGAAGCTCCAGGATGAACTGGACGCCATGGAACTGGAGGGAAGCAGCGCCGACGGCCGCGCCAGCGTCTGGCTATCCGGCAACCAGCAGCCCCTGCGGGTGCGGCTTGCGCCGGAGTTGGTCACGGAAGGCGCCGAGGCCACCGAAGCCGCCACCTTCGAGGCCCTCCAAGCGGCCTATGACCGCTCCACGGCCACCATGAAGGAACGCATGGAGGAACTCACCGGCGGCCTGAACCTGCCGGGTCTGGGGGGCTGAGGTCACGCGCTGACTCCCCGTGGGGGGGGGTCCTTGTCCTGGCCTTGCTGGCGCAGGCTTTGCCTGGAGGTCTGCCGCAACCGGGACATCCACGAACGCCGCTCCGTTGGTGCGGCCCCAGGGAGCAGCAGCTCCTGGAGACACTGGTCATACAAGGGGTATCGGTCCCAGTCGGTGCCGACCGCACAGCCGGGATCACCGGCGTGCAGGCAATTGGTGTAGCGGCAGAACCCCGCTTCCAGTCGACGGACCACCTCCGGGAAGAGGGCCGCCAGCCGGGTGGGATCGGCGGGAAGGTCCGGCCGGTTGAAGCCGGGCGTGTCGGCCAGCAGGGCTCCGGGCGCCAGGGGAAACAGCTCGACGTGGCGGGTGGTGTGGCGGCCGCGGCGCAGCTTGCCGGACACCGTTCCCACCCGCAGGGCCAGGGCGGGAGCCAGGGCATTGAGCAGGCTGCTCTTGCCCACCCCGGAGGGGCCGCAGAGCACGGCAAGACCGGGGCTGGAAAGCCGCTGGCGGATCTCCAGCAGACCTTCACCCGTGGTCAGGCTGAGCGGGTGGGGCTGGTAGCCCCAAGACTCGAGCCGCCGCATCCAGGTCTGCACGGCCTCGCTCCCCAGCAGGTCGGCCTTGGAGAGCACCAGTTCGACCGACTGGGCCGTGGCCTCGGCCGTGAGCAGGAACCGGGTGAGCTGGAGCGGGTCGAGGTCGGGCTCGGCAACCGCCACCATCACCACCACCCGGTCGCAGTTGGCCACGGCCGGGCGGCCCAGCCAGCTGTGGCGGGGTTCCACGGCCTTGATGGCGCCCCGGCAGGCGGGCCAGTCGAGGCCATCGAGCGCGACCCGATCTCCCACACACACCTGTTGGCCCCTCTTGCCCAGGCGGGTGCGGCGAACGCAGAGCAGGCGCCCAATCCCGCCCGGACCGGGCTGATCCAGCTGCACCTGGCAGAAGTTGGCCTGCAGGGCCACCACCAGGCCGGACACGATTGGATCGACAGCCACAGGATCAACAGCCGCGGGATCGGCCGCCACGCCTAGGCGCCGCCGCGGCGGATCATCAACCGCACCGCAGCAGACGTGGGGCCAGGGCCTGCGGCCTCGATCGGGAGGGGGGAAGAATCGACCCGGTGCCCTTCGGCCCGCAGGCCCTCGGTCACCATCCGCTCCGGTTCGCCGGCATCAAGATACACCAGCAGCCAGGCGCCGGGGGCGATGGTTTCCAGCTTCAGGCGGCTGCGAATGAAATTGACGGGGCAGGGGGTGCCACGCAGATCGAGCCGCTGCTGGGGGTCTGGCTCCTGCTGGAATCCGGGCCTGTCCACCGCCATGGCGCTCGATTGCAAGGGGACTTAACCGAACAGGCCACCGAACAGGCCGCTTTTGTGGGGGTGGCCCTTCTCGGAGTGGTGCCCGGCCAATTGCTCAAGCAGCTCCCGTTCATGGTTGCTGATCTTGGTGGGCAGCTGCACCTTGACCGTGAGCAGATGGTTGCCCCGGGCCACTGGATTGCCCAGCTTCGGCACCCCCTTGCCGGTCAGGGTGAGCACGGCGCTGGGCTGGGTGCCGGCCGGAATCTCTACCGATTCGGGGCCATCGACGGTGTCGACCTCGATCTTGTCACCAAGAATCGCCTGAAGGTAATTCACCGCCACATCGGAGTGGATATGGATGCCATCCCGGCGCAACTTCTCATGGGCCTGCACGAACAGATACACGTACAAGTCTCCGGCTGGACCCCCGCGCTGACCGGCATTTCCCTCACCACTGACGCGCAGCCGGGTGCCCGAATCGACGCCCGCCGGGATGGTGATGCGCAGCTTCTTGCGCACCTGCTGCACACCCTGGCTGCCGCAATCGCCGCAGGGATCTGCAATCACCTGGCCGGTGCCTTCGCAGGTCGGGCAGGGGGCCACCTGGGTGAAGCTGCCGAAGGGGGTCCGGGTGGCGCGGCGCACTTGTCCGGCTCCGCCGCAGGTGCCACAGGTGGTGGGGCCGCTGCCGGCCTTGGCTCCGGATCCCTGACAGGTGGCGCAGGTTTCGAGATGGCGGATCTGCACGTCGCGCTCCTGGCCGAACACGCCTTCGTTGAAGCTGATGTTCAGATCCAGCCGCAGATCGTCCCCCTGGCGGGGCCCCCGGCGTCGGGGGGCGCTGCCAGCCGCGCCACCGCCAAAGCCACTGAAGAAGGTTTCAAACAGGTCAGCAAAGCCACCCACATCGCCCATGTCCGGGGCGCCGCCCCCGGAGACGCCGGCCTCGCCGAACTGGTCGTAGCGGGCACGGGTCTGGGGGTCGCTGAGAATCTCGTAGGCCCGGCCGATCTCCTTGAAGCGCTCCTCCGCCGCCGGGTCCTTGTTCACATCCGGGTGGTACTGGCGGGCGAGCCGCCGGTAGGAACGCTTCAGGGTCTCGGCGTCGGTATCCCGGCGCACGCCCAGCAGGTCGTAGTAATCGGCCATCAGAGCCCTTCCTCGCCGGCGTTCTCGCCATCCCTGGCTTGGCCTGGATCCGTGGAGACGCCAGGGCCGGGCCCCATGGACACCTTCACCAGGGCATGGCGCAGGACGCGGCCATCGAGCTGGTAGCCCCGCTGGAGTTCTTCGAGCACCAGATCTTCGGCGAACAGGTCACTGGGTTCACGCAACACCGCTTCGTGCAGCTTTGGATCGAAGGGTTCCCCCTCCACCCGCATCGGTGCCACCCCCAGCTGTTTGAACACCTTGACCAGTTGCTCATAGAGGGCCTGGTAGCTGCGGTGCAGCGCCTGGGCTTCCTCGCTCTGGGGATCGAGCTGTTGCCGGGCCCGATCGAAGTTGTCGACCACCGGCAGGATTTCACTGAGGGTGGAGCAGGTGATCTGCAGGCGCAGGTCGTCCTGATCACGGCTCTGGCGCTTGCGGAAGTTGTCGAAATCGGCCGCGATGCGCATGTACTGGCTACGGACGGTGTCGTGCTCGGCGCGCAGGCTGGCCAGCTCAGTCTCCAGCTGCCGCACCCGACCGGCGGGATCGGCGGCCGGATCAATCGAGGACTCCTGCTCCTGCTCGGCGGCGGCGAGCCCATCGGAAGCCTGGTTCGACGCCTCAGCCCCAGCGGGAGCAGGAGCTTCGAGAGGCTGGGGGCTGCCATCCTGGAGGACATCCGCCTGGGTGAACGGTTCCTGTTGAACCGGTGAGGCTTCTCCACTCATGCTGACTTGACCGCGAATCGCTCTTAGACATGTTGGACGTCGGAGCGCACCTCCCACAAGCGGCGGAAGCCCGCACCTCCTGAACACCCCCTGCGCCCATGACGCGTTCCCTCTCCCGGCCCGTGCCGGAATTCCCCCAATCCGAGACCAGCAATGGATCGAGCGGGAACTGAACTGCTCCTGGGGGAGCGGATGCTGAGATCCAACGAGCTGCACCAGGCGGATCCGTTGGCGATGGAGGCCTGCTCCTCGATCGATGCCGCCGGCTGGCAGTCCTTCGGCTGCCTGCCGCTCCGTCAGTTCGGCGAACGCCTCGTGGTGGCGATTCCAGCAGACTGGGGGCCCGACCAGCGCCAGGCTCTGAGCAGCGCCGTGGCCCAGGCTGGCCTCGAGACGGATCTGCGCCCTGCCCTGAAACAGGAGATCGAGGCGGTGCTGGCCAGCCGCCGGCTCGAAGGGCATCGGACCAGCCCCCCACCCGGTGATCCGGCAAGCGTGAACCCTGGCCCGGTTGGAGCACTGCCGCCGCCACCGGCCCGGCTCTCCCTGCTCGAGGATCTGAGCCTCGACGACCAGCTGGACGCCGCGCCGGAGGAGCAGGACGCCGCCATGAACCTGGAGGAGAACCTTTCCGCCTCCAGCGCCTCGCCGGTGGTGAGCCTGGTGAACCGGATCCTGATCCAGGCCCTCGACACCGACTCCAGTGACATCCACGTGGAGCCCCAGGAAGACGGCCTCCAGATCCGCTTCCGTCAGGACGGGGTGCTGCATCCCCTTGAGCAGTTGCCGAAGTCGCTGATTCCGGCGATCACCTCCCGGCTCAAGATCATGGCCGACTTGGACATCGCCGAGCGGCGGATGCCCCAGGACGGCCGCATTCGCAGGAAATTCAAGGGTCGCACCATCGAGCTGCGGGTCAGCACCCTGCCCGGTCGCTGGGGCGAAAAGGTGGTGATGCGGCTGCTCGACAGCAGCTCGGCCCAGCTCAGCCTGGACTCCCTGATCACGGATGCCGCCGCCCTGGCGAGCGTGCGGGCCCTGGGCTCCAAACCCTTCGGAATGATTCTGGTGACAGGGCCCACCGGATCCGGGAAATCCACCACCCTCTATGCCCTGCTCGCCGAGCGCAACGAGCCCGGCATCAACATCTCGACGGTGGAGGATCCGATTGAATACACCCTGAATGGAATCACCCAGACCCAGGTCAACCGGGACAAGGGTTACAACTTCAGCACGGCCCTGCGGGCGTTCATGCGCCAGGACCCCGATGTGCTGCTGGTGGGGGAAACCCGCGATGGCGAAACCGCAAAAACCGCGATCGAAGCAGCCCTCACCGGTCACCTGGTGCTGACCACCCTCCATTGCAACGACGCCCCGAGTGCGATCGCTCGCCTGCAGGAAATGGGTGTCGAGCCTTTCATGGTCAGTGCCTCCCTGCTGGGGATCGTCTCCCAGCGACTTCTGCGGCGGATCTGCATGCAGTGCCGAATCAGCTACCACCCCAGCGAAGAGGAACTGGGGCACTTCGGCCTGCTGGCCAGTCAGGAGGAATTGATCACCTTTTACCGGGCCAATCATTCCCTTAATGGCAATCATCCAACCTGCCCGGCTTGCCAGGGGAGAGGCTACAAGGGGCGAATCGGCGTGTATGAAGTCTTGCGTGTCAACGACACCCTGGCCACAGCGATTGCTCAGAGCGCAAGCACGGATGTGATTCGGAAGTGCGCCTTGGACGAGGGCATGAAAACCCTGCTAGGATATGGCCTAGACTTGGTTCGCGAGGGATACACAACGCTGGAGGAAGTTGAGCGCATGCTTCTGACCGACACCGAACTGGAGTCGGAGCGACGCATTCGCGCCCTCACCACGCTCACCTGCCAAGGCTGTGGCGCAGGGCTGAAGGGCGAGTGGTTGGAATGCCCCTACTGCCTCACTCCAAGGGGCTGATTCCAGCAGCCCATCCCCAGGCAATCCGTGGTCTCACCGGATCCGTTCATCTTTACCATCCCAATTCATCGCCACGTCACCATGGAGGTTCAGATTGAGGAGTTGATGGAGCAACTGGTGCGCGACAAGGGCAGTGACCTCCATCTCAGTGCCGGCCAGCCCCCATTCGGCCGCTTCAACGGGGAGCTCAAACCGATGCACGAGCAGAGCCTCACGGAGGAAGCCTGCAACCGGATGATCTTCTCGATCCTCAACAACGGACAACGCAAACAACTGGAGCAGACCTGGGAACTGGACTGCTCCTATGGCCTGCGGGAACTGGCTAGATTCCGCGTGAACGTCTACAGCCAGAAAGGCACCTACGCCGCCTGCCTGCGTGCGTTGAGCAGCAACATTCCCACCCCGGAGGATCTCAGTCTTCCCCAGGTTGTTGTTGAGATCACAAACCGACCCTCAGGCTTGGTACTGATCACGGGCCCAACCGGCTCCGGCAAGAGCACCACCCTCGCCTCGATGCTGGACCACATCAACCGGAACAGCGCCAAGCACATCATCACGATCGAGGATCCGATCGAATTCACCTACAAAAGTGATCGCAGCCTGATTCATCAACGGCAACTCAACGAGGACACGAAAAGCTTTGGCAATGCCCTTAGGGCGGCCCTGCGGGAAGATCCCGATGTGATCCTCGTCGGCGAATTACGGGACCTCGAGACAATTCAGCTGGCCATCACCGCCGCCGAGACCGGCCACCTCGTCTTCGCCACCCTGCACACCAGTTCGGCCTCCCAAACCGTCGACCGCATGGTGGATGTGTTCCCTGCGGCTCAGCAGACCCAGGTGCGGGTGCAGCTCAGCAGCAGCCTGGCGGCGATCTTCGCCCAGACCCTCTGCAGGCGCAGCCACCCGGGCCACCATTCCTTCGGTCGCGTGATGGCCCAGGAAATCATGGTCAACACCCCAGCCCTGGCCAACCTGATCCGGGAAGGAAAAACGGCCCAGATCTACTCCCAGATCCAAACAGGCGGACAGTTGGGGATGCAGACCATGGAAAAGGCGCTCGCCAACCTGGTAGCCAACGGCGACATTGAGCTGGACGAAGCCCGCTCCCGCTCGACCAGGCCGGACGAGTTGAACCGCCTGCTCCTCAGGGGCACCTGATCCCGACCAGCCATGGCTTCCTTTCTGGCAACCTTCACCACCTCAGCCGGGAAAACCAAGGAGTTGCTGATCACGGCGGTGGATGTGGTCAGCGCCAAGCGGGATCTGCGCCGCCGCGGCATCCTGCCCACATCCGTTGTCCCCCTGGCCGCGACCCGCTCCAGCCAGGCCACTCAGGGAGGTGACCCGGCGAAGGTTGGGAGCCTGTTCAGCCGCGACCTTGGTGCTTTCTTTGAGGCCAGGCCGAACATTCGGGACAAGGCGGTTTTCGCCAACAAACTTTCGGCGCTGATCGATTCGGGGGTGCCGATCGTGCGCAGCCTCACCCTGATGGCTGGCCAGCAAAAGAAGCCGATGTTCCGTCGGGCCCTGGAGGCGATTGGCCGGGACATCAGCGAAGGGGACAGCCTTGGCAAAGCCATGCGCAAGTGGCCGAAGGTGTTCGATCGGCTCAGTGTGGCGATGGTCGAAGCCGGGGAACTCGGTGGGGTCCTCGATGAAACTCTCAAGCGGCTGGCCCTGCTGCTGGAGCAGAACGCCAAGTTGCAAAATCAGGTGAAGGGGGCGCTTGGCTACCCGGTTGCCGTTCTGGTGATCGCCGTTCTGGTGTTCCTGGGCATGACCATCTTCCTGATTCCCACCTTCGCCACCATCTTCGAGCAGCTCGGGGCCGACCTGCCCCCGTTCACCCAATTGATGGTCAACATCAGTGCACTGCTGCGTTCGCCCTTTTCGATCTATCTGGTCGGGGTGCTGGTGATTACCGCCTGGTTCTTCCGGGGTTTCTACAAAACCCCCGTCGGCCGCCGCAGGGTGGATGGCGTGATGCTGAAAATCACCCTGTTAGGCGACCTGATCCAGAAAACGGCCACAGCCCAGTTCTGCCGCACCTTCAGCGCCCTGAGCAAGGCCGGCGTTCCCATCCTGAAGGCCCTTGAGATCGTCAAGGAAACTGCCGGCAATGCGGTGATTGCCGATGCCATCCAGGCTTCGCGCACCGAGCTGCAGAACGGCATTCCCCTAAGGAAGCTCTGGACAACACGTCCGCATAGCCAGTCGCGGTCCACCAATTGTTCGGATTGGACTATTTCAGCAGAGATCAGGCTGGAATGAGCCTGATCTCACCATGTTTGGGGACTGGCCCGCTTCCATTGAGGGCCGTTTTAGCCCT
>NZ_JAGQBB010000008.1 GCF_024345415.1 Synechococcus sp. Tobar12-5m-g | reverse complement strand
GTCCGCTTTTTGGCCGTGGACTGCTCGTAATCACCAAAGCCGAGCTGCTTGATGCCCATGAACCCTGTTCACGCCTGCGATCACACGGCCATTCTCGCGCAGGGTGGTGGGGTTTTCCAGAGTCTCCTTAGCGGCGCTCCCGGTTCATCCAGCTGATCCAGTCGGCCGAGATCTGTTTTGGGCATACCGCTTCACATTCCAAGTTGCTGCTGCAGCTGCCGAAGCCCTCCGCCTCCATCTGCTCCTGCATCGCCCTGGCCCGGTGTGCTCGCTCCGGCTGGCCCTGGGGCAACTGGCCGAGGTGGGCCAGCTTGGCCGCCACGAACAGGCTGGCTGAGGCATTTCGGCAACTGGCCACGCAGGCGCCGCAGCCGATGCAGGTGGCGGTTTCAAAGGCGGAACTGGCCTGCTCCCGGCCCACGAGCAGGGCATTCCCATCGCTCGCCTGGCCGGTGTTGATCGAGCAGTACCCCCCGGCCATGATCAGGCGATCAAATGCCGAGCGGTCCACAACCAAGTCCTGAATCAGCGGAAAGGCGTTAGCTCGCCAGGGTTCCAGGCAGAGGGTGCTGTTGGAGCGGAACTGGCGCAGATAAAGCTGGCAGACTGTGGAAGCCTGCCGGGGTCCGTGTGCCTGGCCGTTCACCAGGAAGCCGCAGCTGCCGCAGATTCCCTCCCGGCAGTCATGCTCGAAATGCACCGGTCGCTCCCCCTTGGCGATGAGCTGATCGTTGAGCTGATCGAGGGCCTCCAGCAGCGACAGATCCCCCGACACATCCACCAGCTGGTAGTCCCGGAAGGCTCCCGTGCTCTCGGGTGCGTGCTGGCGCCAGATGCGCAGTTTCAGGGAGAGAGTGTGGCTCATCTGTAACTGCGGGTGCTGGGCTGCAGTGCCGTGAAGCTCAAAGGCTCGACGTGGCGGATGGGATCCTCGTCATCGCGGTATTCCCAGGCGGCGATGTGAGTAAACCGTGCGTCATCCCGCCGCGCTTCCCCTTGTGGTGTCTGGTGCTCCTCGCGGAAGTGGGCTCCGCAGGATTCCTCCCGGGCCAAGGCATCGGCCAGCATCAGCTGGGCCAGTCCAAAGAAATCCGCCACCCGCAGGGCCTTTTCCAACTCTGGATTGGGGCCCTCTGCGCCGCCGGGCACCCGTACCTCTGAATGGAAGCGCTGCTCCAGCGCCCTCACTTCGACCAAACCGGCCCGCAGCCCCTCGGCCATGCGGCTAATACCGCAGCGCTCGATCATCACTCCCCCCAGCTCCCGATGGAAGACATCCACCGGAGTCTGTCCACTGATCTGAAGCAGGCCATCGATGCGGTTCTGGGCCAGGGCAAGGGCCTCCCGGCAGGCCGGATGGTCTTGCTCCAACGCAGGCGTGGGGTGGCCGGCCAACCAAGCGGTGACCGTAGCGGGGGCAATGAAATAGCCATCGGCCAGCCCCTGCATCAGGGCGCTGGCACCCAGGCGGTTGGCTCCGTGCTCGGAGAAGTTCGCCTCTCCCAACACGAACAACCCTGGTATGGAACTCATCAGGTTGTAGTCCACCCAGAGCCCCCCCATCGTGTAGTGGGGGGCGGGGTAAATGCGCATGGGAGTTCTGTAGGCATCGTCGCCAGTGATTCGCTCGTACATCTCCAGAAGATTGCCATAGCGGGCAGTGATCACCTCCTCCCCTTGATCGGTGATCGCATCGCGCAGATCCAGGTAAACCGAGCGGCCCCCGGGTCCTATGCCTTGGCCCGCGTTGCAGAGCTGCCGGGAACGGCGGGATGCCACATCGCGAGGCACCATATTGCCGTAGGCCGGATACTGGCGCTCCAGGAAGTAATCCCGCTCTTCCTCAGGAATTTCTGCCGGTGCCCGCCGATCTCCCGTTCGTTGAGGCACCCAAATCCGCCCGTCGTTGCGCAGGCTCTCACTCATAAGGGTGAGCTTGCTCTGGTAGGCATCGCCGCTGGGGATGCAGGTGGGGTGGATCTGGGTGAAGCAGGGATTGGCGAAAAGAGCACCCTGGCGATAGGCCCTCCAGATCGCACTAGCATTGGATTTTAGTCCGTTGGTGGAGAGGAAATAGACATTGCTGTAGCCCCCGGTAGCCAGCACAACGGCCTGGGCGATGTGCACTTCCAGGGCGCCGCTGAGCAGATGGCGACACACCACCCCGCGGGCGACACCGTCGATCATGACCAGCTCCAGCAGGTCCCGGCGGGGCAGGAGTTCTACGCGGCCTGTGGCCACCTGGCGCATCAGGGCCTGGTAGGCGCCGTAAAGCAACTGCTGGCCTGTCTGGCCGCGGGCGTAGAACGTGCGGCTTACAAGCGCTCCGCCAAAGCTGCGGGTAGCCAGGGTGCCACCGTACTCGCGGGCGAAAGGTACCCCCTGGGCCACGCACTGGTCAATGATGTCGGTGCTGATCTCAGCCAGGCGCTGGCAGCCGGCCTCCCTGGCGCGGAAGTCGCCGCCCCTCAGCGTGTCAGCGAAAAGGCGGCTAACGCTGTCCCCATCCATCGCCAGGGGGCGCGCCGCGTTGATGCCTCCCTGGGCGGCCACGGAGTGGGCCCGGCGAGGGCTGTCGTGGAACGTGAGTACCTTCACCCGGTACCCCTGCTCGGCAAGGGTTGACGCCGCAGAAGCGCCGGCCAGGCCAGTTCCCACAACAAGCACCTCCAAACCCCGTTTGCGCGAGGGACTGATCAGGGGCAGCGCTTCACGGGACCGCCGCCAGGCATCGGCCAGGGGTCCGGCAGGCAGGCAGGGATCGGGAAGTCTGCTCATGGTCGGACATCGAGCATGGCCGGGGCGCCGAGCAACAGGGTCACAACCGCAAAACCACCACCGATCAGCACGGCCAAGCTGCGGCCCAGCCTCCGGATGGTCCAGGCATTGGCTGGGGTCAGCAGGCCCAGGCTGCGTTGGGCAGCCTCGCCGCCATGGAAGAGGTGCAGACCGGCGGCCATCGCTCCAGCCCCATACAGGATCAGCATGGTCGGATGACTCAGCACGGCCTGCAGGGTGGCCAGCTCTTCCCCGGCGGGGGGTCGGGGCCAGCGCAGCTGCGCCAGATGCATCACCAGAAAACTGAGCAGCAGGACGCCGCAGATGGCCTGGGAGCGTGCCGCCCAGGCAGCCAAGGGATCACCGCGGCGGCTTCTGAGGGTTGCAGAGTTGCCGGCTTGCCTGTTCAGCCAAACCTTCGACAGGGTCAGCCCGGTGTGGGTCAGGGCCACTAGAAGCAAGCTCACCTCCCCAAGGGGCAGCCAAGTGGCTTTGTGCAAGTGAGCGGCATAGGCCTCGAACTGGATGGGGGCCATCACCGCCATGGCCACCCCACCCAGGTGCACCAGCAGGAACAGCACCAGCATCAACCCTGACCATGCAGCGACGATCCGTGTCCAATCTGCCCTTTGCAAAGACTCGAGCCAAACCCCGGTAATTTTAGGGTTTCTCCGATTCCGTGGACACTGATTCAGGGATCCGTAGAGGTAGGTGCTGCGGGGATAGCAAGGAGTTCCCGGTCTTCATCAAGATCCAGCTTCCTGCTTGAGGGTGGAGGAGAAGCCTGGCGTGGCCGAAGGAGCCACATGTAGTGTATGCCATTGGCTTGCTACTTCTTTCGGAAAACGAGGAATCCCGATGAAATGCTGGTTCGAGTGTTTATCAGCCCTCTGAGCATGGGGGTATTGAGATCCTCTTCAACAAGAGCCACCCAACGTGACGGTATGCGTGCCCTGAATGACAAGAGCTGCATATGGTGTGAGCTGTAGCGAACTTGAGACCCCCCTTTTTGGGAAAGTGCCTTACCGCAGGCGGTTTCCACCACTCCGATCGCCAGGGCGAACACTTGTCGACGGTCTGCCCTGAACCTCGCGGCGGCGGTGGCGAGGCTTGTATGGGCGTTGAGGCACCGGCCCCAGGTCGGCGATGGAATGACGGCTGAGCTTGCGTGTCAGGTGGTGGGAGAGGTGGCGGCGCTGTGGCGCTACCCCGTGAAGTCGATGCTTGGGGAGGCGCTTGAGCGGCTCTCGGTCGACAGTCGCGGGGTCTGCGGCGACCGCGCATGGGCCCTGTGGGACCATGCCACCTCTCGGGTGGCAAGCGCCAAGAACCCCCGTCTGTGGAAGGAGCTGCTTGGCTACCGCGCCCGCTTCCTGGCAGAACCGGAATCCGAGGCTCCGCCCGCGCCAGTGGCGATCACGCCGGTAGGCTTCGGGGAGGCAGGTTTTCCGCGAGTGGCCGCGGACTCCGATGCGGGAGGGGCAGGCGATGACCTGCTTAGCTCCGACCCCAAGATGGCCGAGCGTCTTTCCAGCCGGTTGGGGCGCAAGGTCAGCCTGCTGGATCAGGTCCCTGAAGGGGCCAGCCTCGATCAGTATTGGCCGGCTGTTGAGCAGCGGGCCTTTCAGGACGTGGTGAACGAACTGGTGCTGCCGGGGGGCACCTTCTGCGACTCCTCCCCGATCCACGCCATCAGCACCGCCAGCCTGGACCGACTGCGCAAGCTGGAGCCCCAGCAGGATTTTGCCGTGGAACGGTTCCGTCCAAACCTGCTGATCGCCCCCAATGGCGGGGCCGAAGGCTTCGTGGAGGAGGGCTGGATCGGTCGCCGCCTACGCCTGGGCGCCAGCGTGGAGCTGAAGGTCGAGCAGGGCTGCCCCCGCTGTGTGGTCACCACCCTGGCCCAGGGCTCCCTGCCGCAGGACCTGGACATCCTGCGGGCCACGGCCCGTCACAACAAGGTGGTGGCCGGAATCCTGCTGTCGGTGTTGCGGCCCGGTGCCGTGGCGGTGGGGGATCTGGTCACCCTCCTGGATTGAGTTCACCCCTTCTCGAGCACCCGCTCGATGCGGCGATCAGGCACCAGCCAGATGAGCGCCACCAGGGCATAGATCAGCAGCGCGAGCCAGGGGGCCACCAGCGCGGAGATCACCGCCCCGCTGTAGAGCACGAGCGAGGCTTTTCCTTTCCAGTCGGTGCCCACCGCTCGGCGCAGCACCGAATCTGGACCCTGCGAGGCGATGATGCAATTCTGCAGGATGAAATAGGCCACCCCCGCCAGCAGCAGGATGATTCCGTAGAGCGCCACGGGAGCCGAGCCGAAGTGGTTCCGGCCAAGCCATCCCGTGGCGAAGGGAACCAGCGACAACCAGAACAGAAGGTGCAGATTGGCCCACAGGATCGGCCCCGTTACCCGTTCCAGGGTGTGCAGCATGTGGTGGTGGTTGTTCCAGTAGATGCCGATGTAGATGAAGCTCAGCACATAACTGAGAAACACGGGAATCAGGGGAATCAGGGTCTTGATCCCGCTCTCCTCCGGCAACTGCAGCTCCAGCACCATGATCGTGATCACGATGGCCAGAACGCCATCGCTGAAGGCTTCGAGTCGGGTCTTGTTCATGGCGGCAAGGCTATGGCGAAACGGCAAGAGCGGCATCGAGCAGGGTCTCGGACGCCTGGCGGGGTCGATCGTCCGGTTCGGGGGACTCGCTGGCCGTCTTGATGAACAGACACCCGTCGATCCCTCCCCGAGGGATCGAGATCCTGCTGATCAGGGCTGAGGGCAGGACATGCAGGACGGTCCAGCGAAGGCTTCGTTCCTACGTTCTTTCCTGATGGACCTGGCGATCTACGACTGCATGAATCTGTTCACCTTCGCCTGGTGGTCAGTCCGTCCGCTCCACATCCTGCGATGCCTCCCGGTCCTATGGGGATGAGCCCAACAGCACGTCGAGCCGATCACCCAGGTCGTGGAGATCGACCTGATCTATGGGGATCCGATGCAACGGGATCCCCCGATCCCGGCTGGCCAGGAAGAAAGAGCGAACCGCCTAAGATCACCCCTGCCACGAAGCTCTCGGCCACCAGGCTGCAGGTGCGGTGGGGGGCAGGCCCAGTCAGGCGATCACCTGCTGGGCCTTCAGGACCTCCTCTAATCCCGCCAGGTCCTCATCGGTGATCTTGGTCTGCATCGGGCAGTGCTTCGGCCCGCACATCGAGCAGAACTCGGCCTGCTTGTAGATGTCGGCCGGCAGGGTTTCGTCGTGGTACTCCCGGGCGCGCTCTGGATCCAGGCTCAGCTCGAACTGGCGGTTCCAGTCGAAGGCGTAACGGGCGCGGCTGAGTTCGTCGTCGCGATCGCGGGCCCCCGGGCGGTGGCGGGCGATGTCGGCGGCGTGGGCGGCGATCTTGTAGGCGATCAGGCCCTCACGCACATCTTCGGCATTGGGCAGGCCCAGGTGTTCCTTGGGGGTCACGTAGCAGAGCATCGCCGTGCCGTACCACCCGGCCATGGCGGCACCGATGGCACTGGTGATGTGGTCGTAGCCGGGGGCGATATCGGTCACCAGCGGGCCGAGCACATAGAAGGGCGCTTCGCTGCACTCCTCCATCTGCTTTTTGACGTTGAACTCGATCTGATCCATCGGCACATGGCCCGGACCTTCCACCATCACCTGGATGTCGTGCTCCCAGGCGCGGCGGGTGAGCTGGCCCAGGGTTTTCAGCTCGGCCAGCTGGGCGGCATCGGAGGCATCGTGCTGGCAGCCGGGGCGCAGCGAATCGCCGAGCGAGAAGCTGCAGTCGTAGCGCTTGAAGATCTCGATGATGTCATCGAAACGGGTGAACAGCGGGTTCTGCTTGTGGTGATACAGCATCCACTGGGCCAGGATGCCGCCGCCCCGGCTCACGATGCCGGTGAGCCGCCCCTTCACCAGGGGCAGGTGCTCGATCAGCAACCCCGCATGAATCGTCTGGTAATCGACGCCCTGCTGGCAGTGCTTCTCGATGATGTGCAGGAAGTCGTCGGCATCGAGCTTTTCGATCGAGCCGTGCACGCTCTCGAGCGCCTGATACACCGGCACCGTGCCGATCGGCACCGTGGAGGCGTTGATGATCGCGGTGCGTACCTCATCCAGGTTCACGCCGCCGGTGGAGAGATCCATCACCGTGTCGGCGCCGTACTTCACCGCCAGCTTGAGCTTGGCCACCTCCTCGTTGAGATCGGACGCATTGGGGGAGGCGCCGATGTTGGCGTTCACCTTGCACCGCGAGGCGATGCCGATCGCCATCGCCTCCAGGCCCGGATGGTTGATGTTGGCGGGGATGATCATGCGGCCCCGGGCCACCTCCTCACGCACCAGCGATTCCGGCAGGTTCTCGCGCCTTGCCACGAAGGCCATCTCCTCGGTGACCACACCCTGGCGGGCGTAATGCATCTGGGACACGTTGGCGTCGCCGCGACGCTTCTCAATCCAGGCGCTGCGCATGATCGGGTTCTGCAGAGGCAGGGGACGCCTGGGGCGGGCGGCGGACCAGAACCTCTCCGGAGCCGATGCCGACCGGGCCTTGACGGACCACGGTTGAAGTCGGGGCACTTCCCTGCGCCGGCATGACCCGGATCAGGTTCGGAGGGTGTGATCTCAGCCCGCAACCGCTGAAGGCGGTGGGGCACCCCTAGTGACAGGCGAAACCTAGCAAGCTTTTAGCTCTGCAGGCCGTTGAGTGCGGCGGCCACGACCCGGTGGTCGGAATCCTGCTGCAGCTGACGCAGCCGTTGGCGGGCCGCCTCCCCCCAGGCAGGAAAGGCGGCCGGGTCGGCCTGCGCCGCTTCTTGCGCCAGCCGGCCCAGGATCTCGGCGCCCCCCACCCGCACCGTGCCGTCGGCGTCGGTGATCGCCATCTCAGCCAGTTCCAGCAAGGATTCCGGCGCAATGTCCGGCTGCTCGGCCAGGGCGGAGAGAATGCTGCAACGCACCAACCACTGGTCATCGCGGGCGAAGCTGTCGCGCAGGTGTGGCCAGGCCCGCTCGACGCCGTAACGGGCCAGGGCATTGGCGGCTTCTGCCCGCACATTGGCATCCGCGTCTTCGGCAAGGGCGGCGAGCAACACCTGCCACCCAGCCTCGTTGCGCTGGAGGCCGAGCCCGGCGCAGCTGAGTGAGCGCACGATGAATGGCTCCTGTTCCAGGCCCAGCAGCAGCAGCGGAACGGCCTGGCCGGCCTCCAGCTGCCGCAGGCCGGCCAGGGCCGGCATGGCGCGCATGGGATCGCCGGAGCCGATCGCCTGGCGAAGCGCCTCCAGATCGGGTGGTGGGGTGGGCTCAGGCGGGGACTGGCTCATGGCTTCACCCTCCCACAGCCGGTCCCTCTTCACCGTAGCTTCAACCGGCCGGCGGCGGCGCCATCGGTGGCGACCGCAGGGCTTCGGCGAGGGCCCGCCGCCGCCGGATGCGACGCACCCGGCTGCTCACCACCAGCCCGCAGCCGATCAGCAGGGCCGGGACCGCCTGCAGCCGCTGGCTTCCATGGCGCACCAGCAGGCTGATGCTGGCCAGCAGGATCAGCAGGGGCGCCGCCAGGGCCAGCAGGGGACGGGCATCCGGCCGGGACGGTTTCAAACCTGGCGCTCCATCCAGAGCAGAAGGCTGAGGGTCAGCACCTTCACGCCCACCGCAAGGGCTTGCTCATCCGGGCTGAACAGGCCGTTGTGCAAGGGCGCGCAGCCGCTCGGGCCAGCCACCCCCAGTCGAAACATCGTGCCGGGGGCGACGCTGAGCAGTTCGGCGAAGTCTTCCGCCCCCAGGGAAGGCTGCTCCAGCCGCAGCACCTGCCGGGAGCCGAGCAGGGCGATGGCGGCCTCCTCCACAAGGGCGGTTAGCACGGGGTCGTTGTGCACCGGCGGCGCGATGCAGCGATAGCGCACCCGGCCCTCACCACCGTAGCCGCGGCAGATCGCCAGCACGGTGTCCTCGATCCAGCCCGGCAGCTCGGCGTGCACGGCGGTGTCGAGGCAGCGCACGGTGCCGAGCAGGCGCACATGGTCGGCGATCACGTTGAACGCCTTGCCGCCCTCGATCTTCCCGAAACTCACCACCACCGGCTGCAGCGCATCCAGCCGCCGGCTGATCGCCTCCTGCAGCCCACTCACCACCCGTGCCGCGATCCAGATCGCATCGGTGGATTGGTGCGGCCGTGCCCCATGCCCCCCTTCCCCCAGCACCTCCACCTCCAGCTCGCCGGCGGCGGCGGTGAGGCTGCCGCTGCGCACGCCGATGCTGCCCACCGCCAGGGACGGGAACACATGCACGCCGAACAGGGCCCGCACCCCCTCCATCGCCCCATCGGCCAGCATCCAGGCGGCCCCCTGGGCGATCTCCTCGGCTGGTTGGAACAGCAACCGCAGCCGCGCCGTGAGCTGATCCGCCAGGGGCGCCAGCAGCCGGGCCACCCCCAGGCCGATCGCCGTGTGGAGATCATGCCCGCAGGCATGCATCAGCCCCTGGTGGCAGGAGGCGTAGGTCAGGCCGGTGCGCTCCTCCACCGGCAGGGCATCCATGTCGACCCGCAGGGCCAGCAGGGGTGCCTGCTCAGGACCGAGTTCGGCCACCACCCCCGTGCGCCCCACCCCTTCGCGCACCTCCCATCCCAGCAGGCGCAGCTCCCCCGCCGCCAGCGCCGCCGTCTGGTGTTCGGCGCCGCTCAGCTCCGGGTGGGCATGGATGTGCCGCCGCAGTCCGATCAGCTCGGGCAGCGCCTGTTCCAGGGCCCGCTCCAAGCCCAGGCGCTGCCACAGTTCCGCAGGGCAGCCGTGTCTGCCTGGCCCGCCGAAGGTGGTGGTTCCGGGGGCGGCGGGAGTGGGGTTGGGAACAGGAACGGGAGCGGGGGCAGGACTCATCAACTGGCCAGATCCAGAAAAGCTTCGAGAGCGTGGACCGGCCCAGGGGGCCAGCGCCGAATCCGCGCTAACCATTCTGGCTGCCGGTAGCGGGGATCCAGACCCGAAGCCGCCGCCCAGTTGCTTTCGGCCTCGCCGAGGGCCCCCCGTTGCCAGAGCAGGGCCGTGAGCCCGGCGCGGGGATCGGCGAACAACGGATACCGACGGATCAGGTTGCGAAACTCGCTCTCGGCGCCGGCCAGATCACCTAACTCGAAGCGGCTCAGGGCAAGGCTGGAGCGGGCCATCGCGAAGCCCGGCCGGGCTGTTGCCGCCGCCTCGAAACACCGGCGAGCTGCTGCCCAGTCGCCCCGGGACCCCTCGACATTGCCCAGGTTGTAGAGGGCCGAGGCCTCGGTGGGATCCCGCTCCAGGATCCAGTGGTAGTCGGCGGCTGCCCGGTCCCACTGGGCCAGGGCCTCCTCCGCCGTGCCCCGATTCAGATGGGGATCGGCGCTGCCTGGCTCCAGGGCGATCGCTTTGTCCTGGTCGGCGATGGCGGCTTCCGGGTGGCCAAGCGCCAGTTGCACGTTGCCGCGGTTGCTCCAGGCCGAGGCGTCGTTGGGGGCCACCTCCAGCACCCGGTCCCACAGGGGCAGGGCCTCCCCGAATCGCCCCTCGCGGCTGGCCACCAGCGCCTGGTCGAACAGCTGGGGCAGGGTGAGCTGGGTGGCGAGCAGCAGGGCCAGCAGCCAGGCCATCAGGCCGCCTCCGGCCAGCTGAGATGCTGCCGTGCCGCGGCCGTGGCAACCCGGCCCCGCGGGGTGCGCAGCAGGAAGCCGAGCTGCAGCAGGTAGGGCTCCACCACCGTTTCCAGGGTGATCGGGTCCTCGCCGAGGCCGGCCGCGAGGGTGTCGAGCCCCGCTGGTCCGCCGCCATAGCCGGCCAGCAACAGCTCCAGCAAGCGCCTGTCGCTGGCATCGAGGCCGCGATCATCGACGCGATGCAGGCTCAACGCCTCTGCCACCAGCTCCGACCCGATGCGCGGCTGGCCCCGCACACTGGCCACATCCCGCACCCGGCGCAGCAGGCGGTTGGCGATCCGCGGCGTGCCCCGGCAACGGCGGGCCACCTCCGCGGCGGCGTCCTCGTCGAGTTCCAGGTTGAGCAGGCCGGCGGCCCGCTCCACGATGGCCTGGAGGTCGGCGAGGTCGTAGAACTCCAGCCGCTGGATCAGGCCGAAGCGGTCGCGCAGCGGCGAGCTCAGCGAGCCAGCCCGGGTGGTGGCCCCCACCAGGGTGAAGGGCGCCACCGGCACGGAGCGGGTGCGGGCCGTGCTGCCCCGGCCCACGGTGAGATCGAGGCGGAAATCCTCCATCGCCGGATAGAGCAGCTCCTCGGCCACCCGGTTGAGTCGGTGGATCTCGTCGATGAACAGCAGGTCGTGGGGCTGCAGGTTGATCAGCAGGCCGACGATGTCGCGGGGGCGCTCCAGGGCGGGCGCACTGGTGATCCGGCAGCGCACTCCAAGCTCCTCGGCGATCACCAGGGCCATGGTGGTCTTGCCGAGCCCGGGGGGGCCGTAGAGCAACACATGGTCGAGGGCCTCGCCCCGGTTGCGGGTGGCCTCCACGGCGATGCCGAGCACCTCCTTGAGCTCCCGCTGGCCGATGTAATCAGCCAGCCGGCGGGGCCGCAGACTGTCTTCCCGGGTGGGCAGCGCCGCTTCCTCCGCCCCTTCCTCCAACGGCTGGCCATGGGGATCGAGCAGCCGCGCGGTCGGCCTGGCGGCAGGGCGCGCCGGGACTGGCTTGGCCCCACCGCGCCCGGCTCCTGAGGAAACGATCGCCATGGGCCCGAGGGTAGGCAGGCGGAAGCCTGTTTAGGGTCGATACCGCAGCTGGTGAGGGAGATGGCCAAGGGGGGAGGCAAGAAAGCCGCCAAGGCGGCCCGGGATGCCGCCAACCGCCTGCTGGCCGACAACCGCTTCGCCCGCCACCAGTACGAGATTCTCGAAACCCTGGAAACCGGTCTGGAGCTGGTGGGCACGGAGGTGAAATCGATTCGGGCCGGCAAGGCCAACCTGCGCGACGGCTTCTGTCTGATCCGCAGCGGTGAGCTTCAGTTGCACAACGTGCACATCTCCCCCCACAGCCATGCCAGCGCCTACTTCAACCACGAGCCCCTGCGGGTCCGCAAGCTCCTGGCCCACCGCCGCGAGATCGACAAGCTGCGCGTCGCCCTCGACCAGAAGGGCCTCACCCTGATCCCCCTCAACCTCCACCTGAAGGGATCGTGGATCAAGCTCACCCTGGGGCTGGCCAAGGGCCGCAAGCTCCACGACAAGCGCCAGGACGAGCGCCGCAAGGACGCCGACCGGGAAGTGCGCTCGGCGATGGCCAGGCTTTGAGGGCGGCCGTTCAGCGGCGCTCCTGATCGAGCCGCTGGTTCCTGAGTTCCCGCAGATGCAGCCCCAGGGCAGGACCCTGAGCGAACCCTTGGGCGATCAGGTCCGCCGCTGTTGTCTCAGCCCGCAGATGGCGCCACCGCAACAACCAACGCAGCAGCGGCCGCCTTGGCCCCAGCCCGCAGGCCACCGCCAGGGCGACGGCGTCCGGCCGTAGGCCCGGGCACTCCAGAAAGGCGGACCATGCGGCGGGCGACTGGGGGGCGGGAACCCCAGAGTCGGCCCTGGCCAGGTTCAACAGCTGCTGGCGCAGGGTGAGGAAGCTGGCCAGCACCTGCCGATGCTTCTGGGCCAGTTGCAGCCGTTCCGCCAAGGCCAGGGGGTCAGCGGCTCCAGCCACGTAGGCCAGGAGCAGCGGCAGCTCGAAGCGTGAAGCCCAGGCCAGGCGCCTCCCCCATTGCTTCTCAAGCTGGAGGGCGGGATCCAGCAGGAGAAGGGCTCCCCAGTCCTGCAGGGCAGAAAGGGCCAAGGGCCAGGCTTCCCGGTCAAAGAGCAGCTCCAGTTCCATCCGCAGCCGGGTGCCGAGCGCCGATGGGGCCCGTTCGGGTGGGTCTCCGAACCGCCAGCCCCACGGCCAGGCCTGCAGGGTGGTGTGCAGTTGCGCCTGGCTTTGGGGCGCCAGGTTCATCCCCAGCCGCGCCGCATAGCGGGCCCCCCGAAGGATGCGGGTGGGGTCGTCCCTCAGGCTGGCGCCATGCAGGAAGCGCAGCTGCCTGTGCTCCAGGTCGGCCTGGCCGCCGTGGGGATCGACCAGTTCGGCACACCAGTCGTGGGCTGCCGCCCTGCCAAGGCCCTGGCCAGGCCCGAGCCGCAGGGCCATGGCGTTGATCGTGAAATCGCGCCGGGCCAGGTCATCGCCCAGGCCCCCGAAGTGGACCTCAGGATTCTCACCAGGGTTGGGGTAGGTCTCCCGGCGGGCGCTGGCAAGATCGAGCAGAACGGATCCCTGCGGAAGCAGGAGCTCCAGTTCCGCCGTTCCGTAGGCGACATGCTCCCGGTAGGCCCTGACCACCCCCGAGCCGAAGCTCGCCCGCAGACGGCGGGCGAGGCGTAGCGCCGCGGCAGGGCCAGGCTCAGCGGCTGGATCAAGCAGGCCTGGGGAGGCTCCAAGCGGTGTCGCGACCACCAGATCCAGGTCAGGCAACCCCCGCCAGGGGTCCCGGTGAAGCCGGTGAAGCAGGAGATCCCGCACCGCGCCGCCGACCAGGGCGATCGGCGCATCGCCGGCCGCCTGAAGCAGTCGCTCGATCAGGTCCGACGGAATTCCGGGGGGCTCAAGGGCGGCGGGCATCGACTGGGGCCCCTGGAGCCCGCAGGTTGAGAATGACCCCATCCTCCCGGAGTGGTTTCGTGTCCGCGCTCACCCGCTGCCTGATGGAGGAGGCAGCCGCCATCGAGGCCAGCGCCCATCGCCTCGATGCCGCCCAGGTGGAGGCGACCCTGAGCTTGCTGGATGGCTGCGCCGACAAGCGCGCCAAGCTGGTGATCACCGGGGTGGGCAAGAGCGGCATCGTGGCGCGCAAGATCGCCGCCACCTTCTCCTCGATCGGCCTGATGGCCATCTACCTCAACCCCCTCGATGCCTTGCACGGTGATCTGGGGGTGGTGAGCCCCGATGATGTGAGCCTGCTGATCTCCAACAGCGGCGAAACCGAGGAGTTGATCGGCATCCTGCCCCACCTGCGCCGGCGCGGCACCGCCCGGATCGCCCTGGTCGGCCGGGTCGACTCCAGCCTGGCCCGGGCCTCCGATGTGGTCCTCGACGGATCCGTCGACCGGGAGATCTGCCCTTTGAACCTGGCACCCACCGCCAGCACGGCGGTGGCGATGGCGATCGGTGATGCCCTGGCGGCCACCTGGATGGAGCGGCGGGGGATTTCCCCGGAGGACTTCGCCCTCAACCATCCGGCCGGATCCCTTGGCAAGCAGCTCACCCTCACGGTGGCCGATCTGATGGTGCCAGCGGAGCGGCTCCATCCGGTGGCCGAATCGGCCAGCCTCCAGGCCGTGATTGCCCTGCTGACCAGGGATGGCGCCGGAGCCTGCTGGGTGCGCAAGAGCGGGCCCGGCGAACAGCTGGCCGGCCTGATCACCGACGGCGACCTGCGACGGGCCCTGGAGCTGCATCCGGCCACGGCCTGGGCCGAGCTGCGGGCCGCCGAGCTGATGACCGCCGACCCGATCACCGTGGAGCCGGATCTGCTGGCGGTGTCAGCCCTGGAGCAGATGGAGCGAAACCGCCGCAAACCAATCGGCGTTTTGCCGGTCCTGGGGGAAGGGGGAACGATGGTGGGCCTGCTGCGGCTGCACGATCTGGTGCAGGCGGGCCTCACCAACACAACGTGAATCGGGCCGACATCGCCGCTCCGCGAATAAGGTCACCTGGACAATCAATCTTTAGATCATAACACCCAGGTTACGGCTCCGCCTTCATGAACGGGCACACTATCTTGCCTCCTTCCTCACCTCACAATTCATGTGCTCGAAATCAAGTTCGCCTTGGCACGATGTACCCTGAACCAGATTGAGCAAACACCCGCCTAAGCGAATGGCGCCAGAGATTTCCGTCCCGCCATCCAACTGAACCTACATCCATCCCCGGGCACCCGTGCAGATCAGCGCAGCCAGTCAATACCCGAGCCGGCACGGGGCAGAGTCACCGCTTCCAGCGGTCCATGCCATCGCCACCAAAGACTGGAGGATGGCCTTCTATCTATACGGCACCTTCGCCACCCTGGCTGGACTGAAGGCATTGGTTGTGACGCCTGGCGGGTTCAATCCCGATTGCTACATGGCCACAGCATGGGCCCGACACTACCTGGGCAGGCCCGGCTTCAATCTGACGGTGCATGATATGCATACCCAGGGGTTCATTCACCCATTCCTTTATGTGCCCCTCCTGGGCCTCCTGGATCTCCTGGGGGTCCCCTCAGCAGCTCAGGATGACCTAGCGATCAGTGCCGTGTATGCGATCACGGCCGGCCTGATCGTGGCCCTGGCTTTTCTCTGCGGCAGGGCCTATCTCAGCCGGGAAGCAGCCGCAACCTGTGCCGTGCTGAGCCTGATGGTTCTGATTTTCGGCATGGACATTGACAGCTACTCCCCCAATGGAGAGATGCTCGGAAGCGTTCTGCTGCTGCTGCTATGGGCCCTGCTGATCCATGCGGAGCACCTCAGATTCTGGCTGCCAGCGGCCGTGCTGATCGGCACGATCGGATTCCACCTCAAGTACCAGCTCGCCATCCAGATCCTGCTGTTCATCTGGTTGAGCGATCAGTTCAGGGCGGACAAGCGCCGATTAACCCTCTACCTCGTGCTGGCCTGCATCCTGGTTGATCTGATCGTCTTTCGGCTTGGGGGCGAGGGAATCCTTTCCAGGGCAGGTGCTCTCATCTTCGACTACAGCTTCTCGGAAATCGGCGAGGGCGGAAAACTGGGATCCATCAATTCTTTTATTCCTTTGCTGTTGAATCTGCTGCTTACCATCCTCGCCTATACGCCCCAGATTCTGATCGCCTGGCTGTGCTGGATCTATGGGCAGGCAGACTCACCTGCTGGAGAAAAGCAAGCCCTGGCGGACATGAAAGCCTCTGCCCTGATGATAGCCGGCACGTTCGCGGCCATTCTGCTGCCAGCCAAAGGATTTCCCCACTACAACCTTCTACTGATACCGACGACAACATTCGTGATGGTGCTGGCCCTAAGGAACTCCAGGCTGTCCGCCAATAAGACCACGGCTTTCTCCTGACCGCCTGGATAACTATGAGAAAAAAGCTGATCTGGTTCAGTATCGCCAGCACACCACTGTTGATTCTTCTGGCGCTTTCCTTGCTGGCCCGCTCCCTGGGTGCCATGGGGAGCGACAGCCCGGCAGCCAGTCCGCTCTGGGTAGGGCCGATGCGCAACGGCCTGCACCTGTATGGATGGAGCTACGAGTTCTTTGGAACCTCGAACAGCTTCCCAAGCAACCCCGATGTGGACATCGCGCTATCAGCAACATTGAATACCAAAAAATTCGAAGCCTATATCGAGGCGTTGACGAATCAGAAGAAGCGGCCGCCCTATATCCTCGACCGAGTTGCCGTTGGCAAGGGCGGCATACTCCAGTCAAGATTCTATCCAACCATCCAGCAACTTGATGATTCCTTCGGAGGAATCATCCTGAATGGATATCGCCTTCTCGGGCCCGTCGGCGCTGACGGCTTGCTCTACGAGAAAGTCAGTGATCGCAGCCGCTTGAGGCTGGCCAGCCCCCGCACGGAGGCCCTGATCACGTGGCGCCCCGCCGCGGGCACGGCAGCCTCCGATCCGTCGCCCCAGTCGTTCGGATTGCCAGCTACCGTCGACTACAGGGGAAGACCTTTCCTTGCCTCGACCTGGCAGCGAGTAGGGGGCGACCGATACAAGGGCGTCGTCACCGTCGAGGGACAGGTGCCTGCGGACGTGTTCACCGTTGCGCTGCATCTGCTCGGGGGACCCGGTAGCGAGCAGGGCGCCAGAGCGACGCTGATCTGCTCCGCCAACGGGAAGGTGCTCACCAGCACGACCGCGCGGCTGATCGGCATGAAGGTGGAGCAGACCCAGACGGTCTATCTGAGTGCACCGTGGCGACTGCATCGGAACTGCGAGAGCCCGCGACTGCTTCGTGTGGAGCTCTTGGATACGGGGGATGGATTCGGGCAGTGGATCGGGCTCGAGCGTGTGACCCCCGTCGGCAGGCTCGTCAACGCCGGCCGACCGAAACACAACTAGCCCGCAGCCATGGCACGGGCCTGTTCGAGTTGCTCGGTGGTATCCACGGAGAGGAAATCCCCTTCCACCACGAAGGTGCCGAGGCTGATGCCCGCCTCGATCAGCCTAAGCTGCTCCAGCTTCTCGGCCTGCTCAAGCGGCGATGGGGGCAGGGACCCCCAGCGTGCCAGCACGTCGGCTCGGTAGCCGTAGATGCCCACGTGTCCCCAGTAGGGGGCGTGGGCATGCCAGCGGTCGGGCTCCACGCCACGGACATGGGGGAGCGCCGAGCGTGAAAAATAGAGCGCACGGCCATCTGCGGCCAGCAGTGTCTTCACCACGTTCGGATTGTGCACCTTCTCCTCCCCGATCCGGTACACGGGGGTCAGCACCTCGGGTGTGGGTTGACGCCGCTCGAACTCGGCGGCCATGGCGTCGATCACGACGGGGTCGATGAAGGGCTGGTCGCCCTGAACGTTGAGGATCACGGTGCGTGCGAGCTCCGGGCCGCTCGCCAGGCCCACCAACGCCGTCACCACCGAGGCGAGGCGATCGCTGCCGGAGCTGCATTCGGGGCTGGTCATCAGCACGGGAAAACCCCAGCCCTCGGCAGCCTGCCGCAGAACCTCGCTGTCGGTGCAGAGCACCACCGCGTCAGGACGGGCTGCCTCCCGGCAGCGACGCAGCACCCGCTCCAGCATCGGCTGGCCGTGGATGTCGGCCATCACCTTGCCGGGCAGGCGGGACGACTCCAGCCTGGCCGGCACCGCCACGATGAACCGGATCCCGCCTGGCCCGTCCTGCCCCTCGACCCCTGCCCCCGCTGCCATCGCCGGCCCGCCACTTCCTGCGGGGCGGAGCCTATCGCCAGGCGGCGGTGAGCTCCCGGGCCCGTTCCACCAGGGCCTGAACCGCCGCCGCCGCCGCCGCGGGCCGCACACCGGCCGCCACCTGGCGGTAGAGATCAGCCACCTGCCAGGCCTCGGTGGCGGGATCGGCGGCATGGCGGGGGATCAGATGCAGATGGAGATGCCGTGCCCCTTCCCCGAAGGCGATCGCATACACACGTTCGCAGCCGGTCAACTGACGCACCAGGGCGCTGCTGCGCTGCACCATCGGCCCGAAGCCTGCCGCCTCCACCGGGTTGAACTCCGCCGGACCGCCGAGGTGGCGCACGGCGTCCAGCAGCAGCCAGCCGCCGAGAGGGGCAGGCAGAGGGTGATGGCGCAGGATCCAGGCTCCCTGACGATGGATCTGCCAGCGGGCGATCGCATCGGCATCCTCATGGAGCCGGCAGATGCCGCAGGCGGCCGGGGCGGGCTGCGAAGCTGCGGTGAGCTTCGGGTCGATCATCAGCAGCGTTCCTCCCCGGACGGCACCCGTGGTGCTCAGCGTGGCGTATCGCAGCCAGCCGGCCCTGGCGGCGCTCGCAGGCGACCTGGCCCGACAGAGCCTGTGCCCGGCGCTGTGGCTGGTGGTGGACAACAGTCCCACGTCGGCGCCCCTGCGCGCTGCGGAGCTCGTCGCGGCCTGCGACGGACTGGAGATCCAGCTGCTGCCGGGTGGAGAGGGGGAGGGCTTCGGGGCGGGCTGCAATCGCGGCTTCCTTCATCTGAACCGGCTCGGCTGGCGGGGCTGGGTGTGGCTGCTGAACCCCGACACCACCCTCCCCGGGGGAGACGAGCTGGAACGCCTGGTCGACAGCCTGGATGGGCTGCCGGAACGGTCTGTGGTGGGAACGGCGGTGCTGACTCCCTGTGGCCGGCTGGAGCCCAGTGGCGGCTGGATCGATCCCGGCCTGAACTTTCGCCGTCGCCGACTGGAGGAAACGGAGGTGGGTGACTCGGAAGACGGACGACCTGGCAGGGCTCCCCTGCCCCTCGACTGGGTCAGCGGCTGCAGCCTGGCACTCAGGCCCGAGGCCCACAGCCCGCCGGCCCGTTTCGATCCTGCTTTCCCGCTCTACTACGAAGACATGGATCTCTGCCTGCGGCTGTTCCAGGCCGGCTCACCGATCCTCTGGCTGCCGGCGCCGGTGGTGGGCCATCGGCGCGGCGCAGGGAGCGACACCCCCACCGAGCGGAGACTGCGGCTCTCCACCGAAAGCTACGTGCGGTTCCTGCGCCGCCACCTGCCCGCCTGGGTCCTGGTCCTGCGGGTCCTGCGGTTGCTGCTCAACGCCCTGCTGCGCCTGCCGCTGCAGCCCCGGCTCAGCCTGGCGGCCCTGCGCGGTCTGGGCGCGGCCTGCGGCCCCTGGCCTGCAGAGGCCAGCCTCGAGCGGAGCAGGGCTTGACTCCTCTCGCCCTGTTCAACGGCAGCTACCTGGGGCGGCGCCCCACCGGCATCGGTGTGGTGGCCCGGGATCTGGCGGCGGCCCTGGATCCTTACCTGGTGCCCCTGCTCGACCCCCTCGCCGGCGACCGCCCCGGCAGCCTGCCGATCCCCAACGACCTTTCACCGGAGCATGGCCGCTCCGGCCACTGGCGCCGTCTCGTCTGGACCCAGCAGGAGCTGCCAAGGCTCCTGCGGGCCAGCGGAGCCCCGCTTCTGCTCTCCCCCCTGCCGGAGGCACCCCTGGGCCAGGGGGTGCGCAGCGTGGTGCTGGCCCATGATCTGCTCCCCCTGCGCCACCCCCGGCCCACGCCTCTGCTGGCGTACCACCTGGCCTATGTGCCGCTGGTGCTGCACCGAGCCTGGCGGGTGCTCTGCAACTCCGAGGCCACGGCACGGGAGGTGCATAGGCGCCTGCGGGTGCCGGCCCAGAGGCTGATACCGATCCGGCTGGGCTTCAACCCCGGCCAGCTGCGGCCCCTGGGCCTGGAGCGCCGGCCCTTCTTTCTGGTGCTGGGCCGCCACGATCCCCACAAGAATCTGGAGCGGGTGCTGCGCGCCTTCGCCGCCCTGGGGGAGCGGGAGCACCGCCTCAAGCTTGTCGGGCCCCAGGATCGGCGGTACACCCCCCGTTTGCGCCGCCTGGCCGAGGAGCTGGGCATTGATGCACGCTGCGACTGGATTGCCTGGGTGAGCGACCAACAGCGCCTGGAGTTGCTCAACCGCTGCCGCGGCCTGATCCTGGCCAGCCTTTGGGAGGGGTTCGGGCTGCCCGCCCTGGAAGCCATGGCCTGCGGCGCGCCGGTGATCGCCTCCACTGCAGGCGCCCTGCCGGAGGTGGTGGGGGAGGCGGCTCTGCTGGTGGATCCGCTCTCTCCGGGCGCAATCACGGCCGCCATGACCGATCTGATCCACCAGCCGTTGCTCGGGGACCGGTTGTCGGTGGCGGGCCTTCTCCAGGCCAGGTGCTTTAGCTGGGTCGACACCGCCCGGCAGGTGGAGGGGTTGCTGCGCGATCTCGCCTGAGCTGGGTGTGATTCAGAACACCCGGAGGAGCTGCACCCCTGACTACGTTCAGCGAACGCGTCGCTGGCTTCGTTTGCAGGATCAGGAGTCCGTCGACCTGGACCAGCGCTGGAGCGAGCGGAGTGTTCTCATCACCGGCGGACTGGGCTTCATTGGCTCCACCCTGGCCATCCGCCTCGTTGAGCTAGGTGCCCGGGTCACGGTGGTGGACAGCCTGATCCCCCAGTACGGGGGAAACCTGTTCAACCTCGAGGGCCACGAGCAGGCGCTTCGCATCAATCTCTCCGACATCCGCGACCGCTACTCCCTGGAGGTCCTCCTGCAGGACCAGGAGGTGGTTTTCAATCTGGCCGGCCAGACGAGCCACCTGGACTCGATGCGCGATCCGGAGACGGATCTGGCGATCAACGGCACGGCCCAGCTCAGCCTGCTGGAACTATGCCGCAGGGTGAATCCGGGGGTCCGGATCGTCTTTGCCAGTACGCGTCAGCTCTACGGACGACCCCGCTATCTGCCGGTGAACGAGGACCATCCGGTCGAACCGGTGGACGTGAACGGCATCAACAAACTCTCCGCAGAGCTTTATCACCGTCTTTATGCTGATGTGTATGGGTTGAGCAGCTGCGTGCTGCGGCTCACGAACACGATCGGACCGCGGATGCGCATCAAGGATGCCCGCCAGACCTTCGTGGGCATCTGGGTGCGACGGCTGCTGGAGAAGCAGCCGATCGAGGTGTGGGGCGGCGATCAGCTCCGCGATTTCAACGACGTGGACGATGTGGTGGAGGCCTTGCTGCTTGCGGCCGCTGATCCTGCCCTGCCGCCCGGCCCCTACAACCTGGGAAGCCATGAGAAGGTCTCCCTGCGGGAGCTGGCCGAACGGCTGATCCGTCTCAATGGCAGGGGTGACCTGCGGATCGTTCCCTATCCTGCCGAGCGCAGGAAGATCGACATCGGCGACTACTACTCCTGTTATGAACGCTTTCAAGTGGCCACCGGCTGGCAGCCACGCCGCCGCCTCGATGACACCCTCGAGCGCACTCTCCACTACTATCGCCGTCATC
This sequence comes from Synechococcus sp. Tobar12-5m-g, assembly GCF_024345415.1. Classification (GTDB taxonomy): domain Bacteria; phylum Cyanobacteriota; class Cyanobacteriia; order PCC-6307; family Cyanobiaceae; genus Regnicoccus. The sequence continues at coordinate 98,518 of NZ_JAGQBB010000008.1, read as the reverse complement.
TGGCAGCCTACGTGTGAACGAGGGGCCAGCCACCCTCTGCGGACCCGCCTCCTCTGTGGTCTCAGATCCGTTCAACTTCCCTCAGCAGGAGGCCATTCGTTACGGCCCCCTGCTGCAGGATGCCTTGATCCGCCTCCAGACCTCCGGACAGCTGATCCTTGGGGATGGGGTGCGGGCCTTTGAAGCCGCCTTCGCCCGCTGGCTCGATCCTGCTCTGACACCGGAGGCGGTGATCGGGGTGGCCAACGGCACCGAGGCGCTTGAGCTGGCCCTGCGGGGCAGCGGGGTTGGGCCCGGGGATGCCGTCCTGCTGCCGTCCCACACCGCCTACGCCACCCTGGCGGCCGTGCTGCGGCTGGAGGCTCGGCCGGTTTTCGTGGATCTGGAGCTGGAACGCTCGGTGCTTTCACCAATGCACCTGCAGGAGCTGCTGGAGGGGGCGGCGGCGCTGGGGGAGGCACCTCCCAAGGCCGTGATCGCTGTGCACCTCTATGGCGAAGCCTGCGATCTGGGGGCGATTGAAGCCCTCTGCGCGCACCATGGCGTCGCCCTGATCGAGGACTGCGCCCAGGCCTGCGGCACCACCGTTCAGCGACGGTCGGTGGGCACCTGGGGGCGTTTTGCTGCCTTCAGCTTCTATCCCACCAAGAATCTGGCGGCCTTCGGAGACGGCGGGGCGCTGGTGGCCAACCACCCCCAGGACCGCCAGGCCACCCGGCGTCTCCGCTTCTACGGTTGGGACGAGGAGCGCCGGGCCGTTCAGGCTGGCGTCAACAGTCGCCTGGATGAACTGCAGGCCTGGGTTCTGCTCGGCAAGCTGGCTGATCTGCCGGAGAGGATCGGCCAGAGACGCCGCGTGGCCGGCTGGTACGCGCAGCGGCTGGACGGCTTGGTGGCGCTCCCCGGAGATGGAGTGGACTGGCGTCACAGCTATCACCTGCACGTGGTGCGCCTGCCCGGCGCGCAGCGCGAACGCCTGCTGCAGGAGGCCTCCCGCGAGGGCCTTCCCCTGGGGGTGCATTACCCCCTTGCCTGCCACCAGCATCCCTACGTGATCGACCGCTTTGGTCCCCAGTCCCTGCCTGAAACTGAGAGGCGGGTGAGGGAGGTGCTCAGCCTTCCCTTGCACCCCTACCTGGAGGAGGAGCGGATCCTGGACGTCTGCGCACGGCTTATTCCTCTCCTCTCCGAGACGGCCTGATGCAGGAACGGGAGGTCCATGCCCTGGCCGCCGTGGAGCATCGCCACTGGTGGTACCGCAGCCTGCACCGCCGCGTGCTCAGGCTCCTGCGCCAGGAGGCTCGGCGGCTAGGACGCCCGCTCGTGGTGTTCGATGCCGGTTGCGGCACAGGGGGCCTGTTGCAGGAGCTAAAGCACCAGCCGTTCCTCGCTGGCGCCGCCGGCTGCGAGCTCGATCCAGTGGCCCTGGCCTACTGCCATCAACGGGGCCTGCCGGTGGAGTCCCTCTCGGTGAACGCCCTCGATCGCTGCCCACACCGCTACGACGTGGTGCTCTCGATGGATGTGCTTTATCACCAGGGGGTGAAACCGGCGGTCGCCCTGCGGGGGATGGCCCAGCTGCTCAGGCCGGGCGGCCTCTTGCTGCTGAACGTGGCCGCCATGCCTTGCCTGCGCCGCCCGCATGACGGACGGGTGATGGGGGTCCGGCGCTTCCGGCCCCGCCCGCTGCGCCGGCTGGTGGAAGGGGCGGGGCTGCGCCCGGAGAGTCTCCACTACTGGAACGCCTGGCTCACACCCCTGCTTTGGGTCAAGCTTCAGCTGAGACGGTGGCGGCTGGCCCCACGCGAAAGCATGAGGAAGGAAGATCGTGCAACCTCCGAGGTGGCCCTGCCCCCACCCGTTCTGAACCGCCTCTTGCTGCTGCTGCTGCGGCTGGAGGAGCTGCTGGCCCCCTGGCTGCCTCTTCCCTGGGGGAGTTCCCTGTTCCTGAAGGCACGGCGAGAACCAACGCTGGCACGTCGCTGAGATGGCGAGCGAAGCCCTGGATCTGAGCCTGGTGATCCCTCTGTACCGCAGTGAGGGCAGCGTGGATGCCCTGGTCGAGCGCCTGGAACGTCTCGACCCGCTCTGTCGCTGGGAGGTGGTCTTTGTCGACGACGGCAGCCCCGATGACACGGTGGCGAGGCTGCGCCGACGCCTGCAGGGAAGCTCCTTGCGGGGCCAGCTGATCCGCCACGGACGCAACTTCGGCGAACACCAGGCGGTGCTCACCGGCTACCGCCATGCCCGAGGCGCCTACATCCTGAATCTTGACGACGATCTGCAGAACCCGCCTGAGGAGGGCATGAGGCTGTGGCGTTCGGCGATTGAGCGGGGTCTCGATGTGGTCTACGGCGACTACCGGGACAAGCGTCATGCCGGCTGGCGCAACCTCGGCAGCGCTTTCGCCAACGGCACCGCCCACTGGCTGCTGGATTTGCCGGGGCAGTTCTACCTCTCCAGCTTCCGATGCGTGTCAGCCGAGGTTGCGCAACAAGCCGCGCTTTATCGGGGCCCCTATCCCTACATCGACGGACTTCTCTCCCAGTACACCCGGGCGATCGGCAGCCTCCAGGTGCGCCACGAGGTTCGCCGGATCGGCGAGAGCGGCTACAACCTGCGTCGGCTGATCCGGCTGTGGCTCAACATCTTCACCAGCTTCTCGATCATGCCCCTGCGGCTGGCTTCCCTGCTGGGCCTGGTGATCGCCGCCGCTGGCCTGGTGTCGATCCTGGTGCTGGTGATCCAGACCATGGTCTACGGCATCAGGGTGGAGGGATGGCTGTCGATCATCTCCACGATCCTGTTGTTCGGGGGACTCCAATCCCTGCTGATCGGCGTTATGGGGGAATACCTGGGCCGCATCTTCCTGACCGTGAGCGGTAAACCCCAGTCCTTCGTGCGCAGCCTGGAAACGATCGGAGCGTCCTCAGCCGCTGGACTCCCTCCTGAACCATGAGGGTAACTCTGCAGCGGAAGTTGAATGATGCACTGGAGAGCAGCCTGGTGCGGTTCCTGCTCGTGGGCGGCTTCGGCGAAGCCCTCTATCTCGCCCTCTATGGCCTGGTGTGGCGGGCCAGCGGCCGGGTCACCACGGCCATCGCCATCGCCGGTGGGATCTGCCTGGTGCTCAACGCGGTGCTGCACGCCCGGATCAGCTTCCGGGTTCGATTCCATCCGGCACTGCTGTTGCGCTACACGATGATCCAACTGCTTTGCCTTCTGTTGAGCCTGCTGGCGGGCTGGGGACTGGAGCGGTTTGGCACCAACGCCTGGGCTGTGGCGATGCTCACCCTGGTGATCTGGTCGGGCACCTCCTTCCTGCTGACCCGCCACAGTTTTCGCCCTCAGCCGCCCGAAGCCACCGCAGGATTGGCCTCCAGGCACACCAGCAGCTCGCGCCGGTAGGGCACGATCGACCCGGGCTGCGGGTAGGCCGCACAAGCGGGAAGGCCGCGGCGCACGTTCGCCTCGGTACTCCTCCTGTAGGCGATGTGCCTGACCTCTACCCCGAAGAGTTGCTTGAAGATCGCCGGGATGCTCCATTCGGTGCGGAAGGCGGATTGACCCACGCTGCTCCAATGGGGGAAGAGCTCGTTGCGTTCCGTCGTGCCGAACAGCCGGAAGGGTTCGGCCGGCAGGCCGGTGCGGCGGGCCTCGATCGTCACATCGGTGCGGATCGACTGGGCCAGGGCCATGTCCCGGCGCTCCAGGAGCTGGGCAAGATCCCACACCTTGGAGGCGAAGGCAGCCTGGGGGACAAGATAGGCCACGATCAGCAGCCCCACCAGGGCACGGCTCAGGAAGGGGCGAACGGGCTGGACACTCGCCAGCACCATCACGTTGAAGCTGGCGATCCCGAAGTTGCCCAGGCAGAAGGACCGGGAGGGGAACCCCACGCGCAGCACGAAGTACAGAAACATGGGCAGGAGTGTGAGGAATCCTGCGGCGAACCAAAGCAGACCCAGTCTGCGGATCCGTTCGCGGCGGCGGCTCACCCGGCGCGTGATCCAGACGGTGGCAATCAGCAGAAGGATCAGAAAGATCATCGAGAAGATGAACTGCGGCGCCGTGGACATCAACGACACATTGGTGTTGTAGATCTCCCGGTAAACCTTGATGCTGGTGAGCTTTTCCCAGAAGATTGTCAGGGTGGCGAAGCCGGTGCGCTCGTTTTCCACCTCCGTTGCCATGGCGAGGAGGGAAATCAGGTAATAGAGGAGGCTGCCGGTCAGAACGCCGACCGCAACCCTCAGCCAGGCCCTGGCTGGGAAAGGACGCAGATCCAGGGCCCGGGCCAGGGCCTCCAGGCCAAGCACTCCGATGCCGAGATAGCCCGTCGGTTGGTAAATCCCCATGGCCAGCGCCACCAACAAAACACCCGCCAGCCAGCTCAGCCGGTGCCGGTGGGTGGCATACCCCATCAACACCGCGCCCCACACCGAGAGTGTGGCGGGCAGCAGGTAGAGCCCAATGGCAAAGCTGAAGTTGAACAGATCGAGCAGGTAGGCATGGGCGGCGATCAGTAGAGCCAGCAGGCACACCCAGGCCGGCGTGATCAGTGGCGAGAACACCGTTGTGACGGCTGCCAGCCCATAGATGGAAAGGCCGGCAATCAGCCAGCCAAAGAATGGCGAGAAGGAATTCTGGAACAGAAGAGTATAAACAATGTCCCAGCCTGGCCGGCTCTGGCTGGCTTGATGAATTGGCTGGCCAAGCAGTGCCCAGTCATCCACATTCCAGGTGGGAGAGGAAACTTCCTGCCAATGAATTGCCAGAAAAATGACAAGAAAAAGAGGCGCCCAGCGCAGATGAGTTTCCAGTCTCCGAATCAGCATCTTAAGACAGTAAACTGCTTGGGTAAGCTATGTCGCTAACAGCCACTCCCCTGGTTGCATTCACGGATACATTTCAATGTGACGAAATGCACTGCGGCTTTCTCTGCAGGATCGCTGGGGTCAGTCCGCCAGCCACCGTTCGGCCTCCTGTCGGTAGGAGCGCCGCACACCTTCGGCGCTGATCCCCGCCTGCAGCTCAGCCAACTTGGCCTGCACCATGAAGCGGTAGATCGTCATCATCACGGTGAGCTGCAGACCGCGCCAGCCCAGGCGAAAGCCGCCTCCCCGCAGCCAGCGCCCCCACCACTCCCGCCGCATGGACACCAGCAGGGCCCACGGCAGCGACGAACGCCGGCCCCGCTGGCGCGCCTCGACCGCCTCGATCGTGGTGTAGGTGTTGAGCTTGGCGAGGAAATGGGAGAGGTCAACGTAGTTGAAGTGGACGATGCCGCCGTCATCGACGTAGCGCAGCCACCGCTGGCGGGCCCCGGGGCGCGCCTGGAAGAAGTGGTGGATCTGGCCGGTCACTTCCACCGCCGACCGCCGGAACAGCCGCATCTGGGCGTCTTCGTCCGGACCCCAGCCCATGCCCGGCAGCACTGCCCCCAGCAGGTAGTTCAGCCGCGGAATCCAGCAGATGTCGCAGCTCGCCTCGGCCACAACCGCCGCCAGCCGCCGCGCCAGGGCCGGCGGGATCAGCTCGTCGGCGTCAAGCACCAGTACCCAGTCGTGACGGGCCTGGGCAAGGGCGAAGGCCCGGGCGGGGTCGGCAAAGCCCAGCCGCTCATGCAGGCACACCCGGGCGCCGTAGGAGCGGGCGATGGCCACGGTGGCGTCGTCGCTGTGCATGTCGCAGACCACGATCTCCGCCGCCCAGCCCTGCACCGAGCGCAGGGCGTAGGGGAGGTTGGCCTCCTCGTTGAGGGTGTTGATCACCACCGTGACGGAGACGGGGAGTGGCTGCATCGGGACCGCTTCAGCAGGAGGACGGGGTAAGCAGCCGGGTGGCTGGTCGCCGCTCGCAGAGGCTCTCCACCATGGCCTGCAGGTGGGGGTCCACTGTTTGGGGCAGGGCCACCAGCAGGGGCCAGTCGGGGGCGCGGTGCACCAGCGCCATCACCAGCAGGTGGCTCTCGCCGATCAGCACCGGCCCGGCCACGTGGAGAACGAGCCAGTCGGGGTTGGGCGGGGGTTGGGCCCCAGCCGCGACCGCAGAGTGCCGCCCCACTGAATCGGGCGCCGACCAGCTGCGTTTGCCTGGGGCCGGATGGGGCAGCACCAGCCGCGGCGTCGGCAGCTCGGCCTCCATTGGCGGCAGCCTCTCCAGCCCCGGGGCATCCACCACCAGGCTTGCCGGGGCCTGGGGAGAGGCAAGCAGGGCCTCGCCGGCGGGATCGCGCGCCGGCAACGGAAAGGCCCCCAGCTCCCGGCAGTTGAAGCGGGCACACCAGGGGGCCCGGAACGGCACCGCCTCGGAGAACAGATAGAGCGGCGTGCCGGCGGGGAACTGGCCGGGGGTGAGGGCGCGGGGCTGGGCGCGGTATTGGTCGAGGCCGTCATCGAGCAGGTGGACGGTGTGGCAACGGGAGAGCACAAAGCCCAGGGCCCGTCCCGCCTCGCGCCGGTGGGGGATGTAGACGCGTCCAATCAGTCCCAGCAGTGCCAGAAGCACCAGGCCCGCCATGGTCCAGGGCCCACTGCGGCAGCGCAGATAGCCGCCAACACCGGGCCAGGGCTTGCTGGCATCGAGACGGAAGCGGCTGGATTCCACCAGCAGCAGGCTGAGGTCATGGGGCCTCTCCAGGCAACGCTGGCGCCAGGCCGCCAGGTAGTTCACCTGGTTGAAGCAGAGGTAGAGGCTGATGTTCCTCACGGGCAACCCCGCACGGTGGCCATCAGCCCCGGCCCAGCAGGGTGAGGGTCTTCTGCAGTGTGCCCCGGGTGCAGGACAGCAGGGCGACAGGCACCTCCAGAAGACGCCGCCCAGTGTGCCAGTAGGCCCGATGCCACCAACGCACCGGCCAGTGCCCCTCGCGGGCAGGCGGGAACAGCTTGAACGGCAGCAACCCCAGGAAGATCTCCGGAATCGCCAAAAAGGTGCCCCAGAAGACCATCCGCCGGGCATGCTCCAGCTCTTCGGCGGCATCGCCAGCCGGCACGGGGACGGTGTCGCGCTGCACCTGCCAGCATTGGGCCCGGCTTTCCATGTATTGGCTGGCGGCGGCACGGTTGCTCCAGGGGTAGTGGGCCGCCAGCAACCGGTTCGCCAGTCGCGAGGAGCGCATCCGCGCCAGCGCCAGCGACTGCTCCAACGGGGTCAGCAGGAGTCCCCGGCGCAGCTCGGCCCGGTCGGCGTCGGAGTGGGGGATCACCTGGAGCCAGTTCAGCGGAATGTCGTCGGGGTCGCGGCCACGCAGCATCCGAAGCCGTGCCCTCAGGTCCTTGTCGTCGAAGCCGTAGTCAATCAGATATTCATTGAATCCCCCTACCGCCTCGAACAGGCCCCGCTCGATCAGGAACTGGCCCTTGCCGCCCTCGAACCCCGTGCCGAAGGCACAGACCGATGCCGGCCCCTGGCCCAGCAGGGCCTGCAGATCGAAGGGCTCCAATGGCCAGCAGTCAGCGTCGAGTTTGAAGATCAGGTGATGGCTGGCCCGGGCGATGGCGAAGTTGTAGGCACGGCAGAGATTCCAGCCCCGCTCCCCATCCACCCGCAGCAGCTGCAACCGCGGATCGTCTGGCAGGTCGGCGCGGCGCAAAGGCTCGCTGCTGCTCCAGTCGACCACCAGGTGTTCCGCGTGGTGGGGCCAGCGGGCCACCGCTGTAGCTGATCGCAGCAGATGATCGCGGCGGTTCTTGCAGACCGTGACGATGCTCAGTCCCAAAGCCGCAGGGCGTCGTCGCGGGCGGAAAACCATTCGGCCGCCAGGGGCCCGCCCATGGTGCGCATGTCCCGAAACCAGGGGCCACCCAGAGTCCAGTGCAGCAGGGCCGGCCCCCCATCGGCCGCGCCCGTCTGAGGAGGTTCCTGCACAGCGACCAGATGGTTCCACCGTTCCGGCAGAGCGCCGATCTGGTGGTCACCCTCGAGCCAGTGGAAGCGGTGCAGATCGAGTCCGGTTGCCCTGTTCACATACTCAGGGGTGAGGGCAGTGCAATGTGCGCAGTTGAACAGCATCACCGAACTCCAGTTCTTTTTGGGATAGGCGCTCTGCAGCTCGCCGAGGAATTTGGTGGATTCGGTGGGCACGTGATCGTGCTGCACCACCATCAGCGCATGGCGCTCATCACGCAGGGCCCAAAGCTCGGCAATGTCGGCGCGGCAAAGGATGTCGCAGTCCAAGAAAACAGCCCAACCCTGGTAGCCCATCAGGTGGGGCACCAGGAAGCGGGTAAAGGAGAAGGCGGTGCTCTGCTTCGGGTCGCGCTCCCGTCGGTAGAGGCCCTGACGCTCCAGTTGGGGGGTCACCAGCGGCGTGATGGCCAGCGGCGCGCTGCTGTGCTGATAGAGGCTGTCGATCAGCACCGTGGTGGCGGCCCGCTCGCGCGGGTCATAGCCAATGAAAATGGGGATGGCTCCGAAAGGGGCTGTCATGGTGATGTCGGTGTCGCCGAGCGCCTAGGCCGGCAGGAGGAAGGCAGCCACCCGGGCCAAGGGGGCCAATGTACCGTTCGGATCATGGCCTGAAGAACCGGCTGGGCCCTTCAGGCCCAGAACTCCCAGCGATCCATCACCTCACCGGGGGTGGAATGGACAAGTTGATCCATGATTTTGGATGGGGACACCGCCTTTGTGAGCCCATGCTGCAGCAGCATGATGGCACCCTTGACCGCATGTTTGAGGTTGGTGATTCTATTGCCTCGGGGTAAATCCCAGTAATCATAGCTCTTGTAGGGAAGATTATAGGCTTCAACGATGATGTTGTAAAGTCTTCGCGGGAGTTGATTGTCGCTTTCCAGGTAGGGCGTGACCCCATGCAACGCCGAATTGCCATTGAGCAGAGCCACGAACCGGTTGTGCCGGTAGGCGATTCTCTTGACCGGCTTGGCCCCGTAGGTGTTTCCCTTCAGTCTGGTTCCATCGAACACCTGATCCGGGCGGCGTTCGTAGAGGATGAGGTCACCACCCACAGGAGGTATTTCCGCTGGATAGATATACAATAAGCCAGCAAATAGTTCGTATTTGTCGTCAAGATGGGGCTCCAGTCCGGCAAATTGCGGTGGGTTGATTCCCGGCTGGATGTCGAAAGAGAGGGATGGCCTCCCCTGCAGCCAGTTTTGCCGGTCGGCCAGCGACATCCGGGGCAGAAAAGGAAGGTGCTCGGCCTCGGCGTCGAGCGGATCTTCCAGGAAGGGGCGCAGCCTTGCGAACAGCAAGCGGACGAGTTTCTCGACCTGGAGGACCTGGTAGAAGGCCTTCAGATCCTCAAGCCTGCGATCGCCACAGCCATGGACCGTGGCCAGATCCAGGCTGGCCCTTGCATTGGCTGGGAGATCCTCTGATCTGGAGGCCAGATCGCCGATCAGGGCAAGATCCGGGAAGCTCCGGATGGCTGTCTCCAGGAGAACCTCAGGCAGAAAATCATCGATGATCAGATGGGGAAAAGGATCGCGATGAACCTCAGCACCCTGAAGATGTTCTGACCAGGTCATCTCCATCGGTTGAGATTCATGTGTTGGTGGTGGTCAAGCGGTCGACCGCTCCCTTGGCCATCGGCCTGAGTCAGGTGTTGGGGAATCTAAACGCGTTGACGGATGGGTTCCAAAGTCTTCCCCGGACCCAGGTGAGGGCCCGCTGGGTCAGCGGCTGCCGCCGATGGTGGCCAGGCCTGCGTCGTAGAGCCGCTGTCCCCACCAGGCCGTGAGGATGATCAGGGGCAGACAGGCCAGCAGCAGGTAGGCCAGCTCCGGCACCACCGCAGTGCTGCTGGACCAGGAGGTGGCCAGCTTGAACAGGGGGCGATGGAAGAGATAGAGAAAGTAACTGGCGGCGCTGAGTTGGAGGATCCACCAGGGTTGGCTCAAGCGCCGCTCAACCCTTCTGACCAGCAGAAACACCAACCAGGAGCCGAACAGGACCAGCGGCATGAACAACAGGTTCCGCTCATCCAACTCGGATGGGAGGAAGGACAACGGCAGCCCCACCACAGCGCCCACCGTCACCCCCACCACCAGCATCCATGGGACACCGCCGGACACCCCACGGATGGGGCCGGGGCTGAGCATGCCGGCCACGAAGGAGGGGAGATAGAGGAACAGGCGGGGGCCAGGGCGATGTATACCATCAACACCGTGATGTACCAGAGGGTGTGGGGTGTGTTGCCGGTGAGGGCGGACACCAGCAAGGCTGCACCGGTCAACACAGGCGCCGGCGGTAGAACGGCAGCACATCGGTTCGTCGAAACAGCGGGCCAAAGGAGCGGCTGACTAGGTGGCCAGAGAGGAAGATGAACAACCCAAGCACCACCAAGGTGAGGCGGCCAGTGAACCCATTCTTGTAATGATTGATCCCATGGGCATAGCCAAGCAAATGCCAGTACCCCACGATGAAGAGGATCGAGAGACCACGCATCCAGTCGATTCCGCATTGACGAACGCGCATTGATCTGTGTGATTTCGGTCGAGTTTGGGTGGAATCGTACCCAGCCTTCCGTGACCGACATCCCACCACGGCCGCGGCAGCCAAAGCCGGCTGGACCCTCGAGGCAGGCAGTTGAGACGGCGTCGATAGAGTGGGATCAATGAGCTTTCTCGTCGGCCTCAACGACGCCCAGCGCCGGGCGGTGGATCACCACAACGGCCCGATGCTGGTGGTGGCGGGAGCGGGGAGCGGCAAGACCCGCGCCCTCACCCATCGGATCGCCCACCTGATCGGTCACCACGGCGTCGATCCTGGCCAGCTGCTTGCTGTCACCTTCACCAACAAGGCGGCCCGGGAGATGAAGGAGCGGCTGGAGCTGCTGCTCGCCCAGAAACTGGCCCAGAGCCAGTTCGGCCAGCCCTTCAGCATCCTGTCGCCCCAGCAGCAGCGGCAACTGCGCAACCGCATCTATCGGGAGGTCACCAAGGAGCTCTGGATTGGCACCTTCCACGCCCTGTTCGCGCGGCTGCTGCGCTTCGACATCGACAAGTACAAGGACCCGGAAGGGCTCACCTGGACCCGCCAGTTCTCGATCTACGACGAATCCGACGCCCAGACCCTGGTCAAGGAGATCGTCACCCAGGAGCTTGGCCTCGACCCCAAGCGCTTCGAGCCCAAAAAGGTGCGCTGGGCGATCAGCAACGCCAAGAACCAGGGCTGGCTGCCGGATGTGATGGAGGCGAAGGCCGAGGGGATGCGCGGCCGCAAGGAGGCCGAGGCCTACCGGCTCTACCGCCGCGCCCTGGCCGCCAACAACGCCCTCGACTTCGACGACCTGCTGCTGCTGCCGGTCCAGCTGTTGCAGAGCAACGAGCAGGTGCGCCACTACTGGCACGGTCGCTTCCGCCACGTGCTGGTGGATGAATACCAGGACACCAACCGCACCCAGTACGACCTGATCAAGCTGCTGGTAACGGGTGGCCGCGATCCCGAGACCTTCGACGACTGGGGCCAGCGCTCGGTCTTCGTGGTCGGCGATGCCGACCAGAGCATCTACAGCTTCCGCGCCGCCGATTTCACCATCCTGATGGGCTTCCAGGACGACTTCGGCGATCGGGCCAGCGACGAGGCCACCCGCACGATGGTGAAGCTGGAGGAAAACTACCGCTCCACCGCCACGATCCTGGAGGCGGCCAACGCCCTGATTGCCCACAACACGGAGCGCATCGACAAGGTGCTGCGGGCCACCCGCGGCGAGGGCGAGCGGATCACCGTCACCCGCTGCGACGACGAAATCGCCGAGGCCGAAGCGGTGGTGCACCGGCTGCGGCAGCTGGAAGCGGTTCATCCGGAACTGCGCTGGGGCGGCATGGCCGTGCTTTACCGCACCAATGCCCAGTCGAGGGCGATGGAGGAATCGCTGGTGCGCTGGGGCATCCCCTACATCGTGGTGGGCGGTCTGCGCTTCTACGACCGGCGTGAGATCAAGGACGTGCTCGCCTATCTGCGCCTGCTGGTCAACCCCGCCGATACCGTCAGCCTGCTTCGGGTGCTGAACGTGCCCAGGCGCGGCATTGGCAAGACCACCGTGCAGCGGCTCACCGATGCCGCCAACCAGCTGGGCCTTCCCCTTTGGGAGGTGGTGAACGATCCGGAGGCGGTGCGGTCCCTGGCGGGCCGCTCCGCTCGGGGCCTCCTGCAGTTCGGCGAGCTGATCACCGACCTGGCCCAGCGGCTGCAGGATGCCCCGCCCTCCGAACTGGTGCAGCGGGTGATGGAGCAGAGCGGATACCTGGCGGAACTGATCACCGAGGGCACCGATGAGTCCGAGGAACGGCGGCGCAATCTGCAGGAGCTGGTGAACGCCGCCCTGCAGTACCAGGAGGAGAACGAGGAGGGGTCGCTGGAGGGATTCCTGGCCTCCGCCGCCCTGGCCAGCGACGCCGACAGCAAGGACACCGCCGCCGACCGGGTCACCCTGATGACCCTGCACGCCAGCAAGGGGCTGGAGTTCCCCGTGGTGTGCCTGGTGGGGCTGGAGCAGGGCCTGTTCCCCAGCTACCGCTCCCTGGAGGATCCCGCCGCCCTGGAGGAGGAGCGGCGCCTTTGCTACGTGGGCATCACCCGTGCCAAGGAGCGGCTGTTCCTCTCCCATGCCAGTGAGCGGCGTCTGTGGGGCGGCATGCGCGAGCCGGCCGTGCCCTCTGTGTTCCTCTCGGAGCTGCCGCCGGAGCTGGTGCAGGGGGATGTGCCCCGCAGCGGCGGCGCGGCCCTGCGGCGGGAGCAGCGGCTGGATCGGCTCACGCGCGTGGATCGCGAGGAAAGCCAGCGGGTGGCCGCTGGCGGCAGCGCCGCGGCCCCGGCCAATGCGGTGCGGCGCCTGGCCCAGGCGTGGCCCTGGGCAGTGGGCGACCAGCTGCACCACGCCAACTTCGGCGACGGCACGATCACCCACCTGTTCGGCAGTGGCGAGAAGATCTCGATCGCCGTGAAGTTCGAGGGTATGGGTCCGAAGATTCTCGATCCGCGCCTGGCGCCGATCGAGCCGCTTTGACTCTTGCCACCACACCGGGTGGCCCCCGGGTGCTGGTACTGAGCGGCGGCCTGGTGCATCTCGTGAACCAGCTGGCGGTGGTGATCGGCCTGGGGGAGCGGGAAGGCTGGTGTGCGCGCGATCTGGCGGTGCTGGTGACCGGCGGACTGCGGCAGGACTCCGCTGGCCTTGAGGCCCTGCACCACCATCTGGAGCACTGGTTCGGCGCCCTGCGCCGGGAGTGGCCCGCGGCCTGCGCCGGGCTGCGGCTGGTGCGCGATTCGGTCCGGTTGCTTCCAGATGAATGGGAGATCGCCTGCCTCAATAACCTCTGGCAAAGGTGTCAACGGCAGCCGTTGGAGCGGCTCGGTATCCCCTTGGTGCTCGACTGTGGGGACGCCGTGGGGATCTACTACCGCTGCGGGCGGGAGCTTCGAGCGCTTCTCCCGAGCCTGCTGGGACTGCCGGTGTTGGAACCGGATCGGCGAGTGCGGCGGTTTCTCGAAGGCCGCCAGCCCCTGTGGCACCGACCAGCAGGCCCGGTGGAGCCGATGCCGCTGAGTGAGCGCGCCCACCTATTCGACAGCTTGGTGGCAAGCCTGGGCCCGTCGACCGACGCTGGCGTGGAGGCCGTGCTGGCCCTGAGTTCGCCCGGGGGGCCGCTGTGGCTCTGCTCAGTGCCCAACCTGGCCCACCAGTTTCCTGGCCAGCGGCTGCCGGTGGTCGTGTTGGAGGCCTGGCTCGATCAGCTCGAGGGCTTCGAGCGCCGCCGCGACCGGCTGCTGTTGATCGATCACCCCAAGGCGCCGCCGGGGGGCAGCTTCGGACCAGACCTGCCGGCGGCGGTGGCCGGTCCGATCCGCTCGGCCCTGCCCCTGGAGCTATTGGTGCGCCGCTGGCAGCAGGCGGCACCGCAGCGGCCGCTGATCGTGGCCGGCATGACCTCCGCCCTGGTGGGGGTGCGGCGCCTCACCGGGGCGGAGGTGCGCTGGCTGGCGCTGGCTCCCCTGTGGCGCGCCAATCCGAACTACCGGCGCAGGCCCCAGGAGTTCCTGCACCGCTGGCTTCGGGTGCGCCGCATGGCCCTGCTCTGCCGCGAGTCCCTGCCACCGCTAGCTGGCGGAAGGTGATGGTGGTGGAGCCGTTTTCCATCCCGATGGAGCGAGCGATGAGGATCCGCTGGCCGCCTCCCTGCCCGTTACGGCGCCCGCCTGGGGATGGATCTGGAGCCGGGCAGCCGCCGCCGGTTGCAGACCGTGTTTGCGGACTGGCCCTGGCCGACGTTTCGCCGCGCTCGGCCCACAGCCTGAACATGCAGGGAGCGCTGGTGAGACCCGACCGGTGAGGCTCAACCCATCGGGCCGCCGCCTCAGTAACGCATCAGCCACGGCCAGCGATCGGGCACACAGAGAAAGCTATCGTTGCGTCCACAGACCAGATTGGCGGAGGCCAGGATGCGATCGTCAAACCAATAGATCAGGGTGACGATCAAGGCCGGCAACACATACCAGTTGGCCTGATAATAGTGTAGCCAGGCGATCAAACTGATCAGCAGAAAGAAGCCCACAGCATCCGCCAGGCGACTGGTCGCCTGGGGTAGCCATTCCCATTGGATCGAGGCCTGCACGGCGATGTAAAGCAGGCCGAAGAGCATCAGCAGCCGGGTCCGCTGGCACCCCAGCAGCTGGCGTGGATTGAGCCGTTTCTGCAGGGCAGCCAGCACCACACCACCAGCGATGGCCCACTGCAACCTTCCCACCACCTTGCGCAGGGAATAGGTGTTGAAATAGTCCTGGCTGCGGTACAAGAAAAACTTCTGCATCAGGATCGGCCCCAACAGGCCGGCCAGCAGCAATAGCACCAGGGCTGCGAGCAGCACCAGCAGCCGGGTCCGCAGGTGCCACTGAGCCAGGGCTCTCCAGCGCTCGCCCCCGCAGCCGCCCCGCCCCGGCGCCCGAACCAGCAAGGGAGCCAGGCTGATGCCGAGATTGAGCGGGAAGGTGGTGTGCGCCAGGGCGGAGAGAAGCAACGCCAATCCCCCCCGCAGGCGCTCGAAGCGAGCCAGCTGTGCCGCCCACAGGAACACAGGAAGCAGCAGCAGCACCGCCAGTGCCTGGCGGGTGTGGCTGTTCTGGAGGAATCCCCGCAAGAGAGGGCTGCAGACGATCAGCAGGCTCCACCAGCCCCCCCAGGCAGGCACGCCCCAGCGGCGGGCCAGCAGCAGCGGGGCGGCGGCGAAACCGGCCGCCACCATCCCCTGCACCGCCGCCATCCGATAGGGCAGCAGCCGTACGACAGGACCGAGGCCCCACCAGAGTGGCTCTCCGTTGACGCCGAAGCCGAGGTAGTGCTCAAAGTCGTGGCTGAGCTTGGTGGGATCGCTGGTGCCCCAGCTAGCCAGGGTAAAGAACAAGGCCACCTGCGCCAATAGCAGCATTGCTGCACCAGCCCAGATCCGCTGTTGTTTCCAAACGACAGCGCCACTCATCAGGGATGCCATCATCACCTGAGCAAGGAACAAGGCCGCCATCCACCCTGGCGCGGCAACGACTTGGTCGATGCGATAGGGGCTTTCGGTAGGGAACATGTTGACAGGCCTTTGCTAACCCTGAGCGTAGGCCTGCATGATGTTGCGTAGGCCCTCTTGACGCATTGGCTCCCTCAGATAAAGAATGGCAGAATGGCTCCTGCATGTATAGATGGCCATGCAAGCTGGCCATTCGCTGGCCCAAGCTAGAAGGAGAGCGCTGTCATCTGGATCGCAACTCTGGGCGACTAGGATAGCAGCTATTGTACAGAGCTTAAATCAGAATACTCAGCAAAGGCTGATGGAGCAGGATCGCCATGCTGAAGGGATTACCAGCTAAAGCAACAGGCTCGGCCGCGTACATCAGCTATGATCCGCAACCTGTAAATATTGCAGGCGATGATAGAATTGGCCAGACCATCAAGTGATCGATAGAGATCCACGCATCGCAGTCTTTTATCACTTGTTCGGACGTTCTCTGCAGAAATAGAAACCCATGCAAAGCAGCACGATCGTGTAGAGAGTCCCGTGAGGTGGATGGCATTTACTGGGCAGTTCCATCCTCTGACATTGCTAGGGCTTTGAATTCATAACATTGAGTGTGGGGTTTCTTAGGGGTAGAGCCCTGACTCACAGATCGACGATGGCCATGGTTCCGAAACCCAGATTACCTGAATCAACGTTCCCCGTGGTCGTCGCCAATGCCTATGGATGCTAAGGTAAAACGTTGTCGGCCATGACGACTCAGTGGCACCAAGGACATTTTTCAACAGAATTGACAGGGTCTGGATCCGCACATCTCCAAAATGCTCATGCAGAAGTGTCAGTGACTTTGCCTGGGAAGTCGCTCAGTCCAAGCAAATTAGATGTCCAATCAGATCAAATATCATCGTCTTCAGAAACCCATACAAACGTGTGATCAGCGGCTTTTTAAACAAGTATGTTGAGCATAAAAACTATCTTGAAGCTTCTAGACGTAGAAATCCCCAGATTAATCTTTCTACCTTTCAGGATTTTCTGGAAGAACTTTATCGAAGCAACTATAGGTATATTGACAAGCTGCACTTTATGCCACAGATATCCAAGCATAGGTGGGTATCCTTCGATGCTATCTATGATTCAGATCATCTAAAGCCCCTGGAAGGCCACATCAATAGCATGTTCGAAACGAACATTGAAATGCCATTTAGAGTTAATAAGTACGGCCCTAAAGATGGGAAATCTGGCGAAACTATCTCAGATGGTGCGCCTTTTCCCGAGAATGCCTGGAGGCTCGAGCGAGAGGCTTTGCTGGAGTTAATTCAACAGAAGAAGATTCCACACTATCAAAACTTTTTTAATGATAGACTGAAAGGAATGGTTAGAGAGCTGTACAACGACGACTTTCGATTTCTCCGCACCTCCTTGCATCTTGGCGTTGCCGATGAAAAATTATATACAGATCTAACGAGTATCTAGATATGCGTTCTCGCTAGATTATGCGGACGTCAGCGATAGAAATGCAATGCGTCCTACGCAACAACTGATTTTTGGTCAGTTTGGCTTGCCGCTCCGCTGGCGGCGGCCGAGCAGGGGCGCGATCGCGGCACGACCCCCCACGAGGGCGAGCACCGGCAGATGCAACAGCTGGCGTCCTGTCCACCACCACAATCGGTGCCACCAACGCACGTCCCACCGTCCGTCTTGGGCCGGTGGGAACAGGCTGAAGGGCAGCGTCTCTAAGAACACTTCCGGGACCGCCAGAAAGGTACCCCAGAAGGTCATGCGCCCGACATGGTCAAGTTCGGCGACGATGCTCCCCGGGCGGCGGGGAATAGAGGCAGTCCTCACACGCCATGTCGCTTCGGAGCACTCGTCGTAGCAGGAGGCGGCCATGCGAGCACTCCAGGGACAGTAGGCAGCGACGAGTCGGTTGGCCATCTGAGTGGCCCGCATCGCAGCCTGGCCCTGGCAAGCCTTCAGCCAATGCCCGTGGCCGGCCCTGCCCTGTTCGGCCCGCTCTTCGTCAGAGTGGGCGATCACCTCCAGCCAATCGGCTGGAATCACCGCCGGCTCCTGGCCGCTCAGCAGCCGCAGCCGAACCCGCAAATCCTTGTCATCGAAGCCGTACCCCATCATCAGTTCATTGAAGCCGCCCACGTCCTCGAACATTCTCCGTTCGATCAGCAGTTGTCCCTTCCGTCCATCCAGGCCGCTCCCGAACGCGCAGACTCTTCCTCTGTCCCCCATCCGCAGCCCTGGGGCAGATGGGTCGAACCCCTGGCTGGGCCATGCGTCGGCGTCCAGCTTGAGAATCACTGCGCCGCAGGCCTGCCCCACCGCAAAGTTGTAGGCCCGACAGAGGTTCCAGCGCTCCTCACCCTCCACCCGCAGCAACCGCAGCCGGGGATCGCCGGGAAGATCGGCGCGGCGCAATGGCTCTGTGCTGCTCCAGTCGACCACCAGGTGCTCAGCGTGATGGGGCCAGGCCGCCACCGCCGCCGCCGATTGCAGGAGATGGCCGCTGCGGTTCATGCAGACCGTGACGATGCTGACACCAGGGTTGTTCAACCTCACAACTTGATGGCGTCCTCATTGACAACGAATGGCAGCTTACACTTCATCCCATCTCGAAACATCAATGACGCCCCTGACGCTGCGCCAACAAGACGATCAACTTCACCCAAGACTGGATGGCTGAATAGGACGAGAACGATTCTAAAATGAAGAGAAGTTTATTCATGAACCTCAGCAGAATGCGCCGTTGCTGGTGCCTTATCTTAGGCGATTTCCCGCAGAAATCTTCAGGATTCTTCTAGATGCTGATTTCAGCAACCGCAGCGGCAAGGACTCGTTGGAACGGTTTGTCGTTCTGGGAGTGACGCGTACTGGGAATGAAGAAGACCTGTGCCGAAGCCACCACAGTCGTCGTCCCTTGGCAGATGGCTTTGCCAAAACGCGGAATAGGAGCACCTACGCCCTCAGGGGCTTGATCCTGAGAACTTGTGTGACTAGACTAAACTGATTTCAGCTATGCAGTTGCCCGGTTGAGAATCTACTTGATCTGGCTGGAATTGAGGTCAGAGTTCATGGAAAGGGTCATCGATGGCAGCCGTTGAGCTTGGCATCTGTGCAATCACAACCTCCATGAGAGGAACGATGCCGAGGCCGATCGGGTTGACTCGAACGAAGCTTAGGATGCTAGCCACAATTCCCAGAGTCACCCCTCCCGAATTGCCCCGGACCGGTTCGCGGTTGATGCTGAAGCTGAGGGAATGCTCAAGGTCGTGGCTGATCTTGGTGGGGCCTCAGGGGTGGAGGATCTGGCCCAGCTCCTCCTGTCCCCGGAACCGCCCGAAGCCCCAGAACGGATCCAGCAGGCTCCAGACGGGTCCACCGGATTCACTGCCGGCCCCATGGGCCAGCAGCCCCCGGAGGGCGACGCTGAGCCGCCGCCGCTCGGCCCACTCTCGGCTTTCTTCCTGTGCCTTGGCCGCCTCGAGGCCGGAGAGATCCTGCTCGGCTTCCCCATCGATCCAGTGCAGCCGCTTGCCCAGGGCCACGCCATAGCCCAGATGGGTGCCGAAGGCGTTGCTGGCCAGGCCGTCGCTGAGCTCCAGCAGGGTGCGCATCCCATCGAGGAACCAGGGGTTGGAGCGATGGCCGTTGCAGGCCAGGATCCAGCCAGGTGGCAGACCCTCCAGGTGCGGGTCCTTCCAGTGCCGCAGCCAGATCACGCTGCGGTAGCCACTTGTGCGGACCCGTTGCTCCACCTCATCAATGCAGGCCATGAGGTCGTTCGAGCGCTCCACCTGGTCCCAGCTGTGAGCCAGCACCACCAGCAGGGCAGGACCAAGCTGGGCGCGCAACTCCGCGAGAGCTTCAGGATCGAGCACGGGCCGCGCGTAGGCGATCCAGGGGCCGATCGGGGTGGCCGGCAGGCCGAAGCGCCCGGTGATCCAGCCGGCCCGGAGCGGTCCCATGCAGAGATAGCCCTGCGCCCAGGGCCGGGGAGTCTCGAAGGTGGCCCCCTCGGACACCTTGAGGCCGTGCTCCAGCAGGAACGGCAGAGGCGCGCCGATCAGGGGCAGGCCGGCGTGGCGCTTGAGTTGGATGTCGTGGCCGTAATGGTGGGAGGCGTTTTCTCGTTCACGGCGGGCTGGGCTGAAGAAGGGCTTCAGCCCCGACGAGGATCGAAAGCTGCCCTGGTCCCAGAGGTCGGAACAGACCTGGGGGGCGAAGGGGCGGGCTGCGAAGGCCTGATGCACCAACCCGCGGAAGGCGGCCAGAGCCTGCCATTGGTCACGGTCCAGTCGCTGCAGCCGGTCCAGGGGACCCAGCCGACCGGCCCGCAGGGCTGCCTGGAGCCGCTGTCGCAGCCGCTGCTTCAGGTCCATGGCGCGCGCCGCTTCATCAGCGGTCGTTGCGGTCGAGCCAGCCGTGGCGTGCCAGCGCGCGCCAGTCGCCGCGGGAGCGCAGGATCGCCTCGGCCAACAGCCGCACAGCCCCCCCTCCGCCGGGGCGGCCCAGCACCCAGTCGGCCTGGCGCCGCAGCGGCGCCGCCGCATCGGCCGGGCAGAGCAGCAGCCCCGCCAGGGGTCGCACCACCAGGTCGTTGAGGTCGTCGCCCACGTAGGCGGTGCGCTCTGGCGGCACGCCGAGGGTGTGCTGCAGACCCGCGAGGGCCGCCGGTTTGTCTTTCACACCAGTGAGGCAGTGGTGGATGCCGAGCGTGCGGGCCCGCTGGTTGGTGGCGCCCCCCTTGCCGCCGCTGAGCAGGGCTACCTCCAGGCCAACCTGCTGCAACAGACGGATGCCGAGGCCGTCGCGCACATCGAAGCGCTTGATCACCTCACCGGATTCGGTGGTGAACAGGCCGCCATCGGTGAGCACCCCATCCACATCCAGCACCAGCAACTGAACGGCAGCCAGGCGGCCGCGCAACTGGCGGCGGCCGGCACTCACAGCGTGCTGACGGCCTCGGTGCCGGCCAGCAATGGCGTCCGGATCGCCATCAGTTGCTCCAGCAACGGCTCCAGCCGGTGCAGGGGCACCATGTTGGGCCCATCGCTGAGGGCGTTCTCGGGATCGGGGTGCACCTCGAGGAAGAGGCCGTCCACACCCACCGCCACGGCCGCCCGGGCCAGCGGCGCCACAAACTCTCTCTGTCCGCCGCTGCTGCTGCCGCGGCCGCCCGGTTGCTGCACCGAGTGGGTGGCATCGAAGATCACCGGGCAGCCGAGGGCCTTCAGCTGGGGCAGGCTGCGGTAATCCACCACCAGGGTGTTGTAGCCGAAGCTGGAGCCCCGCTCGGTGAGCCAGAGCTTCTCGACGCCAGCCTCCCGCAGCTTGGTCACCACCTGGGCCATGTCCCAGGGGGCCAGGAACTGGCCTTTCTTCACGTTGATCGTCTTGTCGGTGCCCCGCACGGCCTCGGCGGCGGCCAGCAGCAGGTCGGTCTGGCGGCAGAGGTAGGCGGGGATTTGCAGCACGTCCACCACCGCCGCCACTTCGGCGGCCTGGTGGCTCTCGTGGATGTCGGTGAGCAGCGACAGCCCGAAGCGGGCCTTCACCTCCGCCAGCACGGCCAGACCCTCGGCCACACCGGGGCCG
This sequence comes from Synechococcus sp. Tobar12-5m-g, assembly GCF_024345415.1. Classification (GTDB taxonomy): domain Bacteria; phylum Cyanobacteriota; class Cyanobacteriia; order PCC-6307; family Cyanobiaceae; genus Regnicoccus. The sequence continues at coordinate 77,447 of NZ_JAGQBB010000008.1, read as the reverse complement.
CGGAAGGAGCCACCGGAGCTGCGGTTCGCTTTGTCGAAGCTGGCCTTGAACACGTAGGTGATGCCCAGCCGCTCGGTGATCTGCTTCACCCGTTCGGCGATGCCGAACACAAGCTCCGGGGACTCGATCACGCAGGGTCCGGCGATCAGGGTGAAGCTCATGGAAGCGGGGATCGGGAGGGCGAACGAATATTCAGCTCACCAGCTTGCGCTCCAGTGAGGCCAGGTCGCGGAAGGAGTCGGAGCGGTACTGGAGCTCCTCGAACGTACCGGAAGCCTTGATCCGGCCATCGTCGAACTCATAGATGCGATCACAGCGCATCACCGTGCTGAGCCGGTGGGCGATCACCACGGTGGTGCAGCGGCGCCCCACCACCTCCAGGGCCTCGATCACGTCGCTCTCGGTGCGGTTGTCAAGGGCGCTGGTGGCCTCATCAAGCAGCAGGAAGCGGGCGCGGCGGTAGAAGGCGCGGGCCAGGGCCAGGCGCTGGCGCTGGCCGCCGGAGAGCTGCAGCCCGTTCTCTCCCACCGGTGTGTGCAGGCCATAGGGCATCTCGGAGACGAATTCCGCCAGCTGGGCGGCATCAAGCGCCTCCCAGACCTCGTCGTGGTCGATGGCGTCTAGCGACTGGCCGAAGGCGACGTTCTCAAGAATGCTGGCGTCAAGCAGGTTGATGAACTGGGGGACCTGGGCACAACAGGCCTGCCAGGCGGGTACATCCAGCCCGTTCACGGGGATGCCGTCGAGCTCAAGCCCGCCCTGCTGGGGGATCAGCAGGCCCAGGAGCAGGTGGGCGGTGGTGGTCTTGCCGCTGCCTGTGGAGCCCACCAAGGCAATGCGGGAGCCCACCGGGATCGATAGGCTCACCCCCTTGAGCACCGGCTGCCCGCTGCCTGGATACCTGTACCAGGCGTCCTTGAGGCGGATGGTGCGGGTGGGGAAGATGCCCTCGGGGGTGGGCACTCCGGGGGTGGAGAGAGTCGGACGACTGCTGGGAAGTTCCAGAAGTTCGAGCGTCTTGTCGACCACCGGCAGGCTGCCGCGCAGCTGGGTGATGGCGGAGAAGAAATCCTGCAGGGGGGGCGTCAGCCGCAGGGCCACCACCGCCAGGGTGGTGAGAAAGGGAATGATGTGAAGGATCTCCTGGCGTTCGCCGCTCAGCAGGGCCGGCACCGCGCCCACCGCGAAGATCATCGTGATGCCGAGGGGCTCGATCAGCATCCGGGGCATGTTCGGCAACAGCTCGGAGGCCCAGGAATACTGCTTGGCCCGTTCGCCGGTGGACACGAAGGCATCGCGGAAGTGATTCTCCGAGCCGGTGAGACGGATGTCGCGGATCGACCCGAGTGATTCCACCAGGATGTGGGCAGAGCGCGATTCCAGCCGCAGTTTCTGGCGGGAAGCGTGGCGCAGGTAGGGGGTGATCAGCATCGAAAGACCGAGGTAGGCCCCCACCAGTGCCGAAATCAGCGCCACCGCCAGCCAGCGGCCCACCACCAACACCCCAACCGAGAGCAGCACGATCGAGAAGATGCTGCCCACCATGCGCAACAGCGGACTGACCACCGAGTTGGAGGTCTTCTTGATGTGACTCAGCAGCAGGGTGGAGAGCTTGGAGGTGCTGCCGGCCAGGTGATATTCGTAGTCCTGGGCCAAGACACGAGAGTGGACCAGGTTGCACAGATCGATCCAGATCCGGGCAGAAAGCCGCTGCTGAAAGAACTGAAGACCCAGCTTGGCAAACGAACCCAACCAGGAGAGGGTGATCAGCAGCAGGATCAGCCAGAGGCTCTGATCGATGGCATTGCCGCCGAACACTTTCACCCCCGGCAGGGTGTTCGGCAGCTTGCTGCCCACCAGGGCCCCCATCAACCTGCTCACCATGGCCACGGTGATCAGGTCGATGAGGCCGGGAAGGATCGAAAGGGGCAGCAGCACCAGCAGGGAACGGAACCGCTCCGGGGGCAGGTAGCCCAGCAGTCGCCGCAGCTGAACCACGGTGCGGCTGTGGAAGATACCAGCGAGCGGCGGCATCGATCGGCGCGGAGATCGCAGCGTTTCTGAGCCCAACGACACCAAAGGTATGTGAAGGGTCCGCAAAAGGTTCAGCGGGCCAGCCAGCCTTTCAAGCGCCCCACCCGTCCTCGCCAGCGCAGTTGCCACGGCGGCGGGGCCCGCAGTGGGGGCTCCGGCGGCACCACAGCCCCCGCCCCCTCCACCCCCAGCAGCCGATCCCAGTGAACGTTGATCGCCGCCAGCGCCTCGCCCCAGCGCTGCTGCAGCCGGGCTTCGCCGCACTCGGCCAGCAACCGCGCCAGGGCCTGGGGATCCGCTCGCCAGGGGGCGGGATCGTGGGCGGCGGAGCCGATGCGCTGCAGATCGGCGCCCAAGGTGCCGGCGCCGATCTGATGGCCGAGCCGGCCGGGGTCGATCGTGTCGGCTAGGGCGTGGTTGAGGCTGCTGAACACCACGCAACCACTCGCCAGCGCCTCCAGGGGCGGCAGGCCGAACCCCTCGCTGACGCCGCGGCCGCGCCAGTAGTCGGCGGAGTCATAGAGGAAGACGCGGCTGCGGTTGAACAGGCCGACCAGGTCGTCGACCCAGCCGCTCTGCACCTCCACCCGCAGACCGGCGTGCCTCAGGGCAGGCACCAGTTGGTTGAGCACGTAGGCACTGGTTTTGCGGGCCTGCACCAGCACGTCGATGTCCCGCTCCAGGCCGCGGTCACACCACTGGGGGGCGAGGGCGTTGGGCACCAGAAAGAGGGGATTGCGCGGCGCCCGGTCCCCCCAGTAGCCCAGGGTGTTGCGGCTCACCGCCAGCACCGGCACGCCGGCCGGCAGGTCGAAGCTATAGCCGCCGCTGTGGGCGTGGTAAGCCAACGGCCGGCCGCGCAGTTGGCGCAACTGACGGGGCACGTCGAAGCCCCAACTCACGATCCAGAGGGCAGGCCCGGGGCAGGGCTCAGCGCCCACCAGATCGGCCAGAAAGGGATGGCCGCTTTCCCGAACCCGGTAGGTGACGATCTCGGTGGGGGCCAGGGCCGAGGCAAGACCCGCGGTCTGCAGTTCCACCTGCAGGCCACCACAGCGAAACCGGGCCCCGGTGCCGGGAACCAGAAACCGAAGTGGGCGCAAGCTCAGGCCGCCACCACCTCGGTGCTGCCGGTGCGCTGGCGGCGGGTGAGGAAGCCGAACAGCACCTTGCCGATGGCGGCCACCAGGTTCCCCTCCAGCTCCTGGAACATGGTCATGTTGAGATGGAAGGCGTGGTTGGCCTCGGCCACGATTCGATCGGCCGTGGCCTGGTCGATCGGCAGCCGGTCGAGGGTTTCGCGGTAGGTGGCCTTGAAGGCCTTCTCATCGGGGATGGCGTCGAACTCGTAGAAGCGCAGGCCGTCGTGCTCGCCCAGGTTCATCGCCTTCTGGGCGATGTTCTTGAGGATCTGGCCGCCGGAGAGATCGCCGATGTAGCGGGTGTAGTGGTGGCCCACCAGCAGCTCAGGGGATTCCTGGGCCACCTGATGCAGCCGGGCCACGTACTGCTGGGCGCCGGGGGTGGCCTGAATCTGCTGGCGCCAGTCGGCACCGAAATAGAAGGCCAGGTCGGCCTCCAGGGTGGCGCGGCGGTTGAGGGCGTCGCTGGCGATGGGCCCCACCACCGGGTGGGCCTTGAGCTTGCCGATCTCCTCTTCCATGGCGCTGTACACGAAGTAGAGATCGGCCACCAACTTGCGGTAGCTGATCTTGTCGACGACCCCCTTGAGGAAGCAGGTCACGAAACCGGTGTTCTCGGCCATCGTGTGGGCCTTCTTGGTGCCTTCACGCAACTGGGTGGCAAGGGCGACAGCCATTGTGCTGGGAGCCGTAGGAAGAACGAACAAGCTAGTTCTGGCCTGGCGGCTGGGTGGTCTGAAGGTTGCGAAGGGTTACGCGGCCAGGCCGGGTTCGCCGTGTTCCTGCCCGTGGTCGGGATCGCGGGCCAGCAGGGCGAACAGGTCGCGGCACATCTGCTGCAGGGTCGTCACCACCTCGGGTTGGGGCAGGTTCGGCCCGCTGGGCTCCCAGCCACCAACGGTGGCGAGGCGCCACTGCTCCCCCTGGAAGGTCATGCCACTGATCAGCACCCCCAGCAGGCGTGGTGGCCCCGCGGCGTTCCCCTGGCCAGGCGCTTCGCTCAGGCGCAGCTGGATCAGCAGGCTGCGGCACTGCAGGCGGGGGCTCCAGCCCGGGAAGTGAAAGGCCAGATCGACCGATTCCTCCTCCGTGAAGGCTCGGGTGAGCGGATCGTCGCGCCAGGGGGTGAGGTTGGCGCGGGCATCGGGGAAATGACGGCGGACCAGGCCCGCCGCCGAGGCGATGGCCCGGGCCATCTCCGGGCTGCGGGCCAGGTCTGCCGCATTCATGGCGTTTCCCCTGAGCAGAACGGCGGATCGGGCTGAACCTAGGCTCACCCGGCCAACCATGTTGCAGGGTCCCAACGGCCGCTGCGAGCCTGGCCGGCCCCAACCAGGAACACCACCGGTTGCAGCCCCTTCACCCCCGCTTGAACGCCCCGATGGTGATCGCCCCCACCGCTTCCTACGACAAGCTCACCGCCCCGAGCAGCGGCACCGCCATCCGCTTCGAGAACGGCCTGCCGGTGGTCCCCAACGACCCGATCATCCCGTTCATCCGCGGCGACGGCACCGGCGTGGACATCTGGCCCGCCACCCAGCGGGTGCTCGATGCGGCGGTGGCCAAGGCCTACGGCGGCGAGCGGCGGATCGAGTGGTTCAAGGTGTATGCCGGCGATGAGGCCTGCGAGCTCTACGGCACCTATCAGTACCTGCCCCAGGACACGCTCACGGCCATCGAGGAGTACGGCGTGGCGATCAAGGGGCCGCTCACCACCCCGATCGGTGGCGGCATCCGCTCGCTCAATGTGGCCCTGCGCCAGATCTTCGATCTGTACTGCTGCGTGCGCCCCTGTCGCTACTACGAGGGCACCCCCAGTCCCCACAAGCGCCCCCAGGACCTGGACGTGATCGTCTACCGGGAGAACACCGAAGACATTTACATGGGGATCGAGTGGGCGGCCGATGACCCGGTGGGGATCGAGCTGATCGCCTATCTCAACGACACGGTGATCCCGGCCAACGGCAAGCTCAAGGGCCGCCGCATCCCCGAGGGTTCCGGCATCGGCATCAAGCCGGTGAGCAAGTTCGGCACCCAGCGGCACGTGCGCAAGGCGATCCAGCGCGCCCTCCAGCTGGAGGGGGCCAAGCGCCACGTGACCCTGGTGCACAAGGGCAACATCATGAAGTTCACGGAGGGGGCCTTCCGCGACTGGGGCTACGAGCTGGCCACCACCGAGTTCCGTGACGCGTGCGTCACCGAGCGGGAGAGCTGGATCCTGGGCAACCTGGAGCGCAACCACGGCCTCAGCATCGAGGACAACGCCCGCCTGATCGAGCCCGGCTACGACAGCCTCACACCTGAGAAGAAGGAGGCGGTGGACGACGAGGTGCGGGGGGTGCTGGCGGCCATCGGCGAGAGCCACGGCTACGGCAAGTGGAAGAGCCTGGTGCTGGTCGACGACCGCATCGCCGACAGCATCTTCCAGCAGATCCAGACCCGCCCCCAGGAGTACTCGGTGCTCTGCACCCTCAACCTCAACGGCGACTATGTGAGTGATGCGGCCGCCGCCGTGGTGGGGGGTCTGGGGATGGCGCCGGGGGCGAACATCGGCGACAAGGCGGCCATCTTCGAGGCCACCCACGGCACGGCGCCGAAGCACGCTGGCCTGGATCGCATCAATCCCGGCTCGGTGATCCTCAGTGGCGTGATGATGCTGGAGTTCATGGGTTGGCAGGAGGCGGCCGACCTGATCACCAGTGGCCTGAGCGCGGCGATCGCCAATGGCGAGGTCACCTACGACCTGGCCAGACTGATGGAGCCTCGGGTGGAGCCGGTGAGCTGCTCCGGCTTCGCCGAAGCGGTGGTGCGCCACTTCGGCGGCTGATCCACACGCCAGCCAAGATGAACACCACCCAACCACCGGCGCCGTTCATCGGCTCGATCAGCGCCTCCGATCCCTGCATCCACTGCGGCTTCTGCCTGCCGAGCTGTGCCAGCTACCGGGTGCTGGGGACGGAGATGGATTCGCCCCGGGGGCGGATCCACATGCTCAAGGCGATCGAGGCCGGTGCGCTGGAGCTGGATGCCACGGTGGCCGGCCATTTCGATTCCTGCCTGGGCTGCCTGGCCTGCGTCACCGCCTGCCCGTCGGGTGTGCGCTACGACGAACTGATCGAGGCCACCCGCCCGAAGCTGAATGCACCCGAGTTGCGCAGCCCCTGGCAACGGAGCTTGCGGGCCCTGTTGTTCCGTCTGCTGCCCTACCCCGGCCGGTTGCGGGCCGTGCTGCAGCCGCTGCGGCTCTACGCCGGAACGCCGCTGCAGCGCCTGGCCCGCCGCAGCGGCCTCACCCGCCTGTTCGGCCCGCAGCTCGAAGCGATGGAGCGGCTGCTGCCGCCCCTGGCGCCTGAGGCTTTCGCGGATTGCCTCCCGGTGGTGGTGCCGGCCCAGGGGCAGCGGCGCTACCGGGTGGGGCTGGTTCTGGGCTGCGTGCAGCGGCTGTTTGATCCACAGGTGAACCGAGCGGCGGTGACTGTGCTGAGCGCCTGCGGCATCGAGGTGGTGATCCCGCCGGCCCAGGGCTGCTGCGGTGCCATGACCCACCACCAGGGGGAACTGGAGCAGACCAAAGAGCTGGCGGGCAGCCTGATCGACGCCTTCGCCGCCGTGATCGGCCCCGGCAAAGCGGCGGGGCCAGAACCGCTCGATGCGGTGCTGGTGGCGGCCTCCGGTTGCGGCCACACCCTGAAGGCCTACGACGCCATCCTGGCGAGCGAACCGGCCTGGGCCGCCCGGGGCAGCGCCTTCGCCGGCCAGGTGGCCGACATCCAGGAGTTTCTGCACCGGATGGGCCTGGGGGAGGCGGCCCAGGGGGCGCTTCAACCCCTCACCCACGCCGATGGCACTACCGCCAGCGCCGAGCGGCCCCTGCGGCTGGCCTACCACGACGCCTGCCACATGCTCCATGGCCAGGGGATCGCCGAGCCGCCCCGGGCCCTGCTGCGCCAGATCCCCCATGTGGAGCTCAAGGAGGCGGTGGAGGCGGGGGTGTGCTGCGGCAGCGCCGGCATCTACAACCTGGTGCAGCCCCAGGAGGCGGCCGAACTGGGGCGGATCAAGGCGGCCGATCTGAGCGGCACGGGTGCCGATCTGGCGGTGAGCGCCAACATCGGTTGCAGTCTGCAGATCCGCCAACACATGGGCAGCACGAACCTTCCGATCGAGGTTCTGCACCCGATCCAGTTGCTGGAGCGGAGCCTGAATGGGTGCTGACGATGGCCACTGAACGACGACTGCGGTTGGGCCTGGCCCTAGGCGCCTTGGCGGGAGCCAGCCTCGCTTTTGCACCCCTGGCGGCCCGGGCCGGAGTGACGCCGCCCACCGCCCAGCGGCCGGGGTGGTGAACTACGCCAAGGGGGGCCTGGCCACGGCCTCGCTGATTCAACAGTTGCAGGGGCTGGCGGCCCAGCCGGTGCGCTGCCCCACGGCGATCATCGCCATCGGCACCAACGATGCGATGTTGCCGCTCAGCGATCAGCAATTCCAGGCGAACCTGGCCCAGATCCTGGCGCTGGTGCGGGGTCTGGGGGCGGAGCACATCCACCTGCTGCCGGCCTTCTATTCCACGGTGGCCGCCAGCCAACGGCCGTCGATGGCCGGCCCGATCTGGCGAATCGATCAGCTCAACGGCCTGATCCAGGCGGTGGCCGTCCAGGAACAGGTGCCCGTGCAGGCAGCCGTGGTGCAGCCGCTGTTCGAAGCCGCTGCACTCCGGAGTGACTACACCGTGGACGGGGTGCACCTCAACGAGGCCGGCAAGGCGGTGTATCGCAAAGGGTTGCTGGGGTTGGTGCAGCAGACGGGGGATGGCAGAAGCGCGGGGGCGCCGGCGGTTGCGGGGCAGGGGAACTAAAGGATTGGTTCAAAGGCCCAAGCCAGCAGGCGCTACTAACACCAACCTTCTGAACCGAGGGCCTTGCGGCATGGGAAGCTGCGCCGTCCAGCACCGATTTGCCATGAACCACCAGGGGATGTGCATCTGCGGACCGGTGATGCACGGTGATCCGACATCCGAGGACGCCAGGAAGGCCTGGCTGACAGGGGATCCTGGTGAACAACCCCCAAACTGTGAACAAGATGGGCGGAACGGAAATGTCTCAGCAACGAGCTGAAGCGTCTCGCTGCGGGCCCTCCAGCAAGAATGACCCGGCATGCCGCCAGGCCCAGCGTGAATCACGGTTCCGATATGCACCGAACTGCCTGGCAATGGATCCGGCAGAATTCAGGCCGCAACCGAGATTGAGCCGATGGCCTGGGAGCGAATCGCGGACATAGGCGGCAATTTAAATCCGAGTGAGCGTGGATCACGGAGCCGCCTAATTAGTAGTTAGACAGCACTAGAAAACACTCATGGATAAGCGCTACCAAGTCTTTGTAAGCTCAACCTTTACAGACCTGCAAGAGGAAAGGCGCCAAGTCATTCAAACTGTTATGGAGCTGGATTGCTTTCCGGCTGGAATGGAGCTATTTCCTGCTGCCGACGAGGAGCAGTGGGACTTCATCCGCAAAGTCATTGATGACTGCGACTACTATATTCTTATCGTTGGTGGAAGGTATGGATCGCTGACAGAAGAAGGCATTAGCTACACGGAGAAAGAATACGATTACGCTGCAGCGCAAGGTTTGCCTGTCTTGGCATTCCTCCATGAGAATCCTGATGAAATTCCAGTTGCTCGATCAGAGATTAAGCCTGAGACCCGGGAGAAGCTAAGTCAGTTTCGCTCAAAAGTGGCAGATGGTCGGCTTGTTCGTTTCTGGAAAAGTGCAGATGCACTTCCTGGTCTTGTTGCCCTGAGTCTCTCCAAAGCAATGAAAGCGTATCCCAGGAATGGATGGGTAAGGGCGACAAGTATTCCCTCAGCAGAAACTCTAGCTGAACTCAATGACCTGCGCAAGAAGTTGGCCGAGACCCAATCGGAGCTATCAGAAGTGCGAAAAGCTGTTGCCCCCGAGCCAATTGTTGCCGATCTTGCATCTCTGGATGAATTAGTAGCAGTCAAGGGTACTTGCTTTACCAAGAGCGGACTTTCAGGCTGGTCGACTCGTCTGTCCTGGCGAGAGCTGTTTGCAACAATTGCGCCAAGCCTTTTGATTGCCACTGTCGACGGAAGAGTTAATTCGCATCTGGCCGAACTCCTTCTTGCTCGAACAGGAAGAGAAGGTAGGACTCCTTCAATAGATGACTTAGTCTTTGATACAATAAAAGTTCAGCTTTTGGCGTATGGGTTTATCACAGTTGAGCCTTTGGGTACAACGGGTGGGGGCGTAAACCTTTTCTGGCAGCTTACTCAGCTAGGAAATCGTGTCATGATAGAAGCACGAACTGTGAGAGCAGCGAGCCAGGAATCTGGCGACGCGACAGGCGTCTAACACTGCCATTCACCAGAGCCGCCACCTGCAGCTAATCGCTGGCTCTTTCAATTCTCAGCGGCCTGGTGATGGCAAGCGTTAGATTCAAAAAGACTGATCACTGCGACTTAGTTGACTTAACTTGGGCGGATCATCAAACCAGCTTTGGAACCCACTCAGATCCACTTCCACGGCCTGCCATAGGGACGACACCCCTTCCAGCAGTCGCCCCGCCTCGAGATCTTTAACCAACTCCCTGAACTGGACAGTGCTCATGTGAGTCGCAGCGCCTGGCGGTGAAGGCGTTGTTGCCAGTGGGAAGGGAGGTCCTCGAGGCGCACCAGATCGACGGGAAGGAGCCCGGTCTGCTCCAACCGGGCCACGGCCGGCAGCAAGGCTTCAGCCGGCAACCCTTCCGCCGCCAGGTCGATGTCCGACTGTGCCGTGAAAGTCCCCTGCTTGCTGAGCCGAACAGCCCACAGCGGGGACCTGCGGCCAATCGTGTTTCAAGGCAGCGGGCGCTGTCACCGGCTGCTGCCGGGCTTCCTTCAGCCGCTGTTCAGCCTTCGCAGTCTCCATAGCCCAGCGATGTTGTCAGTGATCACGGTGGGCTTGGGATGCAGCCATTGGCTCAGCATAAAAATGTCACTGGCCTTCTGAACTGCTTCAACCCCAGCCGCCCGCCTGCTCCAGCAGACCCTTGCTGCTGGGCACCTCGCCAGCACGACGGGGGTCGATTTCCACGGCCAGGCGCAGGGCCCGGGCGAAGGCCTTGAAGCAGGCCTCCACGATGTGGTGCGAGTTCACGCCGGCCAGCTGGCGGATGTGGAGGGTGAGGCCTGAGTTGTTCACCACCGCCACGAAGAACTCCTTGACCAGTTCGGTGTCGTAACGGCCGATCCGCTGGGCCGGGATGGCCAGGTCGTAGCTGAGGTGGGGTCGGCCGGAGCAGTCGAGCACCACCTGCACCAGGGCCTCATCCAGGGGCGCCACGAAATGGCCGAACCGCTGGATGCTCCGCCGTTCCCCGAGCGCCTGGGCGAGGGCCTGTCCCACCGCGATGCCCACATCCTCATTGGTGTGGTGGTCGTCAATCTCGAGGTCGCCCCGGGCGGTGATCTCCAGGTCCAGCAGGCCATGGCTGGCCAGCTGGTGCAGCATGTGGTCCAGGAACGGAACACCCGTATTCACCTGGCAGCGGCCGCTGCCGTCGAGGCTGAGCTCCACCCGCACATCGGTTTCGCCGGTGACGCGGTGGATCGTGCCGGTGCGTGGGTCCATCTCGGTGGAGGTCGCGGGGATTCCGGGAACCATTGTGGATCCTGCCCAGAGGGCCTGGCTGTCGGCCATCGTCCCAGCCGCGGCTGTGACCTCCGTGATTCCGATGAAGGGCGAACAACTTGGTGCTGCTGCAGTAGCCAAAAGTTTGCACACCATGCATTGCAATTCTGGCATTTAATGCCCCTTGTGGAGAGGCTTCTGCCATTCAATCACATTGAATAGGAGTCATGCGCTCGTGGATTCGTTAAACACCTGAAGGCTCTCAGCTTTAGCACAAGGGGAGCCAGGCTATTGAAGCTCTGTAAGCAATTGGGGAGTCAGAATATCACCCGCCGGGCATCGTGGAAGTGGCATTGCCCATTGTGGTTGACATAAAATCTAAGCTTGCTAGGCTAAATTAACATTCTTCGTGGGCCGTAAGGCTTGATGTCGAAAGCCGCCCCCCTCAGCCTTTTCATCTCCTACTCCCACAAGGACGAGAAGCTGCGTCAATCCCTGGATGATCATCTCGCCGCACTGCAGCGGCAGGGCGTGATCCAGCCCTGGCACGATCGCAAGATCATGGCCGGGCAGGAATGGGCGGGGGCGATCGATGAGAATCTCGCCACTGCCGACATCGTTTTAATGCTGGTGAGCGCCCCGTTCCTGGCATCAGACTATTGCGCCAACATCGAGATGAAACGGGCCCTCGAGCGCCACGATCGCGGCGAAGCCCGGGTGATTCCGGTGATCCTCCAGCCGGCCGACTGGACGTCAACGGAGCTGGGCCGCCTCCAGGCCCTGCCAGCCAATGCCAAGGCCGTCACCACCTGGAGCAACCGCCAGGAGGCTTTCCTCAGCATCGCCCAGGGCATTCGCGAGGTGGCCGAGGCGATGCTTCAGGATCCGCGCCGGGGTCGGCGTTCGGTTCCTTCAGGGGCCTCTCCCTCACCAGCGGAAACACCCACGCTACCCACTCCGGCCTCAGCTCCACCTGCGGCGGTCAGCAGCCCAGGCGCCATGGGCCTGGAGATGCCGGAGGGTCCGGTGCGCCACGACTCACCCCTCTACATCCACCCCGCCGAGGAGAACCGTTGCTTCGAGGAGATCGAGAAGCCGGGCGCCCTGATCCGGATCAAATCGCCGAAGGGCATGGGTAAATCAAGCCTCACGGCCCGGCTGCTGGCCTATGCCGCCAGCAAGGGCTATCGCACCGTGGCCCTGAACCTGGAGGAGGCCAATCAGAAGTTCTTCGAGGATCCGGATCGCTTCATGCAGTGGTTCTGCGCGGCGGTGGGCAAGGGGCTGGGGCTGCGCATCAAAACTGAGGACTACTGGGACGACATCTTCGGTGCCAATGACAACAGCCGCGACTACTTCGAGAAGTATCTTCTCAAGAGCGATTCAGCGCCGCTGGTGCTCGCCATCGACAACTTCGATCGGGTGTTTGCCCATGGTTCGATCGAAACCGACTTCTGCGGTCTGCTGCGCAGCTGGCACGAACTGGCCCGCAGCAATGGGCTGTGGGAGCAGTTCCGTCTGATCATCGCCCACGCCCAGGAGTCGTACCTGCAGAAAGACATCAACCAGTCGCCGTTCAACGTGGGCCTGCCGGTGGACCTGGGCGAGTTCTCCGCCGCCCAGGTGAGGGAACTGGTTCGGCTCCATGGCCTCACCCTCGATGATCAGCATGTGGACCAGCTGATCGCGCTGGTGGGCGGCCATCCCTATCTGGTACGGATGGCGCTCTATCAGCTAGCCAACGGCCTCAGCTTCGCAGAGTTTCAGCGCACGGCTGCCACTGACGCCGGGCTGTATGGCAACCATCTGCTGGGTCTGCTCAAGGCCCTGGAAGACCATCCGGAACTGGGCACGGCCCTGCGCAAGGTGATGGCAGCGGAGGAGCCAGTGATGCTGCGCTCAGAGGAGGCCTTCAAGCTCGACAGCCTGGGCCTGGTGGTGCGGGAGGAGAACAAGGTGAAACCCCGCTGCCGCCTCTATCAGAACTATTTCCTGCAGCGCCTGGCAGGTTGAGCGATGACGGCCTCTCCCGCCCCCCACCACAACACCGAGCCCGCCCGCTTCAGCTACCAGGTGGGTGGCAGCCTGCCGGTGGAGCACGCGGGCTATGTGGCGCGGCAGGCGGATCAGGATCTCTACAAGCATCTCCAGGCCGGGGATTACTGCTTCGTGTTCAACTCCCGCCAGATGGGCAAGAGCAGCCTGCGGGTACGGGCCATGCAGAAGCTGCAGGCCGAGGGTGTGATCTGTGCCGTGATCGACCCGCAGACGCGGGGCACCACGCTCAACGAAGCCCAGTGGTATGCGGGCACGATCAAGCGGTTGCTGGCCGATGTAGGGCTGGCAGAGCAAGTGGAGTTCTCGCGCTGGTGGAAGGAACGGGATGCCCAGTCACTTTCGTCGGTGGAACGTTTCTATGAATTTGTCGATCTGATCCTGCTGGCCAAAACCACGCAACCGATCGTGATCTTCGTGGAGGAAGTGGATAATCTGCTCAGCCTCTCCTTCGACACCGACGGCTTCTTCGGCCTGATCCGCTCGCTTTACGAGAAGCGCAGTGAAAAGCCCGCCTACCAGCGCCTGAGTTTCTGCTTCCTGGGCGTGGCCACGCCCTACGACCTGATCCGCGGCCATCACCGCTCCGCCTTCAACATCGGCCACGCGGTTGAAATAGCCGGTTTCCGGCTGGAGGAAGCCCGGCCGCTGCTGGGGGGGCTGAACGGTCTGGTGCGGGAGCCCGAGGCGGTGCTGAAGGCCGTACTGCACTGGAGCGGCGGCCAGCCGTTTCTCACTCAGAAGCTGCTCAAGCTGGTGACGGAAGCCGCCGGCGGCGGGACTGAAGAATTGTCCGCCGAGGCCCTGGTGGAGCAGGTGGCACGCCGGCAGGTGATCGAGAACTGGGAAGCCCAGGATGTGCCGCCGCACCTCAAGACGATCCGCGACCGGCTGCTGCAGACCGACGAGCGTGGCCGGGGGCGGCTGCTGGGCCTGGTGCAGCAGATCCAGGAGAGCGGGGCCATCGAGGCCGACGACAGCCAAGAGCAGCTGCAACTGCGGTTGACGGGACTGGTGGTGAAGCGGGGCAGCAGGCTGCAGATCTACAACCCGATTTACGCCGAAGTGTTCAACGTTGCCTGGGTGCAGCTGATGCTGGCAGAGCTGCGCCCGCCCCTTTACGGCGAGGCCCTGCTCGCCTGGCAGTCGGCAGGGCCAGCTCAGCAGCCGTCGTTCCTGCTGCGGGGCCGGCCTCTGGAGGAAGCCCAGGCGTGGGCGCAGGGAAAACGGCTCAGTGACGCCGACCTCGCCTTCCTCGAAGCCAGCCGCTCCGCAGAAGAGCAGCAGACGCGGGCAGAGCTCGAACGGAAGGCACTGCAGATCAGTACCAGGGCGCAGCAGGAACGGGCGAAGCTGCTGAAATGGGGTCTTAGCCTCTGCGCTCTGCTTGTGGTGGGACTGGCCATGGCCACCTGGCAAGCGGTGCGCCAAGGCAGGCAGGCCGAGCGGGCGTTGCAGCAGAAAGAAGACAACGAGGTGTTTCAGGAGCGGCTACTGAAAGTGGCCAGCATCCGCTCCGTTCCGTCACCGCCTTACACCATCGACATCCTGGCCAAGCGCTTTGAGGGGAATGAAGCTTGGACGAGATTCACCGATGCTCACGGTGGTATTTACTACGGCTACTACAGCATCAAAGCCGGAGGGTCAATGGATGACTACCTAGGCTTCCTTGAATACAGGCTTCCGGTACTCCATGCAGCCCTGCCGCAGGTGGGCAACAACCCCAACACTAACGGCCAATCCGCTGCCTTCGCAACAGCCTGGAAGAAACTAGCACAGGATCCAAAAACCAGAGACAGCTTCATCAATTCACAGCGGGACTACATCGAGCAGAGAGACTATAAACAGCTTCTGGCCAAAGTGAAGGGGACCGCCCTCGCCACCCCTTCGGGTGTGCCCTATCACTTAAACGTGAAAGCCAGAAAATCACTGGCCCTAGAGGCGGTGATGTTCTCCATCGCGGTGCAGTACGGCCCTGAAACATCACTCGTGCAAAATGCACTGAGCACGCTGCCTGATCCTTCCAAGGCATCCGACGCGGAAATCATCCAGGCGCTATACCAGCAACGTGACAACGTGAAGCTTTATTTTCCCGAACGGAAGCGAAACGGCGATAATTATGCCAAGTTGATTCCCTTACGCAACGAACTGGAGCTCCGTGATGCGCTTTACATCCTCCACCATCCCTAGCCGCAGCCTCTTGGTGGCACTGCTGCTGCTGGGCGCCCCGCCAGTGCTGGCGAAACCGACCCTGTCCTGCGGGCTGACCAGACCTGCCATGGAAACAAGTGGATCGAAGTTGCAGTTCCGCATCACGCTCGATTGCAGCGGCAAGGCACCCGGCAGCAGACCCTTCCCCTCGCAACCGGAGGTACTGGTGGGGCTCACCGCCTACAAGCCCCTGCCGGGCAACGCGAAATCCACCGGCACCGCTGGTCGAAAAATCATCACCGATGACAACACCCCATCCTTCGATCTGCCGGCCCAACGCGTCCCCCTGCCGAAGAGCGGGGCCAGCAGGGTGGTCACCTTTCAGGCCAATACCAAAGATCTCGCCGGCAAGACACACTGGTTGTTCGCCGCCTGGCCGCTGTCGGCACTCCAACCCTGTGAGAGTAAGGAGACCTATGCACGCAGCGGCTGCCGTCGCTATGGCTATGTGCTCGTTTCCCCCGATCGCTCCGACGATGGAATTGAGCCCCTGGCTTCCTACCCGGGCCTGGTGATCGACGAGTCCACGGGCAATCGCAAGGCACGCTGGATCGTGGAGAAGTTCCGCTGACGGGCTGTTCGGTTTTTGGGCGGCTGATTGAGCTGCTCCTGCTGCTGATCTGGCTGCGCCTGTTGGTGCTCTGGTGGCTGGGTCTGCATGTCCTTGGTGGCCGCCCCTCCGGGCCGTCGCTGCCGCGCCAGGCCTGTCATGTGTCGGTCGTTATCCCGGCCTACAACGAAGCAGCGGTGATCGTCGCAACGCTGCGGTCGTTGCGGTGCAGTTCGCTATCCCCTTGGGAGGTGATCGTCGTCGATGACGGCTCGAGCGATCAGACAGGGAACCTGACACAGGGCGCGCTCAAGGCGTTGGCCCGCGGGATGCTGCTGCGCCACCCCCACAATCGCGGCAAGTCGGCTGCCCTCAACACCGCGATCGAAGCGTGTCGCGGTGATCTGGTGCTGACCCTCGATGCCGACACCCGACCCGAGCCGGACGCCCTGGCCGCAGCCGCGGCATGGCTGGAGGCGGAGGGGGCCGATGCCGTGGCCTTCATGTTGGAGGCGCAGCCCGCCCCCGGCCTGCTGACCTCAATGCAGCGTCAGGAATATCAGAACGCGCTGAATGTGGAGCGCGCCGGCCAGGCAGCCCTCGGTGCGATCGCCATTCTTCCGGGGGCCGCCACCCTGTTCCGGCGATCGGCGCTGGTGGAGACGCCCTTCTCCTGCCGCACCCGCACCGAAGATGCCGATCTCACCCTCAGCCTCAGCCGCAAAGGGCATCACCTCGGCCTGGCGACCGGCGCCACGGCCGTCACCCTGGTCCCCCGCACGTTCGCCAACCTCCTGCGCCAGCGCAGACGCTGGATGACCGGCCATCTGCAGTGCGGGCTGCGCCATGGGCTGACGAAGGAGGCGGCCACGCTTCGCTTCCGTTGGCTGACGCTGCCGAATTTCCTGTTGGCCACTCTGGTGGTGCCGCTCGGCGTCCTGGTGCTGATCGGAGTTCTGGCCGCCGGGCGCACCTGCGTATTGCGCCTGGGATGGATCCAGGTGGTGGCAATCACAACGACCATTCTTTATCTGCAGCGGCTAAGTTGCTGGCTCCTGAGCCGCCATGGTCGGCCGCCATGGCACACGGTTGTGTTGGAGCCGCTGCTGAGTGGGGTTGTGGGAAGCCTGGCTTTCCTGATGGCTCTCGGCACGCTCATGGGGCTGTGGCGCGGCCGTCTAAAGGAGAATGGAGAAGAGGTTGGCTGGACGTCGCCACGGTGAGGCGTCGTTGAGAAAATGGGAAAGCCCGCATCGCAAGCGTCTTCCATGGCGACACTGAATACCCTTGGGAGATTCTGCTCAGGCAGCGCATTTCGATCGAGCGCAAGGCTGCCCTGGGGGTGCTTCACAAATTGCTTCTACGAGAGAGATGAAATCCATCACTATGATTTTCATTGCTTGAAGTGGCCACGCCATGGGGGGGTTGCGTGAGCTGCCGCCTCTGCTGGCATTTGTGAATCCATGGGAGGGAGCTGGTCATGAAACGATTGGCAGATCTCTGCAATCAGCAATCGGGGCGAAAGATCACCAGCATGCCGTCAGCCGCTCCAGTGATCAGGTCAGCGATATCCAAATCGATCAGGTTTTCACCGCATCTGGGCAGTTGGGCTTGCTGCGACCACCGGCGAGATAGTCCGCCAGTGCCGCAGAGTGCCATCATCTCAGCTGATCGCGGGACCGCAGATCCTTTGATCGCTTAAACGCGATGGTGACATTCGACAAGGATTGCTTAGAGGCGCAGAAAAGTGACCAACAACACCAGCAATACCACGAATAATAATATTTGCAACGGCTTCAGCACTTAGCCTGGTGACCCCATAGGCAAACTATAAAGTAAAAGCATTAACATGGCTTCATAAATTAATGAACTCAATTAACCTGATTGATGCCGCCAAATTCTACAATGATCTTCCCCATCAGAAATCCGCTTGGCAATGGCTTCAAGATCAGCTGACCACAGCACAAATTGATGGGTTTGCCGAGCAGTATCGCTCCGCGCCCCCATTCCAGGCACCAGAGACTGCGTTGATCACAGCCGATCAATGCAAAGCGATCTTCGGGCGCGATATCACTCCCGATCAGCTTGTTGATTTAAACAGCTGTCTTGATCGCTTCGACATCGATACGCCAGCAAGGATACGCCATTTCATCGCACAGATTGCCCATGAATCTGGAGGGTTGCGGTGGCTCCAGGAATTAGCAAGTGGTAAGGCCTACGAGGGAAGGCGTGACTTAGGGAACACCCAGCCAGGTGATGGCACCCGCTTCAAAGGAGCGGGGGCCATCCAGTTGACAGGCCGCTACAACTACGAACAATTTGCCAAATCAATCAACGATATGCGTGTGATGGAGGGTTGCAGCTACGTAGCGAGCCAATACCCTTTCACCTCAGCGGGATTCTGGTGGAACAAAAACCACATGAACAGCCTGGTTGACAGTGGAGCAAGCTGCCGTCAGATTTCCGAACGGGTCAACGGACGTGATCCCGCCAACGGACTCCAGGAACGGGAGGACTACTTCGCAACAGCAACCAAGTTCATTCCCGATTCGGTTTCTCCTACCCAAGCGGAGAAGCCCGCTGGGGTAAGTGTTGCCGGCAGGAACCCTCTTGACGTTCCCTACTTTTACCAGCTAGATTCCGCCGTTTTTGCCCAGGGAGAAGCTCAAGCCGATCGGATGTGCTTCAGCTCCAGTTGTGCCATGTTGCTTGAATTCCTGAAGCCAGGTACCCTTCCAGGCCCCAATGGTGATGACATCTATTTGAAGAAGGTTTTCACCTACGGCGACACAACGGACGCCGCTTCCCAGATTCAGGCCCTGGAAAGCTTTGGCCTCAAAGCCAGGTTTAATCAGAATTGCGACTTCTCCATCATTGAGCAACAGATCAACCGAGGCATTCCAGTGCCGTGCGGATTTCTCCACCATGGCCATGTTGATGCACCAACCGGAGGGGGGCACTGGCTCTGCGTAGTTGGCTACACCCCAACAGGGGTGATCGTGAATGATCCTTTTGGCGATATGGATTTGATCAACGGTACCTATGTCAATCGCGTAGCCAAAGGCCTTCAATACAGCTACAAAAACTTCGGTCGTCGCTGGATGGTGTTAGACAATGGCACCTATGCTCCCGGCAAGGGGTGGGCAATTATTGCCGAACCACCAAACTAAGCTCAAATCCAGCCTTTAGGAGTTATCCGGCTTCAACTTAATAGCGGCAATAGCCCACTTCGCCCTTCAAGGGAGGCCTGCAGGGAAAGCGGAGTGGTACCACTATCCGATTCCCGCTTCCAAGACTGGTGAGCAATGTATTTCCTTGCGCCAACACTTCGCGCCTCCACAGGCCACCAAGCCTATCGACCAAATAGACTACCTCCCCCACCTGGCGCCCCTGCTGCTCTAGGTAGGTCATGCGAAGTCCGTCTTTCCAGACAAGACTCAGACCATTGGAAAGTTGCTTGTCAATACAACCAATGATCTGGTCATTGAATCCACAGTCTTTCCATTGGTCTCGCGGGATCTGTGGAGCGATTCCACCTGCATCCCCTGCTTTTCCTGAAGCGAAGGGCAGCAGGGCGATCAGGCCCGCTGCGGTTGTGCTCAGGAACCATTTTGCGTGGCCTCCGAATGGGGGGGTATGGGGCATGGGTCAGCTGGTGCAATCAGAATCAAAAGCGTAGGCTCTCGGGTGGGGAATGATCGGCAACCCGCCGATAGAACCATCGGGCCTCCAAGTCCTGGAGTATGTACTCGAGTGTCTCGATCTACAGCGCGTTCGGGCTCGGAGTTCCCAGTGGGAAGAGCGTAGCCAACCGCTTGACTGGTTTGACCACATTGATCACACGAAGCCCGCGAGGTGATCGATCTTCACGTGACGCCCGGCGTAGGCCTCTCCCACCCGCTGGAGCTCGGGAATGAGTTTGACGTCATCCATGCCTGCCATGGCCTTATCGCTCACATCCGGGAGATCGAGATCATTCAGCCCCTCACGGCTTGTGAGGGGGTCGTAGCGAACATAAGCGAACTGCTTTAGCCCACTCCAGTTGCTCTCTCCCGCAGGCGTATTCGGAGCCTGGATCATGGCGCCGAACTCGCGATCCACCTCCCCGCCATAGCGGCACTCGCCCAACACGCGGCACACCATGTCCCAGCCCGCTGTGGCGGCATTCATCAGCGCGGAGGGAACCGTAATGGCAAGGCCGAGCCGTGAAAGTTCCTCCGGGCGAAAGTCAGGCCTGGCGGCGGGAGCGTTGCCCGTGCCCACTGAAACGATCAGCATCTGATCAACCCCTGTGGTCCAATTGATCTTGTACGGGCTGGCGGTGGCCATCTGGAAGGCCAGGTAGGCGGGATTGTTGTAGGTGGTGATGCCCCCATCCACGAACACGAACTGGTACTCCCGGTTGGTCCCCGCAGCAAAGGTCACCACTTCGGGCGGAAAGAACGTGGGCGCCGCCGTGCTTGCCCTCACCAGCTGCCAGAGCGGCAGATGAAGGTTGCAATCCTTCCGATCCAGTTGGTTGTACTTGGCCAGGGGGTTGTTGCAAACCGGCCAGGGGGAATCGGTATTGTGGTTGCGCAGAACGAGCATCAGCAGCCCACGCATCCTGAGATCGCCGAGTTCAACGGGGGGATCGTTTTCGTTGTAGATGGAACCGGGGCCGTTGAGCTGACAGGTCAGCGCCTGCTGCAGCAGCAAGGCCAGGGGTTCGGCTTCATACTTCTGATGCAGTTGCATGTACCACTTGGCCCGCTCGAACATGCTGGAACCGTTGCTCACGTAGAAGTCGCGAATCTGGCTCACAGACATCCCGGACGATAGGCACGCGGCGATGATGCCCCCCGTGCTGGTGCCGCAGATGAAATCGAAATAGTCGCCCAGAAGGAGCTCGGGTTGCCCTAGCTTTATACGCAGATCCGCCTCGAGTTTGGCGAGGATCTCCACGCTGATCAGCCCGCGGATGCCTCCACCATCGCAGGTGAGGATCTTCTTGGGCCCTTCCTTCCTCATCCGGGCCAGGATGGGATGATCTGCGGAGACGTCAGTCATGATGGGCTGATCGAAGGGGGCCACCACTGGCCTAGGCACAAGGTAGGGAGCGGGTGTCGATCCAGCTCACCTGGCCGGTGCGGCGTTGCACTTCTTGATGCAGATGGGCGGTGCCGCCGGGGCCATCGCCCCCAGCACCGTTCCAGAGGGCGATGAACCGCACACGATCAATCCCACAGGCCAGCGTGGAGTTGAGCAGCCAGATATTGCAGCGTTCAAAGGCATTCAGCTGTGGCGGAGTGGGGCCCAGTTCATCGGGCATGAAGCGAATGGGCAGCGTGAGCCTTTCCTTCATGGCGAAATAGCGATCACGCCACTGTTCCCCATGCACGGATGGAAGCACCGAGCGCTGCAGAAACGTGGCCTCATCAAAAGGCAGCAGCACCTGGCATCGCACCTGCCTCTGCAGGGCGGCCTCCAGAAAGATCAGATCACCGCCCGCGGCTGCCTGGCAGTAGGTGATGTCATCGGCACCGGCGCCGAGGGCATCGAGGGCAGCGCCGATTCTTTCCGTGGCTGCGGCCTCCATGGCGGCAGGGAACCTGGGCTGGGGGCGGTTGGGCGTGTCCATGATGTGGCCGCTGAACAGGATGGCCTGGCGAGGCCGCCAGCGCACCGCGGCGGGAGTGGTTTTCTCGATGGCACGATCGAGGGTGGCAATCGCCACGCTCACCGTTTCAGGCTGGAATTCCAGATCCTGCAGGAGCAGCAACTGGGAGCGCACGGATTCGAGTGCAAAACGATCCTTGTCATTGCGGGCGATGGCCTTGCGATAGGCCCCCTGTACCCCCTCGGGGGTTCCCACCAGCACCTCGAGATCCGCAAGGGTGGCCAGGGCCCAAAACTGCTGAGCGGGATCCTCCTCGCACTCGGCCGCGAAGCGCACCGCCCCAGCCATCACCTCCATCTGGTGATCACAGCGGTGGTCGCCGGTGAGATTCAAGGCCAGATGCATCAGGGTGAGGGCATTGATGCCGGAGTAGTAATGGGCCGGATTGGAGCGGAACGCCGCCGCGTACTGATCGATCGCCATCGTGAGCAGGTCGATGGCTTCGGCGGCCTCCGCCCGCTTCTGCTCCGGCGGGGTATCGGTTAGGCGCCACCCATCCACCCAGGCGTCCTTGTCCACCCTGGCGGCGAGGGCCCTGGTTTCCGCATCCTTCGGATGCGCTTCCAACACCTTGCGGTAGTGGTCGCGCGCCCGATCGAGGCTGTGGCCGGGCTCCCCTGCGATCGCTAAACGCTGCAGACAGGTGCCCTTCTCCTGGAGTGCCTTGAGGTCGGTGGGCTTGATGGCCAGGCCTTTCTCCAACTGCTCCAGGGCGAGCCGGAATCGCTCTGCCTTGCGCAGAGCGGTGCCGGCAGCAATCCAGGCTTCAGCACGGAACGCGGCCACGGGGCCCTCGTCGGCGAGCACGAGCATGTCGCCGATGTCGTTGGCACGGCGGGCGCGCTCGATCCGCTCCAGCCAGGCGTCATGTTGCTCCCAGAATTCGCATACGCCCCCAACGCGCAAGCTTCTCCAGTCGGGCTCCTGAAGATTGGGCAACAGGGCATACACGGGGCTGATGCGTCGGCCCTGCCAGCTCTCCATGGTGGCCCGCACCATGTCCGCCAGGTTCTCGATATCGCTGGGCAGGGTGGTGGGATCGGGAACACCATCAAGCAGGCCGTAGCGCAGTTTTCGGTCGGGTTGGAGATCAAAGGCGGTGGGGACCCTGCCGCCGCAGATCAGCACCACGCCCCGGGCGCTCAGAGCGTGGCGGACCCCGAGCTCATACCAGACATTGGGATTGTCAATGGTGAGGTCGGCCACCACCAGATCGGCGAGCAGCAGTTCCTGGAACATGTCGCTGTGGATGTTGCCGGCACGCTGCTCCTCGTCGGCACGGAAAGGCTCCAGGCCAGCCTTCTTCAGGGCCGGATGAATGAAGTTGGAGTAGATGCGATTGAAATCAATCGGCACCCCATCGCCTCCAGGCTTGCGGCCGAAGGGCATCACCACAAACGCATGGGGCAGGACTGGCATGGGGAGTTGCGCATTCAGGCACTGAAGCAACCTTAGCCAACATCAAAGATCGGGCTGATTTGTTTGAAGGATTTCACAACGCTGGATCGATCTGAACGCTTTGTGGGCTGATGGAGCGGCTAACGGCCAACAAATCTCTTGACGCTCAGGCATGCCTTGCCTACTGTTGGATCAAAATGGTGATCGCGTGTGAGACCGTTATCTTCAGTTCGACGACGTCGCTCCCAAGCCGAAGATCTTCATTCTGAGCTTCTGGGGCCTTGGCGAAATGCCTGAATCTCTGGAGCGATTCTGGGAAGACCTGCTGCTCTTTGTGGAGGAGGGCAAGGTGATTCCAGTGATCGGCCCAGAGCTGGTGACTGTTGAAGAGGATGGAACTTCGATTCCTTTGTATCACTGGCTTGCTCGAAGCCTGGCGGAACGAATCGACTTGCCCTTTTCCGATCTTCCTGATCCGTTTGACCTCAACGATGTTGTTGCTCAGAGTATCCACCTCGGTCGTTCAGTTCGGGCTCAGGCTCACTCTCTCAGGAAGCCCTATCCAGTCCTTACGCAGGCATTGACAATCTACCTTTATGTGCTTAAATAGCAGTTAGCTTCTAATTGCCCTGAAATTGAGAAACTAATGTTAGCTCTTAAAGACTTTCTTGACGGCAATCAGGTCAAATATACAATAACAAGTTATTCAAATTCTTGCAGCATGGAAGAAATACAAGACCAGCAAGCCATGCTTGGGATGGAATTTGTTGATTCTTGCTTACTGGAAATTGATGGTCATCAAATTGTAATAGCTGTTATCTCCCATTGCAAGCAAATTGACTTGGTTGATTTGCAAAATAGGCTTAAGGCTAGTAAAATCACAGTGTTAACCGCTGATGATATTAAATTAATACTGCCGAATCATTCATTGGGTATCATCGCACCCATAGGCAGGCTTTATGGTCTCAATGTACTTTTTGCGCCTGAATTAAAACAGTTTGGAGAGATAAGCTTCCTGGGTGATTCCCCAAGGAATGTATTTTCTATGGCCTACGTTGATATGGTGTCATTAAGTGATATGAAAGAGGACATTGAAATCCCCACAAAACCAAAATACCATGTCTTTGTAAATGAAGTTGCTCCTGAGATTGCGAGAGGGAAGCTTGCGTCATATGATAGTTGTTATTTGGGAGTAAGCCTAGACAATCCCAGCTTCTCAACGGCAAAACTAATCGCCATGACTGACTGGATAGCTAAGCGTTTTCGCAGCTGTAGGGTATTGCTGGGCGATAGTCTATACCGCCTGAGTTTACTAATAGACAATCACGGCTTGACAGAAAGACAAGCATTTGTCCAAGCGCTCCATGCGGGTGGAAAATACATTAATGCTGAATTACCCGTATTTGATCGCTACTTGAATTCTTGTCCATTTGAATTTGTTTATTGCTCAGATATCCAGCAGACAGACAGTTACAGAGAATATTATGATATAATTGAGGATTTAATGAAGAATGATACCAGACTTGTCAACGCAGTTAATACTTTCTCTTTCCAATTCGTGCAACGCCACCTCGCTGTAGATGCAACCAGTATCTCGGGAAATGACTTTCTCCAGATTTGCCAACAATATTTGATTGAGGAATTGGCAATCTTTTCTTGCCTCTTTGATTCCAACTTGTATCCGATTCTCTATCCTGGCTCCCTATCTATATTTGAGGAGATTGCCAATGGAGAACATCCAAATCTCCCAGATTCTCTAAGAGATATGATATACATCTCTTTGCGATTTAAGAGACGCAAAGGATTTCACGATTTAACTACAATCAAAAAGGAAGAGTCCCATGCCAGCATCACAAACTAAGGCTAGTTCTAAACAACTAAACAGCCACTACAAAGTGGTTATTGATGCAATCAAACAGGGAATAATCATTCCTTTCTTGAGTTCTGATGTTAACCTCTGTGGCCGCCCCAAAAAACAAAATGGAGAACCGGTAGACTGGCAGGATGGCAACTACCCTCCCAGTAGTTATGAACTGGCAATTCATTTGGCCAAGGAAAATGACTGGGGCTATGTCAATACTTGCCCTCTTTGCAACACGACTGATAATCATTTACCACCAGAGTGTCCGTTAATCAACAAGGATACAATTACTAAATTAGCATTAGCCAATGTAGCCCAATACCTATCTCTGTGCGATTCAGATACCCTTGAAGCTATGCTCAGAGAAATCTTAGAATCAAAGTATTCACCCAATCCAGTTCACCAATTCTTGGCTAGATTGCCCAGCCTTCTTAAAGACAATGATTATGCGCCTCCCTATCCCTTAATTGTCACAACTTGTTTAGATAGTGTCTTAGAGCAGGCTTTTCAGCAGGCAAACCAGGATTTTGATGTCGTGGCATTTATTGGAAATGAAATGGGGGGACGGTTTCTGCATACCCCCTTTAACGAAAAACCCATTCTAATTGAAGACCCTCAAGATTATGAAATCTCCCTCAAGCAGCGCCCAGTTATTCTCAAGCTTTATGGAGGAGTTGAGAAAGCTGATAGTGGACAATTTACTATTGCTGAAGACGACTTTATTGATTACTTAACTCAGAGAAGTATCAAAGAATTACTTCCTCCAAGTCTTTTGGTAGCGCTTCAAGAAAAAAATCGACGGCTTTGGTTTCTCGAATACAGCCCCAGCCATTGGAATCTGCGACTTATTCTCTCTCGTATTTGGCGAGAACAACTTTATAAAACTGACAAAAGATGGTGGGCAATTCAAGAGCATCCAGAACGTTTGGATGAAAAGTTCTGGGATAAATACGGTGTCAATAACCTTGCAATTGATTCTTTAGAAGCCTACATTATTGAACTAGAAAAACAGTTAAAATCTCAACTTACTACCGTGAAAAAACCAGTCACCAACATCTCTAAAGTGAATGTTCCTGCTCCTGAAATACCTCAGCGAAGTAGAATATTTATTAGCTATAGCCATAAAGATAGCAAATGGCTAGAGAAGTTCAAAGACATGTACGGTAGAAGTACAATCGATGAAGGTGACTTATGGTGGGATGACACCTATATCAAAACAGGAATGAAATGGGGAGAAGAAATCAAAAGAGCGCTTGCCTCAACTAAAGTTGCTGTCTTGCTAGTCAGTTCAAATTTCTTAAACTCAGAGTTTATTACCAAGAACGAACTGCCACCTCTACTAGAAGCTGCTGAAGAAGAAGGATTGACCATATTCTGGTTTTGTCTGACAAGTTGTAGGTATACACGAACTGATCTTGGTAAAATAATTGCTAACTACCAAGCAGCTTACGATGTAAATAAACCATTAGATAAGCTTGATCCTCAGCAAACACTTGATTCTTCTGAGTTAAATGACGCATTAGTGGAGATTTGCAACAAACTGGACGCTTTAATAAATCCAGAAGATAATTAAGTGCGTCTAGAATGTGTTGACTCGATGAATGATAGCAAACGAGGTAGAGACTAATGTCAAGTCCAACCTGTCCCTACAAAGGATTAGCCGCTTTTGACGAAGCAGATGCCGATATTTTCTTTGGCAGAGATAAAGAGAAAAAGCAACTTATTGATTACCTAAAAAGTTGCCGACTGACCGTCCTCTATGGTAAGCATAGCGTAGGACAAACCTCATTGTTGCAAGCGGGGGTGGTTCATGAACTCCACCGGCTAGCACAGCAAAATATTGAGAATTTCAGTTTTCCTCAGTTGGCTGTTATCATCTTTAAGGATTGGCAAGAACCTAATCCTCTGATGAGCTTAGTCAAGCAAGTAAGGAATGAAATTGAAGAGTTAATTCCTGGGCATTCATTGCCGCCAAGATCAATAGAACCTGATAGCTTTGAGGACATTTTAGTAGATTATAGCAAAGCCCTCGACCGCGGCGACGATCAGGGTATGATATATATCATTCTTGATGAATTTGAAGAATACTTTCTCTACCATCCTCAACCAGAGATGGCAGAGAACAGCTTTGAAGCAGAGTTTCCTAATGCGGTCAACCATCTGGGACTGAACGTCAACTTTCTCATTGCCGTTGATGAAGACTTTCTTTCAAAACTCGATCGCTTCAAGGGAGCAATCCCTGATATAATTCGCAACCGACTGCCACTATTACCTCTTGACGAAGATGCTATCTACGAAGCAATTGTCAACCCTATATTTAAGAAATATAATTCCGAGAATCCAAATGAGAAAGTTGGAATTGCACCAGACTTAATAGACGAGATAATCAAAGACTTAGTAGAAGTTAACTTTGATACTGCCTGCTTGCAGTTAGTCATGCAGTGCCTTTGGGCAAAAGAGAGAAATAATAAATCCGATCTCCTGCGTCTTGTGACATTCCAAGACCTAGGTAGGCGCGAGAAGATTATAAAATACTATTTCAATGAGCAAATAAAACAGCTGGCTGAGTCTGCCAAACCGAATGCCGTCAAAGTTCTAGCAAAAATCGTTGGCTACCTCATTACTCCCGGGGGCACAAAAATTGCCTACCCCGTTGAAGATTTGGCAAAACAAGCAGGTATGGGAGAAGCTGAACTGCGAACTATCTTAAAGGCACTACAACGTCAAAACCTTCTAAACCCTGTCAGTTGTCCGACAAATCCCAGCCAAATCTGCTACGAAATCTCCCACAGCATCCTTGCTGAAGCAATTTTAGAGTGGCACAACCATTATTGGATGCAATACAATCGAGCCAAGTATAAGGCACAATTAACTCTCGATACGGTAGTTCCTAAAGCTCTGGAACAGTTTGCCGAATCCTCCCAACTCAATGCTTTGCGGACAATCGCAAATGCGGGTGAAACTCTACAAAATGCAATTAAAGAAGACTTGCTTCCGCGAGGCTATTCTTCAGATTCCTTGAGGTCAGTACTGGAACATATCTTAGACAACATTCAAGAAATCCTAGAGCTGTCAGGTCATAAAGGAGCCGCTTGCAGCGTTATTTTTGCTCCTGATGGCAAGAGACTAGCCAGCAGTTCAGAAGACGGCACCGTTCGGTTGTGGAACCGGCAGGGAACACTGTTGAAAATCTTTAAAGAGCCTCGCAATTGGATCTGGGGCATTGATTTTAGCCCTGACGGCCGCTATCTCGTTTCTGCCTGCGATGACGGGACGGCTCGCCTCTGGGACTTGCACTCGCAAGGCAATCCCCTAGTGTTAATTCCCTATCCCGCGCCCATCCGCGATGTCGCCTTCAGTCCTGACGGAAAATTGGTGGCTATTGCTGGCACGGATGGTAAAGTTCGCCTCTGCGACTTAGAAGGCAATGAACGCCTCCAGTTTTTAGCCGCCCAGGGTCCTATCTGGTGCATCAGTTTCAGTCCCCATGGCAATTATTTCGCCACTGGCTCAAACAGCGGCAGCATCAGCCTCTGGGATTTAGCAGGAATGAAACTGCGGGACTGGGAGGCTCACGATGCAGCCATCTGGAGCGTGAATTTTAACAAGGAAGGGACGATGCTTGCCTCTGGTAGTTCCGATAACAGCGTCAAACTCTGGAACCCAGAAACCGGTAAAAAATATAAAACCCTAAGAGGTCATAAAGGCTGGGTGTTTAGTGTCCGCTTCCACCCCCAAAACTTATACCTAGCCAGTGCTTCGGAAGACTGTACCGTGCGCATTTGGGATTTTGACGGTAGCGAGCTGGCTAAACTGGTTCATGCCGCGCCGGTTCAGGGGATTGGCTTCAGCCCCGAAGGTGAGTTGTTGGCTTCTGCCTGCGGCGATCGCAAGATTCACCTCTGGAACTTACAGCGGCTGCCCCAGGTCAAGAGACAGGAAGGGTCTTTGTTGAGTTCCAGCTTCAGTCATGATGGTCAATACCTGGCAACTGCTTCCTCAGGTGGTACTGTCTGTCTCTGGGATGTCCAGCGTTGGGATGTGGACAACAGGCCGCTCAAGCAGATTAATGTCCACGCAAGCTGGGTCAAGCAAGTCAGTTTCAGCCCGACAGCATTCCATTTCGCTACCGCCTCTGCCGATGGCACTGCTTCTCTGTGGGATGTGGAGGGCAATCGCCTCCAATCATTTAAGGGACATCAAAATTCTGTCTGGAGTATCAACTTCAGTCCCGACGGGCAATTGCTGGTTACTGGTTCGGCGGACAAGACAATTCGTCTCTGGAACCTGCAGGGGCAGCAGCAGTGCGAGTGGCTTGGGGCTAAGGGTCCGATTTGGAGTGTGAGCTTCAGTCCTGACGATAAATTCCTTGCCAGTGGCGCAGACGACGGCAGCGTCTGCTTGTGGGATCTTCAGGGAAAGAAGGTATGTGGGTTTTCCGGAGGAAAAAGCCCGATCTTGAGTGTCAATTTTAGCCCTGATTGCAAGTATCTCGTGGGCAGTTCTTCGGCTGGTAAACTCTATGTCTGGAACTGGAAAACCCGCAAGTTATTCACGGATTTTACCCACGATCCTGCCATTCCTATTTGGAGTGCCTGTTTCAGTCCCTGCAGCCGTTATTTAGTTAGCGGTTCCCTGGATCGGAATGCTTATTTATGGGATTTAGAGTGTAAATCTACTGCTCATGCTGCTGTGCCGACTAGACTATTTAGGGGGCACAAAGGGCCTGTCAGGGCTGTCAGTTTCAGTCCAGACGGACTTTTCGTAGTAACTGCTTCCTCAGACGGGACAGTGAGGAAGTGGTCAGCCACACTGCAGGAGTTCGATATGTTGCTAAATAGGGCGCGGGAATGGCTCAGCTTTACACCCTGATGACTTGGCGATCACTTGTCAATCAGAATCATTCTAGTGTTATAAGAATGTCTTCAACTGCGGCGTACACCGCTGCACCTTCATGTGTTTCCATCGATTCGACAGGCACCTCGCCAAAGGTTCTGACAGCGGCAATTCCTATTGCCGCTGGGTATGGCAATGGTTGCTGATGAAGCGCGCGGTGACGGTGGATAAAGATTGCTTTTCGGCCTGTAAACCAGCTTACCGACTTGCCCCCCCCCCGCTTTCAGGAAAGTTACACCCCACTCAATTTCTGACCAACTGTTCATAAAGCCACGCAATGTCAGCAGGGCTGCCCATGCCAAGAGGAATGAGGTTCAGCGAGAGGATGTCAATCTAATGCTGCCCGGCAGTTCGAGGCCCCCTGCTGCGCAAGCCCTTATGGACAAGCTACCCTGATCAGCGGGAATGAAGAGAGGGGACGAGGAACGGGACCTAGTGTTGGCGTACCTAGGGCATCCTGTGGTTAGCCAGACCGACTGCAGCGCAGTGGATCTAAGCATCTTTCTCCGGTAAGATGCACTTAGAGACTCCTATAAGCTCCTACACCACATCGCCCCGCAACTGACATCTGAGGAGGGCTTACGCAGGCCATGACATCGTCTATGCGGTGACTGGCCAATCGTTCCATCTTTCGTCGGTAATTGGGGACTCCTGAAAATGCCAGATCGACTGCGGCGCAACTTGTTTCAGTGATCGAGACCCGATTAACTGGCCTCGAACAGGGCAATTGACGATTGCTACAACTGCTGAACGCTGCAGATGTACCGAAAACACCATAACGGGCAGCTCTCAATCGTCGAGTTCCATGTGCCTTTTGGCGGCACGTTGGACCCGGAGAACCGCTGGGTTCTTTTCGCCTCGCTGATGCCATCTGACGAGATAGAAGAAGCATATGCCCCTCAGTTCAACCCCACGACTGGGGTGCCTGCACGCCTGGCGTTTGGCGCGCTGTTCATCAAGCAGCGGCTTGGCTTGACCGATGAGGAGACCGTCGAGCAGATCCGAGAAAATGCTTACATGCAGTTTTTCCTTGGCTTTGCCGGCTATTCCAGCAAGGTGCCGTTTGATCCATCAATGATGGTTCATTTCCGCAACCGATTCTCGGAGGAGGATCTCAAGCGGATAAGCGAACTGATTGCCGAACCCCGTAAGGCCATGGTAATCGAGGCTGTGTCGTCACTCCCAGATGACGACGACTCTGATGCTCCAGGCGCTGATGCTGGAACCCAGCTATCACTCGACGATTTCGTGAAGCCTGCAGATTGGCCAGAGGGCAAGAACTGGGGAACACTCACCATCGATGCCTCTTGCACGCCAGCGGACATCACCTATCCGACTGATCTGAAGTTGCTGAACGAGGCAAGGGAGTCGACTGAACGAATCATTGATGATCTGTGCGATCGGCAATCAGACTTTCGAAACACAAGCCCCAATATGATCGTGGCAGGGCACGTGCTGTTTTCCTAAATGTCGCCAAACAGAAGAAGCCACGCCGTCGATAAATAAAAGCCGCAATACGACGCCAACTCGACTACCTGCAGCGTAATCTTGATGCTATCGATGCCTTGATCGCTTCTGGGGCAAGCCTTTCGGGCCTGAAGACGCATTGGTGGCACAAACTTCTCGTGATCAGCGAGCTGCACCGCCTACAAAGCATCCTGCTGTACGCCACGACGCGCAGCATCCCCGACCGCATCGTCAACTTGATTCAGCGGCAGGTTCGTCCCATTGTTCGCGGCAAGGCAAGAGCTGCTGTTGAGTTTGGCGCCAAAGTTAGTGTCTCTGTGCGAAATGGCTTTGCCTTTCTGCACAGGATCAGCTGGGATCCATACAATGAGGCCGAGGACCTGATTCCACAAGCCAAGAGATATAAGCAGGAACTCGGCTGTTACCCCGAGCGAATCTGCGCTGATCGCATCTACATCAACACCAAGAATAGAAACTTCTGCACGAGGAATAACATACGGCTATCTGGTAAGCGATTAGGGAGGCCACCAAAGGATCCAGAGATCAATGCTGCCCACAAGCAGCAGCTCAGCGCAGACCAGAGGAGGCGAAATGAGGTGGAAGGTTGCTTTGGAACAGGGAAGCGAAAGTATTCTCTTGAATTGATTATGGCTCGGCTGGACAAAGGCGCAGAGACCTCGATTGCCATGGCATTTCTGGTGATGTGCGCAGAGAAGAGCATGAGGCTTCTCCGCCTCTTTTTTGTCACTATCTTTGCTTGGTTTCACACCTTGCAACGGCCAGGCTTGCTCTGGGTGGCGCTTAGGACCATCTGCCTGCTTGAGACAGCCGATTCGCTGGTCACTGCATAACCTAGTTTTCGAGCTGCCTACCCCCCTGGTCATTGGCTGAACTCGAGCCGGCGTGCAATTTGTTGTTCAGGAGTCTCTAATTGGGATGCGATAGATTACTTTGCTATAGGTTTTAAGCACGCTTGATTTTCTGTCTCCGATCCCGTGCAGTCTTGGAGCAGAGCTGTCTACATCTCTCGGTCGTGTCCGATTTCATTCATGTTCGTCCAGTGGCTCGATGCGGCCACCGTCGAAGTCGCGGATCGCTTCAGCCGCCAGAATTTCCAGCACGCTTTGGGATCCTGCGACTCGATCTCTCCAGCATTCCTCCGCCGAGGCGATTTCCTCCCAAAGTATCGAAGCGAGCACGTCCTGTTCCTCCCGTGGCAGCTTGAAAGCCGTGGCTATCGCAGCGGAGAGGGCTTGCGTCATTGATCGGTCCTTGGGCAGGATGCCCAGGTAAATCCCACTGGAATGACTTCATTTGCTTTGGCCTCCATCCAGCATGTTCACCATCGGAGCCAGCTGGGCGGAAGGGGGGCGGGACATGGTGGGGCCATCCAGAAGCCCAGGCCAAACTTAAAGTTGGAATGAGAAGTCTCCCGAATAGCCTCGATCCCAGCTCGCATGCGCTCTTCCGCGGGCTGATTCGCCACACACCCGTCCCCGCGTAGTTCTGCTCAAAGGAGGAGACAATCGGAGTTTCCAGCTCAGGCTGGATGGCGACCCTCAGCAGACGAGCGGCGTGGACGTCATCCAAGCTCTCCACGGCGAGCCAGTCGAAAGCTGCAGTTTGCGTTCCAGAAGAAAAGATCTTTTGAGCCACTGTGTCTGGAGACCTGTTCTGAGACCATCCCCATTCCGCGACCCCTGCCGGCCGCCGCAAAACCAAACTCGGCAGGCCTGCCCCAGCCTGCTACCCATCCGCCGTCACATCCCGGCGATGCAGTACCCCGCGTCCACGTAGATCACCTGGCCGGTGATGCCGGAAGCGAGGGGGCTGGCCAGGAACGCCGCTGTGCTGCCCACCTCCTCCTGGGTGACGGTCCGCTGCAGCGGCGCCTTCGCCTCCACGTTGTGGATCATCTCGAGGATGCCGCCGATGGCGGAGCTGGCCAGGGTGCGGATCGGACCGGCGCTGATCGCATTGACCCGCACCTGATTGTGGGGGCCCAGCTCGGCGGCCAGATAACGCACCGAGGCCTCCAGGGCCGCCTTGGCCACCCCCATCACGTTGTAGTTGGGGATGGCCCGCTCGGCCCCCAGGTAGGTGAGGGTGATCACGCTGGCCCCGGGATTGAACAGGGGCTTGGCATGGCGGCACAGCGGCGCCAGGGAGTAGGCGCTCACCTCCAGGGCCCGGCCGAAACCTTCGGGGCTGATGGCGGAATAGTCGCCGATCAGCTCCTCCTTGCCGGCGAAGGCCAGGCAGTGCACCAGCACATCAAGGCTGCCCCACTGCTGGGCGATGGCGGCGAACACCGCCTCAATCTGGGCCGGGTCCTGAACGTTCAGCGGCTGGAACAGGGTGGGGTTCAGCGGCGCGGTGAGCTCGCGCACTTTGGCCTCGAAGCGGCCCCGCTCATCCGGCAGATAGGTGATGCCTAACTCGCAACCGGCGGCGGCGAGCTGCTGGGCGATGCCCCAGGCGATCGAGCGGTTGTTGGCAATGCCGGTGACGAGGGCCTTCTTGCCGCGCAGATCGAGGAGCATGGGCCGGGATCAGGAGAATGGGATTCTCCCGCAGCGTCCGCCAGCGTGCCCCTTCAGCCCCGGTCCTGGCCGCCGGAGGGTCCCTGGAGCGCCCTGGATCCCTCGCCGGAAGCCCCTCCCGCCCTCTGGTTGATCGACCGCCGCCAGGACGGGTTGAGCGGCCGGCGTCCAACCCTGCTGGGCCTGCTCTCCGCCGAGGAGCAGGCCCGGTTGGAGCGGCTGCGGCGGGCCGATGACCGCGATCGCTTCCTGCTCGGTCGCGGTGTGCTGCGGCTGTTGCTGGGGACATTGTGTGGCGAGGATCCGGCCGGGCTGGAGCTGGCGACGGGTCCCTACGGCAAGCCCCGTCTGGCCGATCGCGACGGGGCTCGGTTACCAATCAAGCCCCCCGAGTTCAACATCGCCCACTCGGGCGATCTGGTGCTGCTGGGATTCCACGCCAGCCGGCCCGTGGGGGTGGATGTGGAGTGGCACCGTCCTGGCCTGGCCTGGGCGCCGATCGCCCGGCGGTGCCTGGCGCCCGACCTCTGCGAGTCCATCGAGGCCCAGCCTGCCGCTGCCAGGCTGCCGGTCTTCCTGCGGCACTGGTGCCGGCTCGAAGCGCAGCTGAAGGCGCGGGGAACTGGCTTTGGCGCTTCGCTTGAGCCAAACCCGTCCTCCTCAGCGGAGGTCGTGCTGCACGATCTGGAGTTGCCCCAGGGCTACAGCGGCGCCGCTGCCCTGGTCTGAACTGAAGCCATCTGGACAGCGCCCGCCTCAGCGGGGCGGTTCCTCCTGGGGGGGGATCGGCGCCAGGGCGTCTTCCTGCTGCCGCACCTTTTTCGGATCGCTGAGCAGGTCCTTTTCCTCCAGCAACGGCAACCGCTCTGCCTTCACCTCGTCTTCTCGGCGGGGGGGTTCGCGCCATTCCCAGCGGCTGCGGGGAGCCCGCACCCCACACAGGGCCTCCAGTTCCCGTCGCAGGGCGTCCCGCACGTCACGTCGGTCCATCGCGGCGAAGAATTCCGGCCGTGTCGCCAGGCCGGAGCTGAAGGGGACGGAGCCATTGCCGTTGAACAGGCGGGTCGCATCGGGCAGCCAGCGGGGCCGGCAGACGCCCCGCTTGCGGGTGTCGGTCTCCAGCCAGATGTGAAGGCCGTAGCCATCGGGCTGAT
Source organism: Synechococcus sp. Tobar12-5m-g (assembly GCF_024345415.1). Classification (GTDB taxonomy): domain Bacteria; phylum Cyanobacteriota; class Cyanobacteriia; order PCC-6307; family Cyanobiaceae; genus Regnicoccus. The sequence continues at coordinate 42,845 of NZ_JAGQBB010000008.1, read as the reverse complement.
TCACCACCGCCAGTCCGTCATGGGGTTGGTGGCGCTGCAGCGGGAAGATGCGCCAGCTGGCCCGCTGGTGGGCGGGGGTGCAAGCGCTCAACAGCAGAAGGGCCGCCAACGCGGAGATCGGGAACCCACGCAGGAGCCGCGGCAAGGACGGAGGTCGGAATCGATGCCGATCCTGCCGGAGACAGCCTGCTGCGCAAGCCCAGCGGAGGGGTTTATGGTGCCCCCCATGCAGGTGCCCCCCTTCGATCTCACCGAGCAGCTTCATCAACTCGGTGAAGAGCTTGAGGATGCCGTTCTGCAGGTGTTGCGCAGCGGGCAATACATCGGGGGCGCCACGATTGCCCGCTTCGAGCAACAGTTCGCCGCCGCCATGGGCTCCCCCCACGCGATCGGTTGCAACAGTGGCACCGATTCCCTGGTGCTGGCCCTGCGGGGGCTGGGCATCGGCCCCGGCGACGAGGTGATCACCTCCGCGTTCAGCTTCTTCGCCACCGCCGAAGCGATCAGCGCCGTCGGGGCCACCCCGGTGTTCGTCGATGTCGAGGAGAGCTCCTATCTGATCGATCTGGATCGGATCGAGGCCGCCATCACCCCCGCCACCCGGGCCCTGCTGCCCGTCCACCTGTTCGGCCGGCCCGTCGACATGGAGCGGCTTGGCGTCATCGCCAGCGCCCACCACCTCCGGGTGATCGAAGACTGTGCCCAGGCCACTGGCGCCAGCTGGGCAGGGCGGCCGCTGGGCAGCTGGGGGGATGCGGGCTGCTTCAGTTTCTTTCCCACCAAGAACCTGGGCGGCGCCGGCGACGGCGGCGCCGTCACCTGCCGGGATCCGGAGCTGGCGCAACGCATCCGCGAGCTTGCCGTCCATGGCATGCCGCGCCGCTACCTCCACACCTCCCTGGGCTACAACAGCCGGCTCGATGCGATCCAGGCCGCCGTTCTCAGCGTCAAGCTGCCCCATCTGCAGGGGTGGATCGAGCGCCGTCGCCAGCTGGCCGGCATCTACCGCCGGGGCCTGGAGGGCACCCCAGGACTGCAGTTGCCCGATGCGGGTCCCGAGGGAACCAGCTGGAACCAGTTCGTGGTGCGGGTGCCCCGCTGCCCTCAGGGCCAGGCCCGATGCGGCCGCTCCTGCTCCCCCTCGCCTGAGAGCGCCGAGCACGGTCTGCCGGAGAGCTCCTGCCGTGACTGGTTGAAGCAGGAGCTGGCTGCCGCCGGCGTGAACACGATCATCTACTACCCGATTCCGATTCACCGCCAGCCGGCCTACAACCATCTGGGCCATGGCCCAGGCAGCCTGCCCATCACCGAGCGGCTCACCTCAGAAGTGCTCAGCCTGCCGATCTTCCCTGAACTGACCGGCGCCCAACAGGGTCGGGTCCTGGAGATGGTGCGCCGGATCTGCGCCGTGGCACTCGCAGCACCGGCACGCCCCGCTTCCGTCGCCGCCTGAAGCCGGTCAGCGCAGCGTGGCGTGCAGGGCCTTGAAATGGGCCTGCTGCTCCTTGTGGCTGACGATCGGCTCGGGGTAGCCCCGTCGCTCCAGGGGCGCGATCGCGCCGCTGATCAGATCCGCTGTGGCCACGTGGGCGAGCTCCGGCAACCAGCGACGGATGTACACGGCCTCGGGGTCGAAGCGGGCCGCCTGGGTGTAAGGGTTGAAGATGCGCAGCGGTTTCGGATCCATGCCGCTGCTGGCGCTCCATTGCCAGCCCCCGTTGTTGGCGGCCAGATCGCCGTCCACCAGCCGCTCCATGAAAGCGCGCTCGCCCCAGCGCCAATCACAGATCAGATCCTTGACCAGAAAGGAGGCCACGATCATGCGGCAGCGGTTGTGCATCCAGCCCGATTCATTCAGCTGGCGCATGGCGGCATCCACGATCGGCACACCCGTGAGCCCGTCAGACCAGGCCGAGAAACGGCGTTCATCGTTCTCCCAGGGGAAGTGGCGCCACTGGAGGCGGTAGGGACCCTCGGCCAGCTCCGGAAACTGGAACAGGGCCTGCTGGTAGAACTCGCGCCAGGCCAGCTCCTGCTCCCACACCGTGATCGCCTGCTCCTGCTCGTGGCTGCCGGCGGCCGCTCGCATCGTCTGGGCGGTGGCCCAGGCCTGGCGGGGGCTGAGCGTGCCGAAGCGGAGCGCGGCGCTGAGTACCGAGGTGCCCGCTTCGCCGGGCCGGTTGCGGCCTGGCTCGTAACCCAGCAGGGCACTGTGGGCGAAGGCCGCCAACTGCGCCGCGGCCGCCGCCTCCCCGGGGCGGCAGGGGCAGATCGCGGCGCCGCGGAACGCCTTCCCCCGCTCCGCCAGTCGCTCCAGCGTGGCCTCAGGACCGTCATGGCCCAGGGGGGTGGGCTCGAGGTCGAGCAGGCCGGTGGGAGCGGACAGGGGGGTCAGGTCGGCGGCCGGCAGGGAGCCCAGCCGCTTGCGCCAGCTGCGCCAGAACGGCCCGTACACCCGGTAGGGATCGCCGCCGCCTGTCCGCAGGGTCCCGGGGGGCACCAGCAGGTGGTCCCAATCCACAAGCACCCTGGCTCCGCCGGCCTGCAGGGCGGCGGCCACCTGTCGGTCCCGGTCCCGCTCGGCGGGCTCCACCCCCCGGTTCCAGGCCACCACCTCGGCGCCGGTCGCCTGCGCCAAGCTGGGCAGCAGCGCCACCGGATCCCCTTCCAGCAGCAGCAGGTGGCTGCCGGCGGCTCGCCAGCGCTGCTCCAACTCCCGCAGGCTCTCGGCGAGGAACCAGAGCTGGGCGGGCGAAGGAGTCCCCGCCGAGGGATCTGGAGGCTCCACCACGAACACCCCGGTCACGGCGGGGGTGGCGCGGCAGGCGGCGGCCAGGCCGAGGTTGTCGGCCAGCCGCAGATCACGACGGTGCCAGAACAGCCAGCGGGGAACACTCATGGCGGCGTTGACGTCAATCTGGTTCGGGGCTTCAGAGCCCCAGCAGCTGGCGGGCCCTGAACCAGGCCGTGACGCTCTTGCCATCAAGGGCCTCATCGCCGCTGGCCAGGGCGGCGTCCAGTTCGGAGGGCTGCAGCAGCAGCACCTCGAGATCCTCGTCCTCGTCGCCGGCGGGCCGCTCCACCAGGGGGGTGAGCTCCCGGGCGAGAAAGAGATGGATCACCTCGTCGGAGTAGCCGGGGCAGGGCAGCATCAGGCCCAGGTCGTCCCAGCGGGCGGCGCCGTAGCCCGCCTCTTCCCCCAGCTCCCGTGCCATCGAGTCGCGGGGATCCTCACCGGCTTCCAGGGTTCCAGCAGGAAACTCCAGGATGCGGCGCTCCACGGCGAAGCGGTACTGGCGCAGGATCACCACCCGGCCGTCATCGAGCACGGGCACCGCCAGGGAGGCGCCGGGGTGGCGGATGATCCCGAACGTGCCCTCGATCCCCAGCGGCAGCACGATGCGGTTGAGCTCGAAGCGCAGCTTGCGGGCCTGCAGCACCGCCTCGGTGGTCAGGTGCCGCGAGGGCTCAGGGGGCGGCAGGGGCGCCATGGGGGTCGGTGTTGGGGGCCCAGTCTGACCGCTGCTCCGGCCAGCCGCTTCGGCCTGGCAGGGCCATGGGGGGAATCTCGCCGGGACGGCCGAGCAGGGCGGCCAGCAGCGGGGCGGCTGCGGTTGAAGCCCCCGGCGGAACCAGGTTCGGATCGATGGCGGCCAGCGGCGCCAGCACGAAGCCCCGCTCCAGCAGCCGCGGATGGGGCAGCTCCAGCCCGGGGGTCCGGCAGTAGACCGCACCGCACCAGAGCAGATCCAGGTCGAGGTGGCGTGGCCCCCAGCGTTCATGGCGCTGACGCCCGAAGCGGTGCTCCAGCGCTTGCAACCGTCCCAGCAGGGCCAGGGGATCCAGGCCGCCCAGCGGGGATCGCGGGTCGGCAGGGGCGGCCACCAGGACGGCGTTGAGGTAGGGCGGTTGGGCCGGGGGGCCGCCGACCGGGGCGGTGCGGAACAGGGGGGACCATCGGCAGCGCAGGTGATCGGCCGGCAGCCCCGCGGCCCGGACCGTTTCCGCCACGATCCGTTCAAGCAGGGGACGCACCGCCAGCAGGGTGGCGAGCGGATCGCCCAGGTTCGCCCCCAGGGCGATCGCCAGGCTGCTGGAGGTGCCGTCGCTCCCGGCCAAAAGCTGATCGGCCAGACTTGCGCCCACCTCAACCGGTCCTTTACCCCATGGTCGCAAGCGGCGTGCAGCCAGCCCCAGGGGCCCCCTCAGGCACGGTTCGTCAGCCCATGGACGGGGCTTTCCCGCTGGCGGCGATCACGGGCCACGGCACGCTCAAGCTGGCCCTGCTGCTGGCCGCTGTCGATCCCGGCCTGGGCGGTGTGGTGATCGCCGGTGGCCGTGGCACCGGCAAATCGGTTCTGGCCCGCGGGCTCCACGCCCTGCTCCCCCCGATCGATGTGGTGGAGGGCAGCCTCAATGCCGATCCCCAACGGCCCGAGGAGTGGGATCCCAGCGCTGCCGACCCCAGCGCCCTGCCGGCCACCCGGGTGATCCCGGCGCCCTTCATCCAGGTTCCGCTGGGCATCACCGAAGACCGGCTGATCGGTTCGGTGGACGTCACCGCCTCCCTCGCCTCCGGCACCAGCGTCTTCCAGCCGGGCCTGCTGGCGGAGGCCCACCGGGGGGTCCTGTACGTCGATGAACTGAACCTGCTGGACGACGGCATCACCAACCTCCTGCTGGCGGCGGTGGGCTCGGGGGAAAACCGGATCGAGCGCGAGGGGCTGAGCCTCTCCCACCCCTGCCGTTGCCTGCTGATCGCCACCTACAACCCGGAGGAGGGGGCGGTGCGCGACCACCTGCTCGATCGCTTCGCGATGGCCCTCTCCGCCAACCAGCTGATCAGCACCGAGCAGCGGGTGGAGATCACCCGCTCGGCCCTGCGGCACGGGGAGGCCGGTGAGGCCTTCGTGCGGCGATGGCAGGAGGAAACCGACGCCCTGGCCACCCAATTGCTGTTGGCCCGCCAGTGGTTGCCGGACGTACAGATCGAGCGGGAGCAGATCCTCTATCTGGTGAACGAGGCGATCCGCGGTGGCGTGGAGGGCCATCGGGCCGAGCTCTATGCGGTGCGGGTAGCCCGGGCCCATGCCGCCCTCAGCGGCCGCGATCGGGTGGATGCCGACGACCTGCAGGTGGCGGTGCGGCTGGTGATCGCGCCGCGGGCTCTGCAGCTCCCTCCCCCCGATCCCGACCAGCCGCTGGAGCCGCCGCCACCACCCCAGGCCGACCAGCCTCCGGAGCCACCACCGCCGCAGGGCGAAGCGGAGGAGCCTGATGCACCCGAGGAGCCGGACCCCGAAGCGGAGGACGACGACAGTCCCAAGGATCAGGCGCCACCGTCGATTCCCGAGGAGTTCCTGCTCGACCCAGAGGCCACCGTCATCGATCCCGATCTGTTGCTGTTTGCGGCGGCGAAGACCAAACGCGGGAGCAGCGGCAGCCGATCGGTCGTGCTCAGTGACAGCCGGGGCCGCTACGTCAAACCGATGCTGCCCCGCGGGCCGGTGCGGCGCATCGCAGTTGATGCCACCCTGCGGGCCGCCGCCCCCCATCAGAAGGCGCGGCGCCAGCGCGAACCGCACCGCCGCGTGATCGTCGAGGAGGGTGACCTGCGGGCCAAGCGATTGCAACGCAAGGCGGGCGCCCTGGTGATCTTCCTGGTCGATGCGAGCGGCTCGATGGCGCTCAACCGCATGCAGAGCGCCAAGGGGGCCGTGATCCGCCTGCTCACGGAGGCCTATGAGAACCGCGACCAGGTGGCCCTGATTCCCTTCCGGGGTGAACAGGCTGAGGTGCTGCTGCCCCCCACCCGCTCGATCACGGCGGCGCGGCGGCGGCTGGAATCCATGGCCTGCGGGGGTGGCTCCCCCCTCGCCCACGGCCTCACCCAGGCGGCCCGGGTGGGGGCCAATGCCCTGGCCAGCGGCGATCTCGGCCAGGTGGTGGTGGTGGCGATCACCGATGGGCGCGGCAACGTGCCCCTGAGCCGATCGCTTGGCCAACCGGAGCTGGAGGGGGAGCAGTCGGTTGATCTCAAGGAAGAGCTGCGCCTCGTGGCCGGCCGTTACCGCGGTCTGGGGCTCAAGCTGCTGGTGATCGACACCGAGCGCAAGTTCATCGGCAGCGGCATGGGCAAGGAGTTGGCCGAGGCGGCCGGAGGCCGCTACGTGCAGCTGCCCAAGGCCAGCGACCAGGCGATCGCGGCGATCGCCCTGGAGGCCCTCAACGGAACCTGACGCCCCGCCGTACGGCGCCTACTCCCCCCCCTTGGCCTTGCCTGCTTTGGTCTGGGCCGGGTAGAGCTCGTCGAACAGTTGGCCCAGCCCGATCGCGACGCTGCGCACGCCATCCATGAACACGGGGTCGCTGGTGAGCTTGCTGACATCCCCCCCCACCGCATCGACCCGGGCGGTGAGGCGCTGGGCGTTGCCCACGGTGGTCTTGAGCTCGGCGAGGGTCTTGGGGTTGTCCAGGGTGGCGGTGAGGTTGCGGACGTGGCGGCCGGCGGCAACGGCTTCGGCGCTGGCGGCATTGAGGTTGGCCAGGATCGGATCCGCTTTGCCCACCGCCGCGTTCAGGTCCTTGACCAGCCGCTGGGCTTCCTTGATGAAGATCTGGGCCTCCCGGGAGGTGGCATCGAAGCTGCGGGTGGTGGAGGCCAGCTGCGGCAGGATTTTTTCGCGCTCGGCCTGGGCGAGGAGCTCCTGCATCAGTTCGGTGACACTTTGCAAGTTGGCGGCGGCAACACCGTTGAGCTCGTTGCCGGCGCACACCATCAGGGCCTTGTCGCAGTCCTTGTCGCGGGGATTCGGGCTGGAGGCGGGTAGGGGGTGGCCGGTGCTGATCAGGGCCACCTGGGCATCGCCCCCCAGCAGGGAGCCGGTCTGCACCTGGGCGATGGCCGGACGGGCCAGCCGCAGCCTGGGGTCGCTGATCTCCAGTTCCGCCAGCACCGCCTCCGAGGTGGTTTGGATCCGCTTGACACTGCCCACCTGAACGCCGCGATAGATCACCGGTGAGCGATCGGCGAGGCCGGCGGCATCCTCGAAGCGCGCCCTGACGATCCAGTTGTTCTGACTGAGCGAGATCCCGCGCAGCCAGAGCCACAACCCGAAGCTTCCCGCGATGGCGCCGAGCAAGGAAAATCCAACCAGAGCCTCTCGCACGCTTCGCCGCATGACGACTCAGAGCTCCGCAGGTTGCATCGGGCCCTGCAGACTACCGCTTCGAAACTGAGCCACATACGGATTATCCGTGGTGGTGAAATCTGCGATGGCGCCACACCATTGCAGATGGCCGTCGTAGAGCATCGCCACCCGCTCGGCCGAGCGCAGGATCGTGCTCATCACATGGCTCACCACCACCGAGCACCCCCCCGCCAGCCGGCTGCTGGTGACGATCAGATCCTCGATGCGGGTGCAGGCCACCGGATCCAGGCCGGCGGTGGGTTCGTCGAACAGAAGCACGGGGTGCTGGCCCGTGGAGCGGCTGGGATCCTCGATCAGCGCCCGGGCGAAGCTCACCCGCTTCTGCATGCCACCGCTGAGCTCTCCTGGCAGTTGGTCCTCGATCCCCAGCAGCCCGACCGCCTCCAGCGCCCTGTGCACCCGGCTACGGATCTCCTGCTCCTTCAGGCCACTGTGCTGATACAGCAGGAATCCAACGTTCTCCCCCACCGTCAGGGAGGCCAGCAGGGCCGGGTTCTGGAAGACCAGCCGTACATCGGGGGGATGGGGCTGGTCAATGCGCAGGTAGCTCTGGGGGACGCCGTTGATGCGCAGCTCCCCGTCGGTGGGCAGCAGCAGCCCGGCCAGGATGCGCAGCACGGTGGATTTGCCGGTTCCCGAGGGTCCCACCACGGCCAGCCGCTCCCCTTCCTGGAGGGCCAGGCTGATTCCGTCGAGCACCGTGTTCTCCCCCCAGCGCATGCTCAGACCCTCCAGTTCCACCACCGGCTGCTCCACGCCGGAGCGGGATGGATGCGGTGGGCGTTCCTTGGCGTTCATTCGTACAGTTCCAACGACTCCGTGCTGTGGCGTGACGCCCCATCGGTTTGAACCCCCAGCGCCCCCATTTGCCCCGACGCCTGAGCGGCAGGCCGGTTCGCCGTCCCGGCTGGATCGGGCGGGGGGATCAGCGTCAACAGGATCTGATGAGCCGCTCCAGGCGGGCGGTCCGCTGGCTGCAGCCGGGCCTGGTGGTCAAGCGGTGGGTGTTCACCTCCGGTCTGGGGCTGGTCCTTGCCCTGCTGGGGGCCGCCATCCTCGCCGATCTCAAGCCGATCTACTGGTCGCTGGAATCGCTCAACTGGCTGCTGTCCCAGCTCACCCAGGTGCTGCCCCGAGGGATCACCGGCCCCTTGGTGCTGCTGGCCGGGGCGGCCCTGGTGATCTGGGGACAGAGCCGCAGCTTCGACTCGATCCAGCAGGCCCTGGCTCCTGAGAAGGGCACTGTGCTGGTGGATGCCCTGCTGGCCCAGCGGCGGCTGAACCGGGGCCCCAGCGTGGTGGCGATCGGCGGTGGCACCGGCCTGGCCACCCTGCTCAGTGGGCTGAAGCGCTACAGCAGCAACATCACCGCGATCGTCACCGTGGCCGACGACGGCGGCAGCAGCGGTGTGCTGCGGCGTGAACTGGGGGTGCAGCCCCCCGGCGACATCCGCAACTGCCTGGCCGCCCTGGCCCGCGAGGAGCCCCTGCTCACCCGGTTGTTTCAATACCGCTTCCAGGCCGGTAGTGGCCTGGAAGGCCACAGCTTCGGCAATCTTTTCCTCACCGCCCTCACGGCGATCACCGGCAGCCTGGAGTCAGCGATCACCGCCAGCAGCCGCGTGCTGGCGGTGCAGGGCCAGGTGGTGCCCGCCACCACGGCCGATGTGCGCCTCTGGGCTGAGCTGGAGAACGGCGAGCGCATCGAAGGAGAATCAAGCATCGGCCAAGCCACCAGCCCGATCGTGAGGCTCGGCTGCATTCCAGAGCGTCCACCGGCCCTGCCGCGGGCCCTCGAAGCCATCGCCAACGCCGAACTGATCGTGCTCGGCCCAGGCAGCCTCTACACCTCGCTGCTGCCCAACCTGCTGGTGCCCCAGCTCGTTGAGGCGATCAGCCGCAGCAAGGCCCCCCGCCTCTACATCTGCAATCTGATGACCCAGCCCGGTGAAACCGATCGACTGGATGTCGAGGGCCATCTGCGGGCGATCGAAGCCCAGTTGGCCAGCCTTGGAGTGGAAGAACGGCTGTTCACGGCTGTGCTGGCCCAGGAGAGCCTCCGGGACAACAGGTTGATTCACCACTACCGATCCCGGGGCGCCGAGCCGGTTCTCTGCGACGCGCCCAAGCTGCGGAGCCAGGGCTACGAGGTGATGCAGGCCGCCTTGCAAGGAACCCAACCCACGGCCAGCCTGCGGCACGACCCGCGCAGCCTCGCCCAGGCGGTGATGCGCTTCTACCGCAAGATCAAGGGGAACAAGGCGCTTGATTTAAGCTGAACCGAGTCACCCCAGGCTGCCGGCTGGTTTGCCATCCTCAGTAAGCGTCCTGAAGCTCGTAGAAATCGGGCTGCACATAATCCTTGCGGAGCGGGTAGCCCTTCCAGTCTTCGGGCATCAGCAAGCGCTTCGGGTGGGGGTGGCCCTCGAATTCAATGCCGTACATGTCGAAGGTTTCCCGTTCCTGCCAGTCCGCACCACGGAAAAGGCCATAAAGGCTGGGGATCGTGAGGGCGCCATCCCGGGGCAGGAACACCTTCAAGCGCACTTCCTCGGGCCGGCTGCCAGGGGCAGGTTCGGCCGCCACCCCCAGTTTCACGAGGTGATAGAAGCTCACCAGGTTTCCTCCGGCGCCTTCGTCGTAGCCGCCCTGGCACTGCAGGTAGTCGAAACCTGCGGCTTTGAGGGCCGAGGCCAGGGCCGGCAGAAACAGGGGCTCGACGCCGATCAGCTCGACGCCGACATGGTCGGTTCCGAGCGGTTGGTGATCGAAGCCCTGGCCGCTGAGCCAGTCGCTGATCGGACCGGAAGCGGGGGCGGCCAGCTCGGCGGCGGGCTCAGCTGAGAGAGCGGGATCGGCAGAGGGATCAGGCATTGGAGGTGGCGCTGCTGGCAGGAATCGGCTCGGGGGTCTGGGCTGATTCGCCCGATGCCGCCATCGGCAGACCAGCCGCTTCGGCAAGGGCAGCCTGCTGGGTTTCAGCCTTCAGGTAAGCCCCGGTGACGATCGGGGCAACGGCCTTGAGCTGGTGCTCGATCGTGAGATAGCGGTGGGTGGGCAGGAGGTTGCCCCGTTCGGCCAGGGCTTCGTTGCCCACTTTCTTGCGGAGCTTGATCACGGCGTCGAAGATCGCCTCGGGTCGCGGCGGGCAACCGGGGATGTACAAATCCACCGGAATCAGCTTGTCAACGCCGCGAACGGCCGTGGTGGAGTCGGCGCTGAACATGCCGCCGGTGATCGTGCAAGCGCCCATGGCGATCACGTACTTGGGCTCGGGCATCTGTTCGTAGAGGCGCACCAGGGCCGGGGCCATCTTCATCGTCACCGTGCCGGCGGTGATCAACAGGTCGGCCTGGCGCGGGCTGGAGCGGGGCACCAGCCCGAAACGGTCGAAGTCGAAACGGGAACCCAGCAGGGCGGCGAACTCAATGAAGCAGCAGGCGGTTCCATACAGCAGGGGCCAGAGGCTGCTCAGCCGGGCCCAGTTGTGCAGATCATCGAGGCTGGTGAGGATCACGTTCTCGGAGAGATCCGAGGTGACCGTGGGCGCTCCGACCGGGTTGCAGGTGGCGGCCCGCAGATCGCGCAGGGCATCGATTGATGGGGCGGCTCCGGTGGCCTGCACCGCGGTTGGGTTGGTTGGGGAAGGGGTGATCGTCATCTTGGGAATCCAGTTAGCTCCATTCCAGGGCGCCCTTGCGCCAGGCGTAGGCCAGGGCGACGACCAGGATCGAGATGAAAATCAGGGCCTCGATGAAGGCCAGCAGGCCGAGGCGGTGGAAGGCCACGGCCCAGGGGTAGAGGAACACCGTTTCCACATCGAAGATCACGAAGACCAACGCGAACATGTAATAGCGGATGTTGAACTGGATCCAGGCACCGCCAATCGGCTCCATGCCCGATTCGTAGGTGAGCCGCCGCTCACCGCTCCGGGATTGCGGAGCGAGCAGCTTGTTGGTGACCAGCGCCAGCACCGGGACCGCCGCCGAGATCAGCAGAAAGCCCAGGAAGGCGTCATAGCCGGGGAGAACGAACATCGGCCGATCGAACCTGGCCGGAAGTCTGGCACCCAGGGACAGAAATTGAAGGGTTCGCCCCACGGTCCATCCCTCGCCCCCATCCATCCCCCCAGTGGGCCTCGATAGAGTTCCGGCTGACGGCAGGGGTTCCATCGCCATGACCCAGGGTCAGGACAACGGACCAGAGCCGGCTCAGCCCGTTGGGATGGCTGCTCCCGAACCGGTGGCGGTGGAGGGATCGAACCCCGACACCCATCGCTTCGAATGCCGCAGCTGCGGGTTCGTCTACGACCCCGACGAGGGCATCCGCAAGCTCTCCATCGCCGCCGGCACCCCCTTCAGCGCCCTGGACCCGGTGGGGTTCCGCTGTCCGGTTTGCCGCAGCCGGGTCGGCGCCTTCCGGGACATCGGCCCGCGCAGCCAGGCGAGCGGCTTTGAAGAGAACCTCAACTTCGGCCTGGGCGTCAACAGGCTCACCCCGGGCCAGAAGAACGTGTTGATCTTCGGAGGTTTCGCGCTGGCCTTCGCCTTTTTCCTTTCCCTTTATTCCCTTCGTTGAGCCCCGTGAACCGTCTGCTCCCTTCCCTGCTCGGCCTGCTGCTGGCCCTCGGTCTCAGTCTTGGGCTGAGTGGCTGTGTCACCTCCGGCCTGGCCCTGGCTGCCACCAGCCCTTGGCAACCCGTGGAGCTCAACACCAACGCCAGCCCCCTTGATCTGGCCTTCAGCGACGGGCGGCACGGCTTCCTGGTGGGCAGCAACCGCCTGATCCTTGAAACCGAGGACGGCGGTGCCCATTGGCAGGAGCGGGCCCTGGCCCTGCCGGATGGCGACAACTACCGGCTGATCAGTGTCGACTTCACCGGGAAGGAGGGCTGGATCGCCGGGCAGCCCGGCCTGCTGCTGCACAGCACCGATGCCGGCCAGAACTGGGAGCGCCTGCTGCTCGACACGAAGCTGCCAGGCGAGCCCTACCTGATCACCGCCCTCGGGCCAAGCCAGGCGGAGCTGGCGACCACGGTGGGCGCGATCTACCGCAGCGACGACGGCGGCGCCAGCTGGCAGGCGGAGGTGAGTGACGCGGCCGGCGCCGTCCGGGACCTGCGACGCTCACCGGAAGGTCATTACGTCAGTGTGTCCAGCCTGGGGAACTTCTTCGCCACCTGGCAGCCTGGCCAGCAGATCTGGCAGCCCCATCAGCGGATCAGCAGCCAGCGGGTCCAGAGCATGGGCTTCCAGCCTGAGGGGAACCTCTGGATGGTGACCCGGGGCGCCCAGCTCCGCTTCAACGCCGATGCCGCCGATCTCGATGCCTGGAGCAAGCCGGTCATCCCGATCACCAATGGCTTCGGTTACCTCGACATGGCTTGGGACCCCAGCGGGTCGATCTGGACCGGGGGTGGCAACGGCACCCTTCTGGTCAGCCGGGATGGGGGCGCCAGCTGGCAGCGCGATCCTGTGGGAGCGGAGCAGCCCACCAACTTCACCCGCCTCGCGTTCACGCCCGATGGCAAGGGCTTCGTGCTGGGGGAACGCGGCAATCTGCTGCGCTGGGTGGGCTGATCGACGCCCCTGTGTAACCAACCACCCGATTCCCTCCCGTTGCTCCCGGGCCGACCCTTAAGATTCATCAGTTGAATTGCCCGCTGCCATGGCTGCCGGCTCCACCGGGGAACGCCCCTTTTTCGAGATCATCACCAGCATCCGTTACTGGGTGATCCACGCGGTGACCCTGCCCGCGATCTTCCTGGCTGGTTTTCTGTTTGTGTCCACAGGCCTCGCCTACGACGCCTTCGGCACTCCACGGCCGGATGCCTATTTTCAGGCCCAAGAAGCCAAGGCGCCCGTGGTGAGCCAGCGCTACGAAGGCAAGAGCCAGCTTGATCTGCGCCTGAAGTAACCCCCATGAGCCAATCCCCCACCGCCACCACGCCGCGCAATTACCCGATCTTCACGGTGCGCTGGCTCTCGGTTCATGCTCTGGGCATTCCCACGGTGTTTTTCCTGGGTGCCCTTGCTGCCATGCAGTTCGTCCGTCGCTGAATTCAGAACCATGGAGCGCAACCCGAATCCGAACAACCTGCCGGTTGAGTTGAACCGCACCAGCCTCTATCTGGGCCTGCTGTTGGTCTTTGTGATCGGCGTGTTGTTCACCAGCTACTTCTTCAACTGACCTGGAGATCTCGCCATGAGCGGTAAGAAATCAGCCCAGCCCGATGGCCGCATTCCCGACCGTCTTCCGGATGGTCGGCCAGCCGTGGCTTGGCGCAGTCGTTGGACGGAAGGAGCCCTCCCCCTCTGGTTGGTGGCCACGGCCGGCGGTATTGCCGTGATCTTCGTGGTCGGTCTGTTCTTCTACGGCTCCTACGTGGCCGTGGGTTCTGCCTGATCCCAGCTTCGATACCAGGCGGCAAAGCGCTCCACCCCCTCCTCCAGGGGCGTGTGGGGTGCGAATCCCACCCACTGCTCCAGGGCTGAGGTGTCTGCCGCGGTTGAGGCCACGTCACCCTGTTGCATGGGCTCCAGGTGTTGCAAGGCCTTCTTGCCCAGGGCCTGCTCCAGCAGGCTGATGAACTCCAGCAGGCCAACCGGCTGGCTGTTGCCGATGTTGAACAGCCGATGGGGCACCGCCGCCGTGGCCGGATCCGGAGCCTGCGGGTCGAAGTTCGCAGCGGCTGTTGCTGGCTTGTTCAGGCAGCGCACCACCCCCTCGACGATGTCGTCGATGTAGGTGAAGTCACGCTCCATCCGGCCTTGGTTGAACACCCGGATCGGCTCCCCGGCCAGGATCGCGCGGGCGAACAGCATCGGCGCCATGTCCGGCCGACCCCAGGGTCCGTACACGGTGAAAAAGCGCAGGCCTGTGGCAGGCAGGCCGTAGAGGTGGCTGTAGGTGTGGGCCATCAGCTCGTTGGCTTTCTTGGTGGCCGCATAGAGGCTCACCGGATGGTTCACCGCGTGTTGCTCGGAGAACGGCAGGCGGCGGTTGCCGCCATACACCGAGCTGCTCGACGCATACACCAGGTGCTTGATGCCGTGGTGGCGGCACCCCTCCAGGATTGAGAGGAAGCCCACCACGTTGCTGTTCACGTAGGCCAGCGGGTTCTCCAGCGAATAGCGCACCCCCGGCTGGGCGGCTAGGTGCACCACCCGGCTGGGCCGCTGGGCGGCGAACAGCTGCGCGATCGCCGTGCCGTTCTCCAGATCCAGCTGGTGGAACTGGAACCCAAGGTGCCGCTGCAACCGCTCCAGCCGGGCTTGCTTCAGGGCCGGATCGTAGTAGCTGTTGAGGTTGTCGAGGCCGATCACCCGCTCCCCCCGCTCCAGCAGCCGCTCCGCCACCGCGGCGCCGATGAAGCCGGCCGCTCCGGTGACCAGAACGGTCATCAATCGCCTTCGCCCACCCGCCAGACCTGGAGCCCCGCCGCCCGGGCCGCTGCGGCATCGGTGATGGCGCGGGCATCGAACAGCCAGGACGGCGAGCGCATCACTGCCGCGATCGCCCGCCAGTCGAGCTGGCGGAAGGCGCTCCACTCGGTGAGCACCACCACCGCATCGGCGCCGGCGGCCGCGTCCATCACGCTGGCACTGCCCTCCCAGCTGCCCTCCCCGCCAAGACCAGCCAGGGCCCCACCCACCGTTTCCGGACAGCCCAGGTCGGTGCTGATCTGGCTGCCACCCACCTTGGGGTCGTGGATCGCCAGGTGGGCGCCCTCCTCAAGCAGGTCGCGGCAGATGCGGATCGCCGGGGCTTCCCGGGTGTCGTTGGTGTCGGCCTTGAACGCGAAGCCCAGCACGGCGATGCGCTTGCCGCTCACTGTGCCGAACAGCCGGCTCACCACCAGCCGCGCAATCCGTTGCTGCTGCCAGCTGTTGAGTTCCACCACCTGCTGCCAGTAGCGGGCCACCTCCTCGAGCCGGTAGTGGCGGCAGAGGTAGACCAGGTTGAGGATGTCCTTCTGGAAGCAGCTGCCGCCAAAGCCTGGCCCCGCCGCCAGAAATCGCTTGCCGATGCGGGAATCCGTGCCGATCGCCCGCCCCACCTCGCCCACATCGGCGCCGGTGGCCTCACAGAGGGCGGCAATGGCGTTGATCGAGGAGATTCGCTGGGCCAGGAACGCATTGGCGGTGAGCTTGGAGAGCTCGCTGCTCCAGAGGTTGGTGCGCAGGATCCGCTCCGGGCTCACCCAGTGGCCATAGATCGAGGCCAGGGCCTCGATCGCGGCGGGTTCATCGCCGCCGATCAGCACCCGGTCCGGGTTCTCCAGATCCGGGATCGCCGTGCCTTCCGCCAGGAATTCCGGGTTGGAGAGCACCGCAAAGGTTTTGGCGGGTTCCGTTGAGCCCTCGCTGGGCTGATTCTGGGCCGCGCTGAGGATCGCCTTGACGGTTTCGGCGGTGCGTACCGGCAGCGTGCTCTTCTCCACCACGATTGTGTGGCCCTGGGCCACGGCGGCCACCTGACGGGCCGAGGCCTCGATCCAGCGCAGATCGGAAGCCTCGCCGGCGCCGATCCCCCGGGTCTTCGTGGGGGTATTAACAGAAAGAAACACCATGTCGGCGGCGGCGATCGCCCCATTCACCTCGGTGGTGAAGTGCAGGTTGCGGCCGCGGCAGCGTTCCACCACCGCCGCCAGGCCCGGCTCGTAGACGGGCAGCCGGCTGGTGTCGGCATCGTTCCAGGCAGCGATCCTGGCCGCGTTCAGATCCACCACCGTGACCTGGATCCCCGGGCAACGATCGGCGATCACCGCCATCGTGGGCCCTCCTACGTAGCCGGCTCCGATGCAGCAGATGGTGCGGATCTCCGGGGTGGCGCTCATCAGGTCTGTGGGTGCAAAGACTGTGGCCCAGCATCGCAGAGCTCAGCCAGCAGCATCTTCACAGCCCCTTGCGGATCCAGCCGCTGTTCGCCCGAGTGACGCAGATTCTTGAGGATCACCACCCCTTGGTCGATTTCGCCATCGCCGATCAACAGGGCCCAGGGCGCGCCGGATCGATCGGCCCGTTTGAGCTGCTTGGCAAAGGCGGCACCGGAGAGATCCAGGTCGACGGCGCAACCGCCCCGGCGGAGCTGCTGGGCCAGGGCCAGGGCCTGCAGCTCCGCCGCCTCACCCCGGCTGACGAGGTACACATCCGGACGGGGCCCCTGGACCAAGCCATCGGAGGTCTTCGTTGTGCTGAGCAGAAGCACCAGCCGCTCCAGACCGATTGCCCAGCCCACAGCAGGGGTGGGCGCCCCACCCAGCTGCTCCACAAGGCCGTCGTAACGGCCGCCGCCACAGACGGTGGCCTGGGCGCCGAGCTCAGCACTGGTGATTTCAAAGGCCGTGTGGGTGTAGTAGTCCAGGCCCCGCACCAACCGGGGGTTGAGCTGGTAGGGAATCCCCAGTTGATCCAGGGCCTGCCGCACCCTGTTGAAGCGTTGGCGGCTCGCCTCGCTCAGGCTGTCTGCGAGCAAGGGCGCCTCGGCCAGCACAGCCTGGGTGTCCGTTGACTTGCTATCGAGGATGCGCAGGGGATTCGTGCTGATCCGCGCCTGGGCTTCGGGATCGAGCTGGTGGCGGCGCGCTTCCAGCCACTGCACCAGCTCTTCTCGGTAGAGGGCCCGGTCGGCGGCATCACCCAGGGAGTTGAGTTCCAGTGACAGGGACCCGATTCCCAGGGCCATGAGCAGATCCCAGGCGATCGCGATCGCTTCGGCGTCGCTGCGGGGATCGCCGAAGCCAAGCAGCTCCACGCCCAGCTGGTGGAACTGGCGTTGGCGCCCCGCCTGGGGACGCTCGTAGCGAAACATCGGTCCGCCGTACCAGAGCCGCTGCGGCCCCTGGCTGAGCAGGCCGTGCTGGAGCACGGCGCGAACCACCGAGGCGGTTCCTTCCGGCCGGAGCGTGCAGCTGCGCTGGCTCCGGTCTTCAAAGGTGTACATCTCCTTGCCCACCACATCGGTGGCGGCGCCGATGCCCCGGGCGAACAGCTCGGTGGTCTCGAGAATGGGCGTGCGGATCTCGGCCAGGGCGGCCCGGCGGAACTGCTGGCGGGCACAGGCTTCCACCTGCTGCCAGAGGGCCGTCTGCTCCGGCAGCAGGTCGACCATGCCCCGCAGGGACTGCAGTTTCTCCACACCAGGGCTCAGCACTGCTGCCCAGTTTGCGGGGCCGCAGGTTCTCAGGCCGCCAGGCGGCGGCGGAAATCGGCGATGGTGCGATCGAGCCCATCGCTCAGGGCCACGGTGGGCTGCCAACCGAGCTCCCGCTCGGCCAGGGTGATCACCGGTTGCCGTTGCATCGGATCATCCTGGGGCAGCGGCAGGGTGATCAGGGGAAGGGAGGGGTCGATGCGATCGCGCACCAGTTCCGCCAGCTCGCGAATCGTGAATTCGCCGGGATTGCCGATGTTGATCGGGCCGGGGTGGTTGCCGTTCATCAGCCGGATCAGGCCCTCCACCAGATCGTCCACAAAGCAGAAGCTGCGGGTCTGGCTGCCGTCGCCGTAGAGGGTGAGCGACTCGCCCCGCAGGGCCTGGACGATGAAATTGCTCACCACCCGGCCGTCATCCGGCAGCATGCGAGGCCCGTAGGTGTTGAAGATCCGGGCGATGCGGATTTCCGTGCCGTGCATACGGTGGTAGTCGTAGCAGAGGGTTTCCGCCACCCGCTTACCCTCGTCGTAGCAGGCTCGGATGCCGTGAGTGTTGACGCAGCCCCGGTAGCTCTCCGGCTGGGGGTGCACATCGGGATCGCCGTACACCTCGCTGGTGCTTGCCATTAGCAGCCTGGCCCCGACCCGACGGGCCAGGCCGAGCATGTTGTAGGTGCCGAGGAAACTTGTTTTGGCGGTCTTGATCGGGTTGTGCTGGTAATGCACCGGTGAGGCGGGACAGGCCAGGTGCCAGACCCGGTCCACCTCCAGCCGGATCGGTTCGGTGACGTCGTGGCGGACCAGCTCAAAACGCGGATGGCCGATCCAGCCGGTGATGTTGACTTTGCGACCGGTGAAGTAGTTATCGAGGCAGATCACCTCCTCGCCCGCCTCCATCAGCCGGTCGACCAGATGGGAGCCCACGAAGCCGGCCCCACCGGTGACGAGATTGCGCTTTGGGGTCGTGCTCACCGGTCCTGCTCACAGTCCGTCAGAGTGTATTGCCGCTGGCGTGACCGCACGCCTGGCCGCTCAACGAACACCGAGCCATTTGTGGGTCTGCAGACTGAGTCGCCAGCCTGGCTGCTGGCGCACGAAGGCGATCGCCAGGTCTCGTCCAGCTGGGCACTCCCAACCGGGCTGGAGCAGGAGCACGGGAGGGGCTGCCGTTCGCTGGGCGTAACGGCGGTGGCGGGCCTCGATCGCCGCGGTGGCCATCCGCTCGGCGAAGGGGAGATCGGCCGACCCCTGCACCACCACCTTGAGCTCGTCGCATTGGCCCAGGGCTTCCTCGCTGGGGGGGCGATGGGGCTTGGGGGAGAGCGTGATCCAGTCGAAGCGCCCGGAGAGCGGATCCACCCCGCTGGTTTCCAGGTGGAGCGTCAGGGGGTGAAGGGCCTCGCACAGGGCATCGAGGTTGTGGTGGAGAGGCTCCCCGCCGGTGATCACCACAAAGCCGGCTCCGGCCCTCGTCGCCGCCACCGCCCTGGCGGCCAACTCCGTGATCGCGGTCTGCGGGTGCACTCCGGCGGGCCAGGAGTGCTTGGTGTCGCACCAGGAACAGCCCACCGTGCAACCGCCCAGCCGGATGAAGAAGGCGCTGCGGCCGGCATGGGCCCCTTCCCCCTGCAGGGAGTGAAAGGTTTCCACCACCGGCAAGAACCCTGCGGCGTTGCCGGCGGTTGGCTCAGCCATTCAGCTTGAGACCGGCACCCCACAGGCCTGGCGCGGGATCGCCTCCAGGGAGTTGGGTACTTCCGCCGGGGTCGCTGGCAGCCGGTGCTGAGCCGCCCCTATCAGGCCCTGGAACAGGGGATGGGGGCGGCCGGGCCGGGAGAGGAATTCCGGGTGGAACTGGCAGGCGACAAAAAAAGGATGGTCGCCCAGCTCGATCAGTTCCACCAGGCGACCATCGGGGGAGGTGCCGCTGATCGTGAAGCCCGATTCAAGAAAAAGGCTGCGGTAGGCGTTGTTGAACTCGTAGCGGTGCCGGTGCCGTTCATAGACCACCTGCTCGCCATAGAGGGTGGAGGCCAGGGTGCCTGAGGCCAGGCGGCAGGGGTAAACCCCCAGCCGCATCGTGCCGCCCAGATCCACCACATCCTGCTGCTCCGGCAGCAGGTGGATCACCGGGTGGGCGGCCTCGGGATCGAGTTCGGCACTTGTCGCCCCGGCGAGTGCGGCCAGGTTGCGGGCCCACTCGATCACGGCGCACTGCATGCCCAGGCACAGGCCGAGGAAGGGCACCCGCTGCTCCCGTGCCCAGCGGATCGCTGTCACCTTGCCATCCACGCCGCGGTTGCCGAAGCCTCCCGGTACCACCACCGCATCCATGCCCTCCAGCAGAGCATCGGCTCCCTCCGTTTCGATCTGCTCGGCGCAGACCCAATGCAGGTCGAGGGAGGCGTCGCGATCGATGCAGGCGTGGCGCAGGGCCTCCACCACCGACAGGTAGGCATCGTTGAGGGTCACGTACTTGCCGACCAAGGCCACCTTCACAGCCGGGCCCGGGTTGCGCAGCTTGCGCACCAATTCGGCCCAGCGGGCCATGTCACTTTCGTGGTCTTCCAGGTCGAGCACGTCGAGCACCTCGCGGCAGAGGCCCTCGCGCTCCAGGGTGATCGGCACCGCGTAGATGCTGTCGGCATCGAGGGCGGGGATCACCGCCTTGGTGGAGACCCCACAGAAGCCACCGATCTTGGCCTTGAGTTCGTCGCTGATCGGCCGGTCGCTGCGGCACACCAACAGGTCGGGCTGGATTCCGATCGAGCGCAACTCCTTCACCGAGTGCTGGGTGGGTTTGGTCTTGATCTCCCCGGACGTACCGATGAAGGGCAGCAGGGTGACGTGCACATAGGCCAGGTCGCGGCGGCCCACGTCGCCGCGGAACTCCCGGATCGCTTCGAGGAACGGCAGGGATTCGATGTCGCCCACGGTGCCGCCGATCTCGGTGATCACGACGTCGGCGCCACTGTCGGCGGCGACGCGGTGGATGCGCTCCCGGATCTCGCGGGTGATGTGGGGAATCACTTGGACGGTGCCGCCGTTGAAGTCGCCCCGGCGCTCCTTGTTGATCACGGCCTGGTAGATCGAACCGGTGGTCACGCTGTTCAGGCGCGACATGGCGGTGTCGGTGAAGCGCTCGTAGTGGCCCAGATCCAGATCGGTCTCGGCGCCGTCCTGGGTGACGAACACCTCACCGTGCTGGTAAGGGCTCATCGTGCCCGGATCCACGTTGAGGTAGGGATCGAGCTTGAGGATCGAAACGCTGTAACCGCGGGATTTGAGCAGCCGCCCCAGGCTGGCCGCCACGATCCCCTTGCCGATGCTTGACACCACCCCCCCGGTCACGAACACGAACTTCGCCATGGACGCTGGGGCCTCGGGCACTGGCGGACTCTTCAATCTACCGACCTTGACCAGTTCTTCCGCTCTACGGGGTCTGCCCTGCGGCGGCCACCAGCGCCGCGCGCTGGAATGCCGCCTGCGGGCAGACCCCGTAGAGCGGAGGGGGCGCAGGGAGGGGGAAGAAGACGGGCGCTGGGGGTGGGCGTTTGCGGGGAGAGCGGTCCGGCTCGGACGCAGCCGGAGTCTGAACAGCCGGCGCGTCTGGGCGCGAGGCGGCCCGTTACGTTCTGGCTGTTGCCCTTCCCCACCTACATGCGCCTGCGGGGGTCAGGCCTCCAGCAGGCTCCTCAACATCCAGGCGGTTTTCTCATGGATCTGCAACCGCTGGGTGAGCAGATCGGCGGTGGGCTGATCGTCGGCCGCGGCCACCAGGGGGAACAGGCCGCGGGCGGTGCGGGCCACGGCTTCGTGGCCCAGCACCAGCTCGCGCACCATCGCGAGGGCACCGGGACGGCCCTCACTTTCGGGAATCGAGGCAAGGGCAGCGAAGTGCGCTCCGCCGTAGGGGGCTGGGAAACCCAGGGCGCGGATCCGCTCGGCGATCACGTCGAGCGCGGTCCAGAGCTCCGTGTACTGATCCATGAACATCAGATGGAGCGTGTTGAACATCGGTCCAGTCACGTTCCAGTGGAAGCCGTGGGTTTTGCCGTAGAGCACGTAGCTGTCCGCCAGGAACCGGCCCAGCCCCTCGGCGATCTCACGGCGCTGGGTTTCCGGGATGCCGATGTCGATGAGGGGGGCTTCGGCGATGCTCATGCCACTCGTACGCTGTGATCTTGTTGTAGCCGGGGAAACCCCCCAGGGGGGTCTCTGGTTGAAAATCGTTGGACCTGCAGCCTCAGGGCTGGCTCAGCCAACCCAGGCGCCGCGGGACAAGCGCAGCGAAAAGGTCACCGCAAGAAGGCTGCCAAAGGCAATCAGCCAGCGCGCCCAGCGGAGGTGGGTGCTGCCCCACAGCCCAGCCAGCAGCAGGATGGGAACGGTGGCATAGAGATGGCGCTCCAGGCTGATGGTGCTTTGCTTGAGCAGATAGCTGAACAGACTCAGCCAGCCGAACAGGCTGAAGGGCCATGGAATCCGTCCCCATCCCCAGATCAGCAGGCCAACGCTGGCGGCGATCACAGATCCATTCAAAAAGGGGGCGCCGCCCACAATCCAGCCGGCAACGATGGCGAAGGCTCCCATGGAAAAGCTGAGAGTGGGACGGCGCAGCCGTTGCTGAAACGACACAACGCCGAGCCCCAGCAGCAGGGCCATTGCTGCGGGGTACCACAGGTCGGTCACTGCCCCACGGGCTGTGTTTCCTGGCCCCAGCAGGATCTGGCCAAGCAGGCGCCCCCAGGAGGGCAAGCCGCTCAGGTTCAGGCCGGGGGTGAGACCCCATCCCTTCTGGGCCGCCTGAAAAGCCAATGGATTGCCGCTGGCTCTCCAGCAGAGGCCCATGACGGAGAACAGGCCCAGGCTCGTGAGTCCTGCCGCCAGCACTCCCTGCCAGGGGCGCCTCCTGGCAAGACCAGCGATCAACAGGGCAGGCGCCAGCACAATTCCGGTCGGGCGCGTGGCTGCGGCGAGTGCTCCCAGGCCGCCGGAGCCGATCAGCCCCCATCCCGCCGGAGACCTGAGCTGAGAGAGCCAGAGCGAAGCAGCCGTCAGGAGGAGATACAGCGATTCGGTGTAGGGAATGCTGCAAAAGATGCTGAATGGATTGAAGCAACTGATCAGCACGGTCCAGCTGGCGGCACGGCCACCCCAGAGCTGTTTGGCTTGCCGATGCAATACGAACAGGGCCAACAGGAAGGCTCCGTTCGCCAAAGCCAGGCCCAGCCAGAGGAGCTGGCTCTCGCTCCTGTCGCCCAGGGCCTGCAGCAACCAGGGAAACAGGGGGAAAAAGGCCAGCAGCTCGCCAGTGGCGCCCTCCTGGGCGATGGTGATGTAATGAACCGTGTCCCAGATCAGGAGAAGCTGGGGGAAGGGTTTCACCTCGCCTCGACCGGCCGCAAGCGCCAGGGGGCCCAGGATGAACAGGCGGCTGAGGGCCCAGCTGCCGAGGACGAACAGACTCTCCTTCACGACTGAATCGGCTGGGGTGACTTGGAGCCTGCCGGAGTTGGGGTTGGCCTGGCCCATCGGGACTCAGTCGTCGCTCCAGGTGCTGGCCACGTGCAGCTCCTCCAACTGTTGAGCGCTTACGTCGGCCGGCGCCCGGGTGAGCAGGCAGCGGGCCTGCTGGGTTTTCGGGAAGGCGATCGTGTCGCGGATCGATTCCTCGCCGGCCAGGAGCATCACCATGCGGTCGAGGCCGAAGGCGATGCCGCCATGGGGGGGCGCCCCCAGATCGAGGGCTTCGAGCAGGAAGCCGAACTGGCGGTCCGCCTCCTCGGGGGGCAGGCCGATGGTCTTCAGCACCTGCCGTTGCAGGGCCGAATCGTGGATGCGCAGGGAGCCGCCCCCCAGCTCCAGGCCATTGAGCACCAGGTCGTAGGCCTGGGCCCTCGCCGTGGGCAGCCGCTCGCCCCAGGCGGCAGGATCGGCGCCGAGATCATCCGGGTTGGGGGCACAGAAGGGGTGGTGCAGGGCTTCGAGGCGGTCCTCGTCGGCGTTGAACCCAAACATCGGAAAGTCCACCACCCAGAGAAAGTTCCAGCGGTCGTTGGCCCGATCGTCTGGCACCAGGCCCAGCTCCCTGGCCAGGAACTGACGCACCCGGTCGAGGGCCTTGTTCACCGTGGCGGTGTCGCCGGCGCCGAAGAGCAGCAGGGTGCCGGGCAGGGCTCCTGTGCGGCTGAGCAGCTCGGCCGTCCTCTGGGCCGAGAGGTTGTCCTTGATCGCGCCGATCGAATCGATCGTGCCGCCCTCCCGCACCCGGATGAAGGCCAGTCCGCCGGCCCCGGCCGTCTGGGCCTCGGCGAACACATCGCCGCCGGGCTTGATTCGCACATTGCTGATCGCCTCGTTGCCACCGGGAATGGCGATCACCTTCACCGCCCCGCCGCTGGCCACGGCACCAGCAAACACCTTGAAGCCCATACCTGCCACGATGTCGCTGACGTCCACCAGCTCCAGGCCGTAGCGGGTGTCGGGCCGGTCGGTGCCGTAGCGCTCCATCGCTTCGGACCAGGGGAGCCGGGGGAAAGGCAGGGGAAGCTCGATCCCTTTCACGGCCTTCCAGATCGCGGCGATCATCCGCTCGTTCAGGGCCAGGATCTGCTCTTCCTCCAGGAAGCTCATTTCCATGTCCAGCTGGGTGAATTCCGGCTGGCGGTCGGCCCGCAGGTCCTCGTCGCGGAAGCAGCGGGCCACCTGGTAGTAGCGCTCGATGCCTCCCACCATCAGCAGCTGCTTGAACAGCTGGGGGGACTGGGGCAGGGCGAACCATTCACCCCCATTCACCCGCGAGGGCACCAGATAGTCGCGGGCCCCTTCCGGGGTGGAGCGCGTCAGGATCGGCGTTTCCACCTCGATGAAGCCTTCGTCTTCGAGGAAGCGGCGGGCCGCCTGGATCGTGCGGTGGCGCAGGCGAAGGTTGCGCCCCATGCGTTCACGCCGCAGATCGAGATACCGGTGACGCAGGCGCAGCTCCTCGCGCACGCTCTCGTCGTCGTGCACCGACACCTGGAAGGGGAGATTGCCCTTCACTCCGTTGAGCACCGTGATGGTGCTCGCCAACACTTCGATGGCGCCGGTGGCGAGCCGGTCGTTGCTGGACGCCGCTGGCCGGGGCCTCACCCGGCCCTCCACCCGCAGCACCGTTTCGTTGCGCAGGTGCTCGGCCAGCGCGAAGGCCTCGGCACCAAGGTCTGGGTCCACAGTGATCTGGACCGTGCCGCTGCGGTCGCGCAGGTCGACAAAGATCACCCCACCGTGGTCGCGGCGCCGGTCGACCCAGCCGCAGAGTTGGACGCTCTGGCCGATGACCTCACGGCGCAGGTCGCCGCATCCGTGGCTGCGCATCGCGAGAAAACAGGAGAGTCAGGGAGTTTCCCACAGGGGGCAGATCGCCGATCAGCTCAACGCCGGTAGAAGGGGCGCTTCACCACCACCGCAGGTTGCCGGCGGCCGCGGATCTCGACATCCAGTTCGGTGCCCAGCCTGGCGGCCGTGGCCGGCACGCTGGCCAGGGCGATCGCCTCCTGCAGGGTGGGGGACCAGGTGCCGCTGGTGATTACCCCCACCACTTCGTCGCCTTGCAGCACCGGATAGCCATGGCGGGCGATCGCCCGGCCCTGCAGCTTCAGCCCGACCAGCCGCCGGCCCACCCCGTCGGCGGTCTGGCGTTCGAGGGCGCCGCGGCCGATGAAGTCGGCGGGCATCTCCAGGTGGACCAGCCAGCCCAGGGAGGCTTCCAGGGGGGTGGTGGTGGCGTCCATGTCCTGGCCGTAGAGGTGCATGGCCGCCTCCAGGCGCAGGGTGTCACGGGCGCCAAGGCCGCAGGGGGCGACCCCTTCGGCGAGCAACTGCTGCCAGAGCGCCCGGCCCCCCTGCCGATCCAGCAGCAGTTCAAAGCCATCTTCGCCGGTGTACCCCGTGCGGGCCACGAACACGGAGGCCCCGGCCGCGGCTCCATCAGCCCGGCCGTTCAGATGCACGGAGCGGTGGCCGAAACGGGGCAAGCCCGCCAGGCTCTCGCCGGTCAGGGCCTCCAGCAGGGCGGGCGCTTCAGGGCCCTGCAAGGCGAGCAGCACGCCGTCGGCCTTGCGGTCGTTGATCTGCACCGCATGCCCAGCCAGCTGAGCGCGGATCCAGGCGGTGTCGGCCTCGGCGCAGCCGGCATTGATCACGAGCACCAGGGCGTCGGTGGGGCCTGCAGACCCGTCGACGCGGCCCTGGTCGTAGATGATCAGGTCGTCAAGAATGCCGCCGGCGTCGTTGAGGAGCACGGTGTAGAGGGCTTCACCGGGTCCGATGCGATCCAGGTCGCTGGGCACGAGCCGTTGCAGGGCCTCCTTCACCCCATCGCCCTGCAACGACAGCACCCCCATGTGGGAGATGTCAAAGACACCGCAGTGCTCCCGCACGGCCCGGTGTTCCTCCACCAAGCCCTTGAACTGGACCGCCATGTCCCAGCCCTCGAACGGCACCATGCGCCCTCCGGCTCCCTGGCAGAGGTCGGCCAGGGGAGTCCGCCTGAGCGGATGGATCGCCGCGGGAATGGGATGAGGGTCCATGGAAGCCAAGCGATCAGGGGGGATCAACGGGATCCTATGGAGGCCGATGGGCTGGTCGGACGACCGGTTGGCAGAAGCGCCAATCCGGAAGACTTCCGGGAGGTTCGGTTCTACCCCTGCTTGACAGTCTTCGGTCTCTGTACCTTGGGACCCTTGAATCCAAGACGTTCACCTGCTCATGGGCCAGCGCCCCAGCTGTCGGAGTTGCAGCCACTGCATCACCCCCCAGGGCGGTGCACCGGGCTGGTGCATGCTCAGGAGGCTGGCCATCCATCCGGACTGGAGTGGTGAACTCTCCTGTCATCACTGGACGCCCCCAGGGGCACGCTCCAGCGGGAAGCCCTTCCAGGCGTTTTCTCTGGAGCCCCAGGTCAGCTCCGATCAGCAGCTTTCCATCGCCGGCCTGCTGGAGCCGGCCTTGGTGTCCTGAAAGTCGCCGAAAACGCTGAAGCTCCGCTAGAAGTGGGGATTGGCGCCTTTGTCGCCAGGCACACCAGATTCCTGGAGTTGGCCTGGTTTGCTGGAGTTGGCCTGATCGATTCAGGCGAACGACTTCGTTGATCTCGCCCTGTAAGGAGGTAGATGGTTGGTCCAACCCGCGAAGGCTCTTCCGGTAGATCTGTTGGCCTCCCAGGTGGATGGCGAAACGTTCACTCTGCCCACCGGCACCCGCATCTTTCGCCAGGGTGAGCCTGTGAACGCCATCTATGGGCTGCGTAAGGGCATCGTCGAGCTGATCGACAAATCAGGAGAGCGGGTCTGCTACAGGCCCGGTGAGCTGTTCAGCTACCTGGACATCGTCTGGAGGGGCGGCGCGTTCAGGATGGATGCCCTGGCCCGCACGCCGGTCGAAGTGGTGAAGCTTGGCAGGCTGAGTTTTCTGAACCTCCTTCACAACCATCCCACCCTGGCGGTGTTGCTGATCGCTCAGCAGCACCGGCGCCTGAGGGAGCAGCGCTCCAGCGGCTCCTACTGCTACTGACCCCGTCTACTCACCCCTGCTCCTGAACCCTGCGAACGGGCAAAGCCGAGCAGGAGCAGCAGGCTGCGGGTCACCTTGGCCGCCAGCACGGCGCTGCAACCGGTGGGATCGAGCATCGGCGCCAGTTCCACCACATCCGCCGCCACCAGGTTGTGGTGGCGAAGTTCCTCCACCAGGCCGCTGAAGTGGCCCCAGAGAAAGCCCCCCGGCTCCGGCGTGCCTGTGCCCGCCATCACCGCGGGATCGAACCAGTCGAGGTCCACGGTGAGGTAGAGGGGCCGGCCGCGGTGGGCCGCCAGGGCCGCCTCCAGATCCGCATGCAACCGCTCGGGATGCAGGGAGAGCCCAGGGCCTGGCCCCACCAGGCGCCCGCTGCTGCGCAGTTCGCTGAATTCCGCCCGGGTGCCACTGCGGATGGCGATCTGCAGCAACTCACCGCTGGGGAGCACCTCCAGGCAGCGGCGCATGGCGCAGGCATGGTTGTGGCGGGAGCCCAGCCAGCTGTCCCGCAGGTCGGCGTGGGCATCGAGCTGCACCAGCACCAGATCCGGGTGGCGGGCGGCCACAGCCGCCACCGCACCGCTGCTGATCGAGTGCTCGCCGCCCAGCATCAGAGGGCGCAGGCCCATCCCCAGCACCGCTTCGGTGGCCCGGCGCACCGCGGCCACCACCGGTTCGGGCGCTCCGAACGGGATGGCCACGGCACCGAGGTCGGCGAAGGGCAGATCCTCGAGATCCAGATCCAGCTGGGGGTCATGGGTTTCCAGGCCGTTGCTCACCTCCCGGATCGCCGCTGGCCCGAAGCGGGCGCCCGGCCGGAAGGAGGTGGTGCCGTCGTAGGGCACGCCGTAGAGGCCCACCCGGCAACCGGCCGGATCGCGGCGGGCCGCCATGAACAGGGCCCCATCGGTCTCGAACAGATCGCCCATCGGTTCAGCCCGCCAGCTCCCGCTCGATTCCGGCGGGCACGGCCTCGAAGGCTCCACCCTGCCAGCGGGGGCTCCAGATCTGGCAGCCGGGCGCCACGGAGGCGGCCCGCTCCGGGTCGGGATGGCGGTAGCGGGGGCCATCGGTGGCGGCGAAGGTCCAGCTCCACCAGCCACTGGGATACATCGGCACCCAGCCGTAGAGGGGATCGGCGTGGCCGAACACCTGCCGCAGCAGCCGCACCGTCTCGAGGTGCACGCCGCGGAAGGCCTCCGGCGATTCGCTCTGGGTGGCGAACACGCCCCCCGGCCGCAGCAGGCGGCGGCAGTGCTCGAAGAAGGCCCGGTTAAACAGTCCTTCGGCTGGCCCGGCCGGATCGGAACCGTCCACGATCACCACGTCGTAGCTGGCGGTTGCGGCGCCCGCCACCCAGGCGATCCCATCGCCGACGGTGAGGTGGAAGCGGGGGTCGCTCCAGGCGCTGGCGCCCAGAGAGGGCAGATGCTCCCGGCACAGGTCCACCACCAGACCGTCGATCTCCACCAGGTCGAGGTGGTCCACACCGTCGTGGCGCAGGCATTCGCGGGCCGTGCCGCCATCGCCGCCGCCGATCACCAGCACCTGCTCGATCCGCTCGGCACCGCAGAGGGCCGGATGCACCAGGGGTTCGTGGTAGTGGCGCTCCTGGCGCTCGGCCGTCATCCAGCAGCCATCGAGCAGCAATCCCTTGCCGTAGCGGGCGCTCTCGATCACCGTGACCCGCTGGAAGGGGCTGTGGCGCTCCACCAGCACGGTGGCCTCCAGGCCATAGCGCACACCCTCGTGGATCTCATCGACCCAGCCGGGGGTCGGTGTCGGCGATGGCGTCGGGGTTTGGGGGGAGGCGGCGGCAGGCGGCATGCGGATGGCTTGCAAGGCCTCCAGCTAAGCGTTTCACGCCGGTGTCCGGCAGCACGGCGCCAGGCCTGGCAGCCTGGCTCCATGGCGGACGATCTGACGGTGACGGACGCGCTGAAGATCCCCGCCACCGAGCTGGGCTGGCGTTTCTCGCGATCCGGCGGGCCCGGGGGCCAGGGGGTGAACACCACCGACTCCCGCGTGGAGCTGGTGTTTCCGCTCGCCACCTCCCCCTCGCTGCCGCCGCTGTTGCGGGAGCGGGCCCTGCGTCGGCTCGGCGGCACGCTGGTGGAGGGGGCCGTGGTGATCGCCGCCTCCGAACACCGCTCCCAGTGGCTCAATCGCCAGGCGGCCCTGCGGCGGCTGGCGGCGCTACTGGCTGAAGCAGTCGCCCCACCGCCACCGCCGCGCCGGCCCACCCGGCCCACGCGCGGCTCGGTGCAGCGCCGGCTGGCCTCCAAGCGGCTGCGCAGCCAGGCCAAGCAGCAGCGGCGCGATCAGGGCAGCAGCGATGACTGAGCGCCGTCCGGTTCCCTCGCCTGCTCGGCGCGGATCTGGGCCTTGGCCTGGCGCCAGAGCCTTTCAAGGCGCTCGATGCTCTGGCCACTGAGATTGCCGCCAAGGGCGGCTTCCACCCGGGAGAAGCGATCCAGGAAGCGGTGGTTGGTGCCGGCCAGCCCCTCCTCCGGATCAAGGCCGCACCAGCGGGCCACGTTCACCACGGTGAACAGCACATCTCCCAGCTCCTGCTGGGCATGGGCCCGATCGCCGCTGGCCACCGCCTCGCGCAGCTCGGCCAGCTCCTCGTCCAGCTTCGCCCAGACGCCCTCAAGGCTGTCCCACTCGAATCCGGCGGCAGCCGCCTGGCACGAGATGACCCCGGCGCCGGTCAGGGCCGGCTGGCCGCGCACCTGGCGCCCCAGCCGCCCGCTGAGGCTGCTGTCGCCGGCCGCCTCGCCGCGGACGTCCCGCTCCTCGGCCTTGATCGCCTCCCAGCTGGGATGGATGGCGGATCGATCGCCGAACACATGGGGATGGCGACGCACCAGCTTGGCGGTGAGGCCGCGGGCGATCGCTTCGAGATCGAAGCGCTCCTGTTCTGCGGCGATCTGGGCGTGGAGCACCACCTGCAGGAGCAGATCGCCCAGCTCTTCGGCGAGGTGGGCGTCGTCGCCATGGCGGATCGCATCGGCCATTTCATGGGCCTCCTCCAGCAGATAGGGGATCAGGGAGGCATGGGTCTGCCGCAGGTCCCAGGGGCAGCCGCCATCCGGATCCCGCAACCGGTCCACCACGCTGAGCAACTCGGCAAGGGCGTTGGTGGCCCCGTAGGTGGCGGCGGAACCCGTCTCTGCAGTCGTGCCAGGGGAATCGGGCGGGGTCATGGTGAGGGGCTTCCTGCGGGGAGGACCGAAGCTCGATCGCGCTCACCGTCCCATCCGCTTTCGGTGGCGGCGCAGCAGGCGGCGGCGCATCAACCGGGGACGGCGTGGCAGTGGATCCCCATCCTGGATCAGGTGCAGCCAGCTGCTCGCCTCCAGCCCAAGCAGCGCTGCCAGCAGGAGGGGCCGCTGCTGGCGCCAGAGTCCGGTGGCAAGGGCCAGCAACCGCGGTGGCGAGGGGATGATTCCCAGCGGCTGCAGGACGAGGCTCAGACCAAGGGTGATCGCGGCCAGATAGGCTAGCCGACCGGCCGTGCCGAGGCCAGGACTGTGGGAGAGGAGCGAGCGGTGGCGCAGCAGTCGGCGGTAGGGCAGCCACAGCACGGCCAGCACCCCCCAGCGCCGCGTCGGGTTGGAGGGGGTGTCGAGATCGGGGGAAAGCCACAGCCCGCCTACCAGAAAGCCGGCCGCACCGCTGCCCAGCCCCGCCATCCCCAGCCACGGCCACCACAGCAGCCCGAACGGCAGGCAAAGCAGCCAGGTGGCGCGATCGTGGGCGCGGCCGTTGGCCATCGATGCAACAAGGGTCAACCCAGCCTGCATGGTGATGGCCAGGCCTCAGAATGGCTCCAGGGGCGATTAGCTCAGCGGTAGAGCGCCTGCCTTACAAGCAGGATGTCGCTGGTTCGAAACCGGCATCGCCCATCCCCTCAAAACCCAATGCAGCACAGGGCTCTCAGCAAAACGAGCCCAGGAGCTGCTGAGGCGCTGCTGGGCTCGTTACCGCAAAAATGCGCTTTCTTCTGAGCTATCTGCGCCCATCCAGCGCAGGACAGCCTTGATCCGGGTCAGGGAGGGCATTGAGCCAGCTGCCACCGCCGGTGGGCAGCGCTTGATGCGGTAACGGGGGTTAGTCACCCGGCCCCAGGCCCGCACCAGCTCCCAGGGGGGCTAGTCCTTGGGCTTCAACTACCGCCAGCAGATCGGAATAGCGGCGAGCGAATTGGCAACCAAGGCCATCGACGAATGACAGGAATTGGTGAATGTGTTGATGGCCTGATCCACATAAGTCGCCAAGCTCATGATAGCGGACTGAGGACGGAATGAGCCCTGACCTTGTCAGGCGAGGCTTAAGTGCCTCCCTATCCGATCCCCTGCTTCCGGATGGCTCGACTGGCCAGAGATCCTCGCTGGCGAGGAGAAGGGATCGGCGCGTTGCTGGTAGGTCTTGCCGTTGAGCGCTGCCTGCAGGTCGCCAGACTGCGCTGGGCGAACACCCCCTCTGGCCCAGGTGCAGGAGAGGCAGGCGCTCTTGTGAAAGAGGGTCTGCCAGAGCAGGGGCCCTGGGGGGGGAGAGGGTGGCCTTGGCCCAGCTGGCGATCGCCTGGGTGGCGGGACCAGAAGGGGAGATGGAGTCGGGGGGGCGAATCCGGCTGAGACTTCGTCGCCCATGGCCGCGACGAACAGAACGAGATAAAACCAAGGATCTTCTCCCGTGATCTGTCGGCTTTGCTGACCCCCACCCCGTGATCCATCGCTTCCTGCCGAGAGCGCGCTTTCTGATCGTCATTGCCGTTCTCGGTCTGCTGGCCGCGACGGCGGCCACTTACCTGATGGGAGCCCATCTGGTGGTGGACCAGCTGGATGAGGCTTTCTGGGGGGATTTCGAGAAGCTGGGCCACTTCGAGGTGCAGATCCTGCAGGCCATCGGTTTTTCCTGGTGGGCAGCGGCTGCCTGACCCTGGCGATCGGGATGTTTTGCCTGTTCGTGCGAGAACTGAACCTGCCGGAGCCGATCCGGGTACGCAGCTTCCATGAGGGCAAGAGCATGTTCGCCAACTTCCTGATCCCTCTCGATGGCCGTTTCCTTCCTTGAGACCTTCAGCCATCTGGAGAGCTCGATCAAGGATCAGCATTCCAATGGCATCGAGCTGCTGTTCGCCGGAACCGGAACGGTCCTGGTCACTGCCGCCCTGCTGGCCTTCAAGATCTATGGCGGCGAAAACCAGGTCAATCCCGCCAAGGCCGGCGGCGATCCCTAGCTGCGGCTCCTGCGCAGCACCGCCAGCAGCTTCTCGAACACCTCGGGCAGGGGGGCTTCAAAGACCAGCCGCTCGCCGCTGATCGGGTGGTCCAGGCCCAGCTGCACCGCATGCAGGGCCTGGCCGGGCAGGGCCATCGGCAACTTGCGGCAGCGGCCGTAGGTGGCATCCCCCACGATCGGATGGCCCAGGTGGGCGCAGTGCACCCGGATCTGGTGGGTGCGGCCGGTGTCGAGCTGGAAGCGCAGCAGGGAGTAATCGCCGAGCCGCTCGATCAGCCGCCAGCGGGTGGTGGCGTGACGACCTTTCTCGCCGTCCACCACGGCGTACTTCTTGCGATCGATCGGATGGCGGCCTATCGCGGCCTCGATCGTGCCGCTTTCCGTTTTCGGCACCCCGTGGATCACCGCCAGATACGCACGCGAGGCGATCCGCTTCTGGATCTGCACCTGCAGCTTCACCAGCGCCTCCTGGCTTTTGGCCACCACGATGCAGCCGGTGGTGTCCTTGTCGAGGCGGTGCACGATGCCCGGCCGCCGCTCCCCGCCGATGCCCGGCAGGTCGGGGCAGTGGTGCAGCAACCCGTTCACCAGGGTTCCATCCCGGTTGCCGGGAGCCGGATGAACGGTGAGGCCGGCCGGCTTGTTGAGCACGATCAGGTGCTCGTCCTCGAACAGCACATCCAGGGGCATCGCCTGGGGCAGCAGGTAAGGCAGCGGTTCCGGCGGCGGCATCCACAGCTCCACCGCGTCGCCCGGGCGCAGGGGGGTCTTGGCGCGGCCGGTGACCCCGTTCACCTGCACCAGCCCGGCTTCGATCAGTTTCTGGATGCGGGCCCGGCTCTGCTCCGGCCGTTGGGCCACCAGCCAGCGGTCCAGGCGCATCGGCAGGGGCCTGGGATAGACCAGGCTGATCAAGGCGCCATCGCCCGAACCGAAGGCCGTCACGGTGGCGGTGGCAGTGCTGGAGGCAATGGCGATGGCGGCAGCTCCAGGGCGATCGCGCCCAGCAGGGAGCGGCGGAAGTCGTCGAGCAGCCGTTGGGCCATGCGGGCGGTGTCGCCGCTGGTGTGGCGGCCGGCGGCCGCCGCCAGCCAGGCCGCCCCATCCACGGCCGTGCGGGGATCGGCGGAATCGAGCCGGGGCACCGGCACTCCATAGCGGCTCTCCACCAGGGCAAGGCTGAGATCGGCTGCCGGCCGCTTGGCCAGCTCATCGAGCAGGCGAAGGAAGGCCATGGCCACGGCCTCCCCGTCGTAGGCCGCCTGGCCGATGTCATCGCAGAGGGCCAACAGCAGGGCGGCCCGCTGGTCATCGAGCCGTGGTGGCAGCACACCGGGGGCATCGAGCAGATCGAGCTCCTGACCCACCCGCACCCAGCGCAGGGTGCGGGTCACACCGGCCCGGCGGGCGCTGTCCACCACCTTCCGGCGCACCAGGCGGTTGATCAGGGCCGACTTGCCCACGTTGGGGAAGCCCAGCATCAGGGCCCGCACCGGCCGGGGTTGCATGCCGCGACCAGCCCGGCGGGCATTGAGCTGGGCGCCGGCCCGGATCGCCGCCTCCTGCAGCTGCTTGACACCCGTTCCCACCTTGGCGTCACACCACCAGGGGGTCTCCCCCTGGGCCCGCAGCCAGCGGTCCCAGACCAGCCGAGCCGTTTCATTCACCATGTCGCGGCGGTTGATCACCAGCAGGCGCTGCTTGCCCTGCATCCAGCGCTGCAGGCGGGGATGGCCGGTGGCCCGGGGGATGCGGGCATCCCGCACCTCGATCACCAGATCCACCTTGCTGAGCTGATCCTTGAGCTGGCGCTCCGCCTTGGCGATGTGGCCCGGATACCACTGGATCGCCGGGGCAGACGCGCTGAGGCCGTGGCCCGCCGGGGTGGCACCTGCTCTGGCAACAGCCTCCATCAGGGCACCACCAGCACCGGGCAGGGGGCCAACTGGATCACCCGGGAGGCGGTGCTGGGTTCATCGGCCCCGAGCGTGAGGCCGCGGGTGCCCATCACGATCACATCGGCGTTGATCTCGTCGGCGACATCGCCGATCACGAAGGCCGGCTTGCCCTCCCGCTCGATCACCTCGCAGGCCATCCCGGCCTGCTCGAAGTGCTGACGGGCCTGCTCCAGCAGTTGGGCCACGGCGGCGGCGTCATGCATGGCGCCCTCCTCGGGCTCCACCACCGAGAGCACCACCAGGCGGCTGGCGTGGCGCTGGGCCAGCTCCAGGGCCACCGCGGCGGTTTCCATCGTCTGGCGGCTTTGGTCGATCGGAAACAGAACAGTGCTGAACATCGTTCACGGTCCTGAGGGGAGAAGGGGCCAGGGGGGCCCAACCCTTGTCCTAGCGCCCAGAGGGCTGCGGGCTAACCTCACCCATCGTTTTTAATTCCCGCCATGCCAAAGCGCACCCTGGCCAGCCTCTCCGCCGCTGACCTCAGCGGCAAGCGTGTTTTGGTGCGGGTCGACTTCAACGTACCTGCCGATGAGGCCGGGGCGATCACCGATGACACCCGCATCCGCGCTGCCCTGCCCACGATCGCCTTCCTGCGGGACCACGGCGCCCGCGTGATCCTGGCGGCCCATTACGGCCGGCCGAAGGGGCAGGTGAACGAGGGCATGCGCCTCACCCAGGTGGCGGCGCGCCTGAGCGAACTGCTGGGGGTGCCGGTGGAGAAAACCGAGAGCTGCATCGGCCCCGATGCCGAAGCCAAGGTGGCGGCCCTGGCCGACGGGGGGGTGCTGCTGCTGGAGAACGTGCGCTTCTTCGCCGAAGAGGAGACGAACGATCCAGCCTTCGCCGAGAAGCTGGCGGCCCTGGCCGAGGTGTACGTGAACGACGCCTTCGGCGCCGCCCACCGCGCCCACGCCTCCACCGAAGGGGTGACCAAGTTCCTCAACCCCAGCGTGGCGGGCCAGCTGATGGAGAAGGAGCTGCAGTACCTGCAAGGGGCCATCGACGAGCCGAAGCGCCCCCTGGCGGCGATCGTGGGCGGCTCCAAGGTGAGCAGCAAGATCGGCGTGCTCGAGGCCCTGATCGACAAGTGCGACAAGGTGCTGATCGGCGGCGGCATGATCTTCACCTTCTACAAGGCCCGGGGCCTGGCAGTGGGCAAGAGCCTGGTGGAGGAGGACAAGTTGGAACTGGCCAAGGCACTGGAAGCCAAGGCGGCCGCCAAGGGGGTCCAGCTGCTGCTGCCCACCGACGTGGTGCTGGCCGATGCCTTCTCCCCCGACGCGAACAGCCAGATCACCGCGATCGATGCCATCCCTGACGGCTGGATGGGTCTCGATATCGGCCCTGATTCGATCAAGGCCTTCGAAGCGGCCCTGGCCGACTGCAAGACCGTGATCTGGAACGGGCCCATGGGGGTGTTCGAGTTCGACAAGTTCGCCGCCGGCACCGATGCCATCGCCCATACCCTGGCGGGCCTGACCGCCACCGGCACCTGCACGATCATCGGCGGCGGGGATTCGGTGGCGGCGGTGGAGAAGGTGGGCGTGGCCGAGAAGATGAGCCACATCTCCACCGGCGGTGGCGCCAGCCTAGAGCTGCTGGAAGGCAAGGTGCTGCCGGGCGTCGCCGCCCTCAACGAGGCCTGACGCCGGGCCGGGCTCAGGGCTGCGGGTTGCTGCCCCTGCCCCATGGGCCCCGTTTGCCTTCGCCGCGGCCTTCCGGCATCGGGATGCCCAGGCGCTGGGCCAGGGCAGTGGCATCGTTGCGGGTGGTTTCCATCAGCCTGCGGTTGGCCATGCGCTCATCGCCCAGGCAACCACGCAGGGTTTCCAGATCGATGGCGGCCTGGACGCACCGGTCACTCTTCTGGAGGATGGCCATGCGGGCGGCGTTGTCGCGCAGTGCCCAACCGCGCCGAGCCTTGAACAGCTCCAGCTTCTGGCTTTCGGTGAGCTTGGCCCGCTCCTGGCCGGGGGGCTTAGGGGATGGTTGGCTCTGTGCCTGGCTGGCGCCCACCTGCAGCGCCATGGCCAGGGCAGCCGCGACCGGCGGCAGGAGCCAGCGTTGCAGGGTCAAGGAACGGGACATCGGCGGGAGTTCTTCGAACCCACCCACCATCGCCCTCCTCTCCGACTGAGTCCCGACTGGCTCGGCCTCAACTGTGACTGAATGTTCCCGATCAGGGGGTGAGCGCCGCCTTGTCGGCCACAACCCGCACCCGTTTGGTGGTGCTGACGATTCCCTGCGGGTGCACGAGCAGCACCGCCCAGGTCTGGCTGCCGGGCTGCAACGGGGCCTGCACAGTTTTGAACACACCGCCGCCGCCCAGGGCGGCCAGCTCCAGGTCGGGGCTCTGGGAGGCGCTGATCTGGGCTGGTGTGATCGCGGCGATTCCACCAGCCGCCACCGCCCCATCGAGGGGATCGTCGAGCACCACGTCCACGTCGTAACGCTGGCCGGTGAGCACGGCATCGGGGATCAGCACGCTGATCGGCAGCTCGGCGGAACCACTGCGCAGGGTGCTCGATTCACGGATCACTTCCTCACCGCTGAGGCGGCCATCCCGACTGGCCAGGGCGAGCACCTGCTCGGCCTCGAGCCGGTAACGGAAAGGCCCCTCCTCGCGGCTGCCGCTCACCTTGATCTGAACGGTGCTGCGGCCATCCCGCAGGTTGCTGCCAGGGCTCACCTGCCAGCGGGCGTTTGGGAAGCGGCTGCGCAAGGCTCTATAACGCGTTTCGAGTTCGGCCGGATCCAGACCGGGGCCCGCCGTCAGCAGTCCGGCGAGGCTGCCCGTGCCGCCACTGTTGAGGGCGCCTTCCAGGCTCTGGAGCAGGGCCGGACTGGGCGCCGCGGCCCAGGCGGCGGGGGCCAAGCTCAGCGCAGCGGCCGCCAGCAGGGCCGGCAGGCTGGGGCGGGGCAGCGACATCGAAGCGGTCGAAGGTGTTCACATAAGTTAGGCGCGCTCTGGTACGGCGCCTGACGCGCCTGAAACGGCCCATGACCCGGCTCCTGATCGCCGCCAGCGGCACCGGCGGACACCTGTTTCCGGCCCTGGCGGTGGCGCAGGCCCTGCCGCCGGACTGGTCGGTGCAGTGGCTGGGGGTGCCCGATCGGCTGGAGCGGGAGCTGGTGCCGGCGCGCTACCCGCTGCACACGATCCGGGCCGGTGGGCTGCAGGGCCGGGGCCTGCGCAAGCTCTTTCAATTGATCCAGCTGATCGCCGCCAGCGGCAAGGTGCGCCGCCTGATCCGCCGCGAGGCCATCGACGTGGTGTTCAGCACAGGTGGGTACATCGCCGCCCCGACGATCCTGGCGGCGCGCTGGTGCAGCGTTCCGGTGGTGCTGCATGAATCCAATGCCATCCCCGGCAGGGTGACGCGGCTGCTTGGCCGGCTGTGCAGCCGGGTGGCGGTGGGTCTGCCGGCGGCGGCGGCCCTGCTCCCCCGTTGCCACCCGCTGCTGAGCGGCACACCGGTGCGCCAGGAGTTCCTGGAGGCGGCACCGCTGCCCGACTGGGTGCCAACCGGCACGGGCCCGCTGCTGCTGGTGATGGGCGGCAGCCAGGGGGCTGTGGGCCTGAACCGCATGGTGCGGCCCCTGGTTCCCAGGCTGCTGGCGGCGGGCTGCCGGGTGGTGCACCTCACCGGATCGAACGATCCGGAGGCAGGAAGCATGCCGTTGCCGGGTTACGTCGAGCGCCCGTTCAGTGAGGAGCTGGCGGGCCTGTTGCAGCACACCGACCTGGCGATCAGCCGCGCCGGAGCTGGCAGCCTCAGTGAACTGGCCGTGAGCGGCACCCCGGCGGTGCTGGTGCCGTTCCCCCAGGCGGCCGACCGCCACCAGGACGCCAACGCCGCCGCCGCCGCCGACCTGGGCGCCGCCGTGATCGTGACCCAGCACCCGCCGGAGGATCCCGCCCTCGCCCGCACCCTCTGGCGCCTGCTCGGCGCCCGGTTGCGGGGGGGCGCCGCAGGGATTGACCCGCTGTCGCCCCTGCGGGCGGGGATGGGCCGCCTCGCGGTGAGGGATGCGGACCAGCGGCTGGCCCACCTGCTGCAGGAGCTGGCCTGAGGCGTTTGCCGGCGGGGCAGGGGGTTGGGATGGGCCGTGGGCTGGGCAGGGGGCTCAGCGGCCAAGTTCGGTGCGCAGGGCCCGCAGGATCCGGCGGTTGCCCCGCCGGTGCTGGAGGCCGATCCGCAACCACTCCGGGCCGAGGCCGTCGAAGGAGCGGCAATCGCGCAGCAGCACCCGCTGGTTGCGCTCCAGCCGCTGCCGCAGCCCCAGCAGGGAGGTCTCCCCCCGCACCAGCAGAAAATTGGCCGCCGAGGGCAGGGGGGTGAGGCCGGGCAGGCCCGCCAGCTCGCCATGGAACCAGGGCCCCTCCGCCGCCACCCAGCGCCACACCCGCTCCTGCCAGCGGTGATCCCCCACCACCGCCTCTCCCACGGCGGCGGCCAGGCCGTTCACCGGCCAGGGATCCCGCCAGGCCGCCCAACGGCCCAATCGCTCCGGAGCCGCCAGGGCATAGCCCAGCCGGAGGCCGGCGATCGCGAACAGCTTGGTGAGGCTGCGGACCACCACCAGCTGGGGGTGATCCGCCAGCAGCGGAACCATCGATTGGGCCTCACCGCCTGGCACCAGGGGCAGGAAGGCCTCATCGACGATCACCAGGGCGAACCGCGGCAGCAGCGGCTCCAGGAAGGCCCGGCTCCAGAGCTGGCCGGTGGGGTTGTGGGGGTTGGTGATCCAGAGCGCGCCAGCGGGGAGGGCCGAACCGACCGCCGGGAACCCCTCGGCACGGGGAAGGGCAAGATCCAGCGGCAGGGATCGCCAGGACCCGCCCCAGCAGGCCAGGGCGCGGGGGTAGTCGGCGAAGCCGGGGGTGGGCAGCAGGCTCAGGCCCGCCGCCGCCGCATCCCGCGCCGCCCAGGTGAACAGCTCGGCGGCGCCGTTGCCGGGCAACACGGCAAGCGGATCGAGGCCATGGAACGCCGCGATCGCATCCCGCAGGCTGCCGTAGCTCCGATCGGGGTAATCCCGCAGGGGGGAGGGCCGGCCCGCCCGCGCCCGCAGGGCGGCGCGCAGCACCCGCCGCACCGAGGCCGGTGGCCCGAACGGCACCAGGGACGCGCTGGCGTCAAGCAGCTGGCCGGGGCGACAGCCCAAGCGGCGGGCGACGGCCACCAGGTTGCCGCCATGGCGGTGGTTCTCGCCATGGAGACTGTCCCCTCCTGCCGTGGCTTGATCCCTCACCGAATGTCTGCCGAATCGTGATCAACAGTGGACCAGCGAGCCTTGCACCAGCCGGTGCTGGAGCACATCGGCAGGGCGCTGCTGGGCAAGGAGCGCAAGATCCGGCTGGCGATGACCTGTCTGCTGGCTGGCGCCCTGGCGAAGCGCCCTGATCAGCCGGAAACTGGTTAGACCGCACCGCAGAGCCACTTCAGTTGGCCGTGATCCGAGCGCCCCATCCCCTCACCACCCGCCTCCGGCTGCTGGGCCTGGTGGTGCTGGCCGGGCTGATCGCCACGGTGGCACCGGCGGTGCGGGCGGCCGATGGCCAGGCCCTGATCCGCCTGCTGGGCACAAAGCGCTGCAACAACTGCGCTCTGGCCGATGCCGATCTGGTGCAGGCTGACCTGCGCGACGCCGAGCTGAAGGGCGCCCAGCTGCAGCGGGCCAACCTGAGCGGCGCCCGCCTCGATGGTGCCCGCCTGGCCGGCGCCGACCTGAGCTTCACCAGCCTTCAGGGGGCCTCCCTGCGGGGAGCCGACCTGCGCGGAGCACGGCTGCTGGGCACCGACCTGCGCGACGCCAACCTGGGCGGCGCCCTGCTCGATGCCAACGCCCTCGCCAGCAGCCACTGGCAGGGCGTCCGGGGCATCGATCCGGCCCAGCAGAGCTACGCGGAGCTCCACAACGCCGGTGTGGGGGAAGCCCAGCAGGGTCGCTTCCCCCAGGCGGAAGCGTTCTTCAGCGCCGCGATCCTCAAGCGCCCGGAGGGAGCGATCAGCTGGGTGGCGCGCGGCATCAGCCGCAGTGAGCAGGGCAACACCACAGCGGCCGCCCAGGATTTCAACTACGCGGCCACCCTCTTTGAGCAGGAGGGCCGCCCGGACTACAGCCAGCAGCTCAAGGAAGCGGCCAAGAAGCTAGGGGAGGAACCAGCCAAGGACAAGGCTGGCAATGGGCTGGGTCCCCAACTGCTGGGCGGTGCGATGGCAGCGTTGCAGGTCCTGGCGCCCCTGGCAATCAAAGCTTTCGCGCCCATGGCGTTCTGAGCCCTGCTGACCGTTGCTGAACTACTGGGTGTTGCTGGTGAACTGACGCATTTCACGACTGGAGGGCTGGAAGCCATAGCCGAAGCTGCCGCCCTCATCGTCGCGAATGATTCGGGGGGTCACCATGATCACCAGTTCCCGCTTCTGCCGCTGGTTCTTCGATCCCCTGAAGAACTGACCCACCAGGGGCAGATCGCCCAGGATCGGCCACTTCGACACCTCTGCCACGTCGAAGTCGGAGATCACGCCGGTGAGGATCAGGGTCTGCCCTTCCCGCACCCGCAGGGCTCCGGTGTCGAGCCGCCGCACGCTGAGAATGCTGATCTCGGGGGTGCAGGCGGGCGAGCCTGGCACGGTGTCGGTGACGGCAGACACGGAAGGCGAGAGAGAGAAGGTCACGAATCCATTGTCATCGATTTTCTCCACCCGGGCGCCAAGAACCAACCCGGCAGTGGAGAGCTTGAGTTCGCACTGCGTGCCGCCGTTCTGGGTTTCGGTGATCTGAACACTGGTGATCACGTTGGTGCCGACGCGAACCGCCGCTTCATTGGCACGGCTACGGCCGATCGGGGAATCAATCGTGTATTCATCCAAACCACCTGAGGTGCTTGCCGAAGTCGCTGCACCTTGACCGGCGGCTCTCAATTGCGAAGGATTCTCCTG
Source organism: Synechococcus sp. Tobar12-5m-g (assembly GCF_024345415.1). Taxonomy (GTDB): domain Bacteria; phylum Cyanobacteriota; class Cyanobacteriia; order PCC-6307; family Cyanobiaceae; genus Regnicoccus. The sequence continues at coordinate 1,767 of NZ_JAGQBB010000008.1, read as the reverse complement.
CAAAATCAATGTGGGACTGGCCAGCAACTTCGTGTTACGAGAAACGATCTGTGCCTTCACGAAATCGAAGAAGTGATCCCTTGGGTATTGCAGGCTGGGATTCTGAACTGGCGCTCCCTGGAAGCTCTCCAGCGTCGGAGGGAGGAAGCGGCCAAACGCCCCGAGCAGCTGGCCGTTGTCATTGACGATGAAGTTGTTGCCCCAGCGGAAGGCAAAGCTGTTGGCCACGTCCTGGCTGTTCTCCAGGTTCACATCCAGCAGCCGCACCGCCAGGGCCACCTGGCGCTGGCGCAGATCCAGTTGCTTGAGATAGTTCTCGGCGATCAGAACCAGCGCGGAATCACCCACCAGGGTGATCGTGCCCAGGCGACTGTCTGTCGTGCCGATCAGGCCCAGCAGCGGCCCCTGGCTGGCCCCGAAGGAGTTGATCTGGGTGGTGGTGGCCGTGGTGGCGGTGGAGTTGGCCGTGTTGTTGGCTGGCGTGCCTGTGGAGGACACCTCGCTGGACGTGGAGGTGGTGGTGAAGGTCTTGTTGATCGTGGCGCCGAGGCTGGCGAGGTAGTCGGCGGCTGAAATGGCCGACACCTGGTTGAGCCGATACACCTTCGAGAGCTGGGTGCCGAAGGTTTTGCTCTGCACCTTCGGGCCGGCAATCATCAAGTTGCCCTCCAACTTGCCCTGCAGTCCGGCCGCCAGCAGGATCGAGTTGACGGCCCTGGCGAAGCCCTCGTTGCGAAACGCGATCGACACCAGCTTCTGGGGGGCGGCGGCGTATGGCGTCCCTGGTCCAGCCGCCACGGGTGCAGCCGCACCGGGCGGGGTGTCATCCACATAGACGAAGCCGTAGCCTCCCAACTGGGCCACCGCCATCAGGGCGTCCCGGGCAGGGGCGTTGCGGAGCGTCATCGTCACGCTCGGGCCCCGCACATTCACATAGCTGGGGTTGCGCAGCACCATGCTTCCCACCGCCATGTCCCCCAGCGGTGGGGCAACGGCGCGCGGCTGCAGCGGCGGCACGAAAGCGGCCTGGGGCACCCGGCCCGGCATGGTCAGATCCAGCCGTCCGGTCTGGAACGACGTCTGGGGAACGGAGGGAAAGCTGAGGATCAGGTTGCGGCCGTCGGCGCTCACCACCGGCCGATTCACCGGGCCGTTCGCCAGCGGGGTCACCTGCACCACGAAGCGATTGCCCGCCCCCTCCAGGCTGATCGTCTTGAAGCCGGCGTCCGGCAGCGCCAGTTGCTGGGGGCCCCGCCGCAGGCCGCTCGGCCTCGTCAGGATCAGCTGCCCCTCCCAGCCGGCGCTGTTGGTGAACTGCTGCAACTGGGGCCCGGGCCCCGTGTTCTCGATCACCACCTCCACGGCATCCGGCAGGCGCCGCACCTTGAGCTCCAGCGGACCATCTCCGGGAAGGGCCTCGACCGGAGTAGGCCTGGGCGCCTGGGCCAGGGCCGCTGGGCCATCGATCAGGCTCTCCAGCGGCAGCAGAGCGGCCAGCAGCAGGGCGCCAGACCAGGAAGCAGGAGCATGACCACCCGAGGGCTTCTGGTTCATACGCTGCGGCACCGAATTTTGCCGGGACGTTATCGCCAAGCGGCGCCATTCGCCAGGGTGATTCCCTGTGAATTCAACCACCGTTGGCTAGGGAGACTCTGGAAAACCCCACCACCCTGCGCGAGAATGGCCGTGTGATCGCAGGCGTGAACAGGGTTCATGGGCATCAAGCAGCTCGGCTTTGGTGATTACGAGCAGTCCACGGCCAAAAAG
>NZ_JAGQBB010000007.1 GCF_024345415.1 Synechococcus sp. Tobar12-5m-g | reverse complement strand
GCACTGCGCAGGCTGATCCCGGCTTCTGCCGCAAGGGCTTTGAGCGGCACACCATCATCGAGATGCCTGCAGATCAGGCGTTCACGACCGATGGGCGTCAATCGGGCATTGGGGTGGCTATGCATGGTGTGTGAGGTTTGGGACGGGCGGTGACACCCCGACCCTGGCGACCTCACACCCAATCGTCAGCTGAACAACGTGGTGGGACTACACACCTAGGAGAAAACAAGGTGCTGTTAAGCGTGCGGGCAAGGGTTGAGCATGCCTTTAGGCTCATTACAACCTGGATGCGCGGCAAGCTGTCAAGGCAGAACTGCCTGCCGGCAATGAGGGCTTGGTGTGGTCTGTCCAATCTGATTTATGACTTTCTGCGATACCTGTACGGCATTTTAAAAGTAGTGAGGCTGGCTTCCTGATCATTCATCTCGGAACTTATGGCCCCGTCTTGAAGTCCTGGCTGCTGCCACCCATCATGCGGATTCGAGCAGAACGAGAGGTTGAATGTGACAAACGAGAGGTTGAATGTGAGATCTGAAACTTTCCTCGGGAATATCAACTTTGTGAAGTGCCCTTATGTCTTGGTTTGAAAAAATCTCTTGACGAAAGGGTTTTCTTTGTGATTACGTAGGTAAGTAAGTTGTTGTAGTCTAACTCTTCGTGTCGATCTCGCTCAGCTTCCCTAATGTCTGGAGTTTCCCTGATTTGACCTTACTGCTCCCCACATTCAGACGACCTAACCCAACAATAGATTTTTTGATTTATGGCTAAGACTTTGCTCGTCACTGGCTCTTCCGGCCTGATCGGATCGGAGGTCTGTGTTTATTTTGCCCGTGAGCTTGGCTACGAGGTCCACGGGGTGGACAATAATCAGCGGGCTGTCTTCTTTGGGCCACAGGGCGACACTCGGTGGAATCAAAGCCGACTTGAGCAGGACCTTCCCAATTTTCACCATCATGAGCTGGATATCCGCGATCGTGGCGGGGTCATTGCCCTGGTGAAATCGCTTGGGCCTTCTGCCATCGTTCACACGGCTGCCCAGCCCTCCCACGACCGAGCTGCAGCGATCCCCTTCGACGATTTTGATACCAACGCCGTTGGAACACTGAATTTTCTGGAGGCCGCTCGACAGGCGTGCCCGGAATCCCCCTTTGTGCACTTGAGTACAAACAAAGTGTACGGCGATGCACCAAATCGAATCGAGCTACGGGAGATGGAAACCCGTTGGGACTACGCAGACCCCACCTACGCGGAAGGGATACCCGAAACGTTTAGCATCGATCAGTCCACGCACTCCATCTTCGGGGCATCGAAGGTTGCTGCCGATGTGATGGTTCAGGAATACGGGCGTTACTTTGGCATGCCCACATGCGCACTTCGGGGAGGCTGTTTGACCGGCCCGAATCACAGCGGCGTTGAGCTGCACGGCTTTCTCTCCTACCTGGTTAAGTGCAATGTGGAGCATAGAGAATATAAGATCTTTGGCTACAAGGGCAAGCAGGTGCGTGACAACATCCATTCTCATGATGTAGCCCGTTTCATCGCAGCATTTGTCGCTGCTCCTCGCGTGGGTGAGGTATACAACCTTGGTGGTGGTAAGGCCAACAGCACATCAATACTAGAGGCCTTCAAGCTTGCCGAGAAGTACACTGGCAAGGCCCAAGACTATGCGTACATAGACGATTGTCGCATCGGCGACCATATTTGTTACTACTCGGATCTCAGAAAGATGCGTGCGCATTATCCATCTTGGGACATCACTCACTCTCTCGAAGACACTGTTCGCCAGATTGTCGAGGCATGGCAGCATCGAAAAGGTAAGTAAGCAGTAGTGACTTTTCCATAAGAATGTTAGTAACTCCGCTTTGACTTCTGCTAGCTGTAAGCTCTGCCTAGGAGATGTTTCGACTTGGTTCCATCAATATGATTGTGCTCGAGTGTTGGTTTACCATGTTTTCCTGATCATTATCGACGGAATCTTGTGGTCAACAAACATGGCACAAACTCCCCTTGCTAGATACATCATTAATCGGCTAATAGCGATCATTGACACTAGTCCCCCCCTGTTGACGCACGAATGAAGGTCCTGGTCTCGAGCAGTTTTTTCGCACCTGATCACGCAGGTATTGGCGTTTATTCGACAGACTTTCCTGTTTATCTTGCAGAGCGTGGCCATTGCGTCACTATGGTGACGGGGTTCTCCTACTACCCGCGCTGGCAGAAAAGTCCCGAGGACAGAGGAAGGTTGCTTGCGACTGGCAGATACCAAGGCGTTCGCACACTACGCGGGTATCTCTACGTTCCCCGCAAGGTATCGACCTTCAAGCGCTTGCTGCACGAGGCCTCATTCTGCCTGTTTGCTGCACTGAACTTTCTACGTGCAGGTCGTCCTGATGTCATCGTCATCTTTACACCACCATTTTTTCTGGGTTTCGTCGCGTTGTTGGCGGCAAAGGTATGGTGTCGACCGCTCGTCATCAATATTCAGGATCTTCCCTTGGACGCTGCTGTTGCTCTCGGCATGCTGGAGACAGGTCCCCTGTCTCGGATTATGCAAACCCTTGAGGGGTGGATCTACCGCCAAGCCGATCAGGTCACGACGATTTCTGATGGCATGTTGGTGAAGGTTTGGGCGAAGGGCGTACCATCACACAAAACAAGGCTTGTTCCAAACTGGGTGGATGTAAAGGAATACGCTGGCGCTGCCCCGTCTGGGCGCTTCCTAAACCAGCATTCGGCCGCCGTTAATAAGCTTACAGTTGCATATGCAGGAAATCTAGGAGTGAAGCAGGGAGTGGATTCATTGATTCGGCTAGCAAGCGCCGTAGAGCACGACCCACGCTTCTATTTCTTTGTGATCGGGGATGGTGCTGACAAACCACGCCTTTCAACAATGGCGGATGAGATGCAGCTTAAAAATCTCACTTTCTTGCCATTCCTCGACCAGAACAAGTATAAGGAGATGCTCACGGATGTAGATTTGATCTTCGTTTCTCAACGAAGCGGCGCAGGGGACAACTTTTTCCCATCCAAGCTGTTGGGTTTGATGGCACGGCAGAAGCCATTGTTGGTGGCCGCTGACGCAAGCTCAGAATTGGCACAAGCCATCGTTGCCGGCAGATTTGGCTTGGTAAGCCCCTACGGCGATTTACCGGGATTGCAGCAAAACTTAGAGACCTATGCCAATGATGCTGTTTTCCGAGAAAAGACTGGGTGGCGCGGGCTAGAGGCGGTTAAGGCTTTTGATCGGAACACTGTGCTAGGGGACTGGGAATCTTCGCTTGAGGTTCTCGTTTTCAATCATGCGCAGAAGTTTCGTATCTGAAACCGAAATGAACGTGTTTCCAACTCGCAATATGGCTTGACTTAAGTGCACCTGATAAATGCCTAAGTATATATGGCACCGCTTTAATGCCACGATAGAAACTATACATTCCAATGGTGCAAAACTGAATTGAGTTGATTCTGGGATGAGGAGAAGCGAGCTCTACATCTTCAACGCGTAAATCCGACGTTGGCAGCTCTACTGAGACGATTCCCTGAGAGGACTTTAGCCAACTGCTGGAGCAAGGTTAAGCGACGAACGCAAGTGAAATGCGGGTTTTAAGCGAAATGATCCGCTCAACCTCTTCAAGATGCTGGTGCTGCAGCAGCTGTTCAACCTCAGCATAGGCATTGCCTTTCGCTTGCGGTTGAGGAGCTGGAAATTGAGGTCAACGACAGGGGCTTATTAGAGGGCATCTTAGACTGGACACCCTTCTGCGTGATGAACACCATTCCCGATTCCAACAATATTAGGGCACCACGAATCATGAGCACTATATGAACTCCAGGCAGTCACAAAGTTGGCGGCTCAGGCCTGAGCACCTACGACACACTTTGAATCAGCCCTGGCCACAAGGGGGTGGAGCCCAGCCGCATCTGGCTCTTTCCCAACTGGGTGGATTGCGACGCCATCGAGCCGGAACCTACGCCCGCCCAGCCAGACTGGCGAGCCGAGTTGGGTTTGCCCGCCGATGCGGTGGTGGCCCTGTATTCCTGCAGCATGAACCGCAAGCAGGGGCTGGACGTTCTCGCCGAATGCGCATGCGCTTCGCGGCTTGCCGGCCTACCCACCCTCCACTGGATCTTCTGCGGCGCCGGACCCACCCGCGCCGCCTTCGAAGCCTCCTGCGGAGATCTCCCCAGGGTGCGCTTCCTGCCCCTGCAGCCGTCGGAGCGTTTCAATTCCCTGCTGCACTCGCCGATCTCCACCTGCTTCCTCAGAAGGCGTGGTCACCCGCCCGCGGTGATGCGGCTGCACTCGCTGACGCCGCCCAGGCCCTGGCTGAGGATCCCCCCGGCGAGCCCGCCTGGGGGCCGCTGCTCGCCAACTGGCCTTGTTGGACTGGGATCGGGATGCGGTGTTGACCAAATTCGAGCAAAAGCTCGATATTCCCTGATAACTTTAGTCGCTTAGCTTCAGGTTCAATGAAATCCACTGGGCTGCTCAGGCTTTACAGCAAGGATCTCAACCTCATTCAGCGTTGGCTGGATCCGCTGGTGATCAGCGGCACCTTTCTCCTGCTCTCTTTTTGGAACACGGGCGCTTATCCCAGCCAGGGCAGTTTGTTTGAGCAGGCCGGATTCTGTATTCTTGTCGTCTCCGCCCTTGTTCTCAACCAAGGAAACATCTATCAGAGCTATCGACAGGAGAGTTTGGTGCTGTTGCTGCGCCGCCTGCTGGTGAGCTGGTTGACGATGATCACGATCCTGTTGTTGATCGCCTTCTTCACCAAAACCAGCGATTCTTTCTCGCGTTTTTCTGTCATCGTCTGGACTGTTCTCAGCCTAGGTTGGTTTCTCCTCTGCCACCTGGGGGGGCGCCAGCTTCTCCGCAGTTATCGCGCCAAAGGAGGGAACAGCCGCCAAGTGATCTATTGGGGACCCGCCGATACGGCCGACCTCTTCAATCAACAGCTCGTCGCCCACCCCCATCTGGGCCTGCGGCTGGCGGCTTGGTTTGAATCACCCTCCCCAGAGCCCACCAGCCTGCCGAAATCCATTCCCCCATCCCAGGGGGGTCTCTCCGAACTGCGGCGCTGGCTGGAATCGAACACGGCCGACAAGATCTATTTCAGTTACTACCCTGATCGCCGCACCAACCATCTTTCTATGTCCGAAGTGATTCATTTCTTCGGTGATACCTGTCTGCCGGTTTACTACGTTCCCCACTGGGCCCAGGAGGGGATGACATTCAACATAGACCGGCTTGGCAGTCAATTGGTGTTTTGCCTCTGGGGACCGCCAGAAGCCAATCTCCAGCGTCAAGCCAAGAGGCTGATTGATTTGTTTGGTTCGCTAGTGCTGCTTATTGTCTTATCTCCTCTTCTCTTGTCGATAGCTGGCTTGATTTCGCTCACAAGCCCTGGTCCTGTTCTCTTTTGTCAGGATCGTTATGGCTTTAAAGGTCGACGCTTTCGTATCTTTAAGTTTCGAACCATGACTGTCATGGAGCCAGGCGATAGCCTGGTTTATGTCCAAGCTAAACGCAATGATCCTCGTGTTACCCCTTTAGGAAGCTTTCTTCGCCGCTGGTCCCTTGACGAGTTGCCTCAGCTCATCAATGTATTGAAGGGAGAAATGAGCTTGGTGGGTCCACGTCCCCACCCGGTTTCTCTGGACGAAAAATTCCGTCCTCAGATCTCCGCCTTCATGCAGCGCCTCCAGTTCAAGCCCGGCATGACCGGCCTGGCCCAGGTTGAGGGTTGGCGCGGCGAAACCTCCACCCTGCAATCGATGGCCAGCCGCATCGAGGCGGATCTGCGCTACCAGCGTGACTGGTCGTTACGCCTTGATATCAAGATCATGCTGCGCACCGTGTTCGGCTTGTCATCCCCCAACGCCTTCTAAACCGTCCAGGCTTTGTCAGCCAAACCAGGATTTGCCGTCACTGCGCTTGCGGCTGTGGCGGCGGGCTTGCCGGGCCGTGAACTGGCTCACGCTGGGGTTGCCGCCGACCGGATCCACGTGGGCCACCTGCTGCCAGAGGTCGCGGGGCGCCCAGCGCACGGTGTGGTTCACCGAATCGAGGCGCACCACGTGGCACCAGTGGCTGGAGCCGCAATCGGCGCAGAACAGCTCCTCGATCCATTCGTTGCTGAGCACCAGCACCGGAAAGGCATTGATCACCAGACGGGCCTTGCCATCGGGCATGCCCCGCTGCTTGAGCTGCTCGGAGGTGAGCAGGTGCAGGAAGTACTTTTTGCCGTTGCCCAGCAGCTTTTGCTCCGGATGGGCCGGGCAGAACAGCTCCCGCCGGCGGCTGCGCTGGCGGGGCTTGCGCTCAGCGCCGCGGTTCTCCCCGGGGTCTCCATTGCCTGCCTGCATGCCGCGCCGTGCTCAGAGATCGGTCAATCCTTGCGCAGGTTTCGGCTTTTTCGGCGCCCTCCCGCCAGCTTCTGATCATGGATTGCTCACCGCCAGCAGAGCATCCCCGTAGGCCTCTCGGAACCAGCCGATCCGCTGTTCCTCACCACCGAGGATCGGCGCTTCGGTGATCAGCCCGGCGATCGGCTGCATCGTTTCACAGACGGCATGGTCTTCCCCGGTGATTCGGCGCAGACTCGGGCCCACAAAGAACGGCAGCCACGGCTCCGTGATCTGGCGCACAACGCGGTGAAGCCAGGATCGGTCATCGATCGGAAAGGGGGCTGGAAAATACCAGCTGCGCACGGTGGTGCGATCGTGGGCCTCGGGAACATACTGGGTGATCGATACATACCAGCTCTGCAACACCCGGTAGTGGTTGACCAGCAGGTTCGGAAAGATCTGCAGAATGCGATAGCCCCCGGGGCGGTAGGTGCCCGCCTGGCAGCTCTCGGCCATCTCCCTTAGATCACCAGGCTGGCCCTTGTAGAAAAAAGCACTGTGGCGCCCGAATCGCGGGTAATGGGCATGGTCGGGATCCAGATAGCCGGCCTTGCCGAAACTGGAGGGATGAACGGAAAAGAGCATCCGGAAGGTGGAGGGATGCACCGCAAACAGATGGTATTCCTCCAGGGTGAGCTCATAGAGGAGCTTCCAGTTCGCTCTCACGGAGCTGCATGCCGTGTGAGGCGGGATGGTCACCTGGCCGATCGCCTGCAGGATCGGCCAGGCTTCGGCGAGATACTCCTCTAGGGATTCATCCGCTCTGGCGGCGCCAGTCCCGGCAGTGATCTGGCGGCAGAAACGGCCGAAGATGAGGAACCCGCAGGTGGCGATCTCGATCTCCTCAAGCCTCGCGCCCAGCTCCCTGGGTGTCACCCCGAAGAGCTTCTTGCACTGGGGAATGCCCACCGCTTCCCCCGCCTGGTTGTACACCCAGTGGTGGAAAGCGCAGCGCACCAGCCCCGATCCCTTCGCCTTGGTGCGAATCGGATGGAAACGATGACGGCACACATTTTCAAAACCCCTGATCGTGGTGCCGAAGCGCTGAACGAAGACGGAGCTCCCGCCAAGACGGCAACGAATCCAATCGTTGTCGTTGGGAATGTCGGTGGTGAGGCAGAGCACCGTCCAGACCGGGCGAAAACAGGCTTGCTCGTTCGCGAAGGCCTCTGGATTGCTCAGGGAGCGTGCCCAATCGGAACGCTGCCGCTCATCCATACTGCAGGAGTTGCTCGATGAAGTACCTTAAGGCGCCCGGCTGGGCTGGCTGATGCCCTGTGCCGGTGCCATCCTCGGTTTTCGGCTCGTTGCCCGTCTGGATGAACCGTTCCGCCGACTGGATACACCAGTCCCTGGCCGATCTCGGTCTGGCCCGGGTCAGCGCCGAGGCCGGCCACCACGAATGGGCCTGTTTTGCTTGCCATCAGGCGGTGGAAAAGGCGCTCAAGGCCTTGCATTTGCAGCGTGGTCAGCAGACCTGGGGCCATGGCCTCGGCCGGGCCTTCCGTGATCTGCCTTCTCCGGATCGAGAAGCCCTGACCCAGGCTGTATCCGATCTGGAAGATCGCCTGCGGATCCTCGACGCCCTCTACATCCCCACCCGCTATCCCGATAGCCTTCCGGATGGCGCCCCCACCGACCATTTCGGGCGTTTGCAGAGCGACGACGCCTTTCGCCATGCCCGTTCGCTTGTTGACGCAATCCGTGATGCGCTGGCCTGATGCGGCCGAGGTGCTGCGTGAGGTGTCCGATTGGGCGGAGCGCCAGGGCCAGGTCCATCCCTCCCTGCAACGGGTGGCCGTCTTCGGCAGTTATGGCCGCGGCACCGCCGGGGTGGGCAGTGATCTGGATCTGCTGCTGATCGATGCCGCCGCCGAGGGCCCCCAGCACGGCAGGTTGCTGCCCTGGCCCCTGGAGCAACTGCCGCTCTGTTGTGATGCCTTGGTGCTGACGCCCGTCGAACTGGACACCCTGATGGCCTCTGGTCAGCGGATGGCCCGGGAACTCCAGCGCGATGCCCGCTGGATCTGGCAACGGGTGACGTAGCCCTCACTTCGCCTCCATCCAGTTCGGCCCCACTCCCGTCTCCACCAGCAGGGGCACCTTGAGTGTCACGGCGCTCTCCATCACCGCCTTCACCTGCGCGCGCACAGCCTCAAGAGCCTCGGGGGCGGCCTCCAGCACCAGTTCATCGTGCACCTGCAGCAGCAGCCGCGCTGGCAGAGCCTCGGCTTCCAACTCGTGGTGCAGCCGAACCATCGCCAGCTTGATGATGTCGGCCGAGGAACCCTGGATCGGCGCGTTGGCCGCCGCCCGCAGCTGCTGGGCCTCCATGCCGGCCCGGCGGGCCACGTCCAGCTCGATCTCCAGCGGGTCCTTGCCGAGCAGCCGCCCGAGCCCGTTGGGATCGAACGGGAAGGGGCGCCGCCGGCCCAGGATCGTCTCCACGTAGCCGCGGCTGAGGGCCAGCCGCTCCTGCAGTTCCAGGAAGGCGAACACCTTCGGGTAGCGCTGCTTGTACTTGCTCAGGAACTCCTTGGCCTGGGCGCCGCTGAGATCGGTTTCCCGGGCCAGCCGCTGGGCGCCCATGCCGTAGATCACGCCGAAGTTGATCGTCTTGCCCAGGCGCCGCTCCTCTGGGGTCACCGTGTCTTTGTCGAGCAGCAGCCGGGCCGTGAGCGCGTGCACGTCGTCGCCGTCGTTGTAGGCCTGCACCAGCACTTCCTCGCCGGAGAGGTGGGTGAGGATGCGCAGCTCGATCTGGGAGTAGTCGGCGCTGATCAGGCTCCAGCCCTCCTGGGGCAGGAAGGCCTTGCGGATCCGGCGGCTGAACACCGTGCGGATTGGAATGTTCTGAAGATTCGGGTTGCTGCTCGACAGCCGCCCGGTGGCGGTCACCGCCTGGTTGAAATCGGTGTGCACCCGCCCCGTTTCCGGCTCCACCAGCAGCGGCAGCGCGTCCACATAGGTGCTCTTGAGCTTGCTCAGAATCCGGTGTTCCAGCACCAGGGGCACCACCGGGTGGTCGTCTTCGAGCTTCTCGAGCACGGCGGCATCGGTGCTCCAGCCAGTTTTGGTCTTCCTCGATTTCTTGCGATCCAGCCCGAGGGTGTCGAACAGCAACTCCCCCAGTTGCTTGGGGGAGGCCAGATTGAAGTCGACCCCGGCGGCCGCCTTGGCCTCCTGGTCGAGCCGCAGCAGCTGGTCCCCCAGTTCCAGGCTCAGCTCCGCCAGGTAGGCGGTGTCGATGCGGATGCCCGTGGCCTCCATGAGGGCCAGCACCGGCTCCAGGGGTAATTCCACATCCTTGAGCAGGGTGCTCAGCTGGGGCCCCATCGCCGCCAGTTCCGCCGCCAGCAGCGCCGAGAGCCTGCGGGTCAGGTGCACGTCCATGGCGCAGTAGAGCGCCGCCGCCGCGATCGGCACCGAGGCGAACGTGTCGCCCTTGGCGACCAGCTCGCTGAAGGCGGTTGGCACGAAGCCGAATTCCCGCTCCGCCATGGCGTCGAGGCCATGCCTGGCGTTGGCGTCCCGCAGGTAGTCGGCCAGGAGGGTGTCCATCACCACGCCGCCCAGGGCCAGGCCGTGGCGCAGCAGGATCAGCCGGTCGTATTTGGCGTTCTGCAGCGCCTTGGGGTGGGCAGGGCTCGCCAGCCAGGGGGCCAGGGCCGCCAGCACCGTCTCCAGGGGCAGTTGTTCGGGGGGCGAGGGCGGCTCGCTCAGCAGATCGGCGGCCATGGGCGGCTGGTGGCCGATCGGGATGTAGGCCAGATCAGCGAGCCCCTCGCCCCAGCACAGGCCCAGGCCCACCAATTCCGCCTTGAACGGGTTGAGCGAGGTGGTCTCGGTGTCGAAGGCCACTGGGGCGGCCGGATCGGTGGACGAATCGGTGGCCGCCCAGAGCCGCGCCACCAGGGCTTCCAGCTGCGACGCGGTGGAGATGATCTGGGGACAGAGTGCTGGCCTGGCCCCCTGCTCGGGCTCCGAGGTGGGCCCAGGCGTGAGGTCAGCAGTGGGCTCCTCCCCAGCCTCAGGCGCTGGGGTGGCCGGTTCCGGGGCCTGAGGGCGCGGGGTGTGATCGGCGGAAAACACCCGCTCGAACGCTCCCAACTGCCGCGCCAGGCTGTGCAGCTCAAGCTCCTGGAGCCGCCGCTCCAAGGCCCCGCCATCCACGCTCCCCAGCGCCAGCCGTGGCTCGCTCGGCAGCGGGATGTCGATCAGGATCTCGGCCAGCATCCGCGAGTGGTAGGCCTTCTGGCGGTCGGTTTCGAGCTTCGCCCTCAGGGCCCCCTTCTGTTGATCAAGCGCCCCGTAGATGCCATCGAGATCGCCGTGGGCCTGGAGCAGGCTGATGGCAGTCTTCGGGCCCACCCCCTTCACGCCCGGGATGTTGTCACTCGCGTCGCCGGTCAGGGCCTTGAGGTCCACCACTTCTTCGGGGGTGACGCCCAGCTTGGCGATCACCCCCTCACGCCGGATCACGGTCGGACCCGAATTCCTGGCGTAGGGGCCGCCGCCCATGTAGAGCACGGCGATGTCGCGCCCGTCGTCGACCAGCTGGAACAGATCGCGGTCACCGGAGAGGATCCGCACCCGCCAGCCCCCGTTGGCGGCCCGGTTGGCCAGGGTGCCGAGCACGTCGTCGGCTTCGTAGCCCGGCGCCATGCACAGGGGCAGATCCATGGCCTCGGAGAGGATCTGCTGCAGGTTGGCCAGGTCGGTGAAGAAGTGCTCGGGGGCTTCGTCGCGGTGGGCCTTGTAGGTGGCGTCGGCGTCGTGGCGGAAGGTGGGCCCGGCCGTGTCGAAGGCGATCACCACCCCCTGGGGTGACAAGCCCTTCACGTTTTCCAGCAGCGCCTTCAGAAATCCATAGGTGACGCTGGTGGGCACCCCCTCCTTGGTGGCCAGGCCGCCGTCGCCCCCCTTGGCGAAGGCATAGAAACTGCGGAAGGCCAGGGAATGGCCATCAACCAGCAGCAGCAGCGGCCGCTCGCTCTGCCCGGATTGGCTGGATGGATCCGAGGAAACAGTGGCTGCTGGGGGGGGGGCTAGCTCCATTCCCCCCAGCCTGCCACCATCGGGGCCATTGTGAGCCGGTATCCGCCGCTGCCATGGCCCGACAGCCCCGCCGCTACGCCATCCATCTGCTTCTGATCGGTGGCCAGAAGGAGCTGGTTCACTTCGCCAGCCTCGAGGCCTTTCAGCAGTGGTACGGCGGCGTGCTGAACGCCGGTCCGACCGACGCCTTCATCAACGTGCCGATCGGCGACCTCGACGGCGAATACCTGGTGCTTCGGCCCAGCGCCGTGAGCGCCATCCGGATCGAACCCCAGTACGGCTCGATCGAGGAGTGACCCTGCCCATGACCGATGCTCCCGAGCGGCTGCAGCTTCTCTGGGGCATCACCGTCTTTGCCGGGGCACTGGCCCAGCTGGCGGCGGTAATCACGGGCCTGCCGTCGGTGGTGCTGCTGCTCGCCGCCGGCCTGGTGATCGGCCGCTCCGGCTTCGCCTTGGTCAATCCGCTCCAGCTGGGCAGCGGGCTCGAAACCGTCGTGGGGCTGCTGGTCAGCCTGGTGCTCTTCGATGGCGGCCTCAAGCTGAGCCTGCCCGGGGAGGTGTCGCGGCTGGCGGTGCTGCGCATCGTGGTGGTGCGCCTGGCCCTGGCCCTGCCGGCCGCCCTGGCCGCCGCCCATTGGCTGGCGGGCCTGGACTGGCCCCTGGCGGCGGTGTTCAGCGCGATTGTGCTCGGCACCGGTCCCACCGTGGTCACGCCGCTGGTGCAGCAGATGCGGCTGGCGCCCCCCCTCGGGGAGGTGCTGGAGGGGGAAGGGCTGGTGCTGGAGCCGTTCGGTGCCGTGCTCGCCCTGCTCCTGCTGGAGCTGGTGCTGGGGGGTCTGCACGGCTGGCGGGAACTGGGCCTTGATCTGGTCCTGCGCCTAGGCGGTGGGGTGCTGATCGGGGCCAGCGCGGGCTGGCTGCTCACCGAGCTGCTGCGACGCCTGCCGGTGGATCCGAGCAGCGGTCTGCGCTTGCAGCTCAGCCTCGGCATTCTCTTCCTGATGTTCACCGGCTGCGAGGTGCTGCTGCCCGAGTCGGGCCTGCCGGCGGCGGTGGCGGCCGGTTGGATGGTGGGCCGCCGCGATGCGGCCGATCCGGCCCAGCTTGATGCGCTGATCCGTCAGCTGGCCCAGTTGGCGATCAGCATTCTTTTTCCACTGCTGGCCGCCGATCTGTCCTGGGGGGACCTGAGCCCACTCGGCCTGGGCGGCGTGGCCTGCGTGCTGGTGCTGATGCTGGTGGTGCGCCCGCTGGCGATGCTGCTCGCCACCGCCGGGTTGCCGCTCAGCACCGCCCAGAAGGTGCTGCTGGCCTGGCTGGCGCCGCGGGGAATCGTGACCGCCGCGGTGGCCAGCCTGTTCGCTCTGCGGCTGGATGAGGCGGGGGTGCCGGGCGCCAGCCAGCTCCAGGGGCTGGTGTTCCTGACCATCCTGATGACGGTGGGAATCCAGGGGCTCACCGCCGCCCCCCTGGCCCGCTGGCTTGGACTGGTCAGCGGCCCGGAGGCTGACTCAGAGGCTGAGGCTGCGCTCGAGCCGTGAGCGGTCTTCGCCGCTGCCGTGCAGCAGCCGCCAGGTGGCGACCAGATCGGGCCCCTGCAGGCTGCCGAGCAGGGCGGCCCTCAGGCTTTTCATCACCACTCCTTTCTTGACCTCTGCGGCGGCGGCGCTGGCGGCCAGCAGCTCCTGGGCGGTTTCGGGGGTGAGGGGTTGCTCATGACCCGGCAACCGCTCCAGCAGGGCCGCAAGGGCGGCGCGCGCTTCTCCTTTGGCCAGCTGGGCTTCGGCGGCCCCATCGAAGCCGGGCCACCCAAAGAAGGGCCTGGCTTGCTCGATGCCGTCCTTGAGGGTCACCAGGGACGGCCCCAGCAGGGCGGCCAGGTCTTCGGTCCAGCTGGGGTTCTGTCCGGCCTTAGGCCAGCCCTCGGCCTGCCAGAGCGGCACCAGCTCCCGGCCCAGCTCGGCCGGGCTCCGCCCGTGCAGCACCTGGCTGTTGAGCCAGTTGAGCTTGTCCCAGTCGAAGCGGGCGCTGGCCCGGTTCACCCGCTCGAAATCGAACGCCGCCGCCGCTTCGGCCAGGCTGAAGCGCTCGCCCATGCCCTCGGGCGGCGACCAGCCCAGCAGGGTCATGTAGTTGACCAGGGCCTCGGCGGTGTAGCCCAGCTCGCGGAAATCGGCGACGGAGGTGACCCCATCCCGCTTGGAGAGTTTGCGGCCCTCGGAGTTGAGGATCAGGGGCGTGTGGGCGAACACCGGCACCGGCAGCCCCAGGGCGTCGTAGAGGAGGAGCTGCTTGGCGGTGTTGGCGATGTGGTCTTCGCCGCGGATCACATGGCTGATTGCCATGGCGGCATCGTCGACCACCACAACGAGGTTGTAGAGCGGGTCACCGATCGCCGGGGCCGGAGCCCGACGGGCGATCACCATGTCACCACCAAGATCAGCGCCGCTCCAGCGCATCCCTCCCCGCACCAGATCGCTCCAGCCGATCGTGGCCTCGTCGTCGATGCGGAAGCGGATCACCGCCTCGCGGCCCTCAGCCTGGAAGGCCCGCTCCTGGGCGGGGCTCAGATCACGGTGGGCGTTGTTGTGGCGCGGGGCGGCATGGGCCTCTTTCTGCTCCTGGCGCATGGCCTCGAGTTCCGCCTCGACCATGTAGCAGCGGTAGGCGTGGCCGCTGGCCAGCAACTGGGAGATGGCGGCGCGATGGGCGTCGAGCCGCTCGCTCTGGATCACCGGCTCGCCGTCCCAGCCCAGCCCGAGCCAGCTGAGCCCATCAAGGATGTTGGCGGTGAACTCCGGCTTGGAGCGCTCCCGGTCGGTGTCCTCGATGCGAAGCAGGAACGCTCCGCCGTGGTGGCGCGCGAACAACCAGTTGAACACCGCCGTGCGGGCGGTGCCGATGTGCAGGGTGCCGGTGGGGCTGGGAGCCAGGCGTACCCGCACCGTCACTGGATCGATCTCCTTGAGGGGTGGCTGAGGCAGCCAAACGGGACTGACGGGATTCGAACCCGCAACTTCCGCCGTGACAGGGCGGTGCTCTAACCGGTTGAACTACAGTCCCAGTCCGGCTTTTGACCGTCCTGTGTTGCGCAGGCAACTCTGGAAGTATCCGCGATCACGGGTCCCGCCGTCAACCAAACCCATCAACAAACCCCTTCAACCAAAGCCATTAACCGAGTGGCGGCGGCTCGAGGCGGTGCAGTTCTGCCAGCATCGCTGTGATGCTCTCGGGATTCGCCGCTTTCTGGGGGGTGCTGTGCAGCTCCCGCCCGATCACCACCGCCCCCAGATGGGAGAACTGCAGGCGCATGGCGCTGAGCAGCTTCTGGCCACCACCGCCGCTGTGGCTGGCCAGGGCCACCGGAATCCCCTGGAACAGGCTGCGGAAGTCGTCCGTGCTGGTGGAAAGCCAGGCGATGGCGTTGACCAGGGTCGGCGGGAGGCTGCCGTTGTATTCGGGTGCGCACACCCAGAGCCGTCGATGGTGGCGCAGGGCGACCGCCAGAACGCCCAGGCGTTCGCCGGCCCCGATCGATTGCTGAACCGGGGTGAACAGGGGAAGCCCCAGCTCCACCAGATCAATCAGTTCGGCATCAATCAGCTCGCTGCTGGCGGGCCCACTGGGGGCGAGGGCTTCAGTGGCCCGGGCCACCTGCCTGGCCAGCTCAAGATTCTTGCCATTGCTGGCCGCCAGGATGAGCATCGACGCGTGGCAGGTGAATCGGGAACGCTGAGAGAATTCAGGGCCGGAAGCCGGCGGGCTCGATCAGCCGCACCTGGTTGCCCCGGGCGGTGAACTCACGCCCCTGGTCGCTCTGCACCACGACGCGACCACCGGACTTGACCCGGATCACCCGGGCCCGAACCCAGCCAAGGGCGGCGGACTCGAGCACTTTGACGACATCACCGGGTTGTAGATCCAACTCCATGTCCGGAATCCAGGAAAGGGCAGGAAAGGGCATCGAGCGCGCCGTGGAGGACTTGAACCCCCGACATCAGGTTTTGGAGACCTGCGTTCTACCAACTGAACTAACGGCGCAGGAAGAAGCCCTCTCATTGGGTGCCGAGAATGGCACCGGGGATAATGAGGGAGTAAGGCCAGAATTCACCGGTCGAAGCGCTGCTTCACCCTGGTGGCCTTGCCAACGCGATCCCGTAGGTAGAAAAGTTTGGCCCTGCGCACTTTACCGCGCCGCTCCACCTGGATCGTGGCCACCTGGGGGCTGTGCAGCATGAAGACCCGCTCCACGCCGATTCCCTGGAAGATGCGGCGCACGGTGATGGTTTCGTTGAGGCCCCCGTGGCGCTTGGCGATCACCACACCCTCGTAGGGCTGAACCCGCTCCTTGTTGCCTTCGCTGATTCGCACGCCGACGCGAACGGTGTCTCCCACATAGATCTCGGGGAGCTCGGGCTTGAGCTGCTCGGCTTCGAAGGCCTTGATCAGGTCATAGGCGCAAAGCTTTTTGGCTGCGGGCTTCTCGGCCACGGCCTCAGCTACGGCGGTGCCGCCGCCTGGTGCTCCTTCGGGCCCAGCCGTTGCTTCAGGCCCAGCCGTTGGATCGGTGTCGTTGAGTTCCGCTGCCATCCCAGTTCCGAGGTTTCTGGCCAAACGACAAGTGTACCGTTTCAGCTTTCAAGCCTCAGGCCTGGGGGTTTGCCGCCTCCACTTCTGGAGCAGCATGCCGGCGCCGCTGGCCAGCATCCAGAGCAAGCCCAGGCCATTGAGGGCAACGTAGAGGGTTTCGCCGTGGTGGCCGAGCCACTCGCCCTCGTGCAACACCATCAGCAGATGGGCTTGATCCCGGCTCAAGCCCGCCCAGTCGCGCAGCAGCCGGTAGCCCATGCCGCTGATCACGGTGACCAACAGGGGCGCCAGCACCACCGGAGCCAGCAGGCCATGCCAGCGCCGCAGTTTCGCCAGGGCTTGCATGGTCGCCGTAGCAACGTTGGTAGCTTGTCAGTCTGAAGTGTTCGGCGCCCGTCGATGAATCTGTTTGCCGACCTGCTCGCCACCACCACCGCGGGCCGGAAGCCCGATCTGGCGAAAGCTGACCCTGCAAAGGCCCTGCAGACCGGTCCCCGCATCCAGAAGGGGCGCCGCGGGGTCGAGATCAAGTCGGCGCGGGAAATCGCGATCATGCGCCAGGCCAGCCGCATCGTCGCCACCGTGCTGCGGGAGATCATGGATGTGGTCGCCCCGGGCATGACCACCGCCGACCTTGATCGCCATGCCGAGCAGCGGATCCGCGCCATGGGGGCAACCCCCAGCTTCAAGGGCTACCACGGCTTTCCCGCCAGCATCTGCGCCAGCATCAACAATCAAGTGGTGCACGGCATCCCCAGCAGCAAACGGGTGATCCGCGATGGCGATCTGTTGAAGGTGGACACCGGCGCCTACTTCGAGGGCTACCACGGCGACAGCTGCGTCACCATCTGTGTGGGTGAGGCCTCCGAGCAAAGCCAGCGGCTCAGCCGCGTCGCCCAGGAATCCCTGATGAAGGGGCTGGCCAGAATCAAGGCCGGCAACACCCTTCTCGACATCGCCGGGGCCGTTCAGGACCACGTGGAAGCCCACGGCTACAGCGTGGTGGAGGACTACACCGGCCACGGCGTCGGCCGCAACCTGCATGAGGAGCCTTCGGTGTTCAATTTCCGCACCAGGGATCTGCCCAACATCACCCTGCGGGCCGGCATGACCCTGGCGGTGGAGCCGATCCTCAATGCCGGCGGCAAGGGCTGCCGCACCCTCGCCGACCGCTGGACGGTGGTGACCAGCGACGGCAGCCTCTCGGCCCAGTGGGAGCACACGATCGTGGTGACGAGTGACGGCTGCGAGATCCTCACCGACCGGGACTTCTAGGCCCGGCTCGTCAGTCGGAAATAGCCATGGCGCAGGGCCATGGCGAGCGGGGCCAGCAGGTAGGTGAGCGGGTTCGGCGTCACGATGATCAGCCCGCAATGGCGGCGCGCCTGGGCGATCACCTGGCCGGCCACGAAGTCGGCATTCATCAGGCCGTAGGGGTTGAGGCCGGAACGGAACGGTCCCAGCACCAGGCGGCGGATCCGGCAGGGGTTCTCGCCCTGGCGGTCGAGGGCCCGCAGGCTGAGAAGCTGGCCCAGCAGCCGCTTGCTGATCTCGTAGAGGGGGCTGATCGCCGGCAGGATCTCCGCTTCCGAGGTGTTGACCCAGAGCTCCCGACAGGGGGTGCCTGCGGGGCGCTCCGGCAGGGCCAGAAACAGCTCGATCAGCCGCCAGGCGCTGAGGGCGTTCACCTCCAGGCTCTGCTGCACCGCGTCGGCGCAGCGATCGCCGAAGGCGTTGATGCCGTGGTTGATCACCAGGATGTCCACCTCCGGGAGCAGGTTGGCCAGGGCCGCCTCTGCGCCGCAGCACCATGGGACGCTTCGCAGGGGGACCGTCCCCCCCGACCCATCGGCGAGGACCAGGGCCCGGGGCTGGCTGGTCAGGGCGATCAACCGAGCCCCCTGGTGGTGCAGCCGTTGCAGCAGGGCCACGCCCAGGGCGCCGCCGGCGCCGCTGACCGCCACGGTTCGATCACGGAGGGGGACCAGGGGGGGCAGCGGGCGCAGCACGGGGGACAAGTGGAGCGAACGGGGCCATTCTTGGCATGGATTCCCTTTTGCCTGGTGCCGATCGACCGGGGACAGCTTCGAGGACCTGACCGAGGACCTGCCCGTCGCCCTGGATGTTGATCCCGCCCAGTCGGCCCTGTTCGCTCCCTACTGCGGTGGCGTCAGCTTCGGCCGCCGCCTAGGCTGAACGGCCCACCAGGCATCGTCCATGAGCAGCACCCTGCTGATCGGGTCCTGCGATCCCTTCAGCGGCAAGTCAGCCCTTTCCCTCGGCCTGGCCAGGTTGCTGACGCGGCAGGGGGTGGCTGTGCGGTTCGGCAAGCCTCTCGCCACCAGCCTGCGCCAGGGTCCGAGGCGCCCTTCACAGGCCACGGATTCATTGATCGATGACGATGTGGCCTTCCTTGGCAGCATCCTGGGGCTTGCCCCCGACTGCCTGATCCCCTCCCTGGAACTGCAGGAGGCCGACGCCGCCAAAGACCGTCTGCTGGCGGGACGGCTGACACCCGGGGACGGTTTCCCGCGGCTGCAGCAGCAACTGGCGGCCTATCCCGATGGGGTCAACCTGCTCGAAGCGGCCGGCAGCCTCAATGAAGGAAGGCTGTACGGCCTCAGCCTGCCCGAGCTGGCCCGGGGCCTGGAGGCCCCGGTGGTGCTGATCCATCTCTGGGAAGATTGCCGCAGCGTCGAGCCCTTGCTGCAGGCCCATCAGCAGCTCGGCGACCAGTTGGCCGGAGTCGTGCTCAATGCGGTCAACCCCGAGGAGGTGGATGGGTTGCGGAGCGAGCTGGTGCCTGCCATCGAACGCCTTGGTCTGCCGGTGTTCGGCGTGATGCCCCGCAGCCCTCTGTTGCGCAGCGTCACCGTGGAGGAGCTGGTGGAGCGGCTCGGTGCGACGGTGCTCTGCTGCCTGGAGCGGCTTGATCTGCTGGTGGAAACCCTGTCGATCGGAGCGATGAACGTGAATTCGGCCATGGAATTCTTTCGCCGCCGCCGCAACATGGCCGTGGTGACGGGCGCCGATCGCACCGACATCCAGCTGGCGGCCCTGGAGGCCTCCACCCAGTGCCTGATCCTCACAGGGGCGGGGGATCCCCTGCCCCAACTGATCAACCGGGCCGAGGAGCTCGACGTTCCCGTGCTCAAGGTGGAGCATGACACCCTCACCACCGTGGAGGTGATCGAGCGGGCCTTCGGCCATGTGCGGCTGCATGAATCGGTGAAGGCCAGTTACGCCATCCGACTGGTGGAGGAGCACTGCCGATTCGATCGCCTGCTGGAACGCCTGCAGGTGGGGAGCGGGCTTGCCCCGCAAGGGCGCTGCTAGTTTCGAGCGGTTGGCTGCCCGACCTCGGTGACCCGGTCTCTTGATCTGCCCTCCCTCGACCGGATCGACACCCTCGCCCAGGAACTGGCCCTGCTTCAGGACACAGGCAACCGCCGCATCGCCATTCTCGGCAGCCGCCATGTGCCCATGGTGTCCATCCATCTCGTCGAACTGGTGTCCCGCTCGCTCGCCCAGGAAGGCCACAACCTGGTCACCTCGGGCTCCCAGGGGGTGAACGCGGCGGTGATCCGCGGGGTGCTCGGCATCGACCCGGCCCGGCTCACCGTGCTCTTGCCCCAGAGCCTCGAGCGCCAGCCCAGCGAATCCCGCGAGCAACTAGACAAGGTGCTGCACCTTGTCGAGAAGCCGGAACACGACGAGCTGCCCCTGCCGATGGCCAGCAGCCTCTGCAACCAGGAAATCATCGGCCGCTCCGACCAGCTGATCTGCTTCGCCTTCCACGACAGCGAAACCCTGCTCTCGAGCTGCCGCACCGCCGAGGACATGGGCAAGGTGGTGAGCCTGCTGTTCTTCGACTAGCCCTCCTGGCGGGGCAACACCTGGAGGCATGTTCCATCCCGGCCCATCACGGTCACCTGCGCTCCTGGCGCCAGGCCCTCGGTGGGCGCCAGGGTCACCGCGGCCCAGCTCTGGCCCTGCCAGCGCACCCGCCCTTCGCCGTTGGCGTCGAAGGGGCTGATCACCTCGGCCAGTTCCGCCCGGGCCGAGGGAGGGATCGTGCGGGCCTGCCGCTGCGCCGACCACTGGCGCAACCAGAGGTAGCCGCCACCCACCAGCGCCCCGAACAGCAGCAGTTGGGCCGCCGTTGGCACAAACGGAAGCAGGGTCGCGAGCAGGCCCAGCAGCAGGCCCGCCAGGCCGGCGATCAACAGCAGCCCGTCGCTGTCGGCTCCCGCCAGCACCAGAGCCATCAGCACCGCCGCCAGGGCGAGCCAGAGGATCGGAGTCACAGCCATGGGGAAGGAAAAAAGGGGGGGGGGGGAACCGGACCATGGCCGCCGCCCCCATCCTGCCTACCGTGATCGCAGTGACGGAGCCTGGATGGAAGCGCTGATCATTCCGGTGCTGGTGGTGCTCGCGGGCCTGGGCATCAGCGGCATCAAGGTCACCAGCAGCAGCCGCTCGATGCTGGTGGAGCGCCTCGGCAAGTACGACCGGGAGCTCCGGCCCGGCCTCTCCCTGGTGATTCCTGGCATGGAGCGGGTGGTGAGCCACGAATCGCTCAAGGAGCGAGTGCTCGACATCCCACCGCAGCAGTGCATCACCCGCGACAACGTCTCGATCGTGGTGGATGCGGTGGTGTACTGGCAGCTGCTCGAGCATGCCCGCGCCTACTACGGCGTCGACAACCTGCAGGCGGCGATGGTGAACCTGGTGCTCACCCAGATCCGCGCCGAGATGGGCAAGCTGGATCTCGACCAGACCTTCACCACCCGGCAGGAGGTGAACGAGACCCTGCTCAAGGAGCTCGATCAGGCCACCGACCCCTGGGGGGTGAAGGTGACCCGGGTGGAGCTGCGCGACATCCAGCCCTCCCAGGGGGTGCAGCAGGCGATGGAGCAGCAGATGACGGCCGAGCGGGAGAAGCGGGCGGCGATCCTGCGCTCCGAGGGCGAGCGGGAGGCCCAGGTGAATGCCGCCAAGGGGCGGGCTGAAGCCCTGGTGCTCGACGCCAGGGCCAAGCAGGAGGCGGTGCTGCTCGACGCCGATGCCCAGGCCAAGCAGCAGCTGCTGCTGGCCAAGGCCCGGGCCCAGGCCGCCACAGAGCTCGCCGCCGTGATCGATTCCCATCCAGCCGCCGCCGAGGGGCTGCGGCTGCTGCTGGCCAAGGACTGGATGGCGATGGGCCAGGAAATGGCCGCGGCCCGGGGGGGGACGGTGCTGATGGTGGATCCCCAGAGCCCCGCGTCCCTGCTCGCCGCCCTCAAGGGACTCCAGGAAAAGGGCGGCAGCTGAGCGTCGCTTCAAGGCGGGGTGCTTCAGCCGCCCAGCACCGCCTTGAGCCCTTCGCTGTAGAGCAGGGCTGTGCTGAGCAGGGCCCCGATCCAGCAGAGGCTGCGCAGGGGAGGCAGGTTGGCCACGTAGGCGCCGATGTAGGCCAGCCGCAGGGCCGGGTGCAGCCAGGCGGCCACCACCGCCAGCGGTGAAGCCGCCACCACGGCTGGGGCGGCCAGCAGGCAGAGCAGGCAAGCCGGGGCATGGAGCGTGAGGGCCTCGAAGCTGTTCTGGTGGGCCCAGCTGGCCCGCTTGCCCCAGGCGGGCAGCCGCTCGAACATCGCCCGGGGGGCGGCCAGATCACTCGGGGTGAAATCGGCTTTGGAGCGGCCGGCCCCCAGGGGCACCAGGCTCAGCACCACCACCGCGGCGGAGAGCACCAGCGACCAGGCGAAGGGAGCCGAGGGACTGCCCGGTGGGGAGGCGGCAGCGAGGAGGGGGAGCATGGCGGCGGTGGGAGGTCTGGCCGTCCTTTTCTAAGCTGGGTTCCCCTGACCCGCGCTTCCCGCCATGGCCGACACCTACTCCTTCGACGTGGTGTCGGATTTCGATCGGCAGGAGCTGGTGAACGCCCTGGATCAGGTGCGCCGCGAGGTGGGCCAGCGCTACGACCTCAAGGATTCCAAAACCGAAATCGACCTGGAGGAGGGCAGCCTCACGATCACCACCGCCAGCGACATGACCCTGGAGGCCGTGGCCGATGTGCTGCGCCAGAAGGCCGTCAAGCGGGAGCTCTCGCTCAAGATCTTCGATTTTCAGCCCGCCGAGCCCGTGGGGGGCAACCGGGTGCTGCAGGTGGTGAAGCTCCGCAAGGGCCTCAGCCAGGAGCTGGCCAAGAAGCTGAGCAAGAAGGTGCGGGACGAGCTCAAGAAGGTGACCGTGGCGATCCAGGGCGAGAGCCTGCGGGTCACTGGCAAGAACAAGGACGACCTGCAGCAGGCGATCCAGCTGCTGCGCGCCGAAGATCTGGAGCTGCCGCTGCAGTTCGAGAACTACCGCTGAGCCTGGTCGTGGGCGGCGGTTGGCGCTTCTGGATCGACCGGGGCGGCACCTTCACCGACCTGGTCGGCCAGGGCCCCAGCGGTGATCTGGTGGTGCGCAAGGTGCTCTCCGAGCAGCCGGGGCGTTCCGGGGATCCGGCGGTGGCCGCCATCCGCAACGTGCTGGGGCTTGGCGAGGGAGAGCCCATTCCCGACGGCGCGATCGAGGAGGTGCGGCTCGGCACCACCGTGGCCACCAATGCCCTGCTGGAGCGGCGCGGCAGCCCCACCCTGCTGCTGATCACGGCGGGATTCGCCGATGCCCTCTCGATCGGCGACCAGCACCGCCCCGATCTGTTTGCCCTGCGGATCCAGACCGTCGCCCCGCTTTACAGCCAGGTGCTGGAGGTGGGCGGCCGGCTGGCGGCCGATGGCTCCGAACTCATGCCGTTGCGGTTGGATGCCGCCCTGGAGCGGGGCCTGCATCAGGCCAAGGAGCGGGGCCTGCGCAGCTGCGCGGTGGTGCTGCTCCACGCCGCCCGCCATCCCCGCCATGAGCTGGCCCTCGGGGAATGGCTGGGCCGGTTCGGTTTCGAGCAGGTGAGCCTCTCCCACGCCCTGGCCGCCCAGCCGCGGCTGGTGCCCCGCGGCCAGACCACCGTGGTGGAGGCCTTCGTGGGGCCTCCTCTTCAGGGCTACCTGGCCCAGCTCCGCGCCGCCCTCGGCGAGGGCTGCCGGCTGCGGGTGATGCAGTCGAGCGGCGGGCTGGTCGCCCCGGAGCGGCTCCAGGCCAAGGACACGATCCTCTCCGGCCCGGCCGGCGGCATGGTGGGTGCGGTGCGGGTGGCGGCGGCAGCGGCCCTGGCAGGAGGCGGCGGGAGGCCGGCCGCGTCCGGAGCGATCGTCGGCTTCGACATGGGCGGCACCTCCACCGATGTCTTTCATTTCGATCCCGCCGGCCCCGCTGGCGGCTGGGAGCGTTGCGCTGAAACCGAGATCGCCGGGGTGAGCCTGCAGGCGCCGATGCTGCCGATCCACACCGTGGCAGCCGGTGGAGGGTCGGTGATCCATTTCGATGGCCAACGGCTGCAGGTGGGCCCCGCCTCGGCCGGGGCCGATCCCGGGCCCGCCTGCTACCGCCGTGGCGGACCACTCACCGTCACCGACGCCAACCTGCTGCTGGGCCGCCTGCAGCCGGCCTTCTTTCCCGCCCTGTTCGGTCCTGGCCGCGACCAGCCTCTTGATGCCGGGGTGGCGCGCCAGGGGTTCGAGGCGCTGGCCGCCCGGATCCAGGCCGCCACGGGCCGCCCCCAATGGGCCGAGCGCCTGGCTGAAGGAGCTCTGGCGATCGCGATCGATCGCATGGCCGCGGCGATCCGGCGCATCTCGATCCAGCGGGGCCATGACATCCGCGGCTCCACGCTGGTCTGCTTCGGCGGAGCCGGCGGCCAGCACGCCTGCGCCCTGGCGGCCCAACTGGGCATCCAGCGGGTGCTGCTCCATCCCCTCGCCGGCGTGCTCTCGGCCTACGGAATCGGCCTGGCCGACCAGTTCCTGCTTCAGGAACGGGTGGTGCGCGAACCGCTCGACGCGGACCTGCTGCCCCGGCTGGTGGCGATGGTGGCTGAGCTGACTGGTCTCGGCTCGGCTTCCGGGCCTGCACGGACGGTGCGGATCCGCGTGGAACTGCGCTTCGGTGGCAGTGAGGTGAGCCTGGCGGTGCCCCTCGCCAGCCTGGAGGCGATGGGCCAGGCCTTCGAGGCCAGCCATCAACGGCGCCATGGCTACCTTCCCGCGACCATGCCTGGCGAGCCCCTCGCGCTGGTGGTCGAGCGGCTTGTGGTTGAGCAGGTGGAGGCCAGCCCCACCCCAGCGGCCCCGAGGCCCGAGCCGTTCCCCGTGCCGGATCGCGGGGCCGGGCACCAGGCCGTCGCCGCGCGGCTGTTTCTGGGTGGCCGCTGGCAGACGGTTCCCCTGTGGGAGCGCCACCAGCTGGCTGCGGGCGACCACGTGGCGGGTCCGGCCCTGATCGTGGAGGCCACCGGCACCAATCTGCTCGGGGAAGGCTGGCAGGCTGATCTCCTGAGTGGCGGCGAACTGCTCTTCTCCCACGCCATCCCTGCGGTTTCGCCCCCGCCGGCCCGGGCGGGGGCGGAGGTTGGAGTGGATCCGGTGCTGCTTGAGCTGTTCCATCACCGCTTCGCCGCCATCGCTGAGCAGATGGGGGTGCGGCTGCAGCAGAGCGCCCGTTCGGTGAACATCCGCGAGCGGCTCGACTTCTCCTGTGCCATCTTCGATTCCGAGGGGGCCCTGGTGGCCAATGCCCCCCACATCCCGGTGCATCTGGGCTCGATGGGGGACAGCGTGGCCAGCCTGCTGGCCGCCATCCGGAAGGGGGATCGCCCGACCCTGGGCCCCGGTGATGTGGTGGTCTCGAACAACCCCTACAACGGCGGCACCCATCTCCCCGACCTCACCGCGATCACCCCGGTGTTCATCGAGGGGGAGCCCTTCTTCGTGGCCTGCCGCGGCCACCACGCCGATGTGGGTGGCGTCACGCCCGGCTCGATGCCCCCGTTCAGTCGCCAGCTCGGTGAGGAGGGTCTGCTGCTCGACAACGTTCCCCTGTTGCGCGATGGCGTCCTGCTCGAAGCCGACTGGCGCCAGCGGCTGGTGGCGGGCAGCCAGCCGGTGCGCAACCCCGACCAGTTGCTCGCCGATCTGCAGGCCCAGGTGGCCGCCAACCAACTGGGGGCTGAATTGCTGCAAGACCTGGCAGCCCGCGAGGGCGTGGCGGTGGTGCGGGCCTTCATGGGCCATGTTCAGGCCAACGGCGCCGAGGCGGTGCGGCGCGTGATCGATCGGCTCCAGGGGGGCCACTTCGCCTTGCCCCTCGATGGTGGACTGGTGATTCAGGTGTCGGTGGAGATCGACCGGCCATCGCGGCGGGCCCGGATCGACTTCAGCGGCACCTCCCCCCAGGACGCCGGCAACCGCAACGCCCCCCTGGCGATCACCAAGGCCGTGGTGCTGTACGTGTTCCGCTGCCTGGTCGGGGAGTCGATCCCTCTGAACGCCGGCTGTTTCCAGCCGCTCGATCTGGTGGTCCCGGAGGGTTGCCTGCTCCATCCGCTGCCACCGGCGGCGGTGGTGGCCGGCAATGTTGAAACCTCCCAGGCGATCGCCAACGCCCTGTTCGGTGCCCTCGGCGTGATGGCGGCAGCCCAGGGCACGATGAACAATCTCAGCTTCGGCAACGACCGCTGCCAGTACTACGAAACGATCTGCGGCGGCACCGGCGCCGGGATCCTGGCGAATGGCACGGGCTTTGCCGGTGCCGCCGCGGTGCAGAGCCACATGACCAACTCCCGGCTCACCGATCCGGAGATCCTCGAGCAGCGCTTCCCGGTGCGGCTCGAGTCCTTCACGATCCGCACCGGCAGCGGCGGGGCGGGCCACTGGCCCGGTGGCGATGGGGTGGTGCGTCGCCTCCGTTTTCTCGAGCCGATGACCGTGTCGATCCTCTCCGGCTGCCGCCAGGTGCCGCCCTTCGGCCTCGTCGGCGGTGGGTCTGGAGCGCTGGGGCGCAACCGGCTGGTTCGGAGCTCCGGAGCGGAGCAGGAACTGGCCGGCTCGGCCCAGCTGGCGGTGACGCCAGGCGATCAGCTGGTGATCGAAACTCCAGGTGGGGGAGGCTATGGACGGGCCTGAGCGCTCCCTGGGCGTTTTGATGGGGAGCCTGCTGCTGGGCCTGGTGCTGGCGCCGGCCGCCCCGGCCGATGTGCTGCAGGAACGGGGTCAGCGGTTTGCGCCGGTCTGGTCGAGCGGGGGCATGGTGGCCACCCAGGAAGCCGAGGCCTCGCGGGTGGGTCGCGACATGCTGCGGCGGGGCGGCAACGCGGTGGATGCGGCGGTGGCGGCCTCCTTTGCCCTGGCGGTGACCCTGCCCCAGGCCGGCAACCTCGGCGGCGGCGGCTTTCTGGTGCTGTGGCGAACCGATCCTGCCGGCTCACGCTCAGCGAGCCCTGCCCCGCTGCTGGAGGGGGAGCGGCAGGTGGGCCGGGGCCGGGCGGTGACGATCAATTTCCGCGAGACCGCCCCGCTGGCGGCGCGGGCCGATCTTTTCCTTGATGCCGCCGGGGCGGTGGACCGCCGCAAGGCCACCCGCGGCCTGCAGAGCACCGCGGTGCCCGGCACGGTGGCCGGCCTGGTGCTGGCCCAGCGCCGCTATGGCCGGTTGCCGCTGGCGGCGGTGGTGGCGCCCTCGATCCGGCTGGCCGAGGAGGGGGTGGAGGTGAGCCGGGAGCTGGCCGACTCGCTGGCGGCGGCGGCGCCGCTGCTCAAGGCCGACCCCACATCGGCTCGGCTGTTCTTCAAGCCTGGTGGTGTCCCTTACCGGCCGGGGGAGCGGTTGCGGCAGCCGGAGTTGGCCGCCACGCTGCGCCGGATCGGCCGGGATGGGGAAGCCGGCTTCTACGCCGGGCCCGTGGCGGCGCAGCTGGTGGCCGTGATGCGGCGCAAGGGCGGGCTGATCACTGCCACCGACCTGAACCGTTACCGGGCCCGGCCCCTGGCGCCGGTGATCGGCGACTGGCGCGGCCATGCGGTGATCGCCATGCCGCCCCCCAGTTCGGGCGGGGTCACCCTGCTCCAGCTGCTGAACGTGCTGAAGGGGTTCAACCTGGCGGCGATGGGCCTCAACAGTGCTGCCGCCATCCACGTGATGGTGGAAGCGATGAACCTGGCCTACCTGGATCGCAACACCCTGCTGGGCGATCCCCGCTTCGTGGCCATGCCCCTGGAGCGGCTGCTCAGCCAGGCGTACGCCGAGCGGCAACGCCAAAGGATCCGCCTGGACCACCACACCCCGGCGGCCACCCTGTCGCCCATGCCGCCAGGGGGTCGGGAAGGCCCCAACACCACCCACCTCTCGGTGATCGATCGGCAGGGGTCGATGGTGGCCACCACCACCACGCTCAACTTCGCCTATGGCAATGGCATCAGCGTGCCCGGCGCCGGCTTCCTGCTCAACAACGAGATGGACGACTTCACCGCCCAGCTCGGCGTGGCCAACGCCTACGGGCTGGTGCAGGGGGAGGCCAACGCGATCGCGCCCGGCAAGCAGCCGCTCTCATCGATGACCCCCACCCTGGTGCTGAGCAAAGCGGGTGGTCCCTTGCTGGCCACCGGCAGCCCCGGCGGCAGCCGCATCATCACCACGGTGCTGCAGGTGCTGCTCAACCGCCTGGAACACGGCCTCAACCTGGCCTCCGCCGTTGCCGCCAGCCGGGTGCACAGTCAGCTCTGGCCAGACCAGCTCAGCCATGAGGAGGGCCTCAGCCCCGACACCCTTCGCCTGCTGGAGGCCATGGGCCACCGATTGCAGCGGGTGGCGGCGATGGGCTCGGCCCAGTCTGTGGAGGCGCTGCCGAGCGGCGGCAGCCTGGGGGTGGCCGATCCACGCCGCAGCGAGGCCCTGGCGATCGGCGAATGAACATGCTCACGCACACTGGGCTCCCATCGACCCCTTGATGCCCGTGCCCCTCGTGCTTAACGCCCCTGAACTCCTGGGGGACCTCACCCAGCAGGAGTGGATGTGGAGCGGCGGCCTGATTGAACTGGGCCTGCTGTCGGCGGCCCTGCTCGGGGCCGTCTGGCTGGTGGCCCGGCGCAGCGGCTGAGCCCTGCTCAGGCCGCTGGTTCGGCTGGGCTGGTGAGCAGGTTGACCGCGGAGAAGGCCAGGCCCACCCCGAACAGGGTGCCGATCGCCCAGAGGCTGTCGCTGGGCCACTCGGCGATCAGCAGGCCGCCCAGGATCGCCGTGACGACGCCATCGGCGATCACCAGCCCCCGGGCCGGACCATCGCCAGCCGCGGCGCCGGCCAGCTCCATCACCCCCTCAAAGGCCAGCAGCAGCCCGACGAACAGGGTGAGGCTGACCTCACTTCCCACAGGAAACAAGAGAATCCAAAGACCGCTCACGATGTAAAGGAGACCGGAGAGGGCTCGAAAGGCTTTGGAGCGCCCATCGCCGCCGCCGATGCGCAGCAGCTGGGCCACGCCGGCGGCGATGGCCACGCCACCAAGCCCGATGGTGAGCAGGGTGGCGGAGACGAACGGCAGAACGATCGAGAGGGCGGCCGCGGCGAAGAGCAACCCAGCGGTGAGCCAACGCAGGGAGCGGGAGGGGGGAGCCGTCACAGGGAATGGGCGGATGAACCCACGCTAAGGGGCCCGCTCCACCCCGACCGCTCCGCCCTCCCTGCGGCCACCCCGCCCTGGTTGAAGCGGATTCGATGACAATGCCCCGGTCACCCCGGGGGCTCGCCCAAGCTGAATTGAAAGCATTCCATTGCGGCCGGTCATGCTCGAGCTGCTGCCCCAGCTCAACGATCGCAACCTGCCGTGGATGGACACGATCCATCCGATCGTGGTGCACTTCGTGATCGCGATGGCTCTCATCGCCTTCGTGTTTGATCTGATCGGCGTCTGGGCCCGCAAGCCGTCGCTGTTTGAAGTGAGCTTCTGGAACCTTCTGTTCGCCACGGCGGCGATCTTCATCGCGATCATCTTCGGCCAGGTGGAGGCGGGTCTGGCCAACCCCTACGGCGCCTCCCGCGACATCCTCAACCTGCACAGCACCCTGGGCTGGGCACTGGCCGGCGTGCTTTCGGTGCTCACCGGCTGGCGCTACGTGATCCGCAGCCGCAATCCGCTTCAACTGCCCCTTGCGTTCCTGGGAGCCGGGTCCCTGCTGAGCGCCCTGGTGGTGGTGCAGGTGATCCTCGGCAATCAGCTGATCTGGGTCTACGGGCTCCACACCGTCAAGGTGGTCGAGGCGATGCGGAGCGGCCTGGTGTGATGGAAGCGGCGACCGCGTCCTTGAACCTGCCCTTCCTCACCCTCGGGGCCAACGGCCTTCCCTACCGGCTGCCGATCCATCCCAACCTGGTGCACCTCAGCATCGGCCTCTTCGTGATCGCCATCGCCTTCGACATCGCAGGGGCGGTGTTTCCGCTGGAGAAGCGGCTGTTTCGCTTCCTTGCCCTGCCGGTGACCCGCTCCGGTTTCCATGACGTGGGCTGGTACAACCTGCTGGCCTGCTGCCTGATCAGCTTCTTCACGGTGGCCGCCGGCTTCGTGGAGATGCAGCTGGCCGTGCCCCTGCCGGGGATCACCAGCAGCTTCGGCCTGAGCAGCACCGCCACCATGCTCTGGCACGGCGCCGGTGGGGTGGCCCTGCTGTTCGCCATCGTGGCAATGACGCTGTGGCGGGGCTTCCAACGCTTTGCCTGGCGCCGTGAAATGGGCCGCCAGGTGCAGTGGACCTATCTGCTGGCGGGGGTGCTGCTGCTGGGCCTGATGGCCTGGCACGGCACCCTCGGGGCCCAGCTGGCCGTTGAGTTCGGCGTCCATGTCACGGCCAGCCAGTTGCTCGCGGCTGGCGACGATCTGCACGAGGCCCTGCCATGACCACCGCCCCCTCCCGCCCCGGCCTGTCCGTCCTGATCGGCCTGGCCATCTGGGGCGGGCTGCTGCTCTGGTTGAGTCTCTGGATGGGCCGTCAGGCCTACCGCTGGCTGCCGGTGCAGGCCTCCTCGGCGGCGCCCCTGGTGGATGGTCTGTTCAGCTTCGAAACGGCCGTGGCCACCTTCGTGTTTGTCGGCGTGGTCTCGGTGATGGCCTGGGTGATCCTGTTCAACCGGGCAGCCAAATACGACGTCAGCGACGCCGAACCGATCGAAGGGAACACCCGCCTGGAGGTTATCTGGACCGTGATCCCCCTGGTGCTGGTGATGGCGATCGCCGCCTACACGATTGATGTGAATCGTCAGATCGGCCTGATCGGTCCGATGGAGCATCTCCACGGCGGCGCAGGGGGCGCGGGGGCGGCGGGCTCACCCCAGGCGGAGATCGAGGTGATCGCCCGCCAGTGGTCCTGGGAGTTCCGCTACCCAGCCGACGGTGTGTCGACCACCGAACTGCACCTGCCGATGGGCCGCCGGGTCGGGCTGCAACTCCGCAGCGAAGACGTGATCCATGGCTTCTACGTGCCGGCGTTCCGGCTCAAGCAGCAGGTGATCCCCGGCCGCCTCATCCCCTTCTTCCTCACCCCCACCCGGGAAGGCCGCTACCGGCTGCGGGATTCCGAGTACAGCGGCACCTGGTTCGCCGCCAACCAGGCGGATGTGGTAGTTCAGAGCGAAGCCGACTACCAGAGCTGGCTGCGCCGCGCCGCTGCCCTGCCCCTCCAACCGGGCCTCAGTGACGCCTCCCGCGACTACGCCCTGCGCCAGAGCCGCAGCCGGACCAGCGGCTACGCCACCGTGGCACCGGCTCCGCCGCCGATGGTCAACGTGCCCGGCTCCAACACCCTCCCCCACGACGGTTGATCGCGCCATGACCATCACCCCCTTCGATCCAGGCCTGAGCGAGGTGCCCCAGCGGCAGCCGGAGGCTCCGAACGGCTGGAAGCGCTACATCAGCTTCAACACCGATGCCAAGGTGATCGGCATTCAATACATCGCCACCGCTTTGCTTTTTCTGCTGGTGGGTGGGCTGCTGGCAATGATCATGCGCGGTGAACTGATCACGCCGGCGGCCGATCTGGTGGACCGCACGGTGTACAACGGCCTCTACACCATGCATGGCACGATCATGCTGTTCCTGTTCATGTTTCCGGTGCTCAACGGGCTCAACAACCTGTTGATCCCCGTCATGATCGGTGCCCCGGACATGGCCTTCCCGCGGCTCAATGCCGCCGCCTTCTGGATGGTGCCCGTGTTCGGCGTGATCCTGATGGCCAGCTTCCTGGTGCCCGGTGGTCCGCCCGCCTCCGGCTGGTGGTCGTACCCACCGGTGAGCCTGCAGAACCCGCTGGGCCATCTGATCAACGGGGAGGCGCTCTGGATCGTGGCGGTGGCGCTCTCGGGGGTGTCCTCGATCATGGGCGCGGTGAACTTCGTGACCACGATCCTGCGGATGCGGGCGCCGGGCATGACCCTGATGCGAATGCCAATCTTCTGCTGGACGGCCCTCTCGGCCCAGACGATCCAGCTGATCGGCCTGCCGGCCCTCACCGGGGGTGCCGTGATGCTGCTGTTCGATCTGGTGGCGGGCACTTCCTTCTACCGGCCGGAGGGGGGCGGAGATCCTGTGCTCTACCAGCACTTCTTCTGGTTCTATTCCCACCCGGCGGTGTATGTGATCATCCTGCCGGTGTTCGGCGTGTTCTCCGAACTGTTTCCCGTGTATGCCCGCAAGCCCCTGTTCGGCTACAAGTTCGTGGCGGCGGCGTCGCTGGTGATCGTGGGGCTCAGCCTGGTGGTGTGGGTGCACCACATGTTCCCCAGCGGCGTGCCCCAATGGATGCGTGATCTGTTCATGGTCACCACCATGCTGATCGCCGTGCCAACCGGCATCAAGGTGTTCGCCTGGCTTGGCACCCTCTGGGGCGGCAAGCTGCGGCTCAACACGCCGATGCTGTTCGCCCTTGGCGGGCTGTTCAACTTCGTGTTCGCCGGAGTCACCGGCATCATGCTGGCCACGGTGCCGGTGGACATCCACGTGAACAACACCTATTTCGTGGTGGGCCATTTTCACTATGTGATCTATGGGGCTGCCACCATGGGGGTGTATGCAGCGATCTATCACTGGTTTCCTAAATTCACGGGGCGCATGTATTACGAAGGTCTCGGGAAGCTCCATTTCCTGCTCACTTTCATCGGCACCAACCTCAACTTCTTTCCGATGCATCCCCTCGGTCTGATGGGCATGCCCAGGCGGGTGTCGTCCTACGACCCTGAGTTCGCCTTCTGGAACGTGATCGCCAGCCTGGGCGCCTTCCTGCTGGGGGTGTCGATCATTCCCTTCCTGCTCAACCTGGTCAGTTCCCTGGTGCGCGGCGAGCGGGCGCCGGCCAATCCCTGGAATGCGATCGGCCTGGAGTGGTTGCTTCCCTCCCCACCGCCCACCGAGAATTTCGAAGCCAACGTGCCCACCGTGATCAGCGGTCCCTACGGCTACGGCACCGGCCTTCCCCTGGTGGAGCACCAGGAGGCCTACGAACGCGCCCTGCAGCAGGCCTGATCCATGACCCTCATCCCCGCCAATTTCGACCCTGGGGCCAGCCCTGCCGAGTCGGCAGGGCACACAGCGGACCACGGTGCCCACGGGAACCACACCCTCACCGGCTTCATCATTTTTCTTTGCTCCGAGAGTGTCATTTTCCTGGCGTTCTTCACCGGCTTTGCCGTGCTGAAGCTCTCCGCCCTCCAATGGCTGCCGCCGGGGGTGGAAGGGCTGGAGTGGCGCAGCCCCCTGGCCTACACGGTGGTGCTGGTGTCCAGCAGCGGCACGATCGCCCTGGCGGAATGGTTCCTGAAACGCGGCAGCCTCTGGGGCTTCCGCGCCTTCTGGCTGCTCAGCATGGCCATGGGCGCCCTGTTCCTCTACGGCCAGGCGATCGAGTGGGCCGGGCTGGAGTTCGGCTTCACCAGCGGCACCTTCGGCGGCTGTTTCTACTTGCTCACCGGGTTCCATGGCCTCCATGTGGCCACCGGCATCCTGCTGATGGGGTTGATGCTGACGCGCTCGTTCCGTTCGGGCAACTACGACGGCGGTGAGCAGGGGGTGGTGGCGGCCTCCCTGTTCTGGCACTTCGTGGATGTGATCTGGGTGCTGCTGTTCCTGCTCCTCTACGTCTGGCCGGCATGATCATCGACGACGCCCATTACGACGCGATCGTGATCGGCAGCGGTGCCGCCGGTGGCACCGTGGCATCCGCCTTGGCGGCCAAGGGGCGCACGGTGCTGATCCTGGAGCGGGGGGGCTCCCTGGCCCGGGAGGACCAGAACGTTGCCGATGTGGACCTGTTCCGCAAGGACCGTTATCACCCTGATGAGCAGTGGTTCGGCACCGACGGCGATCCGTTCAACCCCCAGGCGATCTATGCCCTTGGCGGCAACACCAAGATCTGGGGGGCTGTGCTGGAGCGGATGCGGGAGCCGGAGTTCGACGGCCTCGCCTTCCAGGGCGGCAAGGCTCCGGCCTGGGGCGTCCGCTACGCCGAGATGGCCCCCTGGTACGACCAGGCCGAAGCCCTCTACCGGGTGCACGGCCAGGCGGGCCTCGATCCCACCGAACCGGCCCGCACGGTGGCCTACCCGCACCCGCCCCGGCCGATCGAGCCCTTCCTCGAGCCGCTGCGGTCTGCGCTGCAACGCCAGGGTTGCCGCCCCTACGACCTCCCCCTGACCTGGTCCGAGGACGCGGATGATCCCACCGGCGATGCCGAGTTGTTCGGGGTTGACGCCGCCCTCCGGCACGGCGGCACCAGCCTTCGCACAGGCGCGCGCGTCACCCGCCTGCACGTCAATCCCAGCGGCACCGAGGTGCGGGGTGTCGAGGCGGAGATCTGTGGCCAGCGCTGGCTGTTTCGCGGCGACCAGGTGGTGCTCGCCGCCGGCGCCATCAACACCCCCGCCATCCTGTTGGCTTCAAGCAGCGATCCCCATCCCGAAGGGTTGGCCAACGGCTCGGGCCAGGTGGGCCGCAACCTGATGAAGTTGCAGCTCAGCGCCATCCTGCAGCGGGCCAGTGAACAGAATTCGGGCACCTACCCCCGCAGCCTCGGCATCAACGATTACTACTGGGGTGACAAGAACGTCAGCTTCCCGCTGGGTCACATCGAAAGCGGCGGGGGCGTGCTCCAGGACCCCCTGTTCGCCGAATCGCCGCCGGTGCTCTCCCTGGTCACGCGGCTCCTGCCGAATGAGGCCCTCAAGAGGCTGGCGGTGCGCTCGGTGTGCTGGTGGGCGACCAGCGCGGTGCTGCCCGACCCAGACAACCGGGTGACGTTGCGCAACAACCGCATCCGCATCCACTACCTGCCCAACAACCTCGAGGCCCACGACCGGCTAGTTTACCGCTGGCTCGACACCCTCCAGGCCGTGGAAGCCGACCCTCTGACCCGGGTGGTGAACCGCACCTGGATTCACCCCCGCGGCGAGGCCCCGATGGCGGTGATGGGTTTCGCCTGCGGCACCTGTCGGATGGGCGCCGACCCCGGCAGCACCGTGGTGGATCTGGAGGGTCGCTGTCACGGCATCGGCAACCTCACCATCGCCGATGCCAGCGTCTTCCCGAGTTGCCCTGGCCTGTCCCCCGGGCTCACCGTCATCGCCAACGCCCTGCGGCTTGCCGATCGACTGCCCTGAGCGCCCACCCCTAATCTGGTTGGCCTAGGGGGTTTGAAGAGGAGAGGCCCATGGCCGAAGCCAGAAACGACAGCCGGCAAGGGGGCAGCGGCCTGCTGGCCAGCGCGATCGGCGGAGCCCTGATCGGTGCGGCAGGCCTGGGCTGGTGGCTGCTCTCAGAGGCCGAGCGGCGGCGCCAGGCCCTGCGCCAGCACCGCAGTCTCTCTCTCTCTCGCCTTCAGGAGGGTTCCCGGGACGGTGAACTCGGCGACCATCGCCCGCTGCTGGACAGCGAGTTGCAGCACAAGGTGAAGGAGCTGAATCGTGCCATCGAGGATGTGCGCCGCCAGCTGGAGTGCCTCAGCCCCGAAGACTGAAGGCCCGCTGGAGCGGAACGGGACCAGGGGAATGGCCCGAAGCGCCCGTCGGCCGGATCGTTAGGTTGCTAAGCCTGCTCACCCGTTGACCATGCTCCGCTCCGCCGCCATCACCGCAGGCATCCAGCGCTCCCCCAACCGCGCCATGCTCCGGGCCGTCGGCTTCGGGGACGGCGACTTCGACAAGCCGATCATCGGCATCGCCAATGGCTACAGCACGATCACGCCCTGCAATCTGGGGCTGAACGCCCTCACCGAACGGGCCGTGGCGGCGGCCCACGCCGCCGGGGCCATGCCCCAGACCTTCGGCACGATCACGGTGAGCGATGGCATCTCGATGGGCACCGAGGGGATGAAGTATTCCCTGGTGAGCCGGGAGGTGATCGCCGATTCGATCGAAACCGCCTGCAACGCCCAGAGCATGGACGGCTTGCTGGCGATCGGCGGCTGCGACAAGAACATGCCCGGCGCCATGCTGGCCATGGCCCGGATGAACATCCCGGCGATCTTCGTGTATGGCGGCACGATCAAGCCAGGAAAACTCGGACCCTGCGATCTCACCGTGGTGAGCGCGTTCGAGGCGGTGGGTCAGTACTCGGGCGGCAGGATTGACGAGGCAGAGCTGCTGGCGATCGAGAAGAACGCCTGCCCCGGAGCGGGCAGCTGCGGCGGCATGTTCACGGCCAACACGATGAGCTCCGCCTTTGAGGCCATGGGCCTGAGCCTGCCCGGCAGCTCCACGATGGCGGCGGAGGATCCTGAGAAGGCCGAGAGCGCCGCCCGCTCCGCGGAGGTGCTGGTGAAGGCGATCGCGGCCGACATCCGTCCCCGCGACCTGATCACCCGCGAGGCCATCGAGAACGCGATCAGCGTGATCATGGCCGTGGGCGGCTCCACCAATTCGGTGCTGCACCTGCTGGCGATCGCCCGCACCGCCGGGGTGCCACTGGTGATCGACGATTTCGAAACCATCCGCCAGCGGGTGCCGGTGATCTGCGACCTCAAGCCCAGCGGCCGCTTCGTGACCGTGGACCTCCACAACGCTGGCGGCATCCCCCAGGTGATGAAGTTGCTGCTCGATGCCGGCCTGCTGCATGGCGAGGCCCGCACGATCGAGGGGCGCACGCTCAGGGAGGTGCTGGCGGAGGTGCCCAGCGCTCCCCCCGCCGATCAGGACGTGATCCGGCCCCTGTCCGATCCCCTCTATGCCAAGGGGCATCTGGCGATCCTCAAAGGGAACCTGGCCACCGAGGGAGCCGTCGCCAAGATCAGCGGCATCAAGATCTCCTCGCTCACCGGCCCGGCCAGGGTGTTCGAGAGTGAGGAGGAAGCCCTGACGGCGATCCTCGCTGAGCGCATCGTGGCAGGCGATGTGGTGGTGGTGCGTTACGAGGGGCCGGTGGGCGGGCCCGGCATGCGAGAGATGCTCTCCCCAACGGCGGCGATCATCGGCCAAGGGCTCGGCGATGCCGTGGCCCTGATCACCGATGGCCGCTTTTCAGGCGGCACCTACGGCATGGTGGTTGGGCACGTGGCTCCCGAGGCGGCGGTGGGCGGCACCATTGCCCTCGTTCAGGAAGGTGACAGCATCACCGTCAACGCCCACCAGCTGTTGATTCAGCTCAACGTCGAGGAGGCCGAGCTGGAACGCCGCCGCGCCGCCTGGATCGCTCCTGAGCCCCGCTACCGCACCGGTGTGCTGGGCAAGTACGCTCGGCTGGTGAGCAGCAGCAGCATCGGCGCCGTGACCGATCAGGGCTGAGCGTGGTGCTCTGGGGCCGTGCTGAGCAGGGCCCGCAGCCGCCGCGCCAGCGCCTCCAGAGGGGCCCCCGCTTCCGGTCGATCGCAGCGCATGCCGCTCTCCCCGTCCATCCAGACGGGATGCTGGCCGTGCCAGAGCATCGGCAGCTCCGGTTGCTCCGGCCAGCTCAGCATCAGATGGACATCGTCGCCGCTGCGGTAGATCTCCAGCTCAATGTCCTGCTGCGGCAACCGTTCCCCATCGGCTCGCCTCGGTTGGATCCGCAGGCAGCAGTCTTCGGGCTTACTGGGCAGGTGGATGGGGTCGGATCCCACCACGGCATGGCGGTGGGGCTGGAGGCAGAGATCGGCGGCGGCGGCAATCCGCCTGCTGAGGCCTTCCGCTGCCGTCAAGGCACCGCTCGCACCGACACCAGGGCGAACTGCAGCGGCCCGGCCCGGAAGCCGGCATTGAGCTGGCCGTCCTCGCCGAATTTGGAATGCAGCACCTGCAACCGCGTCACCCGGCAGGCATCGAAGCGCAGCGGCAGGTTGAGGGGGCGGGCCCGCACCGAGGGCCGCAACTGATCGAAGGGAATCTCCACCAGCTGCGGCGGCAGGGCAGGGGTGCTGATGGTGGTGTCGAATTCCGCAACCCAGCGCAGCCCGCCGGGAATGAGTTCGGTGAGGCCCGCCACCCCATCGGCGCAGGCCACAGCGAGCTTGTAGCGACGGCCATCGCCGCGCACCTCCAACTGCAGGCCCCGGTAGTCCCCCAGGTTCAGGGGAGGGGAGAACAGGGGGGAGCGGCAACTCACGAAGCCTCCCCCCTGCTCAACCACCTCGGCCTCCAGCACCAGCCCCTCCGGCCCGACCCTGCACACGCCACGGCTGTTGCCCCCCATGATCGTGTCGTTGAGGGCCAGCCAGCCGCTGAACCCATCTCCGCTCACGACCAGCAGGGGTGTCACCATCAGGGTCAGCGCGTTCACTCCCTCAAGCCTGCCGCAGCGGCGGCATCGGCAAGGATCAGCACCGGGGAAAGCGGCCTGACCAGGCGGGCTGGGGTTCGGCTGGCGGGTTCGTTGGGATCGAGCAGGCGCTGCAGGGCCTGACGCTTGCCCTCGCCGCTGACCAGAACAATCACGTGCCGCGCCGCGCTGAGCACGGGTGCCGTGAGGGTGACCCGCGGCAACCCCTTGCCCTCGCTCACCGTCGCGCTGCGGTCGGTGACGCCGGTGGCGGCGGTGCCCGGGAACAGCGATGCGGTGTGGCCGTCGTCCCCCAGGCCCAGCAGCACCAGATCGAGGATCGGTGGCGCACCGGGGCAAAGCCGGCTCAGCAGTTCGGCGTAGGCCGCAGCACCCTGCTCGGGGCTCTCCTGATCGGTGGGAACCGGATGGAAGCGGGCCTGGCGGCCC
Organism: Synechococcus sp. Tobar12-5m-g; assembly: GCF_024345415.1. Taxonomy (GTDB): domain Bacteria; phylum Cyanobacteriota; class Cyanobacteriia; order PCC-6307; family Cyanobiaceae; genus Regnicoccus. Next base: position 83,446 of record NZ_JAGQBB010000007.1, on the reverse strand, counting down.
GGCCCCTCGGCCAAGAGCGATCGGTGCAGCATCAGGGCGTTGCTGGAGGGATCCGCGGCCGCCACCCAGCGTTCATCGCCGAGCAGCACATCGACCCGATCCCAGGGAAGGTGCATGGCTCCCAGAAGGCGGTATGTGGCCTCGGGGGTGGTGCCCCCGGCCAGGGCGATCTGGGCCCGCTCCCGCTGTGCCAGGGCCAGGTCGATCGTCACCGCGATCGTTTCGGCGGCCAGGTGAGCCAGGGCCCCGGCATCGGCAGCCCGCTCGAGCCGATAGGTGGCTGGGGGAGACCCGTTCATCCCAGCCACTCGGTGTGGAAGCTGCCCGGCTGATCCACCCGCTCGTAGGTGTGGGCGCCGAAGCAGTCCCGCATCGCCTGGAGCAGGTTCTGGGGCAGGCGGGCGCTGCGGTAGCTGTCGATGTAGTCGAGGGTGCTGCTCAGGCAAGGCACCGGGATGCCGGCCAGGGCCGCGCCGGCCACCACCTGACGCAGGCCACCCAGGCGCCGGTTCACCTGCTCGGCGAACCAGGGGTCCACCAGCAGGTTGGCCAGCTCGCCGTTGGCGCTGTAAGCGTCCTGGATGCGTTGCAGCAGCTTGGCACGGATGATGCAGCCACCCTTCCAGATCTGGGCGATCACCGGCAGTTGCAGGTCGTAGTCGTGCAGATGGGAGGCTTCCACCAACAGGGCCATGCCCTGGGCATAGCTGGCGATGCAGGCGAGGATCACCGCATCCCGCAGGGCTGGCAGTCCTTCTGCCGGATCGCCGAGTTCAACGGGATGGGAGGGCGGAGCCCCGATCACGGCCGCCGCCGCCTGCCGCTCCCCCTTCATCGAGCTCAGCACCCGGCCGTTGAGGGCGGCATAGATCGTGGGCACGGGCACGCCCATCTCCAGGGCGCTGACCACGGTCCAAAGGCCGGTGCCCTTCTGGCCGGCCACATCGAGGATCTTCTCCACCAGATCGCCGCCATCCTCGGGATCCCTGGTGCGCAGGCATACCTCGGTGATCTCCACCAGATAGGAGGACAGCTCTTCGAGCTGGTTCCAGCCGTCGAACACATCGGCCATGGCGATGCCGCCGAGGCCCGCCGATCGCTTCATCAGGTCGTAGGCCTCGACCAGGATCTGCTCGATGCCGTACTCGATGCCGTTGTGCACCGTTTTCACGAAGTGGCCGGCTCCTCCAGGGCCCATGTAGGCCACGCAGGGGCCGTCCTCCACCTGGGCCGCCATCTTGCGAACGAGGCTCTCGATCGCGTCGTAGGCCGCCCGGGTGCCGCCGGGCATCATGCTCGGCCCCTCCAGGGCCCCTTTGGCGCCTCCGGAGACGCCCATGCCGATGTAGCCGAAACTCTGGCTTTCCAGCTCCTTCACCCGCCGTTCGGTGTCGGTGTAGAGCGAGTTGCCGCCGTCGATCAGCAGGTCGCCGTCCTCGAGCAAGGGCGAAATGGCGGCGATCGTGTCGTCGATCGGCTGGCCCGCCTTGATCATCATCAGGATGCGGCGGGGGCGCTCCAGGCTGCCGACGAACTCCTCGAGGGTGTGGGCCCCCACGATGTTCAGGCCGGCGGCGCGCCCGCCCAGGAACTCTTCCGTCTTGGCGTAGGTGCGGTTGTAGACGACGCTGGAGAAACCGTTGCGTTCGGCATTGAGGACCAGGTTCTCTCCCATCACGCCCAGGCCGATCAGGCCGAAGTGCGCTTTGCTCATCAGTGGTTTGGCTGGCTTACCGTGCGCTGCCAGTGTGACCGTGACCATGGCCCAGGGATGTCGCGGGGGCGGATCTGTCAGCAACTGCTCAGAGAGCAAGTGACGAGCAGGTGACGAGATGGTGATGGTGGACGAGTTGGGTCGTCCTTAGATCACCGTGCCGTCGGCGACGGTGGCGTTCTTCTCCACCACCACGATGCCGTTGCGGATGTAGAAGCCCAGTTCGGGGCGGTCCGCCTCCTCGATGTGATCCTTGTTGACGATCGTGACGTTGCGGCCGATCCGGACGTTCTTGTCGAGGATGGCGCGCCGCACCGTGGTGCCATGGCCCACCCCGAGGGGGATGCCGCCCCGCTCGCGCAGCACCGCCCGCTCCTCGGAGGATTCGTAGTAGTCGGCTCCCATCACCAGGGTGTCCTGCAGCACCACTTCCCCTTCGATCCGGGAGCGCACGCCGAGCACGCAATGGTGAATGCTGCAGGCCTGCAGCAGGGAACCCTCGCCGATGATCGACTGGGTGACCTGGGTGTCGAGCAGCTTGCTGGGCGGCAGGTAACGCGGCCGGGTGTAGATCGGGAACTTCTCGTCGTAGAAGGAGAAGGCCGGTTTGGGCTGATCGGTGAGGGCCAGGTTGGCTTCGTAGAAGGCGCCGATCGTGCCGATGTCCTCCCAGTAGTCATCGAAGAGGAAACTCTGCAGGTTGTCGCCACGGCCCAGGGCCAGGGGGATGATCTCCTTGCCGAAGTCCGTGGCGCCGGGGTTGGCGCTCAGCAGGTCGAAGAGGGTGTGCCGGCTGAACACATAGATCCCCATCGAGGCCAGGAAGGGACGGCGGGCCGCCTCCGCTTCGGCCAGGCCGAGCTTGGCGGTGTCCACCTTCATGGCCTCCAGCGCCGGGCCTTTCGGTTTTTCGCTGAACTCCCGGATCCGTCCGTCGTTGTCGGCGCGCATCAGGCCGAAGCCTTCCGCCTGGGCCGCCTCCACCGGCAGGGCCCCGACGCTGAGGTCCGCGCCGGTTTCGATGTGGTGGCTGACGAAACGGCTGTAGTCCATCCGGTAGAGCTGGTCACCGGAGAGGATCAGGTAGTGGTCGACGTCCCATTCCTGGAACAGCCACTGGTACTTGCGCACCGCATCGGCGGTGCCTTCGAACCAGCTGGGACTCTCCGGGGTCTGCTGGGCGGCGAGCACCTCCACGAAGCCCTGGCCGAAGCCCGCCGAGAGGTTGTAGGTCTGGGTGAGGTGCCGGTTGAGCGAGGCGCTGTTGAACTGGGTCAACACGTAAATCTTGTTGATCCCGGAATTGATGCAGTTGCTGATCGGGATGTCGATCAGGCGGTACTTGCCGGCCAGCGGCACGGCTGGTTTGGCCCGCATCTTGGTGAGGGGATAGAGCCGGGTGCCCGCTCCGCCACCGAGGATGATCGCCAGAACCCGCTTCATCACTCACTCCTCACAGGGCTGTTTCCAGCACCAGAGCACCGTACCGGAGAGGCTGGCCTGCCAAGGTGGCGGCCAGCGGACCGCACGAAACTGTGGGAATCGGAATTCCCGCCGAGGGCTGGATCAGGCCTCTGGCCCGCTGCCATCCAGCTCGAACAGGTCATGGAGCACCTGCATGGCCAGGTGCCGCTGCTGCCGCGGCTGGGGAGCCCGCAAATGGGTGACGGGGCTGTGCAGCACCTTGTTGATGATCCCCTTGCTGAGCGCTTCCACCACCTTGCGCTCCCGGGCTGAGAGGTCCGGGCCCATGCGGCTGAGCGCTTTCTGCAGCTCATGCTCGCGGATCGCCTCCAGGGTCTGGCGCAGCCGGTTCAAGGTGGGCACAGCCTCCAGTCCGTCCCACCATTCCAGAAACTGGCGAGACTCCTCCTGCAGGAGGCCTTCGGCCTCGGCGGCAACCTCGCGCCGGGCCTCCTGGTTGCGGGCCACCACTTCCTGGAGGTCGTCCACGTCGAAGGCGTCAACCCCGGTGAGCGCGCTGACGCCGGAGCGGATGTTGCGGGGCACGCCGATGTCGATCAGCATCAGGGCGGAGCGGCGGTTCAGGGCTTCCAGCCGGGCCGCGTCGATGATCGGTTGCTCCGCCGCCGTGCTGGTGAAAACCAGGGAGCAGGTGCTCAGACAATGGTCGAGGTCGTCGAGCGGCCTGCACTGGACCGGAAGCTCGGGAAAATCCGCCGCCAGGGTCTCGGCGCGCTCCACGGTGCGGTTGAGCAGCACCAGGGCGCGGCACCCCTTGGCCTGGAGATGCTGGAGCAGCAGCCGCGCCATCCGCCCGGCCCCCACCACGGCCACCTGCTCCTGATCGAGCGGCACCAGCTCATCGAGGCCGCGGGCCTGGCCCACCTTCAGCTGGGCCAGCTCCACCGCCGCCGAGCTGATCGACACCGCTCCGGTGCCCAGGTTGGTTTCGGTGCGGACCCGTTTGCCGGTGCTCACCGCCTGGTTGAGCAGCCGGTTGAGGATCGGGCCGATCGAGCCGTGCTCCTGGCCCAGCCGCACCATCTTCTTCACCTGGGAGAGGATCTGGCCTTCCCCCAGCACCAGGCTGTCGAGGCCGGCGGCCACGCGCATCAGGTGCGCCACCGCCTCCTCGTGGTGGTACGTGAACAGGTGGGGGGTCAAATCCCCGAAGGCCAGGCCCGAGTGGCGGCTCAGGAAGGAGCCCACCGCCGTGATCCCCTGCTCCGGACTGCGCAGCAGGGTGTAGATCTCCAGCCGGTTGCAGGTGCTGAGGATCGAGGCCTCCAGCACCTGGGCATCGGCCCGCAAGGTCTGGAGGGATTCCTCCATGACCTGCTCCGGGATGCTGAGCCGCTCGCGCACCTCGACCGGGGCCGTGCGATGGCTGAGGCCGACGACGGCGATGTGCATGGGGAGGGACTCAGCGCAGGGCGACGCTCTGGGCGCCGTCCTTGATGTGGATCGTGTCGGTGAAGCGGGCGCTCTGGTCGAGGGAGCTGATGATCAGGCTGCTGGTGCGCGTGCAGTCGTGCTCGAACACGACGCCCTTGAACAGCAGACCGGGGGTGATGCCGCTGCCGGCGAACACCACATTCTCGCCCGAGGCGAGCTCCTCGGCTTCATACACCTTGTCGATGTCGGTGATGCCCATCGAGTGAAGTCGCTCGATGTTGCCTTCCTTGGTGTAATCGGCCCACTCTGTGGTTTGGGCAACGGCGGGGTCGTAGACGAGCTGGCCCTGGAAGTGGGCCCCCAGACAGCGCAGCGCCGCCGCTGAGATCACCCCCTCGGGGGCAGCGCCGATGCCCATCAGGCAGTGGGTGCCGGTGCCGGCGAAGCCGCAGGCGATCGCCGCCTGCACGTCACCGTCGCTGATCGGTTTGACCCGGGCGCCGGTGGCGCGGATCTCGGCGATCAGCTCCTTGTGGCGGGCCCGGTCCATCACCACGATCACCAGATCGCTGGCCGGCATGCCCAGGCAGGCGCTGAGGATGGCGATGTTCTCTGTGGCGCTCTTGCGGATGTCCACCTTGCCCTTGGCGGCCGGGGGCGCCGCCAGTTTCTTCATGTAGAAGTCGGGGGCGTTGAACAGCCCGCCCCGGTCCGAGGCGGCCAGGACCGCCATGGAACCGTCCTGGGCATTGGCGCAGAGGTTGGTGCCTTCGCAGGGGTCCACGGCGAAATCGACGCCGGGGCCGGTGCCGCTGCCCACTTCCTCGCCGATGTAGAGCATCGGCGCCTCGTCACGCTCGCCCTCGCCGATCACGATCCGGCCCTGCATGGCGATCGAGCCCATGCGGGTGCGCATCGCCTCGACGGCGGCGGCATCGGCCTCATCTTTCTTGCCAAGCCCGGTGAGATGGGCCGAGGCGATGGCGGCCTGCTCGACGACTTCGAGCAGTTCCTGAATGAGGGTGCGATCCACGGGGGTCTGGCAGGGGGAAGAGAGCGTCAACCGAAAGACCGGCAGATCAGCTGCAGCAAGGTCTTTGGGCCATGAGACGGTAGCAACTGTACCAGCGACGATCCTGGCGCTCGGCTCAAGGTGGCCGGCCGGCTCCTGTCGATTCCTACAATCACGGCGCTCCTTATGCCCCAGTGGCACCAGCCATGAGCACGAAGCCCCTGGTGATCGCCCCTTCGATCCTTTCCGCTGATTTCGCCCGCCTGGGAGAGGAGGTGAGGGCCGTCGACGAGGCCGGCGCCGACTGGATTCACGTCGATGTCATGGATGGTCGCTTCGTGCCCAACATCACGATCGGTCCGCTGATCGTGGAGGCCCTGCGCCCCGTGACCGCCAAGCCGCTCGACGTTCACCTGATGATCGTGGAGCCTGAGAACTATGTGGCGGATTTCGCCAAGGCCGGCGCCGATCACATCTATGTGCAGGTGGAAGCCTGCCCGCACCTGCACCGCAACCTCGGCCAGATCAAGGATCTGGGCAAGAAGGCCGGAGCGGTGCTCAACCCCGGCACCTCGCTCGACACCCTGGAGTACTGCCTGGAGCTCTGCGACCTGGTGCTGATCATGAGCGTGAACCCCGGCTTCGGGGGGCAGAGCTTCATCCCATCAGCCGTCGAGAAGGTGCGCCGCCTGCGCAGGATGTGCGACGAACGGGGCCTCGATCCCTGGATCGAAGTGGACGGCGGCCTCAAGGCCGGCAACGCCTGGCAGGTGATCGAGGTGGGGGCCAATGCGATCGTCTCTGGCTCCGGCGTGTTCAACCAGCCCGATTACCGCGAAGCGATCAGCGGCATTCGCCACAGCCGCCGGACCGAGACGGTGCTGGTCTGAACCGTCTGGATGTCTGTTACGGGACTTCCGCCGGCGCCGCATTTGGACCGTACCGACGGGGCCAGGGCCTGGGCAGTGGGCCAAAGCGGCTGAATTCCAGTTGAAGCGCCGGCCGGCCAGCGCGATGGATCTCAACGGTTCCCAGGGGCTCCACCTTCCCCAGCCGAGGCAGCCAGACGTCTCGCAGCAGGGGCTTGCCGGGCTCCACGATCCCGAACAGCACCCCATGGGCACCCTGGTAGCCATTGGGCGGTTGCCACCAGGCGAATCCCCGGGAATCGTTGCTGAAGGTGGTGTAGTCGGCATTCAGATGGGAACCCAGCGCCAGCGCCAGGAAGCCGGGGAGGTCGTAGCGGTTGCCGGCGATCAGGCTGGCTTCCTGCAGGGCCTTCCAGACGACGGGGTTGCGGCGCAGATCCCTGCGCAGGCTGTCGGCAGGCATCAGCTCGGTTGAGGTGTCCAGCCCCGGGGGCAACCAGGCGTCGAGCACGCCCCAGCGCACCTGCAGGGCCAGGGTGAGCAGCAGCGCTGGCAGGATCAGCGCCGTTCCCCAGGTTCCCCCCACAATCCAGCGCCGCCACCGCCGATCGTGGGGGCCGGCCAGCCAGTCGCCCGCCAGGGGCAGCAGCAGCCACCAGGCCGGCACCAACCAGCTGGAGAGCACCTGCATGCGACCAGCCAGCAGCAGGAAGACCACCAATTGCGGCACCACCAGCCAGCGCAGAAGCTGCCGGTGATCGGTGGCGCCATCGCGGCCGGACCGGGGCCATAGCGCCACCAGCAGCACCACCCCGACCGTGGGAAAGAGCAGAACCAACTGGGAGAGGAGGAACAGGGGCGGGGCTGCCAGGTCATAGCCGCCCCTTGCGCCGATCCGGCCGCCCTGGAACAGGAAGGAGGCCCAGCCGTTGTTGAGGTTCCAGAGCCAAAGCGGTGCCGACACCAGCAGCCACACCAGCAGGGCCAGGCCAGGCCAGGGGCTGCGGAAGTGACGGCGGCGTTGCTTGCTGACCAGGCACCAGGCCAGCAGGGAGACCAAGACCAGCAGGGCGTGGTACTTGCCCAGGGTGACCAGCCCCAGCAGAACACCGAGTGCGATCGCCTGCCGGGGCGAAGCGGGAACCACCCTGGGGTGCCGGGACAGCCACCAGAGCAAGGCCGCCAGGGCCAGCAACAGGGGGCTGTCCGGCAGCAGCAGCAGGCCACCGCAAAGGAACAGGACCGGAGCGACGCTGCCCAGCACGGCGCTGAGCAGGGCCGCGCGCCGGCCGAACCAACGCTCCGTTGCGCCGCTCAAGAGGGCGAGAGCCAGGGTGTAGCTCAGCAGGGAAGGCAGCCGCAGAGCCAGGATCGATCCGCCCAGCCGGGTTCCAACCCAGGCCCATAGCCCCACCGCGGCCGGATGGTCGAAGTAACTCAGGGCCAGATGGCGGCCGTAGAAGAGGTAATAGGCCTCGTCGTAGCCGGGCGGCAACACCATGGCCAGAACCAGCCGGACCACCAGCCCGCCCAGCAGAACCAGGGGCAGCAGGAGCTCTGGCCGGAGCCTTGGCCGCCAGGAAGGCGGGGCCTCAGTCACCGAGGAACCAGCCGTAGCTGTGCAGGCCGATGCCCAGCAGGTTCACGCCGATGTAGCAGACGCAGATCACCACCAGGCCGGCCACCGCCACCAGGGCCGGACGGCGTCCTTGCCAACCACGGCTCAGGCGGGTGTGCAGGTAGGCCGCATAGACGAGCCAGCAGATCAATGCCCAGGTTTCCTTCGGATCCCAGCTCCACCAGCTGCCCCAGGCTTCGTTGGCCCAGACCGCCCCGCTCACCAGCCCCACCGACAGCAGCAGGAAGCCGACGGTGATCGTGCGGTAGCTGAGGCTGTCGAGTTGCTCGTTGATGCCGATCGTGATGCTGCTGAGCTGGAGATTGCTGTCAGCGGTAACCAGCTTGGCCTGACGGAAGCCGCCACTGCCGATCGAGCTGCTGCGCAGTTCCAGGGCCTGGTCCCGTTGGGTGAACAGCACCGCCAGGGAGAGCAGGGAGCCCACCAGCAGGGCTGCATAGCTCATCATGATCACGCTGACGTGCATCACCAGCCAGCTGGAGCGCAGGGCCGGCACCAGGGGAGCGGCCTGCTGCAGACGATCCGGCAGGGCGAAACTGGCGAAGGCCAGACAGCCCAGGGCGATCGGGGTGGTGGAGGCCGGGACAAGGGGGGAAGGCCAGGACCTCTCCACCAGCAGCTGGGTGAGGCTGCAGGCCCAGGCCAGGAAGCACAGGGATTCGTAAAGGTTGCTGATCGGGAAATGACCCGATTCCCACCAACGCAGGGTCAGCTGGGCGGTGAGACTCAGGTTCGCGGCCGCCACCAGCACCCGGACGACGGTGTTGCTGCTGGCGGCGCTGACGCTCCAGAAGGCCAGGGGCAGGGCAAGCAGCAAGAAACCGAAGGCCAGGAGGCCCAGGGCGAGAACGGGATCGTTCAAGGCAGCCAGCACGGGAAAAGGGGAAGAAAAGTTAGGGCCAGTCTGCCTGGAGACCCAGCCTCAACGACTGGCCTGGCGCAGCATCAGCAGACCCGTGACCAGGCCGATCAGGACCGGCCCCCAGGCGGCAAGAAAGGGGGAGAGCGTCCCTTTCACCCCCAACGAACTGAAGATGAACGACATCAGGTAATAGGAAAAGATCAGCAGCACGCTGATGCCGAAGCCCTGGCTGCGGCTCGTGCGGGCATCCGGCCTCACCCCCAGGCTGCTGCCGATCAGGCCGAACACCAGGCAGATGGCCGGGAAGGCGAACTTCTCCTGAATCCTCACCCGCATGCGCCGGGCTTCTTTCTGGTCTCCGGCCTCCCGCAGCAGTTTCTCGGCGCTGATCGCCTCGGACACCGACATGGTGGCGGCGTCCTTGGGCAGGGCCGCCAGCTTCAGGGGGCCCTGATCGAGCGGGTAGAGGTAACGGCTGAAGCGGGCGGAGGTGGTGGTGGCGTCTGTCTTGTCGATCAACACCACCTTGCCGTCCCGGAACTCCCACATCCCCTCGGCTGGGCTCCAGATCGCCCGATCGGCACTGAGGATCTGGGTCTTGTTGTCACGGGTGAAGTCCAGCACCGTGACCTCGCGCATTTCCCCGTCCTTGAACTGACCGGCGTAGAAGAGCTGGGACAGGTAGTTTTCGCTCCCGGAGTCCGCCTTCGCGTTGGGACGGCGGCTGAAGCGGGAATAGATGATGTTCTTTCCATTTTCGGAGGTAATGGCCTTGCCAAGGGCCTGGTTGAGGCTGTCGTTGGCCTGCAGGTTGGCCCTCGGCACGATCAGGTCGTTGAACAGGAAGGTGACCAGGCTGATCAGCACCGCCACCAGCAGGGCTGGCAAGACCATCCGCCAGGTGCTCACCCCCAGGCTGCGCAGGGCGGTCAGTTCGCTGTTGCTCGACAGGCTGCTGTAGGCCAGCAGGGTGGCCATCAAGGTGGCCATCGGAAAGGAGAGCACCAGGAATCCCGGCAGGCGCAGGCCCAGCACCTGCAGAGCGGCGCCGAGCGGTAGCCCCGATTCCGTCACCCGCCGCACCAGCTCGAACACCACCCCCACCGAAAGCGAGACGGCGGTGAAGGCAGCGATGCCGAACAGCAGGGGGGGCACCAGCTCGCCGATCAACCAGCGATCGATCAGGGGGACCTGATGAAGGCCCCGCAGCTTCAGCGGCAACCGCTGCCAGGTCTGGCTGGGTCGGCCCAGGGATCGGTTCATTTCTTGGGCGTGGCTCATAACTGAAACGCTTCCCCCAGGTAGTGACGCCGGACCAGCGGATCCTCCGCCACCACCTTCGAGCGGCCGGAGGCCAGGATGCTTCCTTCGGTGAGGATGTACGCCCTGTCGGTGATGGCAAGGGTTTCGCGCACGTTGTGATCGGTGATCAGCAGGCCCATTGCGCGCTCCTTGAGGGTGCCGATCAAGCCCTGCAGGTCGGCCACCGCCAAGGGGTCCACCCCGGCAAAGGGTTCATCCAGCAGGAGGTAGCGCGGCCCCTCAGGGCCGACCGCCAGGGCCCGGGCCACTTCACAGCGCCGCCGTTCACCCCCTGAGAGCTGAAACCCCAGGCGGTGCTGGAAGCGGCTGAGGTGAAACTCCTCGATCAACTGCTCAAGACGATGGCGCCGCAGCCCCACTGGAGTGCCACTTTCCTGAAGGGCAAGCTGCAGGTTCTGGCGGACCGTGAGCTGACGGAACACACTGGGTTCCTGGGGCAGGTAGCCGATGCCAAGCCGGGCCCGTTGGGGCATGGCCAATCGCTCCACCTTCCTGCCATCAAGCAGCACGCGGCCCCGGTCTGGCTTCAGCCTTCCGGTGACCAGGTTGAAGGTGGTGGTCTTCCCGGCACCGTTAGGCCCCAGCAACCCCACCACTTCGCCGGGATGGAGCTCCAGGCTGACCCCCTTGACCAGTGGGCGGCCACCCAGGCTGAGGGTCACCTCCTCAAGGTTGAGGCTCATTGGGGCTTCGCGGCTGCTGGGGTGACCGGGGACTCCTGAAGACGCAGTTGGCTGAAGACCTGCTGGCCGCTGGCAGGCTCAGCCAGGACGCGCTCGCTGTCCACCAGGTACACGACCCGCTCGGCCCGCAGCAGGTTGCCGCCTTCCTGGACCACATCCACCTCGCCGGTGAGCACGATGCGTCCCTCCTTGGTGAAATACTGCGCCTGGCGCGAGGTGGCCACCAGGCGCCGATCGGGATACAGGATGCGGACGTTGCCGATGGCCGTGATGATCCCGGTGGCGTTGTCGGCCTTCTGGCTGTCGGACTCGATGGTGACCAGCCCGGTGGGGCCTGGGGCTGGGGTAGCCGCTGGCTCCAGCCCCGGTGTGGCCGTCGGGCCTTCGGCCCGGGCCGCCAGGACGGGGAGCATCGAAACGATCAGGAGAAGGGCGAACGGCCAATGACGCTTCAGGGCTGGGTCGCTCCTTAGGGGGTCGCGCATCAATCGGGCACGGTGATCTGGAAGGCGGGCAGGTGATCGGGAAGGCGTGGCGTGAACTGTCCTGGCCAACTCATCCTTGAACGGGAAATCTACCGAGTGGCCTCATGCGCAATCCAGGGGCTCAGCGGACCAACGACAGAGCCGGCAGGGGCAGCCCACTGGGGTCTCCGTTCTGCTGCAGGCAGCGCAGACGGGCGTTGACCTGGGCGCGCAGGGGGCCGAGATCCAGGCCCAGGGTGCTGTCTGGAAACGGGGCCAGCCGTCCCAGCCCTTCGCCCAGCAGCACCGTGGCTCCATGGGCGTTGCCGCGCTCCAGATGGAGATGGGCCACGGCGATCTGGAGCAGGGCCTGGAGCACCACCCGATCGGGGCCGAGGTTTTCCTGCCAGAGCTCCTCGAAGCCGTCGTGGCAGGGATACCAGGCGGCGGCGTTGAAGAGGGCAACGGCGGCGATGAAGCGGGGATCGAGGGCCAGATCGACACGTAGATCGACAGCCGGAAGGGGTGGCGAAGGCTCCCCCGAGACGGCGTCCAGCCCTCGCCCCGTCATCGCTTGGCGGGCTTCTTCATCGCCAGCTTGCGCAGGCGGATCGACTCAGGGGTGACCTCCAGCATCTCGTCGGGACCGATGTACTCCAGGGCACGCTCCAGGGTCATCTGGATCGGGGATTGGAGCGTGTCGAGCACCTCTGCACCGGCCGAGCGGATGTTGGTGACCTGCTTGGCCTTGCAGACGTTCAGTTCCAGATCGGGGGGACGGTTGTGTTCGCCGACGATCATCCCCTTGTAGACCTTTGTGCCGGGGGTGATGAAGAACTGACCGCGGTCTTCAGCGCCTTTCAGGGCATAGAAGGTGGCGGTTCCTTCCTCGAAGGAGATCAGCACGCCGTTGCGCCGGGCTTCGAAATCCCCTTGCATCGGGCGGTACTCGAAGAAGGAGTGGCTCATGATCCCTTCTCCACGGGTGGCCCGCACGAATTCACCGCGGAAGCCGATCAGGCCCCGGGCCGGCACCACGAACTCCAGCTGGGTGCGGCCATCGCTGCCGGTTTCCATGTTCTGCATCTCGCCCTTGCGCATGCCGAGCTTTTCGATGCAGTTGCCAACGGCTTCTTCCGGCACGTCCATCACCAGGGTCTCGACCGGTTCGCAGGGGGTCCCGTCGATGGTGCGGAAGATCACCTGGGGCTGGGTGACCTGAAACTCGTAGCCCTCCCGCCGCATCGTTTCGATCAGGATTCCGAGGTGGAGTTCGCCGCGGCCGCTGACGGCGAAGCGATCGGGGGAATCGGTGTCTTCGACCCGCAGGGCCACATTGGTGAGCAGCTCTTTCTGGAGCCGGTCGCGCAACTGGCGGCTGGTCACGAATTTGCCTTCCTTGCCGGCGAATGGCGAATCGTTGATGACGAACGTCATCTGCAGGGTTGGCTCGTCAACCCGGATCAGCGGCAGGGCCTCGGGATGCTCCGGACAGGCGATCGTTTCACCGATGTTGACCTCGTCGAAACCGGCTACGGCCACCAGATCCCCGGCGTGGGCTTCAGCGATCTCCACCCGGGAGAGGCCCTCAAAGCCCAACAACTTGCTGATCCGGCTGCGCTTGATGCTGCCGTCGTCGCGGATCAGGGCGGCGGTCTGGCCGGCCTTGATGGTGCCGTTGTGGACACGACCGATCACGATCCGGCCCAGAAAATCGGAATAGTCGAGGGTGGTGACCTGGAGCTGCAGGGGCTTGTCCACATCGCCGACCGGAGGCGGCACATGGCGCAGGATCGCGTCGAACAGCGGCTTCATGGTGTCGCTGTCGGTGGCCATGTCCGGCTTGGCGAAACCTCCCATGCCGCTGCCGAACAGGTAGGGGAAATCACACTGGTCATCGTCGGCGCCGAGCTCCAGGAAGAGATCGAGCACCTTGTCGACGGCCTGCTCGGGGTCCACCCGGGCCCGGTCGATCTTGTTGATGAACACGATCGGCCGCAGACCCTGCTCCAGGGCCTTGCGGAGCACGAAGCGGGTCTGGGGCATCGGCCCCTCGTTGGCATCCACGATCAACAGGGCACCGTCGACCATGCCCAGCACTCGCTCCACTTCTCCACCGAAATCGGAGTGGCCCGGGGTGTCGACGATGTTGATTCGTGTGCCCGCGTAGGTGACGGCGGTGTTCTTGGAGAGAATTGTGATGCCCCGCTCCCGCTCCAGGTCGTTGGAGTCCATCACACAGGTGGGAACGGCCTCTCCATCACGGAAAATGCCCGACTGCTGCAAAAGGGCATCCACCAAGGTGGTCTTGCCGTGATCAACGTGGGCGATGATCGCGATGTTCCGTATCGGGGCGCGCTGGGATGGGGCGCTCATGCAGCGGCAGAATCAATCGATCACCTTATCTCAGCCCCCTCTCCGGGCCGTTTCGAACAGCTCGAGGGCCTCGGCTGATCCTTCGAAGCGCCAATGCCAGGGTTCGTAGCTGACCCCCTGGCGGTTGCCCTTCGGAAACGAAAGCCTGAAGTGGTGGCGGTTGGCATTGCGCTCCAGCCAGGTGAACGCGGGGGTGTCCTCGAAGGCTTGCTTCAGGTTCGTGCCGGGGCGGCTGCCGTCGCCGAGGTCGAGGGCCAATCCCGTGCTGTGCTCCGAAAAGCCAGGCGGGGCGCTCACCTTGGCCCGCTCGGCGGCGCTCTGGTTGCGCTCCGACTTGACATCGAAGAAGAGCTGCTTCTGCAGGGCGACGCTGCGGAAGCCGCTGAGGAAGCGCAGATCCACCCCGGCGGCCGCGGCCTCCCGCTGCATGGCCAGCAGCGGTTCGGCTGCATCCCTGTGAACCTGCAGGCCAGGGGCCACCGTGACCAGCTTGTCCGCATGCAGTTCCGGGTAGGGGAAGTGACCCAGCAGGCGGCCATCGGCGCCGCGCCGGGCGGCAAGGCCGGCGATGGGGTCGGGGCTCAGCAGATCTCTGACCCGGGGGAAAGCCAGGGTCAGGGCCGCCGCCAAGGCTGTCAGGGCGAGGGCGCCAAGGAGGATGCCGCGAAGCGGACGGCCTGGAGCCACGGGGAGGCGAGCCGTGCGGCGGGCCACCGGAATGTCGTTGGGGATGTCCTTCGGAGACACCCTGGAGCGCGAACGGGGCGTCACTCCTGGGGGCAAGCACCCTCGCAACAAGCTTCAAGACAATCGTAGGGGTGCGTTCCGCCGGGATCAACGCGGAGCCGATGAGCAGTGTTAGCTTCGCGCTCAAGAACGTTCCAGCGGAGCAGGTTTCAAGATGTTGCGAGTCGCAGTGGTGGGTGGCGGCCCGAGCGGATCCTGTGCTGCAGAAGTGCTGGCCAAGGCAGGGATTCAGACCTGGCTGTTCGAGCGAAAGCTCGATAACGCCAAGCCCTGCGGCGGGGCCATCCCACTCTGCATGGTCGATGAGTTCGACCTGCCCGCATCGATCATCGACCGGAAAGTTCGCAACATGAAGATGATTTCCCCTTCCAACCGGGAAGTGGACATTCATCTCGGGGACGAAAATGAGTACATTGGCATGTGCCGTCGTGAGGTGATGGATGGCTTCCTGCGCGACCGGGCAGCCGGCCTGGGCGCTCAACTGATCAACGGCCTGGTGCAGAGCATCGACACGGGGGTCAAGCGGCAGGGGCCCTACACCTTGCAATACGCCGACTACTCCGCCGGCGGTCCCACCGGTGAGATCCGTACCCTGGAGGTGGATCTGATCGTGGGCGCCGATGGCGCCAACAGCCGGGTGGCCAAGGCCATGGATGCCGGTGATTACAACGTGGCGATCGCCTTTCAGGAGCGCATCAGGCTGCCCAAGGAAGAGATGAGCTACTACGAGGATCTCGCCGAGATGTATGTGGGCACCGATGTGTCCCCCGATTTTTACGGCTGGGTGTTCCCCAAGTACGACCATGTGGCGGTGGGGACCGGCACGATGCAGCAGAACCAGAGCCTGATCAAAAGCCTTCAGAAGGGTATCCGGAGCCGGGCCAGTGCCCGGTTGCTCGATGGTGAAGTGATCAAGGTGGAGGCCCATCCGATTCCTGAGCATCCCCGCCCTCGCCGGGTGGTGGGCCGGATGGCCCTGGTGGGAGATGCGGCCGGCTATGTCACCAAGAGCTCTGGAGAAGGCATCTATTTCGCGGCCAAGAGTGGGCGGATGTGTGCCGAACAGATCGTGGCGGCCAGTGATGGAGGGCGCACCATCCCAACCGAGAAAGATCTCAAGGTGTACATCAAGAAGTGGGATCGCAAGTATGGCGCCACCTACAAGGTGCTGGAGATTCTTCAGAACATCTTCTATCGCAACGATGCTGCCCGCGAGGCCTTCGTTGAGATGTGCGATGACAAGGATGTGCAGCGCCTCACCTTTGACAGCTACCTGTACAAAAGGGTGGTGATGATGAATCCCTGGCAGCAGATCAAGCTCACCCTGCTCACGTTCGCTTCGATCTTGCGCGGCCAAGCCCTGGCCCCCCAGAGTTATCAACCGGTCGCCAGTGCCGTGCGCAGCCCCGAGGAGATGGAGGCCCGTCGGCTGGCCAGGCTCCATCCCACCGTGGCGGAACCAGTGGTCAGCGCTGATTCGGAACCTGCGGCTGAATCCAAGCCGGCAGCAGCTTCCGTGGCCTTGGATGGCGGGGCCAGGCAGCCTGCCCTGGCCAGCAAATCCTGAGGTCGCTCAGCCTTCCAGTCGGCTGAAATCTGCCAGCACCAACGACTGGTTGCGCAGCACCCCCAACAGGTTCAGGCGGTTTGTGCGGATGGCTGGATCCTCGGCCATCACCAGCACACTGCTGGCGCCGTCGAAGAAGGCCGCCAGGGCTGCGGCCCCACCGGCCAGGCTGGCGGCCAGGTCGCGGTAGCGGCCGGGTTCGCTGCTCGCGGCGATCGGCTCGAGGGCAGCGAGCACGGCGAGCATGCCGTGCTCGCTGCTGGAGCTGAACAGAGCCGGCTCCACCACCCCCATGGGCCCCAGGACGGTTCTGGCCAGGCTTCCCTTCTCGGCCAGCCGGGCGGCCCGCTGCACCACCGCCTGCAGTGGCGCCAGGGCGCCACGGGTCCGCAGGTCGGCGAGCAGCTCCACCCTGCTGCGGGCATCGGCCAGATCGGCCAGCAAGCGTTGCGCTGCCATGGTGCTCCCGGCCACTGCCTGGACCAGGTCGGTGTCGAAGCCCTGCTCCTCCAACAGGCTGACCAGGCGAAGCCGCAGAACGTCGGTCAGCTCCGTGGCCAGGGCCCGCGGTTCGATGGGGAGATTGGGGAGCTGCTGCTCCCAGTGGTCGGCAGCCTGCTCCAGCACGGTGGTGAGCTTGAGGGACCAGCCTCGCTCCAGGAGGATCTGAACCAGGCCATTGCCGGCCCGTCGCAGGGCGTAGGGGTCGGAGGAGCCACTGGGTCGCTCCCCCTTGCCATAGATGCTCAGCAGCAACTCCAGCCGCTCGGCCAGGGCCACGACGGCGCCGGCCTCGGAGCTTGGCAGGGCATCGCCTGCTCCCCGCGGCAGGTAGTGCTCCAACACGGCCAGGGCCACGGGCCGGCCCTCCCCCTCCGCCAGGGCGTACTTGGCGCCCATCACCCCCTGCAGTTCGGGGAACTCGCCCACCATCTGGCTGACCAGATCGTTCTTGCAGAGATGGGCGGCCCGCAGGGCCGCCGTTGCCGTGGTTTCGGGCAAGGGCAGGTGGCTCAGGAGCAGGCCGGTGAGCCACTCCAGCCGATCGGTCCGGTCCCGCAGGCTGCCCAGCCCTTCGGCGAAGGTGATGCTTCCAAGCTGTCGCCGCCGCTGCTGGCTGGGGGTGGCCCGATCCGCCGCCAGGAAGAACTCCGCATCGGCGAGCCGGGCCCTGAGCACCCGTTCATTCCCCCGGCGGACCGTGTCGATCGCTTCGGGCCGTCCGTTGCCGATGCAAAGGAACAGGGGCAGCATCGTGGTCGCCGCCCCGAGCGCCAGGGGATCGGCGGTGGCCTCGGCCCGCAGCAGGGGAACGTAGCGCTGATGGGTCCGCATCACCGTGCTGAGCACTTCCGGCGGCAAGGCCAGAAAGCGCTCCTCCACCCGCCCCTGGATCAGGGAGGGCGCCTCCACCAGGTCGACCAGTTCCTCAAAGAGCTCGGCGGGCAGCTCGGGCCGGGCCCCCGCTGCCGTGGCGGCCCGCTCGACCTGCTCCCGGATCCAGCCGGCGCGCTCCTGGCGCTCCGCCCAAACCCCCGCCCCCTTGAGGCTCTCGGCGTAGGCCGCCGCCGTCCGGATCGACACGGCGGTGGTGTCCAGCCGGTGGCCGCGGCTGAGCCGGCCGCTGCGCAGCGGCGGGTCGCATCCGGGCAGCTCAACCGGGATGACCCGGTCATCAAGCAGGGCCACCAGCCAGCGCACCGGCCGGCTGAAGCGCTGCTCCCCCTCCCCCCAGCGCATGAAGCGCCTGCCCTGCAGGGCGTTCAGCCAGCCGGGGATCTCGGCGGCCAGAACCGCGGCGGTGGGCAGTCCTGCCTGGCGGGTCCTGGCGAAGACGAACGGACCCTTCGCGGTCTGGCGGATCTCCAGCGCGCTGGCTTCGACGCCGCAGCGTCGGGCGAAGCCGAGGGCGGACGGGGTGGGGGTGTCACCCGCGAAGGCCTGGCCTGCCGGGGGGCCCTTGCGATCCTCTTGCAGGTCGTCCTGCCGCTGGGCCAACGCTTCGACCGTGACCGCCAGCCGCCGTGGTGTGCCGAAGCCGTGCACCTGCCCATGGTGGAGCCGCTGGGCGCTGAGCGAGCCACGCACCGCCTTCTCCAGCTGGGGCAGGGCCAGACGCACAAACTCTGCCGGCAGTTCCTCGGTGCCAATCTCCAGCAGGAATGTGGCCACGGTCGCCTCTGAGCAGGCTCCGACTGTATTGAATGCCTGTGGAGCGCACCCTGCTTCGCTACCTTCGGACGATGCTGGCGCCGCCTTTGTGATTCCGTCCCCGCCGCCTCCGAGCAAGTTCGAGCAACTCAAGGCGCGGAGCGACCACCTCAAGGAGCCGCTGGCCACGGAACTCGAGAACGACAAGCCCTTCTTCACCGATGGCGCTGTCCAGATCCTCAAGTTCCACGGCAGCTACCAGCAGGACAACCGCGATCACCGCCAGAAGGGCCACGAGAAGGATTGGCAAATGATGCTGCGTCTGCGCAGCCCCGCTGGCCTGATCCCGGTCCCCCTCTACCTGGCCATGGATGATCTGGCCGACCGGCTTGGCAACGGCACCCTGCGGGTCACGACCCGCCAGGCCTTCCAGATGCACGGCATCGCCAAGGCCGATCTCAGGGAGGTGATCGGCACGATCGTGCGCGCCATGGGCTCCACCCTGGCCGCCTGCGGAGACATCAACCGCAACGTGATGGCTCCGGCGGCGCCCTTCGAGAAGGGGGGTTACCCGGCGGCCCGCCGTCTGGCCGACCAGATCGCCGACCTGCTGGCTCCCCAGGCGGGTGAAGGGTCCTATCTCGACTTGTGGGTCGATGGCGACCACAGCTACCGGTTCCGTCCGGCGCCTGCGGTGAAGCAGGCCCGGTCGCGGCAGCAGCAGGGGGCGCTGTTCAGCGGCGATGCCACCGAGCCCCTCTATGGCGGCACCTATCTGCCGCGCAAGTTCAAGGTGGCGGTCACCGTGCCCGGCGACAATTCGGTCGACCTGCTCACCCAGGACATCGGCCTGGTGGTCTTCACCGATCCCGGCGGCCGGCTGCGGGGCTGCAATGTCTACGTGGGGGGCGGCATGGGCCGCACCCACAACAAGGAGGACACCTTCGCCCGCACGGCCGATCCGCTCGGCTTCGTGGCCGCCGAGCACATCCTCGATCTGGTGCAGGCGATCGCGGCCCTGCAGCGCGACCACGGCGATCGGGAGCTGCGGCGCCACGCCCGCATGAAGTACCTGATCCACGCCCGGGGGATCGCCTGGTTCAAGGCGGAACTGGCCCGTTACTTCCCCCAACCGATCAAGCCGCTGCAGTCGGAGCCGAAGACGGTCCTCAGCGACTATCTCGGCTGGCACCGCCAGAGCAGCGGCCTCTGGTTCGTTGGGCTTCCCTTGCTCTGCGGGCGGCTGGAGGGGGCCGTGAAGCAGGGGCTGCGGCGGTTGGTCGAGACCTACCAGCTCGATGTGCGCCTCACCCCCAACCAGGACCTGCTGCTCTGCAACATCGGCACCAGCCAGCGCACGACCCTGCGCCACGCCCTGGGGGCCCTGGGCTTCGATGCTCCCGAGGCCCCCGCTCTGCTGGCCCGCCACGCCCTGGCCTGCCCAGCCCTGCCCACCTGCGGCCTGGCGATCACCGAAGCGGAGCGCATCCTGCCGGCCGTGCTCGATCGCCTCGATGGCCTGCTTCGGCGTTTGGAGATCGACCAGGCGGTGCTCGTGCGCATGACCGGCTGCCCCAATGGCTGTGCCCGGCCCTACATGGCCGAGATCGGCCTGGTGGGCAGCGGGGTGGATCAGTATCAGCTCTGGTTGGGGGGAACCCCCAACCTCACCCGTCTGGCCACTCCCTACCTGGAGCGCATGCCCCTGGACGCCTTGGAGGACACGCTGGAGCCCCTTCTTCAGGGCTGGAAGTCGGCGGGCAAGGGCGGCAGCAGGCCCCCCAGCTTCGGGGACTTCGTCGCTCAGCTGGGCCCCGAGGCCGTGCAAGCCCTGCTGCCGGTCACCTGATGGTGAGGCTCCCTTCGCCCTGGCAAAACTCCTTCCGCAAGGCTCTTGTGCTGGCACTGATCGCCCTTGCCGTTGTCTGGATGGGCGCCCTCCTGCCAGGCGATCGCCTGATCGGTGGGGCGGCCCTGGTGCCGACTGCTGTGGCCCAGGGGCGTCCCGTGCCGCCGCCGCCGGCGGCTCCCGTCCAGATCTACCGCCCCGATCTGGCCACCTGCCAACCGCAGAATCTTGTGGTGGCTCAACGCCGCCACCTGGAGCAGTTCGCCACCCAGCCCCCGGAGGTTCTGGCCCGGCTGCGGCAACTCCAACTGGAACTGGGCGAGGCCACCCTCAGGAGCTGCGCGGCCCAGAACCTGATCAGCCGCGAGGAGGCAGAGCGGATCTGGCGAGACCTTCAGACGATGCCCCTGCCTCAGGCGCCGTCGGCTGGAGCCAGCCAACGGCCGTAGAACGCCCTGGCCAGCCCGGATCGCCAGGCCCAGAGCTGGTCGCCGTGGCTGAAGTGCCACCACTCGTTGGGGTGCTGGCAGAAGCCTGCCGCTTCCATGGCCGTGAGCAGGATCCGCCGGCGGCGGTGCCAGGTGGCGGCGGCGCTGGCGGCCTCCAGGGCAGCGCTGGCATAATGATCCGGTTCGGAAACCGGATCGATCGCGTCGATCTCCCCGCCCATCGCCAAGGCGGCGCCGCTGGCGTCCGCCAGGCTGAGATCCACTGCCGCGCCAGTGCTGTGGGGCGGCGGCATGGACGGATCCAGGCTGGGTGGTGCCCAAAACCGCTCCACCTCCCGCTGGATGGCGTCCCGCTGCGCACTGGCAGCCATGGCGCCCACCCCCCGGGCGGCGCATTCGCTGGCGAGGGCGTGATCCACCATGAAGGCCTGCACGGCCACTGGCCGCCAGCCATCGAAGATCGCCAGCCGCCAGGTCGGCTCGAGCCTTTGCAGTTCGGCCTGGGCGATCAGCAAGCGCTCCACCACGCCCTTGCGCAGCCGGAAGGGGGAACCACCGGCGCCATAGGGCGCTCCGAGTTCCGCATAGGGGTGGGGTAAGAGGCGATGCAGCGCCGGCGGCAGCTCGATCAGCGCTTCGCCGTTGTCGTCGATCGGGATCGCGTTCCAGGGTCGGGGCACGGAAGGAGGGGACGGGCCGGCTGGGCGGCGGGGTTCAATTCAAACGGGCCGCATCGCTCTGGCGCTGTTCGCTGAGGGCCTGCTCCAGGCCCGGGTGCCGCTGCAGGTCGGGATCGACCGCCAGGATCGCCGCCGCCTCCCTGCGGGCCAGCTCCAGCACCTCACCGTCGTCGGTGAGGCTGGCCAGGGCCAGATCCGGCAGGCCCGACTGGCGCGTGCCCAGCACCTGCCCCGGACCCCGAAGCCGCAGATCCATCTCGGCGATCTCGAAGCCATCCGATGAACGCACCAGCAGCTCCAGCCGTTGCCGGGCCTGGGGATTGCGGCTGTCGTTGATCAGCAGACAGTGGGAGGCCGCGACGCCGCGACCCACCCGGCCACGCAGCTGGTGCAGCTGGGCCAGGCCGAACCGATCGGCGTGCTCGATCACCATCACGCTGGCTTCGGGAACATCCACCCCCACTTCCACCACCGTGGTGGACACCAGCACATCGGTGTGGCCTGCTGCAAAGGCGGTGATCGCGGCCTGCTTCTGAGAGCTGTCCAGTCGGCCATGCAGCAACCCCACCCGCAGATCGGCGAACACCTCAGCGCTGAGCTGGGCATGCACCTCCACCGCCGAGCGAAGATCCAGCGTCTCCGACTCCTCCACCAGGGGCAGCACCACGTAGGCCCTCTGGCCGAGGGCCACCTGCTGGCGGATCAGGCCATAGGCCTCCTGGCGCTGACTGCCCCGCAGCAGCTGGGTGAGGATCGGGGTGCGGCCGGGGGGCAGTTCGTCGATCTGGCTCACCTCCAGATCGCCGTGCACCGAGAGGGCGAGGGTCCGCGGTATCGGGGTGGCGGTCATGGTCAGCAGGTGCGGTTGCAGCCCCTTGCCCAGCAGGCGGTTGCGCTGCCGCACCCCGAAGCGGTGCTGTTCATCCACCACCACCAGCCCGAGTCGGGCGAACTGCACGGGGTCTTCGAGCAGGGCATGGGTCCCCACCAGCAGCTGCGACTGGCCGTTGGCCAGGTCCTGCAGGAGTTCCAGGCGGCGGGGGCGGGGGGTGGAGCCGGTCAGCAGGTCGGCGCGGACGTGCAGCTGCGGCAGCCATTCGCCCAGCTTGCGGGCGTGCTGCTGGGCCAGCACTTCGGTGGGAGCCATCAAGGCCCCCTGGCAACCGGCCTCGATCGCCGTGAGCAGGGCGGCGATCGCTACCACGGTTTTGCCGCTGCCCACATCGCCCTGCATCAGTCGACCCATCGGCCGCTCCCGGGCCAGGTCGGCGTGGATCTCGGCCAGCACCCGCCGTTGGGCGGCCGTGAGCGAAAAGGGCAGCAGCTCCAGGAAGGCGGCCACCAGAGAGGCCTGCCCGGTCGGCAGCACCAGGGGCGGCGAGGGACGGCTGAGCAGGTGCCGCCGCCGCTGCAGCAGGCTCAGCTGCAGCAGCAGGAACTCGTCGAACACCAGCCGGTGCCGGCTGGCCCGGAGCTGCTCCTGATCGGCCGGAGCATGGATTCCCCGCAGGGCCGTCGCCCGATCAACCAGGTTCAACCGCTGCCGCAGGGGGGCCGGCAGGGGATCGCCCCAGCCCCCGGCGGCGGGCAGCACGGCCTGGACCACCTGGCGCAGCCGCTCGGCGGTGAGGCCTTCGGTGAGCCCGTAGACCGGCAGCAGGCGGCCGATCTGCTCGGATCGCACCGGCGCGTTCGGACCCTCGAGCACCTCGATCAGGGGGTCCTGCAGGCTGGGTCCGTAGGGGGTCTGGCGGACCAGGCCGCTGGCGGCCAGGGTGCAACCGATCGGGTACTGCCGTTCCTGGGCCCGCAACCAACCCGGCGCACTGAAGCGTTTGCCGTTGAAGAATTTGCTCAGCCGCAACCGACCGGTGATGTCCTGCACCTGCAACTCCAGGATCGAGAGGTTGGGGTTGCGGGGGCTGGTGAAGGCGTGGCTGCGCCGCACCGTGGCCACGACCGTGGCGGTGTCGCCCGGGACCAGGGCGTGGATCCGCACCAGGTGGGCGTAGTCGAGATAGTCGCGGGGGTAATGGCGCAGCAGATCCCGGGCCAGCAGCAGCCCCAGGGCAGCCAGCCGGCTGGCCGTCTTCGGGCCGATGCCAGGCACCTCGGCCAGGGGGGTGTCAGGCCCGATCGGGGTCGTCCCCCTGGGCGTGGCCAGGCGGCCGCCGGGAGGGAGCTCTGCCAGGCGCAGGCGCGGCGGGGCGAAGGGGGCGGTGGGCTCAAGCTTGCGGCGCAGCCCATGCAGGTGCTCCCGGCAACGGCGCACCAGATTCTGGCGACGGGCCAGGCTCAGTTCGCCGTAGCGACCGAACTCCTCAGCCAGGGCCATCAGCCCGGCCGTCGGTTCACGGCAACTGCGCCCCAGAAAGGAGCTGAACCGCTCGCGCCTGCCTTCCAGGTCCGGGAAGCCGCGGTCGGCCTCCAGTTGCAGCGCCCTCTGAAGGGTGGCGATCCAGTCGGCTCCAGCCTGGTCGGAGCGGCTCAGGGGGGAGCCGGCAGGTTGGTTTGGCTGTCCTGCAACCACTGCTGTTCCGCTTCGAGGGCCTGGGCTCGCCGTTGCCAGTGGCGGTACTGCCGGGCCATTTTGCGCACATCCTGCCGCCTGCTCTCCAGCCGCCGCCGGCAGGTGCGCAGGCGGGCTTGATCGAACTCCAGATCACTGCTGCGCAGCAGCAACCCGACCGCCTCGAGTTGGCCGGCCATTCCATCGGGAGTGAAAGGCAGGGACAGGCGCAACAGGTTGGCAGGGGCCGGCATCGCCTCGATCTCACCGTCCAGGACGGCATCCAGCAGGTTGATCGGCAGCAGGCTGCGGGTCAGACCAAGCCGCAGCAAGTCGAGATTGATGGCATGGGACAGGTTGCGGAGTCGGCGCTGCAGGGCCCGATCCAGAAGCTCCCACCACCGCAATAGCGCGATCGGTTGCTGGGGCAACAGGAAAGGAGCGTCCCCGTCCTCAGGGTTGCCTGGACGCTCCTCCTCTTCAGGGTCGGCCTTGGCGGCGTCGCGGCCGAACTGGGCACTGGCCATGGCGAAGAGTTGCTGCAGGCCACCGCTGGAGCGGAGCGCGTCGAAGCGGTCTGAGCCCAGGGTATCGGCGTCAGCGGGGTTCTCGTCTTCCTCTATAGCGTCCACATCCGCGTCCTCGTCAACGTCGGCTTCGCTGGCAAAGGCTTGGCTCTCCTGGTCTGGTTCGTCGTCTGCTTTGACGCTCGCTTCAGCGGTGACGGAGCCACTCAGGGTGCCCAGGCCCACCAGCCCAGGCAGGCCTGAGGCAAACAGGTCAGCGGAGAGGGGCAGATCGAGGCCGAGCCGCACCGAACCTGGTGGGAGGGGGCCATCGCTGGCCGGATCGTTGGACCCATCCTCTTCGCTGGAGTCGGCCAGGGCGGCCATCAACCGCTGATGCTCCCGCCGGTGCAGGCGCTTCTGCTCCGAGCGGACCTGCCGGCCCAGCACGACCAACTGCTCCAGGGTGAGCAGGCCGCCACAGCGCTGCACCAACTCCCGGAGCCGCCGCTGCAGTTCCTGACGGGGACCCTCCGCCAGGGCGCCGTAGCGCTCCGGCACCAGTTGGGTGGCCACATGAAAGGCGGCCTGGTGAACCGCCATCGGCAACCCTTCGCGCAGCACCTGGAGATAGAGCGCGAACTCCCGATAGAGGACGGCGTTGCTCTCCTCAAGGCGCAGCCGCAGCCGTTCCAGTTGCCCGTGGGCCTCGCTCAGTGCCGTGGCTCTGGAGTCCAAGGCCCTGGGGATGGAGAAGGGGTGTGGGCGTCGATCAAGGGGCCTGGATGCCCATTGAGGCCACTTCGGCGGCGAAATCGGTGTGTTCGACTTCGATGCCTTCACCAAGGGTGTAGCGGGTGTAGCGCCGCACCTGGATGTTCTCGCCGATCTTGCCGGCCACCTGCTTGACCAGCTCGGCCACGGTGATCGAACTGTCCTTGATGAACGGCTGCTCGAGCAGCGCCAGCTCCTTGAGGCGCTTGCCGATGCGCCCCTCCACGATCTTCTCCTTCATCTTGTCGGGTTTGCCGGCCAGGTCATCGCGGCCCATTTCGATGGCCTTTTCCCGCTCTACGACCTCCTCGGGAATCTGATCGGTGCTCACATACTCCACGTTGGGGCAGGCGGCGATCTGCATCGCCACGTTGCGCAGGAGCTCCTGGAACAGGTCGCCGCGGGCGACGAAATCGGTTTCGCAGTTCAACTCCAGCAGCACACCCACCCGGGCGCCCGTATGGATGTAGCTGCCGATCGATCCTTCCGCCGCCGTGCGTCCAGCCTTCTTCTCGGCGGTGGCGATGCCCTTCTGGCGCAACCACTCCGCCGCCTTGGTCATGTCGCCATCGGATTCCGACAGCGCCTTCTTGCAGTTCATCATTCCGGCGCCGGTTTTCTCGCGCAGTTCCTTGACGAGGGTTGCTGAAATCGCAGCCATGGGGAGAAGGGATGGGGAGTGAACGATGGTGGGGGGAAAAGAGATGGGGCTGGCCCCATGGCCAGCCCGGAAGCTCAGGACTCGTCGTCGTCGCCGGCGGACCGCTGATCCTGGCCGCCTTGGCGCCCCTCATTGATCGCGTCGGCCAGACGCCCCAGCACCAGCTGGACGGAGCGCACGGCGTCGTCGTTGCAGGGGATCGGCACGTCGGTGAGATCGGGATCGCAGTTGGTGTCCAGCATCGACACCAGGGGGATGTCGAGTTTGCGGCACTCGAGCACGGCGTTGGTTTCCCGCCGCTGGTCGACCAGCACCACCACATCGGGCAGGCGGCGCATGTTCTTCAACCCGCCCAGATACTTCTGCAGACGATCGAGTTCGCGGCGCAGCACGGCGGCCTCCTTCTTGGGCCGCATCGCAATCGCTCCAGAGGACTCCATCCGCTCGAGATCCTTGAGCCGGTCGATGCGGGCGCGCATCGTGCTCCAGTTGGTGAGCATGCCGCCCAGCCAGCGCTGGTTCACGTAGGAGGCGCCGCAGCGGGTCGCCTCGATGGCGATCACTTCGGAGGCCTGCTTCTTGGTGCCGACGAACAGGAAGCGCTTGCCGGAACGGGCCGCACTGCGGGTCCACTTGTAAGCGTTGTTCATGCAGATTGCGGTCTGCACGAGATCGATGATGTGAACACCGTTGCGCGCGCAATAGATGTAGCGCGACATCTTGGGGTTCCAGCGGCGGGTTTGGTGCCCGAAGTGGGCACCCGCCTCCATCATTTCGGAGAGGGTAACGACAGCCATGGTTGAGAGGGGTTTCGGGTTCGCCTCCACCTGCCAGGGATCAGGGCGGAGTGGCACCAAAGGGAGCCACCGGATTCGCCTGAGCACCCGAAACGGACAGGTGTGCGGTGTTGTGGGGACCTCTCAAGTTACCAAAGCGCCTGCTAGGCCAATCCCTCCGCCCTCGCCTCCCGGTACAGGGCACGCACCCCGATCCTGTTGAGCGGCAGCCGGAGCAGTTCCATGGCCAGGGCGGGATGGCCGCGGCGCAGCAGCCAGGCCAACAGGGGCCTCAGGCTGCGCTCATTGATCAGGCCCCCGAGGGTGAGGAACTCCCAGAGCAGGCGGTGCAGCCAGGTGAATTGAATGATGAAGCGCACCCGCCGGGTCGGGTGCTTGCGGTAGAACACCAACCCCATGCGGGCCCGCTCCTGCTCGATCCGCACCAGGTCGGGAACCTGCTCCAGGCTGAGGGCAGGATGCCAGTGGTAGCCAGGGGCCTCCGGGCAGCGCACCAGCTCCACCCCCAGGCGGCGCAGGCGCTCGCCCAGTTCCAGGTCTTCCCAGCCGTAAAGGCGGAAGCCTGTGTCGAACAGGCCGGCGCGCTCCAGCAGGGCACGATCGATCGCCACATTGCCGGTGGCGAAGTAGGCCCAGGAATGGTCGCTGAGCTTGTGGGGCTCGCTGGTGGGATCGGCGAAATTACTGGTGTTGATCACCGCGCCGTAGGTGAAGCAGAGCCTGTTGCCCCGCTCGCGCCAGTGGCGCTCCAGGGCCCGGGCATGGGCGCTCAGGAAGCCGCTGGTCACCACCAGATCGCTGTCGATGAAGACGATCACGTCACCGCGGGCCTGGTCGACGCCCCGATTGCGGCCGGCCGCCGGTCCGCCATGGTCCTGCTCGATCAGGCGTACATGGGGAAAGCGGGCGGCGTCCGCCCGCAGCCACTCGGCCGTGCCATCGGTGGAGCCGTCATCCACCACCACCACCTCATAGGCGTCGATCGGAGCAGCCAGCTGTTGCTGCTCCAGGGCCCTCAGGCACTTCTCGAGGATGGGCCGGCGATTATAGGTGGGGATGACGACGCTGGGGAACATGCGCCTGGTGATCAGTCGGCCGCGCCACCGTTGTTGGCCGTGCCGGTCACGCCATTGCCAGCCCCTTCACCGCGGCCGTCGTTGCGGAGCTTGCGCTTCTTGAACTTCCGGGCGTAGGAGCGATTGCGCTCCTGCTTTTCTTTCTTGAGGTTCCTGCGTTTCGACATGGAGGAGCGCTGACCTTGGGCAGAAGGAAGATCCTACTCCTGGCATCTCCTCCCCTCAGGAGGTGGCGAGCAAAGGGGGGGCGACGCGAAGGCGGCCATCCTCCATCTCCACCAGCCGGTCGGCCACGTCCAGGATGCGGGGATCGTGGGTGACCATCAGCACGGCGCAGCTCTGCTCGCGGGCCAGCCGCTTGAGCAGGTCCACCACCTCGCGGCCACTGCGGCTGTCGAGGGCGGCGGTGGGTTCATCGGCGAGCAGCAGCTTCGGGTGGGCGGCCAGGGCGCGGGCGATCGCCACCCGCTGCTTCTGGCCACCGGAGAGATCGTGGGGCAGTTTTCCCAGGTGGTCGCCCAGGCCGACCGCCCGCAGCCACTCGCGGGCCTGGTCCCGCCGCGCCCGGTAGCTCAGGCCGGGCAGCAGATCCGAGCCCATCTGCACGTTTTGCTCGGCCGTCAGGCAGCGCAACAGGTTATGGCCCTGGAAGATCATGCCGATGTGGCGCCGTAGCTGCTGGCGCCGCCGCCGGCTGGAGCCCTCCAGCGCTTTCCCCATCACCGTGACCCGCCCCTGCTGAACCTGGCGCAGTCCGCCCACCAGGGTGAGCAGGGTGGTCTTGCCGCAGCCGGACGGCCCAGTCAGCAACACCACCTCGCCGGGGTGGATGCGCAGGTCGACCCTTTGCAGAACCTGGCGGCGCATCTCCCCCTCGCCGTACCAATGGCAGAGCTCCTGAAGGTCCACCATCGGCGCGACGGCACCTGGCGGGGAGCTGGCCCCGTTGCCGTTGCCGTCTCCCTGCTCAGTTCCGTTGCCGTTGGAGGGGAGGGCAGCCATGGGTGTGGAAGGGATGGGGCGGCGAGCGGTCAGAAAATCTCGGCTGGATCGGCATCGGCCAGGCGCCGCATCGCCATCGCGGCCGAACCCATGCACATCACCAGGATCATGCTGAACACCACCAGGGCCCGGGTGCTGTTCATCTCCACCGGCAGCTTGGTGGCCGAGCGCACCAGGGCATACAGACCCTGGCCCACCCCATAGGCGGGCAGGTACCCCAGCATGGCCAGCAGCAGACCTTCCCGGCCCACCACCCCCAGCAAGGCGGTGAGCGGGTAGCCCATCGCCATCAAGGTGGCGTACTCCGGCAGGTGATCACTCACGTCGGAGTAGAGAATCTGGTACACAATCACGCAGCCCACCACAAAACCCATGCCGGCCCCCAGGGTGAAGATGAAGCCGATGGCTGTGCTGCTGCGCCAGTAGTCCTTCTCGGATTCCTCGAATTCCTTCTTGGTGAACACGGTCACGTCCTTCGGCAGCTGGTTGCGCAGGCGCTGCTGCACCACGGCCGGATCGGCGCCGGGGCTGAGCCGGATCAGCCCCAGCTCGATGCTGCCCGCCGGGGTGTCAGGCAGCAGGCGCAGGAAGGTTTCGCGGCTGGTGATCAGGTTGCCGTCGGCACCGAAGGAGGGGCCGAGGCCCACGAGCCCGGCCACCCGCACCCGCTTGCCGCCCACCTCGCTCTCCACTGTGCGGCCCTCACGGAACCACGTGGCCACCGGGCCGAACTCGTCGCGGGAAAGCTCGTCGAAGAGCACCCGGTCCCGCTGGGTGAGCAACTGGGCCTTGGCCTTCAGGCTGGGATCGAGGAACAGGGGATCGTTGGGCTCGAAGCCGATCGCCAGGATCGAGCGGGTGCTTTTGTTCTGGGGGTTCCGCCAGAGCAGGAAGTTCCAGTTCACCGGCGTGATCCCTTTCACCTCCGGATCGCCCAGGGCCTGAACGAGGCGCCGCCGCGGAAAGCCCGACATGCTGATCGAGCTGATCGTCCGCGGACTGATCAGCACCAGGTCGGCGTCGAAGAGCTTGTGGATGGTCACGCTGGCGTCGAACAGCCCGTCGCGGAAGCCCAGCTGCATGAACATCAGGATTCCGGCGAAGCTGATCCCCGCCAGGGCCACCGCCAGGCGCACGGGCTGGCGGGTGAGCAGCAACCAGGCGAGAGGTATCTTCCGGGACCTCCAGAGCAGGCCCACAGCGGGCAGCTCACTCACGGCTGGAAGCGGGTGATGGTTTTCATGCCCACCAGGTTGCGCACCCGGCGGGCATCGGCGGGGTCGAGTTCGAGGCGCACTTCCACCACCCGGGCGTCGGCGTCGCCGGTGGGGTCGGTGGAGAGCACCTGCCGCTGGCGCACCTGGGGGCTGATCCGGATCACCCGGGCCTGGAGGGTGCCGCTGAAGCCGCCGTTCTCACTGGTGATGGTGGCCGTCTGGCCCGGGCGCAGCCGGTTGATGTCGCTTTCATAGACCTCCGCGACGGCCTCCATCCGGTCACTGGCTCCGATCTCGAGGATGCCGTCGTCGCCTGGTCGCTCCCCTACCCTGGCCTGCAGACGAAGCACGGTGCCTGTGATCGGCGAGCGCAGTTCGGTGTTTACCAGATCCGTGTCGGTTTTAAGCAACAGGTTTTGCGCCTCCAGCAGGCTGCCCTTCAGCTCGATCAGTTTGAGTTCGCGGGCCTCCAGATCGGCGGCCGCAGTGGCGCCTGCCCTGGCCAACTGTCGGTAGCGGTTGATCTCCCGCTCCAGCACCGTCACCTGGCTGGTCAGGTTGGCGATGCGGCTGCGCAGAAGCTTCCGCTCGGCCTGCAGGGTGGGGCCGTTGTCGAAGCGGGCCAGCAGTTGCCCCTTCTCGACCCGATCGCCCTCCTCGACCAGCAGGTCTGACAACCGCGGGCTGCCACCGAAATCGGTCATCGGGGCGGCCAGTTTGCGGACATCACCGGCCGGCTCGAGCCGGCCAAGGGCGGAGACCGCTTCAACGACAGCTGCTGGGCGGGTGCGGGCAGCCGGCGCCGGCCCTGCGCTGCGCTGCCTGGCTTGCCAGATCACGACACCGCTGCCCACCAGCAGCAATGCCGCCGCACCGATCAGCAGCTTGCGCCCACGTCCGGATCCGCCGCTCGGATCGGAGGAGGATTGTCGAACAGGAGTTCCTCGATGTAGCGGTTCGCCCAGGCTGGGTTGAACGCCTTCTCCAGGACCCGCCGGGTCTTGTCGTTGCGTTTCTGCTGCTGGCAATACGACAGCTGGCCATGGTAGCGATTGATCGTAGCCGGGTGATCGAGGGACTGTTCCTGGGCCTCCGCGATGGCGGCGGCGAGCACCGTGAGCAGGCCGTTCACCTCCGCGATGAACCAGCCCTCCTCGGTGGCCCCCACTGGCCGCACGAAACGGACGAAGGGGGAGAAGATCGTGCCCCAGCCTGGAAGCTCCCGGACCTGGCTGAAGGGATGGACCGGCAGGGCCTCGAGGCCGGCCACGATTCCCGGAGGCAGCAACCCCACGGTGGGGGAAAGGTCAGCGATGGCGGCGGAAACCCCCGCCGGCCCGGCCACGATGTCGGCACCGAACACGGGCAGATCGAAGCGGGGATCCGGGAAGAACACACAGTGAAGGATCTGCAGACCGGCCCCGAGGCGGGCCGTTTCCAGGTGGAGCTTGCGCAGGCCGCGGCACTGCTTCAGCTCGTTGCGGATGAACAGCCGTTCACCGTCGAGGCTGCCTGTGATCGCCTCGAGGTCTGCAGCGATCGGCAGGGGCTCCAGGCCTGGGAGGGAGAGCCAGCTCGCCCGGATCTGCTCGGCCAAGGCATCCACCAGGGGATGGACGCCGCCGGCGCTGGGTGCGGTGCTGGTCACGAACGCTGCCTCAGCCAGCAGAATGCTGATCCTGCCACGTGTGATCGGTCCAGCCCTTGCCCCTGTCGCCCGATTCAGAGGAAATCTTTCCGTCCCCTCACGCCTTCAGTCTCGAGAACGGGGTTCGGGTCGTCACCATCGACCAGGAGCAGGCACCTGTGGTCTGCCTGGATTTCTGGTGTCAGGCGGGAAGCCGCACCGAGGCTCCAGAGGAATTCGGTCTCGCCCACTTTCTTGAGCACATGGTCTTCAAGGGCAGTGGTCAGCTGGCGGCAGGGGAGTTCGACAGGCGCATCGAGGCCCTCGGCGGCAGCAGCAATGCGGCCACCGGCTTTGACGATGTTCATTACCACGTGTTGATTCCGCCCGCCGCGGCCCCGGAAGCCCTGGATCTGCTGCTCGACCTGGTGCTGCATCCGCGCTTGAACGCAGCTGATTTCGGCCTCGAGAAGCAGGTGGTGCTGGAGGAACTGGCCCAGAGCGAAGACCAACCCGAGGAGGTCGCCTTCCAGCGCCTGCTGGCCCTGGCCTGCCCCGGGCATCCCTACGGCCGCCCGATCCTGGGCGACCGGCAGGCTTTGCTCGACCATGACCCGGAGCGGATGGCGCGCTTCCACCGCCGCCGCTATCAACCCCAGCACTGCAGCCTGGCCATGGCAGGCGCGGTTGAAGACCTCGACCTTGAAGCCTTGCTGGCCCCCAGCCCCCTGGCACGCCTCGAAGCCACCGATCTCGAAGCCACCGATCGCTTCCCGCCGTTGCGACTCCAGAGCGGACGCCACCAGCTCAGGCTTCCCCGGCTGGAGGCTGCCCGGCTGTTGCTGGCCTGGCCCTTTCCGGCGGCGGCCGACCTCGATGCGGTGGCCGGCGCCGATCTGCTCACCACCTTGATGGCCGAGGGAAAACGCAGCCGGCTGGTGCAACGGCTGCGCGAAGATCTCCGGCTTGTTGAAAGCATCGATCTGGATCTGAACGTGCTGGAGGCGGGCAGCCTCGGCCTGCTGGAGGCGGTCTTTGAGCCGGACCAGGCGGAGACGGTGGAGGCCCGGATTTCCCAGGTGTGGCAGGAGCTCTGTTCGGCGCCCCCCACGGACCAGGAGCTGGAGCGGGCGCGTCGCCTCGTGGCCAACGGCTACCGCTTCGGGCTGGAGTCGGCTTCCGCCGTGGCCGGGCTCACCGGCCACCAGGGGCTCTGGGGACGCCTTGCCCCCCTGCGCCATCCCCTCGACCTGCTTGACGCCTGGTCGGCGGAGCGGATCCACCAGGAGATGGTGCCGCTGCTCGATCCCGAGAAGGCATGCCGCCTGCTGGTGCTGCCGGCATGATCGCCTCCCTTCATCCCCCCCTGCCCACCCCGGAGACGTTCACCCTTTCAGGCGGTTGCCCGGTGTGGGTGCTGCGCCGGTCCGGTCCTGCGATCGTTTCCGCGAAACTCTGGATCCGGGGCGGCAGTGGCGCCGATCCCAGGGGTCAGCGCGGCCGCGCCCAGCTGTTGGCGGGCCTGCTCAGCCGGGGCTGCGGCGACCTCAGTGGCGAGGCGATGGCCGATCTGGTCGAGGGCCTCGGCGATGAGCTGCGCTGCGAGGCCTCTGAGGATGGGCTGCTGATCAGCCTGAAGTGCGCCAGCGCCGACAGCGCTGCCCTGTTGCCTCTGCTGCACACGATGGTGCTGAATCCCTGGCTGGCGAGTGACCAGATCAGCCTGGAGCGACAGCTCAACCTGCAGGCCCTCCATCGCCAGCGGGAGGACCCGTTCCAGCAGGCCCATGACCGGCTGCGCCACCAGCTCTATGGGGACGGCCCCTACGGCCACGATCCCCTCGGCGTGGAGGAGGAACTGGCGGGTCTGGAGAGGCCCCTTCTGCTCGAGGCTGCCGGCCAGCTCGGCGGCGAGGGGGCCGTCCTGGTGATCAGCGGTCAGCCGCCGCCGGATCTCCGCACCCTCCTGGAGCCTGCGGCCGCTCCCCTCTGGCCCGCCGTGGCGCCCCTGGCGGCTGCGGGGCCTGGCGGCCGCTCAATTGCCGCCCTGGTGAGCGAAGAACT
The DNA here is from genome assembly GCF_024345415.1 of Synechococcus sp. Tobar12-5m-g. Taxonomy (GTDB): domain Bacteria; phylum Cyanobacteriota; class Cyanobacteriia; order PCC-6307; family Cyanobiaceae; genus Regnicoccus. The sequence goes on along the minus strand of NZ_JAGQBB010000007.1, from coordinate 49,969 downwards.
CGACACCGAGCAACTCGTGCTGATGCTGGGGGCGGCCACGGTTCCCCTGGCTGACCCCCGCTCCCTGGCCCTGCGCCTGCTGCAGTGCCATCTGGGGGTCGGCATGTCCAGCCGACTGTTCGTGGTGCTGCGGGAGGAGCAGGGCCTCGCCTACGACGTGGGTGTGCACCTGCCGGCCCGGCGTGGCGCCGCCCCCTTCGTGATCCACCTCTCCAGTTCGGCGGATCGGGCCGCCGAAGCCACCGGCCAGCTGCTGCAGGAATGGCAACGGCTGCTGGATCAGCCCCTGACCACCAAGGAGTGGCAGCTCGCTCTCGCCAAGTTCCGCGGCCTTGTCGCCGCCGGTCGCCAGACCTGCGGTCAGATCGCCGATCGCCAGGCCCTGGTGCTGGGCCATGGCCTGGCCTGGTCCTATCCCGATGAGGCCAGTGAACGGGCGGAGGCCCTCGATCCAGCTGCCCTGTGGGAGGTTGCCCGAACCCTGCTGGCTCACCCCAGCCTGAGCCTGTGCGGGCCGGCCGCGGCGTTGTCCGCCGCCCAGAGGGCCTGGGCCGCTCACCCCCTGGGCCGCTCCGCTTCGGCGCTGCTGAGCTGATCGGCCCGCAGCAGAAAGGTGCCACGACGGAAGCGAACGGCCAGCTGGTCCAGGGCCCTGAGGGCGGTCACCTGACCGATCTCGCCGGCGTCGACCAGATCGGGGGGCCGCAGCATCGGCATCGGATCGGCGGTCTTGAGAAAGGGGGGGCTGCCGTTCAAGCGCACCCGGGTGCCGATCGTCAGGGGATTGGGCTGGTCGGTTTCTGGTGACTCCATCGTTCGATGCACTTCACTGCCCTCCACTACAGCAGGATGGGGGAAGCCAGATTCCTTCGATTGCGGGCCTTAGCCAACTGGAGCGGCGCCGTCGTGGGGCTGCTGCTGATCATCAGCGGTGGTCTGATTCAGACCTTCTTTCCCTTGCCTGCACCGGGGGGTGGCCTTGCCCTCCAGGAGCTGCCCGTCACAGCCCAGGTTCCGGCCCTGCTGCTCACGGCCCTGGTCTGCGGACCCAGGCCAGCCCTGCTGGCGGCCGTGGCTTACCTCAGTCTCGGGCTGCTGATGCTGCCGGTATTCCACGGCGGTGGCGGCATGGCCTACTTGCTCGATCCGGGCTTCGGCTTTCTGGCCGGGTTCGTGCCGGCCGGCTGGCTGGCCGGGCGACTCGCGCGTCAGGAGGGGATGGGGGAGCTGCTTCGTCTGCTTGGGTCGGCCGTAATTGGCCTGCTGGTGATTCAGCTCTGCGGCATCGCCAACCTGCTGATCGGCGCCCTGGCGGGCCGTTGGGGTGGCAGCCTTACGGATCTGCTGCTCAGCTACAGCCTCGGCCCGCTGCTGCCACAACTTCTTCTTTGCTGCGCCGTTGCGGTTCTGGCGGTGCCGCTGCGCAAGCTGCTGCTCGTCCAACCATGAATGACGCGTGATGACGCCACCCGCCAAGCCATGGCGACGGGTTGCCTGGCTGGTCGCCACCGCCGTTGTTCTGCTGGACCAGTTCACCAAGGCCTGGGCCGTTGCAACCCTGGCACCATCGGCGTCCCAGCCGTTCCTGCCCGGCCTGCTGCGCCTGCGCTTGCTGTTCAACACCGGTGCCGCTTTCAGCCTCTTCCAGGCATCCACCGCCCTGCTGGGGGTGGTGAGCCTCCTGGTGGCCCTGGGCCTGATCATCTGGATTCAGCGGCAGAGCTCCCTGCGGCGCTGGCAGGCGCTGGGGGTGGGCGCCCTGCTTGGGGGCGCCCTGGGAAATGGCCTCGATCGCTGGCGCCTGGGCGGGGTGGTCGATTTCCTGGAGCTGGTGCCGATCCAGTTCCCGGTGTTCAATCTGGCCGACGTGGCGATCAATGTGGCGGTGGCCTGCCTGGCCGTGGACCTTTGGGAGGGACGGGGCGGTGCTGGGCGCTGAACGGTTGAAACCGCTGGTTGCCCGGTCTACCCTCCCCTCGGAGGCCCTGCTGGAGATCTTCCTGCCCGGCCATCCCAGCCGCCGCATCAACCTGCACGGCGGCCTCTATCGCCTTGGCCGCGACAGCCGGCTGGAGGTCTGCCTCGACCACCCGGCCGTCAGCAAGCGGCACGCCCTGCTGGAGCAGATCGGTTCGGATTGGCTCCTGCGCGACGACGGCTCCACCAACGGTCTGTACTGGCGCGGACAACGCATCCGGCAGCTCCTGCTCTGTGATGGCGATGCGGTGCGTTTCGGGCCGGCGAGTGAGCCGGGCCTGCCGGAGCTGGTCTTTCAGCGCCGACCGATTCCCCGCCTGCCGTCCCTGGCGCGGGCGGCCGTCGCCGCCGCCACCGCCGCGGCCACGGCCGGCACCCTGCTGCTGAGCTTGTCGGTGCTGCAGGTGCCGGTGCGGGGCAGCCTGGCGCCTGTGCGGGGCCCGGTGGCCCTCTACGACCGGCTGAATCGGCCGCTCAGCTCGGCCGATTCAAGCGAACACCGCGAAAACAAGGCGCTGAGCAACTATCCGAGCGTGCTGGTGGAAGCGTTGCTGGCCAGTGAGGACAGCCGCTTCTGGTGGCACCCCGGCGTGGACCCGATCGGCACCGGCCGGGCCCTGGTCACCAACCTGCTGGGGGGCCGGGTGCTGGAGGGGGGAAGCACCCTCACCCAGCAGCTGGCCCGCAGCCTTTATCCCGATCAGGTGGGGGAGGGGGAAACCCTGCTGCGCAAGTGGCGGGAGCTGCTCGTGGCCCTGCAGCTGGAGGCGCGGTTCAGCAAGGGCGCCTTGCTGCTCAGCTACCTGAACCGGGTCTATCTCGGGGTGGGCTGGGGGTTTGAGGATGCCGCCCGCTCCTATTTTGACAAGCCCGCCGCCAAGCTCAGCCTCGAGGAGGCTGCCCTGCTGGTGGGGCTGCTGCCATCCCCCAACGGCAACGATCCCTGCGCCAACCCCCAGGCCGCCCTGGAGGCCCGCAACGGGGTGTTGCTGAAGATGGCCAACACCGGCCGGATCAGTGCCGATCTGGCCCGTCAGGCCCGCCGCCGCCCGGTGCAGCTCGGTGCCGGTGCCTGCCGCGGCGGGCGCATCCGGCCGGTGCCCTTCTACACCGACCAGGTGCGCAGCGACCTGGAGAATCTGCTGGGCTCCGATGTGGCCGCCGAAGGCAACTTCCTGGTTGAAACCCACCTGGATCCCCTGCTGCAGCAGGTGGTGGAGAGCCAGTTGCGCCAGCGGCTCGATTTTGGCGCGCCGGCCGGGGTGAGCGAGGGGGCGGTGGTGGTGCTCGACAGCCGCAACGGCGGCGTTCTGGCCATCGCCGGCGGCCGGGACTACCGCCGCAGCCAGTTCAACCGAGCCAGCATGGCCCTGCGCCAACCGGGCAGCACCTTCAAGCTGTTCACCTATCTGGCGACCCTGCAGCAGGGGACCAAACCGACTGCCAGCGTCAGCTGCGGCCCCCTGAGCTGGGCCGGCCAGACCTTCGCCAGCTCCTGTGGCGGCAATCTCAGCCTGGCGCAGGCCTTTGCGATCAGCAGCAACACCGCCGCCCTGCGCCTGGCCCGGCGGGTCGGGCTGGAGAAGGTGGAGCAGATGGCGCGGGATTTGGGCATCACCACGCCGATGCAGGCGGTGCCCGGCCTGGCCCTCGGCCAGAGCGAGGTGCGTCTGATCGAACTCACCGCCGCCTACGCCGCCGTCGCCAACGATGGGGTCTGGCATGCCCCCAGCACCGTCCGCCGTCTCACCGACGCCGAAACCTGCGGCGGGCTCGACAGTGCCCGCTGCCGCAAGCAGGCCGGTGGCCGGGGCCGCACGGTCAGTCCGTCACGAACGGTGGTCAAACCCGAGGTGGCCAGGCAGATGCAGGGGCTGTTGCGGGGGGTGGTGCGGGGCGGCACAGGCACCGCGGCCTACCTGGGCGGGGAGGAAGGGGGCAAGACCGGCACCACCAACAAGGGCCACGATCTGGTGTTCGTGGGCTATGAGCCGAGCCGCCACTGGGTGATGGGCATCTGGCTGGGCAACGACGAGAACCGCCCCACGGCGGGCTCCAGCGCCCTGGCCGCCGGTCTGTGGGGCGACATCATCCGTGCGGCCGGCCGGGGCTCCCAGCCGGCCGCGGCCAAGCCCTGATGCGCCGGTTCCGGCCCTGGCTGTGGTTGGGGCTTGCCCTGGTGGGGGTTGTGGCTGTTTCGCTGCTGCTGGGGGCCTTCAACAATCTCCTCTGGCAGCTGAGTTATCTGCTGCCCTACTGGCTGGTGGGCCCGGTGACGCTGCTGCTCTTCGGCGGCGGAGCCCTGCTGGCGTTGCGGTTGGCCTGGCCCTGGCTGGTGGCCTGGCGCCAGCCCCGCCCGGGCGGGGCGCCACCGCCCAAGGCCCTGGGACCGCTCGGCAGCCGTCAGGAGGCGGCCGAGCGCAACCTGCAGGCGATCGACCAGGTGCTCGAGCGGGTTCGCGACGACGTCGAGCGGCAGGCCCTCCAGCAGGAGCGGCAGCGGGTTGAGGCCGAACTCGCCCGGGGCGACCTGGTGTTGGTGGTGTTCGGTGCGGGGTCCACCGGCAAGACCTCCCTGATTCGGGCCCTGCTCAGCGAGGTTGTTGGGGAGGTGGGGGCGCCGATGGGGTCCACCGCCGAGTGCCACACCTACCGATTGCGCCTGAAGGGCCTGCGTCGCGGCCTGAAACTGGTGGATACGCCCGGAATCCTGGAAGCGGGAGCCGATGGCCGTGGGCGGGAAAGCAACGCAAGGGAACAGGCGGCCCGGGCCGATCTGCTTCTGCTGGTGGTGGACGGGGACCTGCGGGCCGCCGAGCTGGAGGTGTTCGAAGCCCTGGCCGGCCTGGGCAAGCGCTTGCTCCTGGTGCTCAACAAGTGCGACCTGCGCGGTGAACAGGAGGAGCGGCGCCTGCTCGAGCTGCTGCGCCAGCGCGCCGCCGGCCGGATCGATGCCGATGACGTGATCCCGGCCAGTGCGGCGCCCCAGTCGGTGCCGATGCCTGGCGGGCGGCCCCTGCAGCCGGAGCCGGAGGTGGAGGGCCTGCTGCGGCGTCTCGCCACCGTGCTGCTCCAGGACGGCGAGGAATTGATTGCCGACAACATCCTGTTGCAGAGCCGTCGCCTCAGCGATGCCAGCCGCGAGTTGCTGGCCCGCCAACGGCGGCGGGATGGCAGCGGGATCATCGAGCGCTACATGTGGATCGGGGCGGGGGTGCTGGTGGTGAACCCGCTGCCCGTCGTCGACCTGCTCGGCACCGCGGCGGTCAACGCCCAGATGGTGGTGGAGATCGCCCGGGTGTACGGGGTCAATCTTTCCCGCGAAACGGGGCAGGAGCTGGCCCTGTCGGTGGGGCGCACCCTGGCGGGGCTCGGCGTGATCAAGGGAGGCCTGGGCCTGATCACCTCGGCCCTGACCTTGAATCTGCCGGCGCTGGTGGTCAGCAAGGTGGTGCAGGGCGTCAGCGCGGCCTGGTTGACCCGGATCGCCGGCTTGAGCTTCCTCACCTACTTCGAGCAGGACCAGGACTGGGGCGAAGGTGGCCTGCAGGAGGTGGTGCAACGTCAATACGACCTCAACCGCCGCGACGGGGCCTTGAAGCGATTTCTGGATGCCGCCTTCAACCGGGTGGTGGAGCCGTTGCAACGCCGGAAGGATCTGCAGTTGCCGCCCCGGCCAGGGCCTCGGGGGGAGGCGGCAGGAGAGGGCCGCGGGCGTCGAGCACCGTGATCAGGCCGAGATAAAGCACACCGATCAGTATCGAGATCGCTCCGGTGAGGATCGCCACCCAGCGCCCGCGGCGGCTGCTCTCAGCCATGGAGCGACTGCCTCACCACCCTGCTCAGCCGCTCCAACTCGGCCTCGCCGGTGTGGGGGTTGCCCAGCACCGCCTTGAGATGGTGGTGGCCCTGGTAGAGCGGCCGCGACAGCATCAGCTGCTCCGCCAGCAGGGCGCTGCGGCATTGGGTCGACCAGCGCTCCGAAGCCTCCGCATCGAGGCCGCCGGGCCGGAAGGCCAGCAGATGGAGCGGGCCGCTCAGCAGCACCAGGGCTCCCTCGGGCAGCCCCTCCTGGAGCTGTTGCCGCAAGCGTCGCCGTCGATCGATCGCCGCTTGGATCAGGTGATCAATCCCCGCCAGACCCAGCTGGCGCAAGCCCAGCCAGAGCTTGAGAATCTCGGCACTGCGGGTTCCCTGCAGCCCGCATTCGCCCCCATGGGCGCCGCCCCAGCTCGGCTCCATGTAAGGGAGCCCGGTGCCGAAGGTGCGCTGCAACTCGGCGGGATTGGCCAGGAGCAGCAGGGAGGACGTCTTGGTGATCCCCAGCAGTTTCTGGGGGTTCAGGGTGATCGAGTCGGCCAGGCCCATCCCCTCCACCCGGTGGCGGTGTCGCTCGCTCAGGGCCAGCACCCCTCCGATCGCCCCATCCACATGCAGCCAGACCCCCTGGCGGCGGCAGACCGCCGCCAGGGCCCCGAGGGGGTCGACCGCCCCCCGCACGGTGGTGCCGGCGGTGGCGACGACGGCGATCACCGGCTTCCCCTGCCGCCCCAGGTGCAGCAGCTCATCCTCCAGCCGGTCTGGCTGCAGTCGCCCGGCCGCGTCGACCGGCAGGCGCCGCAGGGCCTCGGGAGGCAGGCCCATCACCATCAACGCCTTCTCGATCGACACATGCAGGTCGGAGCTGCCGAGCACCACGGCGTCCTGGCGTGTTCCCAGGCCGCGGCTCTGCCGCGCCGTGACCAGGGCCATCAGATTGCTGAGGCTGCCGCCGCTGGCCGGAACACCGCTGGCGTTCTCCCCCAGGCCGACCCGGCGGGCCAGCCAGCCGCAGAGGCCCCGCTCCAGGCGGCTCAGGGAGGGGGAGAGTTCCTCGGCCAGGAGGTTGTTGTTGAGGCCTGCGCAGATCAGGTCCCCCACCACTGAGGCGGTCAGCGGCGGCGGGTCAAGGTGGGCCAGGGCCCCCGGATGGCTGGGGTTGTAAGCCCCTTCCATCAGCTGCTGAAGATCCGAAAGCAGCCGTTCCCCGCCGAGACCCTCCCTGTGCGGTTCAATCCCGGGCAGCAGGCTGAGACCGGGCAGGGGGGGGCGGCTGGTGGCTGAGCCCAGCCAGCGGCAGAGCTGGTGGGCGGCATCCTGCAAAAAGGATTCCAGGCCGGGATCGAACTGGCCAGGCGATGCGAAGGGCAGCGGCCCTGCGTCTCCAACCTGGTTGGGGGCTACGGCCGCTGGCAGGGTGATCGGGCCGGTCATTCTCCTGGGGTGCAGCGCATGGTCCTGTCCGGTGATCCTTGCCTGGAGAGGACCGCACTCTGGCGTGCTGTCAGCCTGAGCGGATCAGACGCTGATGAGCACGCCCGTTTCGCCCCTTTCGCGACCGCCAGCCATTGCCCACCCCTTCTCCCCACGCAGAAGCCCAGCGACGGCTGTGGATGGAGCGGTTGCTGCGCCTGGCCCGCCGTGCCGGGGAGATCGGGGAAGTGCCCGTGGCCGCCGTGGTGCTGGATGGTGGCGGTCTCTGCCTCGGCTGGGGCACGAATCAGCGTCAGACCCAGCAGGATCCCCTCGGTCATGCGGAGTTGGTGGCCCTGCGGCAGGCTGCCGCCCTCCGTGCCGACTGGCGCTTCAACGACAGCACCCTGCTGGTGACCCTGGAACCCTGCCCGATGTGTGCCGGGGCCCTGATCCAGGCCCGGATGGGGACCGTGGTGTTTGCTGCCGCCGATCCGAAGCGTGGTGCCCTCGGGGGCTGCCTCGATCTCTCCGCAGATCCGAGTGCCCACCACCCGATGGTGGTGGTGGGGGGGGTGCTGGAGCCGGAAGCCCAGGCGTTGCTGGAGGGCTGGTTCAGGCGGCGGCGACGGCAACAGCGGCTTGATCGCTGGGGCGTTCGGCCCGGAAAGACGGAAGCTCCGTTTCCAGCAGATTGAGAAGCCGGTCGACGTTCTCGGCCCGGCTGTTGTACCCCATCAGGCCGATCCGCCAGACCTTGCCGGCCAGGCTGCCCAGGCCGCCACCCACTTCGATGCCGTGGCTGTTGAGCAGGTGAAGGCTGAAGGCCTTGCCATCGATCCCCTCCGGAATCCGCACCGTGGTGAGGGTGGGCAGCCGCAGGGGCTCGGGCACGTGCAGTTCGAGCCCAAGCGACTCCAGACCACTCCAGAGCCGTTCTGCGTTCTGGCGATGGCGGGCCCAGGCGTTTTCGAGGCCTTCTTCGGCCAGCAGCCGCAGTGCTTCGCGCATGCCGAAGTTCATGTTGACCGGGGCCGTGTGGTGATAGATGCGGTTGCTGCCCCAGTACTGGTTGAGCAGGGAGACATCGAGGTACCAGTTGGGCACCTTGCCGCTGCGGGCAGCCAGCTTGGCCTCGGCGCGGGGGCCCATGCTGAAGGGCCCCAGGCCGGGGGGGCAGCTGAGGCCCTTCTGGCTGCAGCTGTAGGCCAGGTCCACTCCCCAGGCATCCAGGTGGACCGGCACGGCCCCGAGCGACGTGACCGTGTCGAGCAGGAGCAGGCAGTCGTAACGGCGGCAGAGTTCACCGATCCCCTCCATCGGCTGGCAGACGCCGGTGGAGGTTTCGGCATGAACGATCGCCAGGATTTTGGGGCGATGCCGTTGCAGCGCGGCTTCGATCTCTTCGAGGCTGAAGGCTTCGCCCCAGGGACGCTCGATCGTGTGAACCTCGGCTCCATACCGCTGCGCCATGTCGACAAGCCGAAGACCGAAGTAGCCCTTGACAGCCACCAGAACCCCGTCGCCGGGCTCGACCGTGTTGGCGAGGGTGGCCTCCATCGCCGCGCTGCCGGTGCCACTCATCGGAATGGTGAGGCGGTTGTCGGTTTGCCAGGCGTAGCGCAGCAGTTCCTGCACCTCCCCCATCAATTCGATGTAGAGGGGGTCGAGGTGGCCGATCGGGCTGCGGGCCAGGGCCGCGAGCACGGTGGGATGGGCGTTGGAGGGTCCAGGGCCCAGAAGCAGCCTCTCCGGAGTGGCGATCGGCCCGAGCGAAAGGCGATGACGATCGCTGATGGGGGCAGACGAGAACTGGGTGACCAAGATCCAGTGGCGCGATAGGAAGGTGTTGCGAAGCCTACGCAGCGATGGGACGCAGGCACGGGGCAAGGCTGGATGCGGCCTAGCGGGCCCGGAGATTGGTGGCGCCCAGCCCCCGGACCATGTGGTTGAACGGCATCCGGACCACCTCGGCAGGCCCCAGCCCGGCCTCTTCGAGACGCTCACTCACCACATCACCCAGCAGGTTGATGCTGCGCACGGTGGGTCCGGTGGGCACGCCCAGACTCTTGTAGGTGTCGTCGAGGCCGTTGAGAACCCGTTCATTGAGGATGGAGGGGTCGCCAGCCACCAGGGCATAGCTGGCGTAGCGGAGGAAGTAATCCATGTCCCGCAGGCAGGCTGAGAGGCGGCGGGTGGTGTAGGCGTTGCCGCCGGGGAGCAGCAGCTCGGGATCCCCCTCGAACAGCCGCCGGCTGGCCTCGCGCACGATGTCGGCGGCATCACGGTTGATGATTTCCGCCGCCGCCAGGCGCAACTGGGACTGGGCGAAGTAGCTGGAGATGCGGTCGATCGCGTCGCGATCGAAATAGCGCCCCAGCTGGTCATACCGACCGATCAGGCCGGTAATGGCATCGCGCATGACGTGGAGATCCATTGACCTGGGTTGGAAACTAGCATCTGCGACCCGGAAGAACCCTGTCCAGCCATGGGATTTCAAGAATCCGACAGAAACGGTTACGCGGGTGCCTGGTTCGCTTCGAGGTCCTGTCGGCCCTGGTGCCGCCGGCCCAGGACGGCTCGCGGCACCAGGGCCGATCCGTTGGAATGGGGGTCCAATCCAGGCTCAGACCCCTGATCCAGCCGATGCCCGATCCGGTCAGCAAGCTCGCGTACCAGACGCTGCAGCAGGGCAAGAGCCTGATGGGCCTGGCCCACAAGGAAGTGAGCACCAGGCTCCTGGAGATGCTTGCGCCGGGAACCCTGCCCCAGACCGTGCCGGTTCCGCCGGGAATGTTCGAGCAGTTCCGCGCCTCGATGAACAGGCTCCTGGAGATCGATTGGCAGGACGCCGAGCGGGGGGTTTACCCATCTTCGCTGTTGTTCGAGGCTCCCTGGCTGGAGTGGGCCAGCCGCTATCCCCTGGTCTGGCTCGATCTGCCCAGCATCTGGAGCCGCCGCAGCCAGCGCAAAGTGCGCGATCTGCCCCGCGCGGTGGAACCCGCCGACTTTCCCGGCTACTACCTTCAGAACTTCCACCACCAGACCGACGGCTACCTGAGCGATCGCTCCGCCGTTCTCTACGACCTGCAGGTGGAGATCCTCTTCAACGGAACGGCTGACCCGATGCGCCGCCGCCTGCTGGCGCCGTTGCGGCGGGGGCTGCGGGCGTTCTCCAGCCGCACCCCCGGCCAGCTGAGGGTGCTGGACGTGGCCACCGGCACCGGCCGGACCCTGCGGCAGTTGCGGGCCGCTCTTCCTGGCGTTCAGCTGGTGGGCCTCGATCTGTCCACCGCCTATCTGCGGGAGGCCAACCGCTTCCTGGCCCAGTTGCCCGGCGAGCTGCCCCAGCTTGTTCAGGCCAATGCGGAAGCGATGCCGTTCGCCGATGCAACCTTTCAGGCGGTGAGCTGTGTGTTTCTTCTGCACGAACTTCCCGGAGCGGCCCGCCAGAAGGTGATGGCGGAGTGTTTCCGCTTGCTGGAGCCTGGCGGCACCCTGGTGATGGCCGATTCCGTTCAGATGGCTGACTCGCCCGAATTCATGCCGGCGATGGAGAACTTCCGCCGGATGTTCCACGAGCCCTACTACCGCGATTACATCGGCGATGGCATCGATGGGCGCCTGAGGCAGGCGGGATTCGCCGCGACTCAGGCGGAGTCCCATTTCATGACCCGGGTCTGGACCGCCACCAAAGCCGCCACCTGAGCGATCAGCGCTGGAGCAACCAGGCCAGCACCATCCCTCCGCCCCCCCAGCGCAACGCCTTCCAGAGCCACTCCTCCTGCCCGTTTCCAGCGCGCAGGGGTTTGGGCAGTGGATCCAGCAGCCGCTGGCCCAGTTCAAGGTGCTGACGCAGACGGCGGGCCCCGCTGCCGCCGTCGTCGGGTTGCAAGCGTTCCCCTCGGGCCGCCACCGCCAGCAGGGAGGAGAGGCTGTGCAGCCAACCCGATGGTCGGCGGCGGCTGGATCGGCGCAGGCCTTTTGGCATGGCGCCAGGATGGAGCCCCCTGCCGCTTCGCGTCCAGTGACGCTTTCCCCCGACCCCAGCATCCCCGTGGTTGCCGCCGCTGGCGATCCTTCCCCACCGGCTCAGCGCCCATGGCCGGAAGGCAGCCGCCAGCTGGCTGAGGCCCTGCACCGCCTCCTGGCGATCGAGGGGCGTGACTGGCACGCCCTCAAAGCGCAGAAGCCCCGCCGCGGAGCCGAGCAGATCGCCGCCGCCCTGGTGCAGCTGATCGGTGACGACAGCCCTCCGCACCGCCTGGGGGGAGAGGGCCAGGAGCGGGCCATCGCCCTGCTGGACCATGGCCTGGCCTGGCTGAAGGGGGATCTCAAGGATCCGGGTTGCCCCAGCCACGGCCGTTGAGCGGCCCGCTCAACGCCGGCGTTGGGCCGCCAGTTGGAGCCGGTTACCCCGACCGCTCCAGCGAACGTCATCGAAACAGTGGTGAATCAGGAAGAAGCCCCTGCCGCAGCAGGCGGCCGGGTTCGCCGGCAGCTCCTTCGTGCGGCTGGCCGGCGGCACGCCGAAGCCCTCGTCCTGGATCTGCCAGATGATCCAGCGGGGAGAGAGGATGCGTCGGATGCGCAGGCACTTGCTCGGATCGCCGCCGTTTCCGTGGCGAACGGCGTTGACCAGGGCTTCATGCAGGCCGAGCTGAAGTTCAGGCAGGTTGGCCGCTTTCGCCATCGGCTCGAGCAGCACCTCAAGCAGCGGAGCGAGCTGCAGGGTGGAGGGGATGGTGAAATCGGTCCAGCGACACACGGCCCAGGGGAGCACTCTCAAATGAAAACCTGTCCAGGGACGTGGTGGCCAGGGAAGCCTTGGGGTGATCAAACGCCGGGGCATTCACTCCATCGACCACTGGATTTGACCCTAACTGGAGGCTTCCTCAGCTGGGTATGCGCTGTTGCAGAGCGGGATGGGAGAGCAGGGCATCCATCAACCGCACCCCGCGCAACTGGTTCACCAGGGGCAGGTGCCCTTCCGGCGCCTCCAGCGTCCAGGAGAAGCCAGCGGGATAGCGGGTCCAGGCCCCGCCGGTCTTCCAGCCCAGCTTCGGCCACAGCAGTGGCCAGCGCCCGCCGACGCTCCGCAACAGCCGACCCTGGACGGAGAAGCCGAACCTCCCGAGCGAGTAGCAGATCCAGAGCCGGTCGAGGCTTTCCAGATCCACCGCCCCGATCGAAGCCACCTCACTGAAGTACACGTAGCCGCGCTGCTCGGCTGCCGGCCCGGCCAGCTGGCGCAGGATCGCACTGGTGAGACGGTCGGCCTCCTCGAAGGACTTGGCCATCAGGGCGCTCTGCAGCGGCTGATGGTCGATGCCCTGGGCGCTGCCCAACGCCAGCCAGCCCTGGGGGTAGCGGGAGAGGAAGTCGCCAGCCAGGGCATCCGGCTGGCCCAGCAGCAGATGGATCAGGGCGCCGGCGGCCCAGTCGTCGCCGTTGGCATCGAGATGGGCCAGGCAGTCGATCAGCAAAGGACGCAACTCGTCGCTGCGGGCTTCGAGCTGGGGCAGTAGGTTGCGCCGCTGCCGCAGCGAACTGGTCAGAAACCGCTCCAGCAGCTCTTCGGCGCTGACGGTGGTGGAGGCGGACGGTCCTGAGAGCATGACGTTCAGCTGGCCTGATCGGGGCCAGCGTGGGCCCACTATGTCAGGGCAGGTCGGTCCCGGGTTGGAGGATGGCGGTGCGGCTGGCGATCGAGCCTTTCCTGGCCGCCCAGGGGCCGCTGATCGATGGGCGCAGCCCCGCCGAGTTCGAGCGGGGCCACATCCCCGGTGCCCAGAGCCTGCCCCTGTTCAGTGATTCCGAACGGGCCGAGATCGGCACCCTCTACAAGCAGCAGGGTCGCCAGGCCGCTGTTCAGCTCGGCCTGGCCCTGGTGGGTCCGCGGCTGGTCGAACTCGGCGAAAGCCTCCTGGGGCTCGATCAGGGCAGCCCACTGCGGATCCATTGCTGGCGGGGCGGCATGCGGTCCGCCAGCCTGGCCTGGCTGGCGGAAACCCTTGACCTGCCCGTGCTGCTGCTGGAGGGGGGGTACAAGGCCTACCGGCAGTGGGTGCTGGGGCGCTTCGAGCAAGCCTGGCCGCTGAGGCTGCTGGGGGGTCGCACCGGCACCGGCAAAACCGACCTGTTGCTGGAACTGGGCCGGCGCGGCGTGGCGGTGGTAGATCTGGAGGGGCTGGCCCACCACCGCGGCAGCAGCTTCGGCGGCCTGGGCCTGCCGCCCCAACCCAGCACCGAGCACTACGAAAACCGACTGGCCGAAGCGCTTCAGCGCCTCGGCGAGGCCAGGGAGATCTGGCTGGAGGCGGAGAGCGTTCAGGTGGGCCGCTGCCGGATTCCCGCCGGCCTGTGGCGGCAGATGCAGGCGGCGCCCCGGCTGGAGCTGCGGCGCCCGCTGGAGGAGCGGGTGCGGCGGCTGGTGGCGGTTTATGGGGTCCAGAACGGGGCGGAGCTGGCGGAGGCCACCGCGCGGATCGCCAGGCGGCTCGGTCCGGCCCGGACCAAGGCGGCCCTGGAGGCGATCGCCGCCGCGGATTGGGCGGCAGCCTGTCGTCAGATGCTCGATTATTACGACCGTTGTTACGATCACGAAGCGAAACAACAGCCCTTGTCTGCGGGGATCTGTCTGCCGCTGCAGGGGGATGGGGTCGATCTCGGCGACTGGCCCGAATCAAAAGCTGCGGAGTGGTTGCTCGAGCAGGGCCGCATCAGGTGTGATGTTTAGGATCGTTTTTTCGTGCCGCCTCCGATGACTGCGATTCAGTTCTTTCGTGGGGTGGATGAGCCCGTGGTGCCCGATATCCGCCTGACCCGTTCCCGCGATGGACGCACCGGTCAGGCGGTGTTCGTGTTTGAGGAGCCCGAGGCCCTGGCCCCCGAAACGATGGGCGACATCACCGGCATGTTCCTGCTCGATGAAGAGGGAGAGCTGGTCACCCGGGATGTCAATGCCCGCTTCGTGAATGGCCGGGCCAGCGCCATCGAGGCCACCTACACCTGGAAGACCGAGGCCGATTTCGATCGGTTCATGCGCTTCGCTGATCGCTACGCGGCCGGCCATGGCCTGGGATTCGCCGAGAAGGATGGCGAGCAGCCGGAAGACAAGCCGGATGCGGAGCCGGAGCCTGAGACGGAGCCGGAAGCGATTTGAAGTTCGGCCAGTGGCTGGGTCTGGCCGCAACGGGCGCTGCCGTCGCGCTGCTCTGGAGCCTGCGTGATGTGCTCGTGCAGGTTTTCGCCGCCATCGTGCTGGCGATGGCGCTCTGCACCCTGGTCGGGTTCGTGGGCCGGCAACTGCGTTGCAGCCGCTCCCTCGCCCTGCTGCTGAGCCTGCTGGGTCTGCTGGTGTTGCTGGTCCTGGGCGTCACCGTGCTGATCCCTCCTTTCGCAGCCCAGTTCGCCGAACTGCTCACCAAGGTGCCAGCCGCCGCGGCGCTCTTGCTGAAGATGGGTCGCAGTGCCCTCACCGAGACGGCCCAGATGATCTATGGGCGCCAGGACGCCACCCTGGAGCTGGACTGGCTCCAGGAGATCCTGCCCGGCAGCTCCGACGGCAGCGCCGCGCTGGCCAGCGGCCTGGGCGAGGGACTCAACCGCCTGCTCGGCCTGGCCGGCAACCTCGGGGGTGCGGTGCTGCAGCTGCTGTTCGTCGTGGCGGTGAGTGTGATGGTGGCGCTGCAGCCCACTGCCTACCGGGATGTGGCGGTGCTGCTGGTGCCGTCCTTCTATCGGCGCCGGTTCCGCCAGGTGCTCGATTCCTGCGGTGCGGCCCTGAGCGACTGGATGGTGGGCGTGCTGATCAGCTCCTGCTGTGTGGCGCTGCTCTCGGGCATCGGCCTGATGTTGCTCGGGGTGAAGCTGGTGGTTGCCAATGCCCTGCTCGCCGGGTTGCTCAATGTGATCCCCAACGTCGGCCCCACCTTGAGCACCGTTTTTCCGATGTCGGTGGCCCTGCTCGATGCCCCCTGGAAGGCGGTGGCCGTGCTCGGCCTCTACTTCGTGATTCAGCACCTGGAGAGCTACCTGATCACCCCCTCGGTGATGCAGCACCAGCTCAAGCTCCTGCCCGGCCTCACGCTTTCGGCCCAGTTTCTGTTCACGGTGCTGTTCGGGCCGCTGGGGCTGTTGCTGGCCCTGCCGATGGCGGTGTGCCTGCAGGTGATTGTGCGGGAGGTGCTGATCCACGACGTGCTCGATCCGTGGAAGCGCCAACGGCAGGCCGCATGAACACCCGTGCCCTGCTCGGTTGCCTGGCCCTGGTGGTTCTCGGCCTGTTGCTCTGGGAGCTGCGCTGGGTGCTGCTGGTGTTGTTCGGCGCCGTGGTGCTGGCTGTCGCCCTCGATGTGCCGGTGACCCAGTTGCGCCGTCGCCTGCCGCTCAACCGGCCGACCGCCCTTGCCCTGGTGCTGGCGGTGCTGGCGGTGCTGGGCTGGAAGGTGTCGGAGCTGCTGCTGCCGGAGTTGGTGCAGCAGGCCAATGAGTTCACCCAGTTGGTGCCGGTGCTGATCCAGCGCCTTGGCGCCCTGGCCGGCCAGTTCCGGGGGCTCCAGACCCTGGAGGAGCAACTGCTGGATCTGGGCAGCTGGGACCGGCTGCAGCCCCTGGGCTCCCAGTTGCTCGGCGTGGCTGGAAGCACGGCCAACACCACGATCCAGATGCTGCTGATGGGCCTGCTGGCCGTTCTGTTCGCCCTTGATCCCCGCAGCCACCAACGCCTGTTGATCGCCGCCACGCCGCGCTTCTACCGACCGACGATGCAGGGGCTGCTCCACGATTGCCGCCAGGCCCTCGGCGGCTGGTTGGCCGGCATGACGATCTCGGCGGTGACGGTGTTCGTGCTCACCTGGGCTGGACTGGCCTTGCTGAAGGTGCCGCTCGCCCTGCTGAGTGGGTTGGTCTGCGGCCTGCTCACCTTTGTTCCCACCATCGGCCCCACCGTGGCGACCCTGCTGCCCATGGCCGTGGCCCTGTTGATCTCTCCGGCCAAGGTGGTGCAGGTGCTGATCCTGCGGCTCCTGCTCCAGAACGTGGAGGCCTTCGTGCTCACCCCCGTGCTGCTCAGTCGGACGGTGAACCTGCTGCCCACCGTGGCCCTGATGGCCCAGCTCAGCCTCGGTGCCCTGCTGGGTCTGCCGGGTGTGTTGCTGGGTCTGCCCCTGGTGGTGGTGATCCAGGTGGTCTGCCAGCGGGTGCTGGTGGAGCAGATCATGGACCGCTGGACCCTGCCGGGTGGGGGCTAGTGGGAGCCTTGGCGGGAGCTGGGTGGCGGGGCTCAGCGGAAGCGACGCCACAGGCTGGGAGCGAGCAGCAGCACCGCCACGGCGAGGGGATGCTGAACCAGGGCCGCCCTGAGCGTGACCCAGGTGAAGTGATCGCTGAGCAACTGGAGTTCCCCCCGCAGATCCCAGAGCGCCAGCAGAATCAGCAGCACCGGCACCAGGGGCTGGCGCCTCATGCGGGGCTCCGGACCGGGGCCGGGGCGTTGAACAGGGGCAGAAGGGTGGGCGCCACCCCGATGCTCGACCAGCTGCCCACGGCGATGCCGATTGTGAGCGCCACCGCGAACCAGAACAGGCTGCTGCCGCCGAAGAAGATCAGGGCCAGGAGTGGCAACAGGGTGGTGAAGGAGGTGTAAAGGGAGCGGGTGAGGGTGGCATCGACGGCCACATCCACCTGCTCAGCGACGGGGAGGTGGCTCAGGCTGGTTTTCTGTTCGCGGATCCTGTCGAACACCACCACCGTGTCGGTGACCGAGTAACCAGCGACGGTGACCAGGGAGACGGCGAACAGCGAATCCACCTCGATGCCCAGGATCAACCCCAGCCAGGCGAAGGCCCCGCAGGTGATCAACACGTCGTGGGCCAGGCAGAGGAGGGCGAGGAAGGCGAAGATGCGGTCGTAGCGGAAGGTGATATAGAGGGCGATCGCCGCAAAGCTGACCAGCAACGAGATCACGCTGCTGGTCAGCAGCTGGGAGCCCAGGGTGGGCCCGATCGTGTTGATGGCGGTGCCGGCCGCATCCAGGGGCCCGATCGCGGTGGCCAGATCGGTGATCACCGCGGCGCTCTGTTCGGTGCTGAGGGCCGGCAGGCGCAGCAGCACGGAGCTGCCGCGATCGAGCACCTGGACACTGGCGCCACCCAGGTTCGGAGCCCGCTCACCCTCACCGGGGGGCAGGGCCAGGCTGGCCAGCCGTTGCTGCAGCTCCGGCGCCGTGAGCGGCGGGCATGCCCCCGCGCAGCTCCGCTCCAGCTGGATCTGGGTGCCGCCGGTGAAGTCCAGGCCTGGCCTGAGCGGAAAGCCAATCGACGGGGTGAGCCAGCAGAGAGCCAGGCCGATCACGCTGAGCAGGCAGGCCAGCCCCGATCCCACCCAGGCGAGGCGCCGGTAGCGGCTGATCCGAAAGCGGGGGGAGGGGCTGTTGGTCACAGGCTGGGGTAACAGGGACTTCAGGCCAGGCCGGCTGGACGCTGGCTGGCGGGCAGGAAGTAGGTGGGGCGGCGCAGGGCCGGATAGCTCATCAGCAGCCGCAGCAGGGTGCGGGTGCAGGTGAGGGCAGTGAACAGGCTGAGCAGCAGGCCGATCGCCAGGGTGACGGCAAAGCCCTTGACCAGGCCCGTGCCGAGGGTGAACAGGGCGAGGCAGCTGATCAGGCCGGTGACATGGCCATCGAGGATCGAGCTGAAGGCCAGGGAGAAGCCGGTGTCGATGGAGCGGATCAGGGTGTTGCCGCCGCGCAGTTCCTCCTTGACCCGCTCGAAGATCAGCACATTGGCATCCACCGCCATCCCCACGCTGAGGATGAAGCCGGCGATGCCCGGCAGGGTGAGGGTGACGGGGATCAGGGAATAGACCGCCAGGTTGAAGAGCGAATAGAGGCTCAGGGCCACCACGGCCACCGCACCGGGGAGCCGGTAGACCAGCACCATGAACACCCCCACCAGCACCAAGCCGGTAAGGGCCGCCACCAGGCTGGTGCGGATGTTCTCGGCGCCGAGGGAAGGGCCGACGGTGCGCACCTCGATGATCTTGACCGGCAGGGGCAGGGAGCCGCCCCGCAGTTGCACCTCCAGATCCCTGGCCTCCTCCGCCGTGAAGTTTCCGGTGATGCTGGCCGCTCCGCCGGTGATGCCGGCGGCGGCGAACTCCTTGCTGACGCTCGCTTCGCTGATCGAGCGGCCATCCAGCACGATGCCCAGCAGCCGGCCCGTCCCGGCGATTGACTGGGTGAGCTTGGCGAAGGCCTCGCCCCCCTCGCGGTTGAAGCCGAGGGTGACATCCCAGCCGGGACCGCTGCTTTGCTGCTGGCGACCGGCCGTGATCAGCCCCTTGCCGGTGAGGGCGGCCGGTTCGTAGAGGGCCACCACCCTTTTGTTCACTTCGTCGAGCAGGGCCTTGATCTGGCCGGCTTCACCGGCGCTCTCCGGCACTTTGACGCCAAGGCCGGCGAGCGCCTTGGCCAGTTCGGCGGCAGGGAAGCTGGGCGGTGGCGGAGGGGCCTGGCCCGGCGGCAGCCCCTGGGCTGGCGTGGCCGGGCTGCGCCGCTCCAGGCGGGCCAGGACGGCTTCGGCCTGGCGCTTCAGGCGAAGCAGTCCCTGCATCTCCTCTTCGGTGCCGGGCTTCTGGGCGCGGAACTCCAGCAGGGCCGTGGTGCCAAGCACCTTGGCGGCGCGGGTCGGGTCCTGTTCCCCGGGGAGTTGGAGCAGCAGCTGGTCGTCGCCGATGGTCTGGAGGGTGGATTCCGCGACCCCCAGGCCGTTGATGCGGCGATCGAGCACGTCCTTGACGGCTTCGAGCTGCTCCCGTTGCACCTTGGTGATCGATCCGGCCGGCATCACCTGCAAGGTGAGCTGGCTGCCGCCGCGCAGGTCGAGGCCCAGCTGGAGGGGGAAGGAGACCAGAACGGCGCCGGCGGCGATGGCCAGGGCCAGGATCAGGGCAAACCACCCCTGTTGGCGTGCCATCTCAGAAGCTGCCCGACTTGAGCTGGGTGGCGGCCTTGACGATCTGGTGGGGCTGAATGATCGTGAGATTCTCCAGGGCGCCGTTGTAGGGGGTGGGGATGTCCTGGCTGGAGAGCCGCAGGGGCCGGGCATCGAGATCATCGAAGCAGTGCTCGGTGATCAGGGCGATCAGTTCGGCGCCGATGCCCCCGGTTTTCATGCATTCCTCCACCACCATCACCCTGTGGGTCTTGCGGATGGAGCGCGTGATTGTTTCGAGATCGAACGGCTTGAGGCTGATCAGATCGATCAGTTCCACATCGACACCCTCGGCCTCCAGTTGCTGCACGGCCTTGAGGCAGTGGTGGCGCATGCGGGAATAGGTGAGAATCGTGACATCCTTGCCAGGTCTGACCACCTCGGCCTGGTCGAGGGCGCAGATGTAGTCGCCCTCTGGGAGTTCCTCGCTGAGGTTGTAGAGCAACACATGCTCGAAGAAGAGAACGGGGTTGTTGTCGCGGATGGCGGCCTTCATCAGGCCCTTGGCATTGGTGGGGGTGCTGACCGCCACGATCTTGATGCCGGGCACCGCGTGGAAATAGGCCTCCAGACGCTGGCTGTGCTCGGCGCCGAGCTGACGGCCCACCCCGCCGGGCCCGCGCACCACCGTGGGGATCGTGTAGTTGCCGCCGCTGGTGTAGCGCAGCATCCCCATGTTGTTGGAGATCTGGTTGAAGGCGAGCAGGAGAAAGCCCATGTTCATGCCTTCCACGATCGGGCGCAGGCCGGTCATCGCAGCGCCCACAGCCATGCCGGTGAAGCTGTTCTCGGCGATCGGGGTGTCGAGCACCCTCCATTGGCCGTATTTCTCGTAGAGATCCTTGGTGACCTTGTAGGAGCCGCCGTACTGGCCGACGTCCTCTCCGAACACACAGACCATGGGGTCGCGGGCCATCTCCTCGTCGATGGCGTCACGCAGGGCGTTGAAGAGGAGCGTCTCAGCCACGGGAAGGGAGCGGGCCCGGCCATTGCCGGTGGAGCGGCCAACCTATCTCAGGCTGTTGGGCCCAGCTTTTCCGGTGGTGGCTCAGCCGCCGGCGGCGAAGGTGGCCAGCAGCAGCACCGACAGCAGCATTCCCGGTGAGAGCAGCAGGGCGAGCAGGCCCAGGTCGTGGGGGGTCATTGCAGGGGCTGGTGGTGGTTGGATCACGCCGCCGTCAACCTAGGAGGATTCTTCTGACCGGGCCGGCACCAGGCTGCGGATGAACACCAGGAACAGCCCCAGGCCAATGAAGGCACAGCTGAAGGTGGCCAGGAAACTCATGCCGACGACCAGGGTTTTCACTGCGGTGGCGATGCTTTGGGCGATCGGCTTGCTGTACTGCGGCGGGTGGAGCGCGTAGTAACCCAGCACCCGTTGGCTGAGCAGCAGGAACACCCAGGCCAGCAGGAAGCTGGTGAGGGCGCCGGAGAGAAAGCTGAGCGGACCTTTGCGGGGCGGTGCGGCGGAACTGGCTTCAGCGGGGGAGGGAGGCGGAACGCTCATGGGGATGGGGCAGCGCCCTTGAGTCGGGCCCCCATGCTGCTGCAGCAGCAACACCAGGCGTCGAAGCCCGCCTGCTCCAGGGCCGCAGCGAGCTGGGCCCTGGCCGCTTCGGCCTGCTCCAGATCGGTGAACAGGGCGAACAGGCTGGGGCCCGAGCCGCTCATCGCCACACCCAGCTGGCCATTGGCCTGGCGCAACAGAGCCAGGCCCTGGCGCACGCTGTCCTGCTCCGGTTCGACCACCGCCTGCAGATCGTTGCGCAGGGGCGGGATGAGCCGCTCCCCCCGCAGGGCCGCAAGCAGGGGGCCGTGGCGCAGGCTGGCGCGGCGTTGCTCGAAATCCAGTTCGTGATCGAGGTAGAAATCGCCACGCAGGTCACGGCAGCGGCCGTAGGCCCAGGGGGTGGAGACGCTTGCCGCCGGATCCTTGATCAGCAGCACCGCCAGCGGCTCCGAGGCGCCGGGGTCGACGGCCTCCAGCCGCTCGCCCCGCCCGAAACAAAGCTGGGTGCCGCCGACCAGGCAGAACGGCACATCGGAGCCGAGTGCCGCCGCCAGGGCGCGCAGTTCGGCTTCGTCCAGCGCCAACTCCCAGAGCTGGTTCAACCCGAGCAGGGCCGCGGCACCGTCGCTGGAGCCCCCGGCCAGGCCCGCCCCGACAGGGATCCGTTTGGTGAGGGCAAGATCGGCGCCGAGTTCTGGCCGCCCGGCCCGCTGCCGCAAGAGCGCAGCGGCCCGCACAATCAGGTTGGTGCCATCGGTGGGAAGCCCCGGCTCATCGCAGGACAGAATCAAGGCCCCATCGCTGCGGGGCGACAGGGCCAGGCTGTCGACCAGGTCGAGGCTCTGCATCACCATGGCCAGCTCATGGAAGCCATCGGGCCGCAGGCCGAGCACCTCCAGGTGCAGGTTGATCTTGGCCGGGGCCTGAACAATCAGATCAGCCATGGGCAAGGCGCTTTGGCTTCAGCGGTGATCGACCCGATTCAAGCTCGCCACGCCCAGATCCTGCCCGGGGGGCAGCCCATGGTCAGCCTCGCCAGCTGGGCAGGCCCCCACCCAGCAGGCGGCCCCGGTTCAGCCAGAGCGTCCTGGAGCTGATGGTGATGCCCCGCTCCGCCGCCAACTGGGCAGCTTGTTGTGGTGATTGCGAATGGGATAGGGCCTCCGCAAAACCAGGATCTCTGTGGGCCAGAGCGCGCATGGATTGGAGCGCATTGGAGGTTTTGGTGTGTACGTTCATGGTGTTTCTTCTCTCTGATCACAGCCTAGAGCGGCCAACGATCAGCAGAGATGAGTACAAACACCGGGGCTGGACATCGCTTCTTTGAGCACCCTTGTGTTGGCGCTATCTAGGGCTTTCTCTGCTCAGGTTTCGCGCCATCGCCACCCAGCGCTCCGCAGCCAGGTCCTGGGGGCGCTGCTGGAGGTCGAAGCCCGCCTGGGTGGCCAGGGTGGCCAGGGCTTCCGGGGGCAACAGGCCGGCCAGGCTGTTGCGCAGCATCTTGCGGCGGCTGGCGAAACAGCGGCGCAGCAGCTGCTCCACCCGGGCGGCGAGCCCCGGCTCCAGGCGCCGCTCCGCCGGCAGGGGATCGAGCACGATCACCTCCGATTGCACCTTCGGCGGTGGTTGAAAGCAGCGAGGAGGCACCGGGCACACCGACCGGCAGTCCGCCAGCAACTGCATCCGCACGCTCAGGGCGCTGAAGGCGCCGCTGCCGGCCCGGGCCCGGATCCTCTCTCCCACCTCCTGCTGCACCAGCAGCACCAGGCGCCGGTAGGGGATTGGCGCCGGCCGATCCAGCCGCCCCACCAGCCGCTCCAGCAGCGGACCTGTGATGTTGTACGGAATGTTGGCCACCACCTTTTCGGCAGCCGGCAGGGGCACCGCCAGGGCGTCGCCTTCCAGCAGCTCGAAGCGTGGGTCGGCGCCGAACCGCTGGCGCAGGCCCGCCACCAGGTCGCGGTCGAGCTCCACGGCCCGCACCAGCTCCGCTGGAGAGGCGAGCAGCCGTTCGGTGAGGGCGCCGCGGCCCGGGCCCACCTCCAGCACCGTGTCGCACGGTTGCAGCTCAGCCGCCGCCACGATCTGCTGCAGCACGCCAGCATCGTTGAGCCAGTGCTGGCCGAAGCGCTTGCGGGCGCGGTGGGCCCCGAAGGTCATGGCGGCAGATGGGGGCGACGCCACCAGCGTGGCGCCTGGCCCAGCCGGCGCGGCTCAGCCCCATTGATCCAGCCTCAGCCAGCGCACCGCACCCCGGGCCGGTGGCAGGGGCACCAGGGCGAACACCACCTCCAGCGGCAGCTCCGCCCGCTCCGGATGGGCCGCCAGCCAACAGGCCCAGGCCCTGGCCAGCCGGGCCCGTTTATGGGGCCCCAGGGCCGCCGCCCCCCAGCCGTCAGGCCCGCGGCAGCGCCGGCCCTTCACCTCCACCAGCAGCAACCGACCCGGTTTGGCCACCACCAGATCCAGTTCGCCCCAGCGGCAGGGCCAGCGCCGTGCCACCAGCTGCCAGCCGCGGCTGCGCAACAGCCGCAGGGCGCGCTGCTCGGCCCACTGGCCGGGGATCCGCCGCTGGTTTTTCGACTGTTGCGGTGTGATCGCCGCCATGGAACCGCCAGGCCCACTGTTCCTAGAGTTCCCTTGCCTGTCCCACCGCCGCCATGGCCGCCCCGCTGCGTTCGCTGTTCACGGGCTTGCTGTTTGTTCTTGTGGGTGGACTGTGGGGGCTGGCCGCCTGCCTGCTGCTGGGCTGGCCGATCGCGCCGGCCGATGCCGCGATGGACTACGCCAAGCAGGTGTTGATCGGCGCCGATTTCCACGACAGCGACCTCAACGGGGTGACCTTCAACCTCACAAATCTGCGGGATGCCGATCTCTCCGGTTCCGACCTGCGCAACGCCAGCCTGTTCGGCGCCAAGCTGCAGGATGCCAACCTGCGGGGCGCTGATCTGCGCCAGGCCACCCTCGACTCGGCGGTGCTGGAGGGCACCGACCTGCGCGATGCGGTGCTGGAAGACGCCTTCGCCTTCAACACCAAGTTCGATCAGGTGGCAATCGACGGGGCCGACTTCACCAACGTGCCCCTGCGGGCCGATGTTCTCAAGAAGCTCTGCGCCAGCGCCACCGGCACCAACCCCGTCACCGGCCGCGTCACCCGCGACACACTGGGATGCTCCTGACCCTGCCGTGGTGATGGCCTTCGACCCCCGCAGCCTCGAGCGCCTCAAGGAACTGGGCCGCCGCCTCCCCCAGCCCCTGCCTGTGCCGGCACCACCCCCCGCCGCTGCGGCAGTGCCGGCCAGCGAGCGGCGCCACCGGGTGGAAACGGAAACCGACCCCGAGGCCCTGTTCCATGAACTGATGCAGGTGAGCCCCGATGGCACCGTGCCGCCCCACCTGCTGCAGCGGCTGCGGCAGGCGGAGGAGCAACGGCGCCAGAGCCAGCGCCCGGCCGCGGCACCGGCCGCCGGGTCTGGCGCCCCTTTCGCTGGGCCTGCCCGTAAGCCCTTGCGGCCCACGGAGTTGGGCCAGCGGGATCCCCGCGCCGCCGCCGAGCATCCCGAGCTGTACACCGCGTTCCAGCAACTGCTGCTGGAGGGCGAGGAGGACTGACCTTCAGGATTTCAGTACACCTGTACTAGCCTGGAGCGCCCGCGACTGCACCCCGTGCGCCTTCCTTTGGTCACCGAATCGGTGGCGGCCGGCTTCCCCTCCCCCGCCGATGACTACGTGGAGGCGGGCATCGACCTCAACGAGCACCTGATCGCCCGCCCCAGCAGCACCTTCTTCCTGCGCGTCAGCGGCGATTCGATGATCGGCGCCGGCATCCACCACGGCGACCTGCTGATCGTGGATCGCAGCCTGGAGCCGCGCCCCGGCCGCATCGTGGTGGCGGCGGTTGAGGGGGCCTTCACGCTCAAGCGTCTGGTGCGGCACCAGGGCCGCCTGCGGCTGGAGGCGGCCAACCCGGCCTATCCGCCCCTGGAGCTCAGCGATGCCGACGACACCCGCCTCTGGGGCGTGGCCATCCAGGTGATCCACCCGCTCTGATCCAGCCGCGCTGAACCCTCCGCCCTGCACAACCGATGGCGTTCGCCACCGTGCTGATCGACGGCAACAACTTCTACGCCTCCTGCGAGGCGGCCCTGGATCCCGCCTTGATCGGCCGGCCGCTGGTGGTGCTCTCCAACAACGACGGCTGCATCGTGGCCCGCAGCGCCGAGGCCCGCGCCCTCGGCATCGCCATGGGGGTGCCCTACTTCCAGGTGCGTCGCCAGCTGGAGCGCCAGGGGGTGGTGGTGCGCAGCTCCAACTACGCCCTCTACGCCGACATGAGCCAGCGGCTGATGGCCACCCTGGAGCCCTGGGTGGAGGAGCTGGAGGTCTATTCGATCGACGAGGCCTTCGGCCGGCTGCACCGCCCTGCTGGCGCTGGGCCCGGCAAGGGCTCCCGTGGCGGTGACCTCAGCGCCTGGGGCCTGGCGCTCCGCCGCCAGGTGCGGCGCCACCTGGGCCTGCCGGTGGCGGTGGGCATCGCCGGCAGCAAGACCCTGGCCAAGGTGGCCAACCGGCTGGCCAAGCAGAACCCGATCCAGCAGGGCGTGTTCGATCTGGGGGCCGTTCCCGATCCCGACCCCTGGCTGGAGCAGGTGCCGGTGGAAGAGGTCTGGGGCATCGGCCGCAAGCTCTCGCGCTGGTGCCGCCTGCGCGGCGTGGCCACGGCCCGCCAGCTGCGCGATCTGCCCAGCGGCGAGCTGCGGGCCCGCTGCGGCGTGGTGGGCCTGCGCCTGCAGCAGGACCTGCGCGGCCACAGCTGCCTGTTGCTGCAGAGCGTGGTGCCGGCCAAACAGGAAACCTGCGTGAGCCGCAGCTTCAGTGAGCCGGTCACCAGCCTGGCGGCCCTGCGCGAGGCGATCGCCACCTACCTCAGCCGCGCCGCCGAGAAGCTGCGCCGCCAGCGCCAGCGCACCGGCACGGTCACCGTGTTCGTGCGCAGCAGCCCCTTCAACGGCACGAGCCTCTACGCCAATGCCGCCACCACCACCCTGCCGCTGGCCAGCAACGACACGGCCGTGCTGCTCGCCGCCGCCCTGCCCCTGGCCGAACGCCTGTTCAAGCCCCACAAACCGCTGCAGAAGGCCGGCGTGCTGCTGCAGAACCTGCAGCCGGTGGAGCAGCTGCAGCACCACCTGCTGGTGCCGCTGCCGCCGGAGCAGCAGCAGCGGCGCGAGGCGTTGATGGCCACGATCGACGGCCTCAACCGCCGCTACGGCCGCGGCACCGTGCAGTGGGCCGCCTGCGGCCTGCGGCCCGCCTGGGCGATGAAGCGGGAGCGGCTCTCGCGCTCCGCCACCACCCGGCCGGCCGACCTGCCGGTGGTGTGGGCCGATTGACTTCAGCTCCGGTTGCGGGGTGGCACCGGCTGGCCGAGGCGCAGCTGCCGTCGCCAGCGGCCGGCCTGCAGCCAGGCGCCCGCCGCCAGGACGGCCACCAGCAGGGCAGCAGCCCCCGGGGCGCAGGCCCCCCACCAGGCGGCCGCAGCCAGGCCGAGCAGCACCAGCGCCGCTGCCCCCGGCTGGAGCTGGGCCAGGCGCCGGTCGGCCGTGCGGCAGCTGCGGCAGTGACGGGTGTGGCTGTCGTAGCGCTCCAGCAGGGGCGTTTCCCCCAGCCGCTCCGGCAGGGGCGCCTCCCCGAACGGACCGCCGCCGCTGCGGCCCACCCAGTCGTGCAGCGCCCGCACGTAGAGGTCGGAGCGGGTGGCCAGATAGCAGGCCTGGGCCAGGGCCGCGCCGCCCCCCCGGGCCTGCAGCACCCGCTCCTGCCAGTGCAGGAAGACTTGGTCGTCTTCGAGCACCACGTGGTTGCCCAGGTGCTGCAGCCACTCCGGCCGCAGCCCCAGCAGCCGGCGCGGCAGGGCCGATTCGAAGCGGAAGGGGAAGCGGGCGAACAGCCGGCATTCGCCCGGTCGGATCGGTGTGGCATACACCACCGTGAGGATGCGGGCGAAGCCCTTGGCGGTGAGGTCGTGCCACATCAGGCAGGGGGCCTGGAAGGTGGTGAACTGGGTGCCGAGCGTGCCTCGTCGCGGCCCCTCGGGCCACACGCCGGTGAAGCCCTCCGCTCCGCTGGTCTTCAGCTCCAGGTTCACCGGGCCGGCCGTCTCCCGCTTGCCCACCGTGGCGTGGTGGGTGAAGGGCACATGGCTCACGTCCAGCACGTTCTCCAGCAGGGTGAGGGCGTCGTAGGGGAGATCGCGGAAGGTGTCCTGTACCGACCACTGCTCCGGCTCCTCCTCCAGCAGTGGCAGCAGCGGCAAGGGCGCCGCGCTCGCCGCGGCGGGATCGCCGGCGAAAACGAACAGCAGCCCCTGCCCTGTGGCGGTGGCGTAGGCGCGGCAGCGGCTGCGGGGCGAGTCGATGGTGGTGCCGGGATCGGCCTGGGGAATCGCCGTGCAGTGCCCGTCGCCGTTGAAGCTCCAGCCGTGGTAAGGGCACTCCAGCTCGCCATCCCCGTTGAGGCGGCCCTGGGAGAGGGGCACCAGCCGGTGTGGACAGACATCGGCGAAGGCGCGCCATTGGTTGGCCTGCTGGTCCCACCAGAGCACCAGGTCGTCGCCGAGCAGGGTGAAGGGGGTGGGGCGGGCCTGCTCGAGGTCCTTGATGTAGGCCACCGGGTACCAGGCGCGGCGCCAGGGGGAGTCGGGGAGAGAGGGCATCACCGCGGGCGGTCTGGGTGCTGCCGATGCTGGCAGGACCGCAGGGGCCACCGCTCAGGCGGCGGCTGGCGCGGCGGCGAGGGTTTCGGCCAGGCCGGGGCAGCGTTGTCGGTCGAGGTGGCCGATGTGCTTCCGCTCGTTGTAATAGAGCTCCTGGAAGCGCAAAGCATCGCGGTTGAGATCGGCGAACAGGGCGTCGATGCGGGTTTCCATGTTCAGGTTCAGCGGCGCGGGGGCTTCGGTCGTTTCCTGCTCCAGCAGCAGGGCGATGCAGCGCTCCAGGGTTTCCAGCCGCTGGCCGCACCAGGCATCGAGCAAGTGGCGGCAGCGCTTGAGGCAGCGCTGCCGCTCCAGCACCGCCGCGGTGCCGCGCAGCTGCAGCAGGGGCGCCGAGAGGGTCATGGTCTGGAGCTCATTGGGCTCCAGCAGGGGGGTGAGGCGATCGAGCAACGCGCTCTGCTCCACCAGCAGTTGATCGGCCAGCAGCCGGGGCAGGTCGAGATCGGCCAGGTCATCGCCGGGATCCTCGCCCCGGTTGATCGCCTCCAGCCGGCCGACGCCGAGGTTGTCCTCCTCCCGTTCGCTGATTGCCGCCCAGAGCAGGCGGTGATGCTGCAGGGCGAAGTCGTCGAGTTCCCGCAGGCGCAGCTCCCGGCGGATCGCGCCGCGATGGCGGGCGGCGTGGAGATAGAGCCTCAGCAGCTCGGCTTCGGCCCGTTCGCGCAGGCCGATGTCACCGGGCTGCTCCCATTTCGTCGAGCGGCCGTGCCAGCGCTCGCCCTTCACCTGCTGGCGCAGGTCTTCCTCCAGTTTCTGGGCCAGGCGGGCCTGGCCGCCGGAGAGGCGCTCGGCCACCTGCTGCAGGTAATGGCTGCGGACGGCGCTCTGGGGCAGCTTGCCCAGCAGGGCCACCAGGGCCGAGACCGCCTGTTGGAACTGGTCGGAGCGGGCCAGATCCTTGCCTTCCAGCGCCTGCTCGATCTGCCAGTCGAGCCAGAGCGGCGCCCCCTCGAGCAGGGCACGGTACTCACCGGCCCCATGCTCTTTGAGGAAGTCGTCGGGGTCTTTGCCGGCGGGCAGGTGCAGCACCCGCAGCTCCAGCTGGCCCTGCAGCGCCAGCTGCTCCACTTCGCCGATCGCCCGCTGGGCGGCCCGCACGCCGGCGCCGTCGGTGTCGAAATTGAGGATCAGGCGGCGGCTGTCGCAGCAGCGGCAGAGCTGGGTGATCTGCTGGCTGCTCAGGGCCGTTCCCAGGGAGGCCACGGCGTTGGTGATGCCGGCGGCATGGAGGGCGATCACGTCGAAGTAGCCCTCCACCACCACCGCCTGGTCGCTGGTGCGGATGGCGGCAGTGGCGCGATCCAGGCCGAACAGGTGCTTGCCCTTCTCGAACACCTCCGTTTCCGGCGAGTTGAGGTATTTGGGTTCGCCGCCATCGAGGCTGCGGCCGCCGAAGCCGATCACCCGCCCCTGGCGGTCCTTGATCGGCACCATCACCCGGTGGCGGAAGCGGTCGTAGACCCCCTCGCCCCCTTTGCGGGCCACCACCAGCCCGGCCGCCTCGAGCAGCTGGGGGCTGAGGCCCTCCACCTGGCCAAGGTGCTGCAGCAGCCCCTCCCACTGGTCGGGGGCGTAGCCGAGCTCGAAGCTCTCCAGGGTGGTTTCACTGAGCCCCCGCTGCTCCTTCAGGTAGGCCAGGGCGCCGGCGCCGGCGGGGCTGCGCAGCTGGCTGCGGAACCAGCCCGAGGCCAAAGCCAGGGCGCGCAGCAGGGCCTCGCGGTGGGAGAGCTGACGGCGCAGCCGCTCCTGCTGGGGACCATCGAGGGTTTCGATCGGCAGCTGATACTTGCCGGCCAGCTCCAGCACCACCTCGCTGAAGCTGGTGCGCTGCAGCTCCATCAGGAACTTGATCGCGTTGCCGCCCGCCCCGCAGGAGAAGCAGTAGTAGAACTGCTTGGCGGGCGACACCGTCATCGACGGTGACTTGTCGTCGTGGAAGGGGCAGATCCCCACGAACTCGCGGCCCTTCTTCTTGAGCACCACGTGCTCGCCCACCACATCCACGATGTCCGCACGCTCCTTGACGGCCTCGATCGTGCGGGGGTGGAGGCGGGGTTGGAACTTGGGCTGGAGCGGTGGCTGGCTCAAGGATTGGCGCTATCGGTGGAGTCGATCCAGACTCCATTCTGCCGCAGTACACCATCTCTGGGGAGCGGCCGATCCGGATCCCGAGGCCTTAGCTGCTGTGCTGTGGATGCTGGCCAGCGCCCTGGCCTTCAGCCTGATGGGCGTCTGTGTCAAGGCGGTCGGCCCGCGGCTGCCGGTGAGCGAGCTGGTGCTGGCCCGTTCGGTGGTGAGCCTGGTGCTGAGCCTGGCCATGCTCAGGCAGGCCGGTCTCTCCCCCTGGGGCCAGCGCCAGGGGTTGCTGCTGGTGCGGGGTCTGCTGGGCAGTGTGGCGCTCTACTGCGTCTTTGCTGCCCTGACCCGGTTGCCCCTGGCGGCCGCCACGGTGATCCAGTACCTGCACCCCACCTTCACGGCGCTGCTGGCCTGGGCCTTGCTCGGTGAGCGGTTGTCCTGGCGGGTGCTGCTGGCGGCGGTGGTCGGCTGGATCGGCGTGCTGCTGCTCACCGACCCGGCCGGATTCGGCGCCCCGGGGGCGGGTCTGCCCTGGACAGGGGTGATGCTGGCGCTGGCGGGGTCGCTGCTCTCGGCCCTGGCCTATGTGAGTGTGCGGGCCCTGGGGCGCAGCGAGCATCCCCTGGTGATCGTGTTCTATTTCCCGCTGGTCGGGTTGGCGCTCAGCCTGCCCCTTGTGCTGCTGGATCCGGTGCTGCCCAACCGCGCCGAACTGGGCTGGCTGCTGGGGGTGGGGGTGCTGACCCAGCTGGGCCAGCTGGCCCTCACCCGGGGCCTGCTGGGGCTGCCGGCCGGCCGGGCCACCGCCGTGAGCTACGTGCAGGTGCCGCTCGCCGCCCTCTGGGGCCTGCTGTGGTTCGGCGAATCCCTCGATCCCGACATCCTGGCCGCCGCTGGACTGGTGCTGGGTGCCACCCTGCTCAGCCTGGGGCCTTGAGGGGCAGCGGATCGGTGACCCAGCCGGGGCTGCCGCCCTGGTCCCTGGGCCTGGCCAGCCGCCAGCTCTGGCCTTTCTCGCCCCGCTGCAGGAACAGCTCGAAGCCGCTGTCGACCCGGTAGGGGGCGTCCGCCAGCCGCCAGTCGAACTGGCCGGTGAGGTGCAGCCCCTTGCCCTCGCCGATCGACACGGCCTCCTGCCGCTCCACCCGCACCCGGCTCACCTGCGCCGGCCCGGGCGGCGGCAGCTCCAGCGCCCGGGCGATCGCTTGCTGGGTCAGGGCAATCTGCAGCTCCAGGGCATCGAGCAACACCTGGCGGGGTGGCTGGCCTTCGCCCTGGCAGCCCGTCAACCCCAGCAGCAACCCCAGCAGCAACACCAGCAGCACAGGCAGCAACACCCGCAGCGGCGCCGGCAGCGGCAGAACCCAGCGACTGGCGGGAACGGGCAGAGCGGGCAGCATGGGATGTCCTCGACACGTCCCCATGATCGGCTGGCTGCAGGGCACCGTGGCGGAGCAGTGGCAGCAGGGCAGTCGCTGCGGCCTGCTGCTCTCCTGCCAGGGGGTGGGCTATGAGGTGCAGCTCACCCGGGCCCACTTCGACGGGCTGCCGCCCGCCGGCAGCAGCCTGGTTCTGTACATCCACCAGGCGATCCGCGAAGACAGCTGGACCCTGTTTGGTTTCGGGGCGCGCCAGGAGCGCGACCTTTTCCGCCTGCTGGTGGCTGTCAGTGGCGTGGGCCCCCAGATGGCCCTGGCCCTGCTCGGGGCGATGCCCCTCGAGGAGTTGGTGCGGGGGATCGTGCAGGCCGATCTCCGGCTGCTTGCCCGGGCGCCCGGGGTTGGCAAGCGCACGGCCGAGCGGCTTTCGGTGGAGCTGCGCAACAAGCTGGCCGAGGCGTTCGACCCCGGTGCGCTGGCGATCGAAGACGAGGCTTCAGGATCCGAGCCCGGTGGCCCGCCGCCCGCCACCCGCGACGACGTCCAGATCACCCTGGCGGCCCTCGGTTACGAACCTCTTGAGATCAACCGGGCCCTGCGGGCGGTGGGTCGCCAGGGTCTGGAGCCGGAGCTCGGCCCCGATGCCTGGTTGCGGGAGAGTTTGCGCTGGTTGGCCCAGCAGGTCGCCTGAGGACCGCCGGGACGGTAGGTTGTCGGTTTGCACCGTCAGGGCTCAACGTCGGCATGCCGCTCAATACCACCAAAAAGCAGGAACTGATCAACAGCCACCAGACCCACGGCACTGACACCGGCTCCGTCGAGGTCCAGGTGGCGATGTTGAGCGAGCGGGTCGTGCAGCTCACCGGCCATTTGCAGCAGAACAAGCACGATTTCTCCTCTCGCCAGGGGTTGCTCAAGATGATCGGGCGCCGCAAGCGGCTGCTCGGCTATCTCCGCGCCCAGAGCGAGGAGCGCTACAGCCAGTTGATCGCCAAGCTCGGCATCCGGGGCTGAGCGATCGTCATGGCGGCCAAGCGCAAGCCCCTGCCGTTCAAGCCCGACAGACCTGCGGCCGCCAGGGCAGGGGGTGGTGCCAAGTCCCAGCCCAAAGCCAAACCGGCCAAGACCTCCGGCTCCCAGGTGATCCCGTCGGTGGTGGCCAACCGAATGGCCCGCCGCATCTCCATCGCCACCGGGGTGCCTTCTTTCCTTGGAATGGCGGTGTTCGTGGCCAGTTATCTGCTGGTGAGCCGCGATATCCTCCCCATCCCCACCGTGGTCACCCTGGCTGCCTCCGGCGGCTGTTTTTTGCTTGGCCTGCTCGGCCTGAGCTATGGCGTGCTCTCGGCCAGCTGGGAGGAAGCTCCCGGCAGCCGGTTGGGAACCGAGCAGATCGGCCTGAACCTGGGGCGGGTGAGCGCTTCGCTCAAGGCGATGCGGCAGGGGGGCAAGGCTTCAGGTTGAGCCGCCCCGCTCAGGCCAGCTGCAGCGGTGAGCGCAAGCGGGCTGTGAACGAGGCGGCGGTGAGGCTGGCCACGGCCGCTTCGCCATCGCGCACGCAGAACTGGTGGCCGAGGCGCACGTAGCAGGACTCATTGGCCTGGTGCACAAGGGCCACCACCGGCACCCGCACCCCCGCCTCCTCCTGCTCGGGCCGGTGGCGCACCAGGCACTCGCGCAATTGGTGCTGCACGGCGATGTCGGCCGCCTGCTCCGCCTGCAGCTCCACCATCAGGAAGCGCAGGTCATCAATGGCACGGCAGTCGTCGACGATCAGCTGCACCCGCTCGTCGCGACGATCCACCGACGCCCAGATCAGCAGCCGGGCATCGGGCATCAGGTGGTCGGCCAGGCGGGCGAAGGTTCTGGGGAACACCACGGCTTCAGCGCTGCCGCTGAGATCTTCGAGCTGCAGCACCGCCATCCGATCGCCCTTGCGGGTGGTGACGGGGCGCAGTTCCGCAACCATCGCCACCACGCTGACGCGGGCCTTGTCGGTCTGCTCCTGGAGGCTGGCCAGCCCGATCGGGGTGAGCAGGCGCATCGGCCGGGCCAGCTGCTTGAGCGGGTGGTCGGAGAGGTAGAAGCCCACCAGCTCCTTCTCCAGCTTCAGCTTCTCGTTGGGGGGGTAATCGGCCACCGGGGCGGCCTTCGGCGCCGTGGAGAGGTCACCCCGCAGTCCTGCCGGCTCCGGCGTGGTGCAGGCATCCGTGTTGCCAAACAGATCGAACAGGGTGCCCTGGCCGCTGGCCCGATCCTTGGCGCGGGAGCCGGCCCAATCCAGCACCAGATCCAGATCCGCCATCAGCTGGGCCCTGTTTCCCGCCGGCTCCAGGCCATCGAGGGCACCGCAGTGGATCAGCGATTCCAACGCCCGGCGGTTCATCAGGTTCGTGGGGATGCGGTCGCAGAGGTCGGCCAGGGAGGCGAAGGGGCCATCTGTGAGGCGGGCCTCCAGCAGCTGACGGATCGCCCCTTCGCCGAGGTTGCGCACCGCCGAGAGGCCGAAGAGGATGCGATCGCCGGTTGGGGTGAAGTCGATGCCGGAGGCATTCAGATCGGGGGGCATCACCTCGATGCCCATCGCCTGGCAGTTGGCGATGTACCGCTGCACCTTGTCGGTGGCGGAGGCATTCACCGTGAGCAGGGCGGCCATGTAGGCCACCGGGTAGTGGGCCTTGAGGTAGGCGGTTTGATAGGTCACCGCTCCATAGGCCGTGGAGTGGCTCTTGTTGAAGCAGTATTCGGCGAACAGCACCATCTGCACGAACAGGGCTTCGGCCACCGCCCCGTCGACGCCCCGTGCCGTGGCGCCCTCCACGAACTGGCTGCGGTGCTTCTGCATCTCCGACACCTTCTTCTTGCCCATCGCCCGCCGCAGCAGATCGGCTTCGCCGAGGGAATAGCCGGCCAGATCCTGGGCGATCCGCATGATCTGCTCCTGGTAGACCATGATCCCGTAGGTTTCCCTGAGGATCGGCTCCAGGGCCGGGCAGGCGAAATCGATTGCCTCGCGGCCGTGTTTGCGGTTGATGAACTTGGGGATCAGGCCGGCATCGAGCGGACCTGGCCGGTACAGCGCCAGGATCGAGGAGATGTCCTCGAGCGAGGAGGGTTTGAGGTCGCGCACGATCTGGCGCATGCCACTCGATTCCAGCTGGAAGATGCCTTCAAGATCGCCGCGGGCCAGCAGGTCGTAGGTGCCGGGGTCATCGGCCGGCAGCGCATCCGGGTCGAGGCGTTCACCACTGCTGCGCTCCACCAGATCGATCGTCTTGTCGATCATGGTGAGGTTCTTGAGGCCCAGAAAATCCATCTTCAGCAGGCCCATCGCCTCCACGTCCTCCATGAAGTACTGGGTGATCACCTGGCCGTCGTTGTTGCGTTGCAGCGGCACCAGCTGATCGAGCGGTTCGGCGGCGATCACCACGCCGGCGGCATGGACGCCGAAGGTTTTGTTGGTGCCCTCGATCCGCCGCGCCATGTCGACCCAGCGGCGCACGGTCGGGTCCTTTTCGTACTTCTCGCGGAACTCCGGCGCCGGTGAATCGGGCCCGATCATCTCGGCCAGCTTGGCGGGTTTGCCCCGCACAACGGGAATCAGCTTGGCCAGCCGGTCGGCGTCGCCGTAGGGGATGTCGAGCACCCGGGCCACATCCTTGAGCACCGCCTTCGAGGTCATGCGGTTGAAGGTGATGATCTGGGCCACCTTGTCTTCGCCGTAGCGCTGGGTGACGTAGTCGATCACCTCGCCGCGGCGCTCGATGCAGAAATCGGTGTCGATGTCCGGCATCGACTTGCGTTCGGGGTTGAGGAAGCGCTCGAACAGCAGGCCGTGCACCACTGGGTCGATGGTGGTGATCCCCAGGGCGTAGGCCACCAGCGAACCGGCTGCTGACCCCCGACCGGGGCCCACCGGGATGCCGCTCTCCCGGGCGAACCTGATGTAATCCCACACCACCAGGAAGTAGGTGGGGAAGCCCATCTGCTCCATCACCTGGAGCTCGAAGGCAAGCCGCTCGCCATAGAGGGGATCGATCGGATCATCGACGGCAAGCCGGAGCCGCTCGCGCAGCCCCTGCTCGGCCACAGCCGTGAGATAGCTCACCGCCGTGTGCCCATCCGGGATCGGGAAGCGCGGCATCTGCTGTCGCCCGAGGATGTCGTAGGCCTCCACCTTTTCGGCCACCCGGGCGGTGTTGGCGATCGCCCGGGCGGTCACGTCGGGCTCCAGATGGTCGGCGAACAGCCGCCCCATCTGCGCTTCGCTCTTGATGTATTCGGTGCCCGTGTAGCGCAGGCGCTTCTCGTCGGTGACGAGTTTGCCGGTGAGCACGCAGAGCAGGGCGTCGTGGGCCTCCACATCGGCGCTGCTGAGGTAGTGGGCGTCGTTGGTGGCGATCAGCTCGATGCCCAGCTCAGCGGCGATCCGTACGATCTCCCCGTTGACGATCCGGTCTTCCGGTGAGCCGTGGTCCTGGATCTCCAGGTAGAAATCGGCGCCGAAAAGGCCCTGGTAGAAGCGGGCCACGTCGCGGGCCACATCGGGGCGGCCCTTGAGGATCGCCTGGGGAATCTCGCCGCCCAGGCAGGCCGTGGCCACGATCAGGCCCTCGCTGTGCTGCGCCAGCAGTTGCTTGTCGATGCAGGCGCGGGAGAAGATGCCCCGGCCGCGCATGCCCCGCAGGTGGCTGATGCTGGTGAGCTTGACCAGGTTGCGGTAGCCGGTGGCGTTCTTGGCCAGCACCACCAGGTGGTAACGGCGTTCCTTCTTCGGCTGCGGATCCTCGATCGAGCCGTTGATCACATACATCTCGTTGCCGATGATCGGCTTGATGCCCGCCTTCGTGCAGAGCTTCAGCAGCTCGATGGCGCCATACATCACACCGTGGTCGGTGAGGGCCAGGGCCGGCATGCCCAGCTCCACGGCCCGCTCCACCATCTGCGGCAACTGGCTCGCCCCATCCAGCAGGCTGTAGTCGCTGTGGTTGTGGAGGGGGACGAAAGCCATGGCGTCGAGGGGCATCACCACCACAGGATGCGCCCAGCCTACCGGCGAACCACCAGATCTGGTGCTTGGTGCCCTTCCATCACCCGCGCCGCCTGCTCGTAGTGGTGGGCCACCTGCAGCAGGCGCGGCTCCTCGAGCACGCCGGTGATCAGCTGCAGGCCGATCGGCAAGCCCGCCGCATCGAAGCCGCAGGGCAGGCTGATCGCCGGCAGCCCGGCCAGGTTGGCCGGAATCGTCAGCAGGTCGGCCAGATACATGGCCAGGGGGTCATCGCTGTGGGCGCCGAAGCGGAACGCCGTGGTTGGGCAGGTGGGGGCGAGCAGCACGTCGACGCCCTCGAAAGCCCGGTCGAAGTCACGGCGGATCAGGGTGCGCACCTGCTGGGCCTTCTTGTAGAAGGCGTCGACGTAGCCCGCCGAGAGGGCATAGGTGCCGATCAGGATGCGGCGCTGCACCTCCGCGCCGAAGCCTTCGGTGCGGCTGCGGGCAGTCATCTCGGCGAGGCTGCCGGCCTGCTCGGAGCGGTGGCCGTACTTCACGCCGTCGTAGCGGGCCAGGTTGGCTGACGCCTCCGACGGGGCGATCACGTAGTAGGTGGCGATCCCGTCGTTGAAGCGGGGGCAGCTCACGTCCACCAGCTCGCAGCCGAGGGCCTGCAGCTGGTCGGCGGCGGCCATCACGGCGGCGGCCACCTCCGGCGCCAGGCCGTCCTGGTCGAAGCATTCCCGGATCAGCCCCACCCGCAGGCCGGCCACCGGCTGCTGGAGGGCGGCGGCGTAGTCGGGCACGGCAGCCTGGAGGCAGGTGCCGTCGCGGGGGTCTTCGCCAGCGATCACCTGGAGCACTTCAGCCGCATCAGCCACGGTGGTGGCAAACGGGCCCACCTGATCGAGGGAGCTGGCGAAGGCCACCAGCCCCCAGCGGCTGACCCGGCCGTAGGTGGGTTTCAGCCCCACAACACCACAGAAGGAGGCGGGCTGGCGGATCGAGCCGCCCGTGTCAGAGCCGAGGGCGGCCATGCATTCGCCAGCGGCCACGGCGGCGGAGCTGCCGCCTGAGCTGCCGCCTGGCACCCGTTCCGGGTCCCAGGGGTTGCGGCTGGGCCCGAAGGCGGAGGTTTCCGTCGAGCTGCCCATGGCGAACTCGTCGAGATTGGTCTTGCCGATCAGCACCGCCCCCGCCTGCCAGAGGCGCTCGGTGACGGTGGATTCGTAGGGCGGCAGGAAGTGCTCCAGCATCCGGCTGGAGCAGGTGGTGGCGATGCCCTTGGTGCAGAGGTTGTCCTTGATGGCCAGGGGGACGCCGGCCAGGGGGGGCAGTGGCTCGCCGGCGGCCAGGGCCGCATCGATCCGATCGGCATCGGCCCGGGCCCGCTCGGTGGTGACCTCCAGAAAGGCATGGACGCTGGGATCAACGGCCGCGATGCGGGCGAGATGGTGATCGGTGAGTTCACGGGCCGAGAGCTCGCCTCGCTTCAGTTGCTCCCGCCACTCGGCGATCCCCATGGCGTTCTGCAGGCAATGGGGCGACGCTATCAGCCAGGCCCGAGCTCTTCGGTGAGTGGCTCGCTGCGGCGCAACCGCAGCACCTCGTGGCGGATGGAGCCCGGAGCTTCGGCCTGCAGGTCGGCGAGAAAGGCCGGCAGCTTCGTCTCCAGTTCGTGGCGCCGCAGGAAGGGGCCGAACCAGTAGATGACGTCAGGGGAGGCGGTCTGGACCTTCGCCCACCAGGCCAGGCCCAGACCATTGGCCAGGCTGCGGAGGGGCTGAAGGAGCGGGTTCATGGGGACCGTTCGATTCAGCCCATTGTGCCCTTGCCGCCCCAGCCCGGGGGTCGGCTGGGGTCATTCAGAGCTGGATGTCGCCTTGAAACGCGCACGGAAGCTCCGGGGCCCCGGCTTGTTCCCCATCGGCGAGGTCTCCCGGTTCGCCGAGGCTGGAGTCCGGCCCGCTTTCGAGATCGATGACGGGAGAGTGGGGAACGGAAGCGAGGTCGTCCTCGGTGTCCATCGCCAGGCTGGATTCGGCGTTGATCGGCGCTTCGATGGAGGGCTCCAGCTCCACCGCCAGCTCGGGCTCCAGCTCCAGCTCGGGCCCAGTCGAGGCGGCCTGGCTCGGTAGCTGGGGCCGCACGATCCGGGGCGCCGGAGAGGTTCCCATGATTGTCTTCATCCAGCCGCGGCGGGCCACCTCGTAGAGCAGCAGGGCGGTGGCCACCGAAGCGTTGAGGCTCGGGGTGGCTCCCCGCAGGGGGATGCGGATCAGCTGGTCGCAGTGCTTGCGGGTGAGCATCGAAAGCCCCTGGGATTCCGAGCCCGTCACCACCACCAGGGGACCATCGAGATCAGCCTCGATCAGGCTGACCGTGCCCTCTTCGGCCAGACCGACGATGCGGTAGCCCTCGTCCTTGAGCTGCTCCAGCGAACGGTTGAGGTTCACCACCTTGGCGACGGGCAGGTGCTCCAGGGCCCCGGCGGCCACCTTGGCAACCGATCCGGTCAGCCCGGCATTGCGTCGCTGGGGCAGCACAAGCCCGTGGGCCCCGAGCGCCTCGGCGCTGCGAACGATCGCGCCGAGGTTGTGGGGATCGGTGAGGCCGTCCACCGCCATCAGCAGGGGTGGTTCCCCGATTCCCCGGCAACCCTCGATCAGGCTGGCGAGATCCAGGGTGTCGGCAGCGGCTGCCTGCAGCACGATGCCCTGGTGCACGGCGCCGCCGGTGAGCTGGCCCAGTCGCGCCCAGCTCACCTCTTCGACCAGCACCCCACCCGCCTTCGCTTCGCGCAGCAACTGCAGGAACCGGGGGGCGAAACGCAGCTCCGGGGTGCACCAGATGCGGTGGATGGGCCGGTCGCTCTCCAGAGCGGCCTGGGCCGAATGGCGGCCCCAGATCATGTCCTCGGCCGGCTCGGCGCCGAACCGTTCGGATTCACCGGTGGGTTCGACGGCATCCTCCCGCTCCCGGACCTGGTCGGCCGGCCTCTCCCGGAGGTTGGCGCCCGGTGCGCTCGGGCGCCGATCGGCGAAGCGGGATTTCTCGTAGGCCGGCTTGCTGAAGGAGGGCTTTCTCGCGAACGATGGCTTGCCGAAGGCCGGTTTGCCGAAGGCTGGCTTGCCGAAGGCGGGCCGATCACGGTCACCACCCGAAGTCCTGGATCCGAAAGCTGCTCTGGCGCCAAAGGCCGGTTTGCCAAACGAGGGCTTGCCGTAGGCGGGTTTGGCCCCGGCGGGCCTTCCGCCCGGTTCGATCCGGCGCGCGCCAGGCCTGGCTGGAATCACGCGGGCGGGGCGGCCGTCGCCACTGGGCCGCTTGAAGTTCTCACGCCGATCGCCGGGCCGGGGCCCCCTGCGGCTCTCGGCCCCTTCACGGCCTTCGCGTCCCTCCCTTCCCTCGCGGCCTTCGCGATCCGGAGCCCCGCCCCGCCAGTCGGGCCTTGGACCGCTGAAGCGTGCTGGTTTGCCCCCACGGGCCCCGGGGCCTGGCCGGTCGTCGCCGCCCTCTGACCCCCTCGGCCTGCGGCGCTCAAATCGTTGGGTCATGGAAGATCAGGCAAAGGGTCGGGTCCGGGCTGTTCAAGATGATCCAGCAGCTGAGCGAGCCGTCCGGGGTTCCGCAGAAAGAGCCAGCCCACCATTGTCTCAAATCCCGTGGCCTGGCCATAGGTCGCCGCGTTGCCGCGGCGGGGTCCCCGGCCAGCCCGGTTGCGTCCCCGCCGCACCCAGTCCCGCTCCTGGTCGGTGAGCAGGGGATCCAGCCGGGCAAGGGCCTCGGCCTGGGCCCCGGCGCGCACCTCCTCCACGACGGCCCGGTGCAGGGCATCGCTGCGCCCCGGCTCCCGGCAGTGGCGCAGGCGCTGGTGCAGTTCCCAGACCGCATCCCCGAGCCAGGCCAGCTGCAGGGGGCCCAGTTCGGCTGCTTGAAGGCCCGCGCCCTGAGGCAGCCAGTTGGAACAGGCTGATCGCTCCTCCCGGTTCAGGTGCCGGCCAGGGGGCTCATCTGGCAGCCGATCAGGCGGTGGCGAGGGCACGAAGGGCCGCGTTCAGGTCGCTCTGGAGGTGGAGGAACTCCTCGAGCCTCACGAGCTTCACGGTCTGGACGACCCGGGCATTGCCCACCACCAGGAACCGGATGCCGGCGTCGCTGCAGAGCTTGGCGAGTTGCACCAACACCCCCAGGCCGGAGGAGTCGATGAAATCGATGTGGGTCAAATCGAGCACAAGGGGCAGGGTGCTGGTGCCCTGGTGCAGGAGGACGAATTCCTTGAACTGTTTGTCCGAGTAGGCATCCAGTTGGCCTGTGAAGCTGAACAGCAGACAGAGGGCCTGCCGCTCAAAACCACCCCGCAGGGACACGGTCAAACGCTGCAGTTCAGGAATCTCCCCAGGCCTCGATGCGAAACGGCGATCGAAGTGTAGAGAGTGAACGGAAAAGGGGAATCAAGACCACACACAATCGGAACGATTCAGGGGCTGCGCCGTTCGGCCATCAAGGTGACGAAACGGCCGAAGTGGTGGTCGGCATCGTGGGGGCCCGGACTGGCTTCCGGGTGGTACTGCACCCCGAAGACCGGCTGGTGGCGGTGGCGCAGGGCCGCCACTGTGCCGTCATTGAGGTTGTGGTGGGTCACGGTGACTTGATCTTGGGGCAGGGAGGCGGCCTCGAGGGCGAAGCCGTGGTTCTGGCTGGTGATCTCCACGATCCCCTTGCCGCCGCAGGGATGGTTCAGGCCCCGATGGCCGAAGGTCAGCTTGTAGGTGGTTCCGCCCAGGGCCAGCCCCAGGATCTGATGGCCGAGACAGATGCCGAACAGGGGCAGGGTTGGCTGGCCAAGCAGGCCCTGCGCCAGGCGGATGCCGGCCTGAACCGCGGCCGGATCGCCCGGGCCGTTCGAGAGAAAGACACCCTCGGGATCGAGCGCCAGCACCTGATCGATCGTGCTGTCGGCCGGCAGCACCTGCACCTGGCACCCGTGGGCGGCCAGGCGCTCGAGGATGGCTCGCTTGATGCCGAAATCGATCGCCACGACCCGGTAGGGCCGAGCTGGCCTGGCCTGCAGGCGCTGGTCGAAGTCGGCCCGGCAGAGCTTCTCCCACCGGTAGGCCTGCCTGGTGCTGACCTGCTCCGCCAGGTTCAATCCTTCCATGGAGGGGCTGCTGCGGACGCGCTCCAGCAGGTTGTGGGGATCGCTGCCATCACTGCTGATCGCCCCGTTGATGGCGCCGCCCTCCCGCAGCCGTCGCACCAGGGCACGGGTGTCGACCCCTTCGATCCCCACGACGCCATGGCGGGCGAGCCAGGGGGCCAGGCTTTCGGTGCAGCGCCAGTTGCTGGGGAGGGGGGCCAGCTGGCGGGCGATCACCCCCCGCACCTGGGGGCCGTCGGCCTCCTGATCCTCGGGGTTGATGCCGGTGTTGCCCAGCTCCGGATAGGTGAAGGTGACCAGCTGACCGGCGTAGCTGGGGTCGGTGATCACTTCCTGATACCCGGTCATGCCGGTGTTGAACACCACCTCGCCGATCGCGGTGCCCTTCGCTCCGAAGGCCCTGCCGCGCAGGACGGTGCCATCGGCCAGGACAAGCAGGGCCTCGCCGGTGACGGGGGGGGGAGCAACGGTCAAGGGGGCCAGGCTTGTGGTTTCGATCATCCCGCAGCAGCCACCTCGGGCAAGGGATCCAGGGCCTGGCGCAGGGACAGCAACCGCTGCCAGCCGGCCCCGGCGGCCAGGCTGGCGCGGGCCAGATCCAGGCCCTCCTGCAGCGAAGGGGCGCGACCGGCGGCCCACAGCACCATGGCCGTGTTCAGGGCCACCACATCCCGTTGCGGGGCACTGCCGCCACCGCGCAGCACGGTTTCGAGAATGTGTCGGTTGGTCTCGAGATCACCGCCGGCCAGGGCCTCCAGCGGGGCAAACTCGAGGCCCATCGCCGCCGGGTCGATCAGCTGGCGACGAATCGCCCCCTGCTCCACCAGCCGCAGCTCGCTGGCACCAGAGAGGGAGGCCTCGTCGAGGCCGCCGTGGCCGTGGACGACGACGGCCCGCTCCAGCCCCAGGTGAACCAGGGCCTCGGCCATCGGCTCGAGCAGCTCGGGGCGGGCGACTCCCACCACCTGGGCTTCGGGCCGCAGGGGGTTGACCAGGGGTCCGAGCAGGTTGAACACCGTGCGAATGCCCAGGCATCGACGCAGCGGCGCCAGGCCGACCAGGGCCGGATGCCAGCCGGGGGCGAACAGGAAGGTGACGCCACTGCCGGGCAGGGCGCCGACCACGGTTTCGGCGGGAGCCTGGAGGTTGAGGCCGAGGGCTTCGAGCACATCGGCGGAGCCCACCTTGCCGCTGGCGCTGCGGTTGCCGTGCTTGGCGACGCTGGCACCGCAGGCGGCGGCCACGAATGCCACGGCGGTGGAGATGTTGAAGCTGCCGGCGCCATCGCCGCCCGTCCCGCAGGTGTCCACCAGCAGGAGGGGGGGGCGCTCACAGGGCAGGACAACGGCGTTGCGCAGCACCCGGGCCATGGCTGCCAGCTCGGTGCCACTGACCCCCTTGGCCCGTAGGGCGGCCAGCAGGGCACCGGTGAGTTCCGGTTCGATCTGTCCATCGAGCCAGCCCTGCATCAAGGCGGTGGCTTCGCCCTCCCCCAGGCCAACCCCTTCCAGCAGGGCGTCGAGCAGGCCAGGCCAGGCGGTCGTTGGGGCCATCGATCGGCGTTCAGGAGCCCGAGCGTAGACAGCCGCAGCGGGCTGGCGGCCAAAAAAAAGCCCGGGTGCAAGGCACGCCGGGCCGGGTGATGGGGACGCCTCCACTATCACCCGGGAACGGG
This sequence comes from Synechococcus sp. Tobar12-5m-g, assembly GCF_024345415.1. Lineage (GTDB taxonomy): Bacteria > Cyanobacteriota > Cyanobacteriia > PCC-6307 > Cyanobiaceae > Regnicoccus. The sequence continues at coordinate 7,192 of NZ_JAGQBB010000007.1, read as the reverse complement.
GAATCTGACCAATACCAGAGCGGCTCAGGGGCTGTCCTGGGCGGCCGTATCGAAACCGCTGCCGACCGCTTCGGCTCCGGCCGCCATGCCGGGGCGGTGACCGGCGGCCCAGATCGCCCGGGTGCGCTGATGCAACTGCTCCAGGTTCAGGCCCCAGTGGCTCAGGCTCTTGGCCAGATCCCGCTGCAGATCGTCGGCACCGGGAAAGCCCTCGTAGCGCATCAGCAGCCGGGCCAGATCCACCAGATCACCCTCAGCGGGCCGCTCCAGCGCCAGCAGCCGGTCCACCACGCTCCGGTCCGTGTCGTAGAGCGGATGGGCCTGGGGTTCCCCTTGGTCGCGGTCGGTCATCGAATCCCCGGCAAAGGCAGGCGGCCGCCGACTCTCGCACCGGTGGCTGGATTCGTAGGTTGGGGTCCCTTGCCCCGTTCCATGGCCGCCATCCGCCCCGGCCTGCTCTGGAAGTACCTACGCCCCCACCGCAAGGTGCTGCTCCAGGGGGCCGCGGCGCTGCTGGTGGTGAACCTGCTCAGTGTCACCATCCCGCTGATGGTCCGCGGCGTGATCGATGACCTTCACGACGGCTTCGCCATCTCGGCCGTGCTGCGTCAGGCCGGCTGGATCGTTGTGCTGGCCTCCTTGATGGGGGTGGCCCGGCTGGTTTCGCGGATGCTGGTGTTCGGGGTCGGCCGACAGGTGGAAGCCAGCCTGCGCCAGCAGGTGTTCGAGCACATGCTCCGCCAGGAACCTGGCTGGGTGCAGACCACCGGAAGCGGCGATGTGATCAGCCGCTCCACCAGCGATGTGGAGAACGTGAGGCGGCTGCTCGGTTTCGCCATGCTCAGCCTCACCAACACCGCCCTGGCCTATGCCCTCACGGTGCCGGCGATGCTGATGATCGACCCCCTGCTCACCCTGGCGGCCCTCGGCCTCTACCCGGGAATGCTGATGGTGGTCCGCCTGTTCGGGGGCCGCATGATGCGCCAGCAACGGCGCCAGCAGGAATCCCTGGCCAGCCTCAGCGACCTGATCCAGGAGGACCTCTCCGGCATCAGCGCCATCAAGATCTACGGCCAGGAACACACCGAGCAGGAGGCCTTTGCCCGGCGCAACCGCCACTACCGCGATTCAGCCCTCTCCCTGGCTCGCACCCGCAGCACCCTGTTTCCGCTGCTGGAGGGGATCTCCTCGATCAGCCTGCTGCTGCTGCTGGCCTTCGGCAGCGGCCAGCTCGAGAGCGGCCGCCTGAGCATCGGCAACCTGGTGGCCCTGATCCTCTTCGTGGAGCGACTGGTGTTCCCCACGGCCCTGCTCGGTTTCACCCTCAACACCTTCCAGACCGGCCAGGTGAGCCTGGAGCGGGTGGAGGAGCTCCTCTCCAGGCAGCCCCGGGTGGTCTCGCCCGTCCGGCCCGAACCGGCGGCGGTCGGGGGGCGGGGTGCCGTTGAGGCCCGGGGCCTCAGCGTTCGCTACGACGGCGCCCAGCGGGAGGCCCTCAGCGATGTGAGCTTTCGGATCCATCCCGGTGAACTGGTGGCCGTGGTGGGGCCGGTGGGATCCGGCAAGACCACCCTGGCCAGGGCTCTCGGTCGCATGGTGGAGGTGCCTGAGCGCACCCTGTTCCTTGACGGGGTCGATGTCACCGCCCTGGCCCTCGAGGCCCTGCGCCGCCAGGTGGCGCTTGTGCCTCAGGAGGGCTACCTGTTCACCGCCACCCTGGCCGACAACCTGCGCTACGGGGTCCCCGAGGCCCCTTTGCCCCTGGTGGAGGAGGCGGCGCGGCAGGCCCGACTGGAAGGCGACATTCGCGGTTTCCCCGACGGCTATCAGACCCTGGTGGGGGAGCGGGGCATCACCCTCAGCGGCGGGCAGCGACAGCGGGCCGCCCTCGGCCGTGCCCTGATGGTGGAGGCCCCCTTGCTCGTGCTCGACGATGCCCTGGCCAGCGTGGACAACAACACCGCCGCCGCGATCCTGGACTCGATCCGGGAGCAGCAGGGCCGAACGATCCTGATGATCAGCCACCAGCTCTCGGCGGCGGCGGCCTGTGACCGGGTGCTGGTGCTCGACGATGGCCGGCTGGTGCAGCAGGGTCGCCATCAGGACCTGCTGAAGGTGCCGGGTACCTACCGGCGGCTGTGGGAGCGGCAGCAGGCGGAGGAGCAATTGCAGCTGGCCTGAAGCAGCAGGCCCAAATCAGCATGCCCGAATCAAACGAGTTGTTGATTCCGGCCCCCACGCGCCGGTTTCTCGTCTTAGCTGGGGATACCCAGTGCGCTCGCCATGGAGCCCGCCAAGGCCTACAAATTGCGCTGCACGCTCACCTTCGGTGACATCTACGGCCAGGTGCTGATCTGGATGGTGGTGATCTTCGTGAGCCTGGCCGCCGGCCTTGCTCTGATGGGCTCGAGCAAACCGTTGTTCGCCCTGGTTGGTGTGGGCATGATCCTGGTGCTCTCCCTGCCGTTCCTGCTGTTCGCCTTCACGACCACCCTGCTGAACCACATCGCCCTGGAGCCTTCAGCGCCGCTCGAAACCCCCGCCTAGGCTGGCAGGAGCGGCATTCGATCGGTGTTCGGTCTCTTCGGTTCAACGGCGAGCAGCCCCAAGCAGAGGATCGTGACCGCGGCTGAGGCCTTGCCGGGCCGCACCAAGCCGATTGCCACCGGCTCCCGCCATGTGGTGCTCGGTACCGACATACAGGCCCCGCTCCAGGAGGGCCAGGAGGCGGCCATCTTCGGCTGCGGTTGCTTCTGGGGCGCGGAAAAGGGTTTCTGGCGCCTGCCTGGAGTGGTGACCACGGCGGTGGGCTATGCCGCAGGGCACACCCTCAATCCCACCTACGAGGAGGTTTGCTCGGGGCGCACAGGCCACACGGAGGTGGTGCGGGTTGTCTGGAACACCACCCAGGTGGGATTCAGCGATCTGCTCAAGCTGTTCTGGGAATGCCATGACCCCACCCAGGGGCTGGCCCAGGGCCATGACACCGGCAGCCAGTACCGCTCGGCGATCGTGGCGAGCGACCTGGCTCAGTTCGCTCTCGCCGAAGCCAGCCGCTCCCATTACCAGGGGCAGCTGGAGGCCGCCGGTTTCGGTCCCATCACCACGGAGATCACCGTGGGCCAGCCGTTCTACTTTGCCGAAACACCCCACCAGCAGTACCTGGCCCGCCCCGGCAGCCGTCCCTACTGCTCCGCCCGTCCCAGCGGCGTCAGGCTCACCCCCTTCCCCGGCAGCGCCTTCCTCCTGCCGAGTGAGGTCTGGAATCAGTACGACTGGTCGGTGCAGCACTGTGTGCTGCGCAGTTCCAATGAGCCGATCCGCCTCTGATGCCCCCTCCAGAACGATGAAACCCTGGTTGTTGGCGCCCTGGTCCATCCTGATCGTCTTGACCGGCTCGGCCCTGTTGGCTGGGCGGCCGGCTCAAACCATGGGCTCGCCCTGGTGGGAGAACTACGACACCCGCGAAAGCTTTCTCTGCCGTGACAACAACAAGGTGGTGCTGGAGCGCAACGATGCCCAGGCCGCCCTGATCTCCGGCCGCTCAAGCACCACCCTGTTTCGCGAACCCTCCGACCTGCCTGGCCTCCGCTACGGCAATGACGCCCTGCGGCTGATCCTCAGGGGTGATGAACTCACCCTGGAGCGGCTGCCCCAGCGGGTTCTTTGCCTGCGCACGGATCAGGTTTGAACGGCATGGGACCCCTCCCCGATCGCACCGCCCTCCTGGCCATCGCCGTCACCTTCGGGCTGGTGTTCGCCCTGGTCTTCTGGTATGCCCGCTTGAATGGGCCGGTGGAAACGCCTTTCCTGTGGAAGGAGTCCCCCGCTCTGGAGGCTCCCCGGCCGCCGGCACCGCAACCAAAGGGCACCCTGCTCTGAGCCGCCTTGGATCCTCCCCCCGGCCCAGAGGCCAAACGCCACCTTCACCCCTTGCCGAAAGGCTTGGTCGAGTTCTACGGCCTGCTGGCCGTGTTGTTCGTGCTGGTGCCGGAGTGGATGGCGGATGGGGCCCTGCAGGGCTGGCCTGGCCAGCGGCGGGGCGATTCGATGCCCGTGAGCGCCAGTGCCTGGCGGCGTCAGCCCGAACTTCGCCTGGCGGGCCTGAACCTGGCTGACCTGCGCCTGCTGGCCTGTCGCCTGCGGCTGTGCGGCTATGCCGGCCTCAGCCGGGAGCGCCTCACCGCCCGGATCCTGAAGCGGCTCAAACGCAGCCGTCGCTGGGAGGAATGGCTGCCGCGGGAGCTGTGATAGCTTCCCTTTTGACGGGGCGTAGCGCAGCTTGGTAGCGCACCACTTTGGGGTAGTGGGGGTCGTGGGTTCAAATCCCGCCGCTCCGATGTCAACGGGTTCACTCCAGCTTTTTCCCCATTCAGCCCCGCTTCGTCGGGGCTTTTTGCTGTGCTGCCCTGTGCTTCTGTCCTCAGGCCAGGGGGCAGCAGGAGGGAGACGCGATCGGTCCGATGCTGATCGTGTAATCCATCGTCGAGCCCACACCGGTGCCTCGGTAGCTGCCCACCACCGGAGCGGCCAGCCGGTGGTCGGGCGCGGAGGCGAGGGCGACGTGCCCATCGGCGACGGCGAGGCCGAGGCTCGGGTCGTAGCCCCGCCAGCCGCCCCCGGGCAGGTACACCTCAGCCCAGGCGTGAAGCTCCTGTTCGGTGACCTCCGGCGGATGGTGGATCGAATACCCACTCACGAACCGGGCGGCCAGCCCCTGGCTGCGGCAGGCTGCCACGAACAGCATGGCCGTGTCGCGGCAGGCGCCGGTTCGGCTCTCGAGGGTGTTCTCCGGCGTCTGGGGGTCTCCATCCATCCGGCCGATGTGGTGGAAGCTGGCATGGATCTGATCGCACAGATGGATCAGGAAGGTGGTGGTGGAGCGATCCACCGTGGCGGCCAGGCCCTCGGCCCAGGCCGCCACGGTGGGGCTGGCGTGATCAGGCCGTGCTGGAGCCAGCGAAGCGGCCAGGGCCGGGGCGTAGGCCAGCGGTAGCCGCTGGGCCCGGGGGTCGGTGAAAATCCAGTCGAAGGGGTTCTCCCGCAGGGTGCGCACCTCCGACTCCACTGTGAGCTCCAGGTTGTCGCGTTCCTCGCTGAACCAGAGCACGGCGGCCTCGTTGCCATCGGGCTCGATGGTCCACGCTGTCCCGGTCGGTGCGGCCGTCACCCGCAGGGAATGGCGCAGCCTCTGCTGGGTGGCGTCCTGCCGGGGGGAGAGCCGCACGGTCATCGGCTCCAGGAACACCGGCCGGTCGTAGCGGAACCGCAGGGTGTGGTGGATCCGGAGCAACATCACTGTCATGGCGGCCGTTGCGAAAAGGCCAGCTGTGCGGCCATCCTGATCCCCTGGCCCTGCTGGGGCGATTCAGGGCTCAGGCCCAACCCTTCTCGGCGCGGAAGCGGCGCACCACCTCCGCCACCGCCTGGCCCTGCCCATCCACCGCGGCATTCAGCCGGCGCATCTCGACTTCGCTGACCTGGCCGGCAAGGGCTTCGATCACCGGTACCAGCTTGGGTAATCGACGCAGCACGGCGCCATTGAACACCGGCACGGCTTGGTAGGGGGGGAAGTAGTGACGGTCATCGGCGAGGGACCTCAGGGCCAGGGTCTCGATCAGGCCATTGGTGGAATCTCCGGCGATCAGGTCGACCCGTCCTTCGGCCAGGGCCCGGTAGGTGATGCCCAGATCCATGGCCAGGGGCGGCTCCTTGAAGCGCAGACCGTAAACCTGGGCCAGCCCGGCATAGCCATCGGGGCGGTTCAGAAATTCAAAACCGAAGCCCGCCCGCCATTGCGGCGCGTGGGGCGCCAGCTGGGAGAGGCGGGTCAACCCGTTCGCCTCGGCCTGGGCGGCGCGAACCAGGATCGCGAAGCTGTTCTGAAAGCCCAGGGATGGAAACATCTCCAGATCGAACCGCTGCCGGTACAGCGCCCGGGCCCGCTCGAACACCGCCCCGGCCCTCTCCAATCCCGGCTTGGATTGCAAGGGCGCCTGGTTGAGAACCGAAGCCCAGGCAGTGCCGGTGTACTCCACATAGCCGGCAATCTGGCCGGAGCGCACCGCCTGCTGGCAGATCTGGGTGCCGCCGAGGCCAAAGTCCCGCCGCACCGCCAGGTTGGTGCCCGCTTCGATCTGCTGGGCCAGCAACTCCCCCAGCACCAGCTGTTCCGTGAAGGCCTTCGAGCCGATCGCCACCGTCGTCGTGGCCGCCGGCCCACTCAGCCACAGCCCTGCCGAGAGGGTCAGGCCCAGGGCTAGCCCGATGGCCAGCCTGCGGCGGCTGGCGAGCGCCCAATCGGCCAGCAGGGCCATCAGGGCGGCCGGCACTGCCCCCAGCAGGATCAGCCGGTTGTCGACCGTGGCGATGCCGCGGAACAAGAACACCCCCAGCCCTCCGGCCCCGATCGCTGCGGCGATCGTCGCCACCGCGATCGTGAGCACCGTGGCCACCCGCACCCCGGCCATCACCACCGGCAGGGCGACCGGCACCTCCACATGCCACAGCCGCTGCGCCGGGGTGAGTCCGAGGGCCATCGCCGCTTCCCTCAATCCCACCGGCACCTGGGTCAGCCCCGTGACCACGCCCTGCACCAGGGGCAGCAGCGCATAGAGGGTGAGGGCCACGATCGCTGGCCGTGCCCCCAGGCCGCCCACCAGCGGCACCGAGATCAGCACCCCGAAGATGGCCAGGCTCGGGATTGTCTGGATGGCACTCACCACGGCGAGCACGGGGCCGGCCCAGCGGGGGCTGCGGCTGATCCAGAGGCCCAGGGGCAGGCTGATCGCCAGGGCCAGGGCCATTGAGATCGTCACCAGCAGGCCATGCTCCAGGCAACGGCGCAGCAACTCCTCTCTGATGGCGGCGCCTGGATCCATGGCCCCCAGCCGGCTGCGAAGGGTGCTGCTCATTCGAGCACCCCGGCCATCCCGGACCACGCGTTCTGTGCTGCGCATTCAGGCACGGGCTGATTCAATGACCTTTTGTCAAGGGACCCACACAGCGCAGCCGCCATCGTCCAAGGTTTCCTTGCTCCTTTCTTCCGGACCCCGGAGACCCCTGATGTTCGACGCCTTCACCAAGGTCGTTGCCCAGGCTGATGCCCGCGGCGAATTCCTCAGCTCATCCCAGATCGATGCCCTGGCTTCGGTCGTTGCGGACAGCAACAAGCGCATGGATGCCGTCAACC
>NZ_JAGQBB010000006.1 GCF_024345415.1 Synechococcus sp. Tobar12-5m-g | reverse complement strand
TTTCGGTGATGTGGATCGGCAGCCGGATCGTGCGGCTCTTCTCGGCGATCGCCCGGGTGATCCCCTGGCGGATCCACCAGTAGGCGTAGGTGGAGAACTTGTAACCGCGGGTGGGATCGAACTTCTCTACCCCCCGCACCAGGCCGATCGTGCCCTCCTGGATCAGGTCCAGCAGTTCCATGTTCCGCTTGGTGTACTTCTTGGCCACGCTCACCACCAGGCGCAGGTTGGCGGCCACCATGCGCTCCTTGGCGCGGCGGCCGTTGATCAGCTTGCGCTTCAGCAGCGGCAGACTCAGCCCCAGGGACTCGGCCCACTGCTCGGAGCTGGGCTTGCTGCCACCGCGCATCTCCAGCTCCTGTTCCGCCTCCTCGAGCCGCATCAGCTCCTGCACCTGGCGGCCCAGGGTGATCTCCTGCTCATGGCTGAGCAGGGGCACCCGGCCGATGTCACGAAGGTACGAGCGAACCAGGTCCCCATCGACCGGGGGAAGGGAACGGGAGACGGCCTGGAGAGGCCTGGACCCAGGGACAGCCTTCGGATCAAGGGGGCGATCGAGAGCTAGAGCGACAACCACAGCGAAGCTCATGCAGGTGTGTGAAGCCTAACCTAAAGAAGTGTGAAGGCGCTCTCAGGAAACCCACGAAATCCTGAAGACCTGCCAGGGCGGTTCCCGCGAGGCTGAAGCTTGAGGGGGGTGGGTTGAGAGGGCGCTGGGTTCAGGGCGAAAGGCCCCCGTGGTTGAGCAGCCAGGAGGCGGTCTGCAGGTAGATGAACACCCCGGCCACGTCGGTGGCGGTTGTGATGAACGGCGCCGACATCAGGGCCGGATCGAGGCCCAGCCGGTGAAACAGCAACGGCAGGGACGCCCCGGCCGTGGCCGCCAGGGTGGTGATGCACACCAGGCTGATCCCCGCCGCCGTGGCCACCAGCATCCCCCCACCCACCTGCCAGGCCCAGGGCACCACCACGATCACCAGCAGCAGGCCAAGCAACAGCCCGGAGAGCGCCTCCCGCCCGACCGTGCGCCAGAGCCCGAGCGACTGGATCCTCTGGGTGCTCAGGCCCCGGATCACCACCGTGGAGCTCTGGGCGCCGACGTTGCCGCCGGTGCCGATCAGCAGCGGGATGAAGGCCGCCAGGCGCACCACCTCCTGGAGAACGCCCTCCTCGGAGGCGATCACCGCTGAGGTGCCGGTGTTTGCCACCAGCAGCACCAGCAGCCACACCACCCGACGGCGGGCCACGGTGAACAGGTTGCTCTGGAAGTAATCGTCCTCATCGCCCGCCTGCACGGCACCGGCGGCGTAGAGGTCGCGGGTGGCCTCCTGCTGGATCACGTCGATCACGTCATCCACGGTGACGATCCCCACCAGTCGCTCCTCCCGGTCCACCACCGGCACGGCCAGGAAGTCGTAGCGCTGGATGATCCGGGCCACCTCCTCCTGGTTGGTGGTGGTGGTGACGTTGACCACCTCCCGGGTCATCACATCGCCGATGCGGTCTTCGGGCTCGGCGGTGACCAGGTCCCGCAGCGACAGGATGCCGGTCAAGTGGCGGGAGCCGTCGGTGACATAGAGGCTGTAGACGGTCTCGGTGTCCCGGGCGCGGCGGCGCACGATGTCGAGGGCCTGGGCGGCACTGTGGAACTCCTTGAGGTCGATGAACTCGGTGGTCATCAACCGGCCCGCCGTTTCCGACTCATAGCCGAGCAGCTGGGCCGTGATCCGCCGCTCCGCCGGACTCAGCTCCATCAGCAGCCGCCGCACCACCTTGGCCGGCAGTTCATCGAACAGCCGCACCCGATCATCCGGGGACATCTCCTCGACCAGCTCCAGCACCTCCCCGGAGCGCAGGCGCTCCAGCAGGGTCTGCTGCACGGCGGGGTCGAGGTACTCGTACACCTCGATCGCCTCGTCCTTGGCGAGCAGGCGGAAGGCCAGGGCCTGGAGGGTGCGGGGCAGAGAGCCGATCGCCTCGGCGCAGTCCACCGGCTGCACCGGCTCCAGCAGCAGTTTGACGCCGTCGTAGTTGCCTGCGGCCAGCAGGCCCTGCAACTGGCGGGCCACGATCTCCGCCACCTGCAGGCTGCTGTTGCTAGCCGTGGTGGCGCTGGTTGCCTCGCTCATCGGCCCGGAGGATCGCAGCCCCCCGAGTGTATGGGGAGAAAGAACCGCCTTCCTCCGGAGCGTTTAGGGTCCGATCGACTGCAGTTGGTTCCATGGCGGTGAATGTGTCGGATGTGGTGGTGACCAGCGCCACCGGAGCCCAGCAACGGCTCGGCGACCTCGGTGGCCAGGTGCTGCTGATCGTCAACGTGGCCAGCCGCTGTGGCTTCACGCGCCAATACGCCGGGCTTCAGGCCCTGCAGGACACCTACGGCCCCCGGGGGCTGCAGGTGCTGGGATTCCCCTGCAACGACTTCGGCGCCCAGGAACCCGGCAGCCTCAGCGAGATCCAGCAGTTCTGCTCCACCACCTACGGCGCCAGCTTCACCCTGTTCGACAAGGTGCATGCCAAGGGCACCAAAACCGCCCCCTACGACCTGCTCACCCAGGTGGAGCCGGCTGGCGACGTGGAGTGGAACTTCGAGAAGTTCCTGGTGGGTCGGGATGGCACCGTGCTGGGCCGCTTCAAGAGCGCCGTCGAACCGGATGGCGCTGAGCTCACCGCGGCGATCGAGGCGGCCCTGGAGGCCTGAGGCCGGCCCTGCTGAGCGCCAGCCCGGCCGCCGCCGCCGCCAGCCCTAGCACCAGGCTGGCCACCAGCAGGGCCAGGGCGCCCTGGATCTGGTCCTGCTGCCGCAGCCGCACCAGATCGAGCATCCAGGAGCTGAAGGTGGTGAGCGAGCCGCAGAAGCCGATCCCGCCGAGCAACAGCAGCGGCGCACGCCAGGGAATCGGCCCAGCTAGGACGCCAAGCAGAAAGGAACCCAGCAGGTTGCTGAGCAAGTTGGCAGCCGCCACCCCAGCGGCCCCGCTGGCCAGCAGCGGGCCGAGCTGCACCTCGATCCTCCAGCGCAACAGGGCACCTGGCACGGCTCCGGCGGCCACTAGGGCCAGCTCCCAGAGCTCGAAGCGCAGGCGTCGCCTCACCTCAGAACGCCCCCACCCACAATCCCACTTGCACGGCCAGCAGCCCAGCCAGCACCGAACCTCCAGCCAGCAGGCCCGCCTCGGCCCCGTGGCCCAAGCGAAGCTCCTGCAGCAGCTCCACCATCAAGGTGGAGAAGGTGCTGAGGCTGCCGAGAAAGCCGGTGGCCAGCAGCAGCAGCAAACCACTGCCCGCCAAGCCACACCGGCGATCCAGGCCAACCAGAAGGCCAAGGGCGAAGGCGGCCACCACATTCACGCCGAAGGTGGCCCAGTGGCGGCGGGGCAGCATCGGCTCGAAATGGTTGATCAGCCGCAGCCTGAGCCAGGCGCCCGGAATGGCGCCAAGCGCCACAAGCAGGGCCTCCCTCACCCCGGCAACCAGCCGCGGCGGGGTTGGCCGGCCGCCGGGCCAGGCAGCTGAACCTGCAGCCAGCGGTCACCGCCAGGTTCCCACCAGGTGCGCAGCAGACGCAAGGGAACGCTGCCATCGAGCTGGGCCAGGGCAGGGGCGGAGTGCTGGGGCGCGCACCGCAACAGCAGGGGCCCGGACGCCAGCAGCGGTTCCTGGCTCTGACGCCGCCGCAATTCCGGCGATCGGCGCTCCCCCCCACCAGCCGGAAGGGCGGCTGGTGCGATCAGGGCGAGACCCAGCACCCAGGGCAAGCGCCAGTCCATCAAATGTCGAGCTGGGCGAAATCGAGTTCGGCGCTGTGCCGCTCGATGAATTCCCGGCGGGGTGCCACCTTGTCACCCATCAGGATCGTGAAGATGCGATCAGCTTCGGCGGCATCCTCGATCTCCACCCGTTTCATGGTGCGGGTGGTGGGATCCATGGTGGTTTCCCAGAGCTGCTTTGGCATCATCTCGCCCAATCCCTTGAAGCGCTGGATCGTGTAGTTGGCTTTCTCACCGAAGCCTTGCAGGGTTGTCTTGAGATCCTGCTCGTTGTAGCAGTAGGTGTGATTCTTGCCCCTCTCCACCTTGTAGAGGGGCGGACAGGCGATGTAGATGTAACCCCCCTCCAGCAAGGTTTTCTGATAGCGATAGAAGAAAGTGAGCAGCAGCGTACGGATGTGGGCGCCGTCCACATCCGCATCGGTCATGATCACGATGCGGTGATAACGGAGTGCGGACTCGTTGAACTCCTCCCCCTTAATACCGAGGCCCAGGCCGGTGATCAAGGCCTGGATCTCTGTGTTCTTGTAGATCTTGGCGTCGTCGGTTTTCTCGATGTTGAGAATTTTCCCGCGCAGTGGCAGGATCGCCTGGAAGCGCCGATCACGGCCCTGCTTGGCGGAGCCGCCAGCGGAATCGCCCTCCACCAGATAGATCTCCGATTCGGAGGGATCCCTGGAACTGCAGTCGGCCAGCTTGCCGGGCAGGGTGGAGCTCTCCAGCACCGACTTGCGCCGCACCAGCTCCCGGGCTCGTCGCGCCGCCTCGGCGGCATTGAAAGCCTGAATCGCCTTCTCCAGGATCAGGTCGATCACCTGGGGGTGAAACTCCAGGAACTCACCGAGGGATTGCCCTACCACCGTGTCGACGATGCCGCGCACTTCGGTGTTGCCGAGCTTGGTTTTGGTCTGCCCCTCGAACTCAGGATCCGGCACCTTGACGGAGAGCACGGCGGTGAGGCCTTCCCGGATGTTTTCGCCGGCCAGATTGGGATCGGCGTCCTTGCGCTTGTTCCTCTTCTTGGCAAAGGTGTTCAGGGTGCGGGTGAGCACCGTTTTGAGGCCCTCGATGTGGGTGCCGCCATCCACGGTGCGGATGTTGTTGGCGAAGCCGAGAATGCTGTCGGAGTAGGCATCGACGCACCATTGCAGGGCGGCTTCCACCTGAACGCCATCCTTTTCATTGTTGACGTAGATGATGTCGGGATGGAGGGGATCCTTGCCCGCATTCATATAGGCCACATACTCGCGAATGCCGCCTTCGTAGTGGTAGATCTCCTCGTGGGCCTCGCCTTCAGGGGATTGGGCCAGGGCGCGCTCATCCCGGAAGACGATCCGAACGCCACCGTTGAGGTAGGCCAGTTCACGCAGCCGGCCCGAGAGGGTGGTGTAATCGAAGGCAATGCCGCCGGTGAAGATCTCGCTGTCGGGTTTGAAGCGAACGGCGGTGCCCGTGGCGCCGCTGGCCTCCGGTTCCGAGCGCAGGATGCCGATCGGATTGCCCCGCTCGAAGCGCTGGCGGTGAACCTGTCCCTGGCGGCGCACGGTGACTTCCACCCACTCACTGAGGGCGTTCACCACCGAGATCCCCACCCCGTGCAGGCCGCCCGACACCTTGTAGCCGCCACTGCCGAACTTGCCGCCGGCGTGCAGCACGGTGAGCACCGTTTCGAGGGCGGATTTGCCGGTGCGGGGATGGATGTCGGTGGGAATGCCCCGGCCGTTGTCGGTGACCTCGACCGAGCCGTCGTCGCAGAGGCGGACGAAGATTTCGCTGCAATGACCCGCCAGGGCCTCGTCAACGGAATTGTCCACCACCTCATACACGAGATGGTGGAGGCCCCGGGGCCCGGTGGTGCCGATGTACATGCCCGGCCGCTTGCGCACCGGCTCCAGACCCTCCAGGACCTGGATCTGCTCGGCGCCGTAGGCGTGCTCGATCTTGGAGGAATCGCTCATTCCGGTTGGCACAGCTGGGAACCGGCCCGATCCAGACCGGCGACATCCATCGGAGGTGGGGGGAGTGTGATTCTGAGGGCTCAAGAAACGCTCCAGGCCCGTCGAAGGGTTTGATCTTAACACCGCGCGCTCAGAGCGCCTCCCAGGGGCCTCTGAGAGGCTGTTCAGGCCGGGGGTCCATCTGCCTCGATCCGCCCCAGCCTTCCAGCCCAACCGGCCCGCCGATCCCATGGCCCAGCCACCCCTGCCCGTGCTCGTGCTGCTCGGCCCCACCGCCAGCGGCAAAACGGAACTGGCGATCCGAATCGCCGAGGCCCTCGATCTGGCGGTGCTGTCGGTGGATTCCCGCCAGCTCTATCAGGGCATGGACATCGGCACCGCCAAGCCCACCGCCCTGCAGCAGGCAAGGGTGCGCCACGAATTGCTCGATCTGCGCCCGCCGGATCAACCGATCAACCTCCACGCCTTCCGGCAGGCTGCCCACAGCTGCATCGCCGCCGAGCAGACTCGCCGCGGGATGGTCTTTCTGGTGGGGGGGAGTGGACTCTACCTACAAGCTCTGATCCGCGGCCTGGATCCGCCGGCGGTGCCGCCCCAACCAGCCCTGCGCGACCAGCTCGCCCGCCTGGGCCAGGCCACCTGCCACCAACTGCTCACCCGGGCCGACCCGATTGCCGCGGCACGCATCGCCGCCGCCGACGCGGTGAGAACCCAGCGGGCCCTGGAGGTGCTCTATGCCACCGGTCGCCCCCACTCCGCCCAACGGGCCTCAAGGCCCCCCCCCTGGCAGGTGCTGGAGCTGGGCCTCGACCCCGCCAAACTGCACGAGCGGATTGCCCAGCGCACGCGGCTGCTGTACAGCGCGGGGTTGGTGGAGGAAACGGCCGGCCTGATGCGCCGCTACGGCAACGACCTGCCCCTGCTCGAGACGATCGGCTACGGCGAAGCCAAACGGCAGCTGGCCGGCACGCTCAGCCACCCCGAGGCCATCGGCCTCACCGAGCAACGCACCCGTCAGTTCGCCAAACGGCAGCGCACCTGGTTTCGCCGTCAGCATCAGCCCCTCTGGCTGGAGGGCGAAGATCCCCTCCAACAGGCCCTGGAGGCGGTCAAGCGCGTTCTAGAGTGAAGGTATGCGTGCCCCCTATGGACACGTCCGTTGCGGCCTCCCGCTCCGCCCCCTCGCTTTTCTGAATGCCACCTCGTCCCCGTTTCGACCGTCGTGCCCCCGTTCGAGAGCTCCCGAACATCAACGATCGCATCAGCTACCCCCAGCTCCGGGTGGTTGATGCCGACGGCAGCCAGCTCGGGGTGATCACCAGGGAAGAGGCCCTGGAGGTGGCAAAAGACCGGGAGCTGGATCTCGTGTTGGTCAGCGAAAAGGCCGATCCCCCGGTCTGCCGGATCATGGATTACGGCAAGTTCAAGTTTGAGCAGGAAAAGAAAGCCAAGGAAGCCAAGAAGAAATCGCATCAAACCGAAGTCAAGGAGGTGAAGATGCGGTACAAGATCGACTCCCACGACTATCAGGTGCGGATCGGCCAGGCCGTGCGCTTCCTCAAGGACGGTGACAAGGTCAAGTGCACGGTGATCTTCCGGGGTCGTGAGATTCAGCACACCGCCCTAGCTGAACTGCTCCTCTTCCGGATGGCCAAGGACCTGGAGGAAAGCGCGGAGATTCAGCAGGATCCCAAACGGGAAGGACGCAACATGATCATGTTCCTGACACCGCGCAAAACGCCGCTCACCAAGGAAAAGGATGCGGCGGCCCTGGCCTCCAAGGCCGTGCGCACGATCCCCTCGCCGGTGCGTCAGGCCAGCGGCGCTGACACGGCCTTCGCCCAGGCCGAGGGCTGAGGGCTGGGCCACCGGCCAACCGGCACAGCCCCCTATGCCACAGGGGGAATTGTCACCAGGCCCGAAGCTCCGTAGGGTGGCGTCAAAGCTGCAGGTCCCCACCGGCGTGCGATTCCACATCCAGCAGGAAAGCGACATCCCGGCGTCGACCCAGCTGTACAACCAGATCTGCTTCGCGATCGCGGCGCGTCACTACCCGCCCGGTCACCGCTTGCCCAGCACCCGTCAGCTGGCCATGCAGACCGGCCTGCATCGCAACACGATCAGCAAGGTCTACCGCCAACTCGAGAATGACGGCGTGGTGGAGGCCATGGCCGGCTCCGGCATCTACGTGCGCGACCAGCAGAAGCCGCGTGAGATCAAGGTGCCGCCCGGCCTGCGCAACCGCCTGCGCCCGGACATCGACCGGGAGGTGCGCCAGTGCGTCGACGGCCTGCTCAACGCCGGCTGCACACTGCAACAGGCCCGGGAACTGCTGACCCGGGAAATCGACTGGAGGCTGCGCTGCGGCGCCCGGGTGCTGGTCTCCACCCCCCGCGAAGACATCGGCGCCTCGCTGCTGATCGCCGAGGAGCTGGCGCCGGTCCTGGAGGTGCCGGTGGAAGTGGTGCCCCTGGAGGAACTCGAAGCGGTGCTGGAGAGTTCCAGCAACGGCACGGTGGTCACCAGCCGGTACTTCCTGCAGCCGGTCGAGGAGCTTGCCCAGCGCTATGGCATCCGGGCCGTGGCTGTCGACCTCAACGACTTCCGCCATGAGCTGGATCTGCTCAAGGAACTGCGCACCGGCAGCTGCGTCGGCCTGGTGAGCATCAGCCCCGGCATCCTGCGGGCCGCCGAGGTGATCCTGCACAGCATGCGTGGCAACGAGCTGCTGGTGATGACGGCCAACCCGGATGTGGGCAGCCGCCTGCTGGCCCTGCTGCGCGCCGCCAGCCACGTGCTCTGCGACCGACCGAGCCTGCCGCTGGTGGAGCAGACCCTGCGCCAGAATCGGGCCCAGCTGATGCGCCTGCCCCAGGTTCATTGCGCCCAGAGCTACCTCGGCGCCTCCACCATCAATCTGCTGCGCAAGGAGATCGGCCTGACCGACCCACCGGATGGCTTGCTTGATCCACAAGCGGCCCAGGCGGGCTGAGCTCCGCCATCAGGGCTCCGGGCCGGCGGCTCCACGTCTTTCCTGTCCCCACTGTTCCTATCCACCTTGGGTCCCTCGTTCCGGCACCTGCTGAGCACCGTGGCGGCGGACCTGCGGATCATCAAGGAACGCGACCCTGCCGCCCGCAGCACTCTCGAAATCCTTCTCTGTTACCCGGGCTTCCACGCCCTGGTGCTGCATCGCTTCAGCCACCGGCTGTGGCGCTGGGGGATCCCCCTGCTGCCCCGGCTGCTTTCCCAGCTGGGACGGTCGCTGACGGGGGTGGAGATCCATCCGGGCGCCCGGATCGGCCACGGCGTGTTCATCGACCACGGCATGGGGGTGGTGATCGGGGAAACCTCCGAGATCGGCGATCGTTGCCTGCTCTATCAGGGGGTCACCCTGGGGGGGACGGGCAAGGTGCACGGCAAGCGCCATCCCACCCTGGGGGAGAACGTGGTGGTGGGCGCCGGCGCCAATGTGCTCGGCGCCATCACCGTGGGCTCGAACACCCGCATCGGGGCGGGCTCCGTGGTGCTGCGCGATGTGCAACCCGACAGCACGGTCGTGGGGATCCCGGGCCGGGTGGTGCATCAGTCAGGGGTTCGCATCGATCCACTGGCCCACTCGGCCCTGCCCGACGCGGAGGCCCGGGTGATTCGCAACCTGATGGAGCGGATCGACGTGCTGGAGAACGAGCTGGCCCAGCTGCAGCAGTGCCTGCGGGACGTGGCGGCGGGACGGCCCTTGCTGGAGGGCTGCGGTGCCAAGGCCCAGAACCTCAAGGATCGCGAGATTCTGGAGTTCCTGGGGGATCGCTCCAGCAACAGCGGCTGAGGCCTCAGCCGGTGGCCAACGCCTCGGCACTTTCCATGCGGGGCTGGAACATGAACATGGAATAGATCACGTTGCGGCGCATCGAGGTCATCATGTCAAGGAACATGTCATACCCCTCGTTCTTGTATTCGATCAGTGGATCCTTCTGGCCGTAACCCCGCAGCCCTACCGATTCGCGCAGGGCATCCATGGCCTGGAGATGTTCGCGCCAGAGGGTGTCGATCTGCTGGAGGATGAAGAAGCGCTCCGCCTCCCGCATCAGGTTGGGGCGTGACTGCTCGACCTGGCTCTCCTTGAGGTCGTACGCGTTGCGGAGCTGCTCCCGCAGGAAGGCCTTGAGTTCCTCAATCGACAGCCCTTGCAGCTGCTCGGGAGTGAGATCGGCCAGCAGGTAGACGAACTCCTGCACCTTGGCCACGAGCTGGCCCAGGTCCCACTCTTCAGCGGGCAGGTCGGGATTGACGTAGGCCTCGACGATGTCATCCATGGTGCGCTCCCCGTAGCCGATCACCTGCAGCTTGAGTTCCCGTCCTTCCAGCACGCGCCGACGCTCGGCATAGACGGCCCGGCGCTGGTTGTTCATCACCTCGTCGTACTCGAACACCTGCTTGCGGATGTCGTAGTAGTACGTTTCGACTTTCTTCTGAGCCCCTTCGAGGGAGCGAGTGAGCATGCCCGATTCAATCGGCATGTCCTCCTCAACCCGGAAGGCGTTCATCAGCCCGGCCACCCGTTCGCCGCCGAAGATGCGCAGCAGGTTGTCCTCCAGGGAGAGGAAGAAACGGGTGCTGCCCGGATCCCCCTGGCGGCCGGAGCGGCCGCGCAGCTGGTTGTCGACCCGGCGCGATTCGTGGCGCTCGGTGCCGACCACGTGCAGGCCGCCGGCCTGCCGCACCCGCTCCTCCTCCTGTTTCACCACCGCGTCGTACTCGCCGCGCACCCTGGCGATCATGCGGCGCAGGTTCTGGATGTGGGCATCGTCGGTGGGGGCCTTCTCGGCCGCTTGGGCGATGCGGTCTTCGAGTTCCAGCACCGAAAGGGCCCGGTCACCCCAGGCCTTGACCAGCTCCCGGGCCAGCTCCACCAACGACTGCTCAGTGGCGTCGGTGAGGGCGCAGGGGAAGAGGGCGCCGATGGCGCGGGCCTCACTGGGGGCATGGGGCTGAGCGGCGGTCTTGGGGCCAAAGCCACTGCCCGTGGCCTCCCGCGGCAGCGGAACCGGCGGGCGATGGCCCTCCTCGGGACGCACCAGCAGGGGCAGCAGCACCTCCCGCAGCTTGAGCCGGGCCATGTAATCGCTGTTACCACCGAGGATGATGTCGGTGCCGCGGCCGGCCATGTTGGTGGCGATCGTGACGGCCCCCGCCCGGCCGGCCTGGGCGACGATCTCGGCTTCCCGCTCGACGTTCTCCGGCTTGGCGTTCAAAAGATTGTGGGGAACCGCCTGCTCGGCCAGTAGGGCGCTGAGCAACTCCGATTTCTCGACGCTGGTGGTGCCCACCAGCACTGGCCGGCCGGCCCGGTGAATCTCGGCCGTCTCAGCGGCAACGGCACGCCACTTGGCGGCTTCGTTCTTGTACACCTGATCGACGAGGTCGTGACGGGAGCGCTGCCGGTTGGTGGGCACCACCGTGACTTCGAGTTTGTAGGTTTTCTCGAATTCCACCTCCTCGGTTTTAGCGGTGCCGGTCATGCCGGCCAGACGGGGGTAGAGCAGGAAGAAGTTCTGGTAGGTGATGCTGGCCAGGGTCTGGGTTTCGGGCTGAATCGCAAGGTTCTCCTTCGCCTCAATCGCCTGGTGCTGGCCATCGCTCCAGCGGCGCCCCGGCATCACCCGGCCGGTGAACTCATCGACGATCACGGCGTCTTCGCCCCGCACGATGTAGTTCACATCCTTGATGAACAGGGATTTGGCCTTGAGCGCATTGGTGATGTAATGGGCCCAGGGATCGGCGGGATCAAACAGATCCTCCACCCCCAGCAACTGCTCGGCCTTGGCGTAGCCCTCGTCGGTGAGGGTGACGTTGCGCTGCTTCTCATCCACCTCGTAGTCCCCCTCCGGATCTATCCCATCCTTGGCGGTTCCCTCGGCTCGCAGCAGTTGCTCGGCGATGTCGGCCGCGCGGCGGTACTTCTCCTGGGGGCGCTCGATCTGGCCGGAGATGATCAGGGGCGTTCGGGCCTCATCGACCAGGATCGAATCAACTTCATCGATGATGCAGTAGTTGAAGTTTCTCTGAACCACCTCCTCGATGTCATTAGCCATGTTGTCGCGCAGGTAGTCGAACCCGAGCTCGCTGTTGGTGGCATAGGTGATGTCACAGCCGTAGTTGCGGCGACGCTCAAATGGGGGCATGTCCTGCTGGATCAGCCCCACCGAAAGGCCGAGGAAGCGATGCACCTGGCCCATCCACTCCGCGTCGCGGCGGGCCAGGTAGTCGTTCACCGTCACCACGTGAACCCCGGCGCCGGTCAGGGCGTTGAGGTAGGCCGGCAGGGTGGCCACGAGGGTTTTGCCCTCGCCCGTCTTCATCTCGGCGATCTGGCCTTCATGCAGCACCATGGCACCGATCAGCTGCACGTCGAAGTGGCGCATGCCCAGCACCCGCTTGCCGGCCTCGCGCACCACGGCGAAGGCCTCGGGAAGCATGGCATCGAGCAGTTGCCGCTGCCGGGCAGGATTCTCGGCCTTCTGGAGCCGCTCCTTGAACTCGCCGGTCTTGCCGCGCAACTGGTCGTCACTGAAGGGGGCGATCTCCTCCTCCAGCAGGTTGATGTCCGACACCAGGGGCTGGTACCGCTTCAGCTTGCGGGCGTTGGGGTCGCCCAGCAGGAATTTGAGCATGGAAACGGCCGCCCATTTGGCTTCACCCTATCACCGCCGACTCGCGCCTGACCGCCAAGAAACAAGGTGGGCCAAGGGGTTTCATCGAAACAATGACGTGCAGTTAAGGTGAATTGATGGGTCCTCTCGGACCAGAATCAGGCCAGCGCCCATGGGCATGAACCTCAAAGACCAGCTGGTTCCAGCCGTCGAGGCCGCCACGCTGCGGGCCGTTGAGACGGTTGCTCAGCGATCAGGGCCCCAGGAACAGAAAGGGGACAACGTGGGCGCTCCGCTGCGGATCGTCCGCCACCGTCCGGGAGCCCCGGGCCTGCGTCTGCTGGGGCTGGGTCAACTGCAGCGGCTGCTGGACCAGCACAGCTTCTGGGCCCAGGGGCGCGAACGGTCCCAACTGGGGCGGATGCTGAGCGGCAGCCAGGCGGTGGTCAGCGCCTGGCGGGAACGGCAGCTGGTCGGATTCGGCCGAGCCACCAGCGACGGTGTCTACCGCGCCGTGCTGTGGGATGTGGTGGTGGCCAATGACCACCAGGGCCAGGGGGTCGGCAGGAGAATCGTGGCAGCTCTGCTCAAAAGCCCTGGCCTGGCCGGGGTGGAACGGGTGTACCTGATGACCTCTAACGGCTCAGGCTTCTACCAGCAACTGGGCTTCCAAAGGTCCGAGACCCAGGAACTGCTTCTGTGGCAGGCGATCTCGGGTTGTTCAAGCGGATGAAGAGATTCGAACTCTCGACCCTCTCCTTGGCAAGGAGATGCTCTACCACTGAGCTACATCCGCGGGGTGGACCGCGTCAGTCCAACAAGGATCCTGCATCATTGCGGGCCCCGGGGTCAATCATGCGTAGTGGTAGCCGATGAGACAGGCAGGGTCGTCGAGCTAAAAGCCGACCACAGAAGCTTCGTGGCGACTGCTGAAGAGGATGCACCTAGAAGGTCCACCCCCAGGGTTTATCAGAAGTCTCACAAGGCTGCCGGTTTGGGTCCTTCTGCGCTGCTCCAGCCCAGATGTTCGAGCAGGTACCTGATGTCGTGGGCGACAGCGGCCATGCCGTTGGCGATCGAGTCCATGCCTGCCAGCCGCATGGTGTTGAGCCCCATGCTGCGGAGGGTGGCCAGGATCTGTACCCCGTTGCGTTCTCGGCAGCGATTCCTGCCTCAGGGCCACGAGGGTTTTCTTTAATCTCGCTCCAGGTCTGAGAGAAAGAACTCCTCCAGTGCGAAGGGGAACACCTGGCTGGGCTTCATCCTCCCCGCCGGCGCTTTCCTGGAAGTTGAACTCGGCCTGGCTGGCAGCGGCGCTGGCTGCCGTGGCCAGCACGAGGTTGTTGGTGAGAAACAGCCGGGGCGAAATCAGAAAGCCGGTGCCGTATGCCGTAGCCCGCGGCGCGGCCCTGCCCATCACGGATCTGCACCCGAGCCACGGCCCGCGCCACCTGCATCCCCCGCTCCAGCGAGCGAGGAAAATCGCGGGGGGCCACCCCCGGACCTGTGGGGCTGAAGCTGCGGCTCATGTCTTTCAGCTGCTCCACGAGCTGCCGGTCGGTATGGAGACGGTCCAGCCGCTGCGCCACCAGCTCGGGATCGTTGGCGGCCAGCACCCCCTGCTCTTCGATCACTCGCAGCGTCCGGCTGCGCCGTTCGCTTCGCTCCGCATAACGGGCTGTGGTGTCCCGCAAGAGATCCTTGATGGGCTGCATGACGGCAGCGTCCGACGACCGGTCTCAACCTAGGAGTGAAGACCGGCAACCCATCCGATTCGTGATCCGATGATCCGGGCCTATCCCTGGTGGGCTTCAAGATTCCATGAGCCCCCTTCCGCGTGCGTCGATTCCGCCATGTCCCACCCCCTGCCGGTGACGCTCCTCGGCTACGCCGCCGCCACGCTCACCACCTTGAGCTTTTTCCCCCAGGCGATCAAGACGGTCCGCAGCGGCGACACCCGCGGCATCTCCCTGCGCATGTACCTGCTGTTCACGGCGGGGATCACCGGCTGGGGGATCTACGGGCTGCTCACCGGGGATGGGCCTTTGATTGCTGCCAACGCCCTCACCCTGATCCCGGCGCTGGTGGTGCTGGAGCGGAAGATTCAGGCGCTGCGCCGTGGTCGCGACCGCCTCTGGTGAGATGCTCCGGTGAGCCGGTCCCGCATCAGCGCAAAAAATCGTTACAGTGACGGAACAGGCTGATGTCCATGGGCGAACTGATCGGAGTGGGTGGCGCGTCGTCAGGAATCCAGGGGGGCGTGGAGCTGGCCTCGGTCCTGGTGAGTCTGCTGGCCCTTGGTCTCTTCTCCCTCTTCCAGTCCGAACAGGAGAACGACGATGACGACTCCAACCCAGGCGGCGGCTTGATGCAGCCGGTCAGCTGAGCCGCCTGAAGCCTCAGGGCTTGCTGAGGGCCGCCGGCAGGTTGGCGCTAGTGGGGTTGTAGTGCTTGGTGGGGCCCTTGCTGATGTTGCGAAGCTGCTTGACCAGGGTGTTTTCGGCCTCCTTGTATTGGCCGTCCTTGCGGGTGCCGATGTCTTCGAGCTTGAGGTTCTGAATCTCCTTCTCGCTCAGCTTCACGGCAACATCGGGGGAGATGCCGTGCTTGTGGATGTCCCGGCCGCTCGGGGTTAGGTACTTGGCGATCGTCACCGTCATGCCTGAGCCATCGGAGAGCCCCCGCACCGACTGCACCAGCCCCTTGCCGAAGGTCTTCTGGCCCACCAGCAGCCCGCGCTTGTTGTCCTGCAGGGCGCCGGAGAGAATCTCGCTGGCACTGGCCGACCCCTCGTTGACCAGGATCACCACCGGGGCCTTGGTGAGCGCCCGACCATTGGCGCGCTTGATGTCCTGGATGCCGTCGCGGGTGCGGGTGGACACGATCACCCCCTCATCGAGCCACTGCCGCGCGATCTCCACGCTGGCCACCAGCAGACCACCGGGATTGCTGCGCAGGTCGAGCACATACCCCTGCACCCCCTTGGCCTCCAGGTCCTTGAGGGCCGCGCGCATGTCCTTCGAGGCGTTGGCGTTGAATTGCTTGAGGCGGATGTAGCCCACCTTCACGCCTTCCGGGCTGGTGTTGATCTGGTGTTCCACGGCGTGGAGCTCGATCCGCTCGCGGGTGAGCGGCACCGTTAGCACCTGGCTCTTGCGGCGCATCTCCAGGATCACCGAGGTGCCGGCCTGGCCACGGATCAGCTTGACCGCGTCTTCGGTGGTCATGCCCTTCGTGCTCTTGCCGTCGATCGAGACGATCACATCCTTCGGCTGCACGCCGGCCAGGGAGGCGGGCGATCCGTCGATCGGTGACACCACCACCAGTTCCTTGCTGTCCTTGTCGAGGCTCAGCTGGATGCCCACCCCGGAGAGTTCCCCGGAAGTGTCGATCTGCATCTCCTTGAACTCCCGCGGGTCCATGAAGCGGGTGTAGGGATCATCGAGGGTGCCGAGCATCCCCCTGATCGCCTCGTAGCTTTCCTTGGTGTTGCCGTAACTCTTGGCGAGCAGATCACGCCGGAGTTTGCGCCACTGCTCCGGGGTGTACTTGCCGGTGGTGTCGAGATAGTCGCGGAAGACGATCTGCCAGGCCTGGTCCATCACCTCCTTGGGGCTGTCGGTGATCAGGGAGGCGGAACTCGGCGCCATGAACAATTCGCTCCCGACCACTGCCGCAGCCGTGCAGGCGCCAACCCCGGCCAACACAAGCAGGCTGGTGCGACCATTGGCCATTGGGGAAAACTCCGAGCGCCGAGGACTGAGCCTTCAAGTTAGCCCGCTCACCTGGCCGAAGCAGGGGGAGAAGACCGTTCACAGCCACGTCCACATGTGACTGACAGAGAGGACTGACTGAGGGGACTGACCTTCGCTTCAGGGATCCACCCAGCGGCCGTCCTCCTTGATCAGGGCGATCAGGGCCTCCACCCCTTCCGCCTCCGGCACCCGCCGGATCTCGTCGCGGCCCCGATACAGCGAGATGGTGCCGGGGGTCTTGCCCACGTAGCCGTAGTCGGCGTCGGCCATCTCGCCGGGGCCGTTGACGATGCAGCCCATCACGGCGATGTCGAGGCCGGTGAGGTGGGCCGTGGCGTTGCGCACCACGTGCAGCACCTCCTCCAGGTTGAACAGGGTGCGGCCGCAGCTGGGGCAGGCCACGTACTCCACCATCGTTTTCCTGAGCCCCAGGGCCTGCAGGATCGAGTAGCAAACCGGGATCTCCTTCTCCGGCGCTTCGGTGAGCGAGACGCGGATCGTGTCGCCCAGGCCCTCTGCCAGCAGGGTGGCGATGCCGGCGGTGCTCTTGATGCGGCCGTAATCGCCATCGCCAGCCTCGGTGACCCCCAGGTGCAGGGGGTAGGGGAACCCCTCGGCGTCCATGCGGTCGGCCATCATCCGGTAGGCCGCCAGCATCACCGGCGCCCGCGAGGCCTTCATCGACACCACGATGTTGTGGAAGTCGAGGCGGTCGCAGATGCGGATGAACTCCAGGGCGCTCTCCACCATGCCCAGCGGCGTGTCGCCGTAGGTGAACAGCATCCGTTCGGCCAGGGAGCCGTGGTTGACGCCGATACGCAGCCCTTTGTCCTGGTCTTTGAGCAGGCTCACCAGGGGCTCCAGGGTGGCCTGGATGCGCGCGCCGATCGCCGCCACTTCCTCGGGGCTGAATTCGGTGCGGTTCGGATCGGGCTTGTCGAACACATAGAGGCCGGGATTGATGCGCACCTTGTCGACGTGCTGGGCCACCTCCAGGGCGATCTTCATGCCGTTGTGGTGCACGTCCGCCACCAGGGGCACCGGTTTGTAGCTGTCTTCAAGACGCTTGCGGATCTCCCCCACCGCCCGGGCATGGCCCAGGCTCGGCACCGTGAGCCGCACGATCTCGCAACCCGCCTCATGGAGGCGGCGAATGCCGGCGGTGGCGCCGGCGATGTCGAGGGTGTCCTCGTTGATCATCGACTGCACCACCACCGGGTGTTCGCTGCCGATCCACACGTCGCCCACCCGCACGCTGCGGGTCTGACGGCGGCGAATCAAGGTGTCGTAGCGGGGGTTGCTGGCCCAGTCGGCGGGGAGGCCCGGCAGGCTGGTGTCGGGGCGGGCGAGGGTGCCGGTCATCGCGGGTGGGCCGGTGTTGGCCAAAGCCTGTCACAGCGGCCGGGGAACCGGCGAAGGGCGGAGCGTCAACCCCCTGGTTGATCGAGCCGCCTCTTCACCTCCTTTAGATCCTGCCAGGTGTGCCACTTCGGGCTGCCGGTTTGCCGCGAAGGATTGCGCAGCAGATAGGAGGGATGAAAGATCGGCAGGCACCAGCGCCCCTGCCATTGCTGCCACTGGCCCCGCAGCCTGGTGATGCCTCCCCTGATCCCCAGCACCCCTTCCACCGCCGTGGCTCCGGCCAGCAGGATCACTTCGGGCTGCACCAGCTCCACCTGCTCCAGGAGCCAGGGCAGACAGGCCGCCATCTCCTTGGCGGTGGGTTTGCGATTCTCCGGCGGGCGGCACTTCACCACATTGCAGATGTAGGCATCACGATTGGTGTCAATCGATACGCTGGCCATCATCTGATCCAGCAGCTGGCCGGCCCGGCCCACGAAGGGGAAACCGCTGGCATCCTCCTGGGCACCGGGGCCCTCGCCGACCACCATCAACCGGGCGGCGGGGTTGCCGCGGCTCACCACCACCTGATGGCGTGTTGCGCCAAGACCGCAGCGGCGGCAAGCGTCACAGGCGCCATGCAGCTGCCGCAGCCCTTCGCTGACCGGCAGGCCGGGGGCGGCGAACAGGCTGGGCTGCGCGGGGGGTGGGGATCCGGGTTCGATCGGTCGGAGCCGGAAAAAGGGATCCTATGGAGCCAGATGGGCGTCAGGCAGGATGACCTCTTCTTTTCACGCGCTCCACTGCCGGAACGCCGCCGCCCATGTTGCGGTCGAACGCTGCGACCATGCTGATGCCCCGCCCGTTGAACCTCTCGGATCGGGCCCTGGCGCTGCAACCCTCGCTCACCCTCGCCATCTCCGCCCGCGCCCGCCAGCTCAGGGCCGATGGTCACGACATCTGTGGCCTCAGTGCCGGCGAGCCCGATTTCGACACCCCCGCCTTCATCCGCGAGGCCGTCTGCGAAGCCCTGGCCAGGGGTGCAACCCGCTACGGCCCCGTTGCCGGCGAGCCGGCCCTGCGCCAGGCGCTCGCCACCAAGCTCAGCGCCGAGAATGGCATCCCCACCACCGCCGAGCAGGTGCTGGTCACCAACGGCGGCAAACAGGCGCTCTACAACCTCTTCCAGGTGCTGCTGGGGCAGGGCGATGAGCTGCTGCTTCCGGCCCCCTACTGGCTGAGCTATCCGGAGATGGCCCAGCTGGCCGGTGCCACGGTGCGGGTGCTGCCGAGCCTGGCCTCGGAAGGGTTCCGGCTGCGCCCGGAGCAGCTGGAGGCCGCGATCACGCCGGCCAGCAAGCTGCTGGTGCTCAACAGCCCTTCCAACCCCACCGGCCTGGTGCTGAGCCGGGGGGAACTGGAGGGGTTCGCGGCGGTGCTGCGGCGCCATCCCCAAGTGGCGGTGGTCTGCGACGAGATCTACGAGTTCCTGCTGGCCCCCGGTCACCAGCACCACAGCTTCGCGGCGATCGCCCCCGACCTGCAGCACCGGGTGTTTGTGGTGAACGGCTTTGCCAAGGGCTGGGCGATGACCGGCTGGCGGCTGGGCTACCTGGCCGGGGCCCGCGAGGTGATCGCCGCCGCCAGCGCCCTGCAGAGCCAGAGCACCAGCAACGTCTGCACCTTCGCCCAGTACGGCGCCCTGGCCGCCATCGAAGGTCCGCGGGATTGCGTGCGGGAGATGGCCGAGCAGTTCAACCAGCGCCGCACCCTGCTCAGCGACGGGCTGCGGGCCCTGCCGGATATCGCCTTGCAGCCGCCCCAGGGGGCGTTCTACGCCTTCCCGGATGTGAGCAGCTACGGGCTGGATTCGATGCGCTTTTGCAACCAGCTGCTGGAGCGGGAGGGTCTGGCGGTGGTGCCAGGAGTGGCCTTCGGTGACGACCGCTGCATCCGGCTCTCCTGTGCAGCCTCACCCGCCACGATTCTGGATGGCCTGGCGCGCCTTGAGCGCTTCCTGGCCAGCCTCTGACCCCCCCACCTCTGATGTCCTCTCTTTTTCGCCGCCCTCTACTGCGGCTCCGAGAACGTTCGACCGCCGTGCTGGCTGGCCTGGCCCTGGCCCTGTTTCCGGCGGTCTTGCCCCCCTCCCAACCCGGTGCTGCGCCCCTGATCCCTGGAGCTGAAGCCCAGCAGAAGCTGTTGCGGATCAGCGCCATTCCCGATCAGAAACCGGAAACCCTCAACCGCCTCTACCCCCTGCTGGCGAACGAGCTCAGCCGCAGCCTGGGCGTGCCGGTGAAGTACGTGCCGGTGACCGACTACACCGCCGCCGTGAG
This sequence comes from Synechococcus sp. Tobar12-5m-g, assembly GCF_024345415.1. Classification (GTDB taxonomy): domain Bacteria; phylum Cyanobacteriota; class Cyanobacteriia; order PCC-6307; family Cyanobiaceae; genus Regnicoccus. The sequence continues at coordinate 108,918 of NZ_JAGQBB010000006.1, read as the reverse complement.
CGCCTTCCGCCGCGGTGATCTCGATCTGGTCTGGTTCGGCGCCCTCACCGGCGTGCAGGCCCGACTGCAGAAGCCCGGCGCCAAGGTGATCGCCCAGCGGGACATCGACGGCTCCTTCCACAGCCTCTTCATCGCCAACACCGTCAGCGGCCTCAAGCCGATCCGCAACCAGAAGGGCCTGAGTGAGCTGAAGGGCAAGCGCTTCACCTTCGGCTCGGAGAGTTCCACCTCAGGCCGGCTGATGCCCCAGTACTTCCTCGGCCAGGCGGGGGTGACGCTGCAGGATTTCGCCGGCGGCGCCCCCGGCTTCAGCAGCAGCCACGACGCCACGATCGCCCTGGTGCAGAGTGGGGCCTACCAGGCCGGCGTGGTGAACGAGGAGGTTTGGCAAAGCAGCCTGCTCTCCGGCAAGACAGACCCCAGGAAGGTGATCGTGATCTGGCGCACCCCTGGCTACCCCAATTACCACTGGCTGGCCCAGCCCGATCTCGACCAGCGCTTCGGCAAGGGCTTCACCGCCAAACTCCAGGGCAGTTTTTTGAACCTGCGCGCCAACAACCCCAAGCAGGCCGACATCCTGGAGTTGTTCGGCGCGAAGCGGTTCATTCCGGCGCCTGTGGCCCAGTACGACGCGATCGAGAAGGTGGGACGCGAGATCGGCAAGATCCGCTGAGCCATGCCCCCTTCCGGCCTCCCAACGCCGCTGCTGGAGCTGCGTGAGGTCACGGTGCCGGGCCGCGCTGCCGACCGGTTGGCGGGGGTTTCCCTGCAGTTGCGGTCAGGGGAGCGGGTGGCCTTGCTCGGGGCCAGCGGGGCCGGCAAGAGCACCCTGCTGGCCGTGGCCAACGGCCTGGTGGCTCCAGCCAGCGGGGCGGTGCTGTGGGAGGGGGCGCCGCCGGCCCGCTCCCGCCGGCTGCGGCAACGGCAGCGGGCCCGGATCGGCACCCTCTGGCAAGACCTGCGCCTGATCGAGGAGCTCACCGTCCAGCAGAACCTCAACGCCGCCCGGCTGGCGGAGTGGGGCTGGCCGAAGGCCCTGCTCAACCTGCTCCAACCCCTCGACACAGCCGCCAACAGCGCCGTGCTGCGGGAGGTGGATCTGGATCCGGCCCTGCTGCCCCAATCCGTCACGGCCCTCTCCGGTGGTCAGCGCCAGCGCCTGGCCATCGCCCGGCTTCTGCGCCAGCAGCCCACCCTGCTGCTGGCCGATGAACCCCTGGCCCACCTCGATCCGCGCCTGGCGGCGGAGCTTCTGGCCCTGCTGCTGCGCCAGGCCACGGCCCCCCGCGCCCTGCTGCTCAGCCTGCACCGTCCGGATCTGGTTGGTGGCTTCGACCGGGTGCTGGCGCTCAGGGCCGGTCGGCTGGTGCTGGATACTCCCCCCGCCGCCGTGGATCCCGCCCTGATCCAGGCGCTCTACGGCGCCGGGCCTTCGCCCTGGCCGGACGAGCCTCGATGACGCCCGTGGTCACGGCCCCCCGCCCCGGCCATTGCCCCTGGCCATTTCAGCCGCCTGCCGCGCCTTTGCTGATGCTGCTGCCGGCCCTGGTGCTGTTGCCCCTGGCGGCGCTGCTGCCCGGCCTGGTCCACGGCGGCGGCTGGGAGCTGATCGGACAGTTCGCCGCCGCGGCGCTCACCCCCTCGCTCGATCCGGTCCTGCTGGGCGCCGCCTTCACTGGCCTGGGCGTGACCGTGGGCATCGCCCTGCTCGGCTGGGCCCTCAGCCTCGCCCTCGGGCTGGTGGGGGGGGTGCTGAGTTCCCGCACCATCTGGCGGACCCTGCTTGCAGAGGCCTGGCCAGCCGAGCTGATCCGGCGGTTTCTGGCGGTGCCCCGCTCGATCCACGAGCTGCTTTGGGGGCTGCTGTTTCTGCAGCTGGTGGGCCTGCAGCCGGCCGTGGCGGTGCTTGCGATCGCCATTCCCTACGCAGCCCTGGTGGCCCGGGTGGTGGGCGATCTGCTCGATGCCCTGCCGACCGCCCCCCTCGACGCCCTGCGCAACGCCGGGGCCGGCGCCCCCGGCGCCCTGCTCACCGCCCTCGGTCCGGCCCTGTTGCCCGGCGCCTTCAGCTATGGCGGCTACCGCCTAGAGTGCGCCCTGCGCAGCGCCACCCTGCTCGGTGTGTTCGGCCTCGGCGGGCTGGGCACGGAGCTGCGCCTCACCCTGCAGTCGCTGCAATTCCACGAACTTTGGACCGGCCTGTGGCTGCTGCTCGCCGTGATGCTTCTGCTGGAGGGCTCGCTGCGCCTGCTGCGCCGGCGCTGGGGCATGCCGGGCCGCTTCGGCCTGGACGCCCGCGGCGTGGGCCGCAGCGGCCGCGAACTGCTGCTGGCCCTGCTGGCCTTGCTGCCGGTGCTGGTGCTGGTGGCGCGGGCCCTGGGGGTGAACCCGGCGTCGCTGCTGGTGTGGCAGGCGCTGCCGCCGTTTCTGCCCAACTGGCCGGTGGTGCTGGCCCTGCCCTGGGGGTCGATGGTGGGGACCACCGTGCTGCTGACCCTGCTGGCCGCCGCTCTGGCGGTGGGGGGAGCACCGCTGCTGCTGCTGTTCGTCGCCCCCTGGCCGTGGGGCCGGCTGCTGTTGCAGGGGCTCTGGGCCCTGGGGCGGCTGTGGCCACCGCCCCTCACCGCCCTGTTGCTGCTGTTCGTGCTCAAACCAGGCCTGGTCACGGCGGCCCTGGCCCTGGCCTTCCACAACCTCGGTGTTCTGGGCCGCCTGCTGCTCGAAGCCGCTGACTCTGCCGCCGAGGGCCCAGCCGCAGGCGGCGCCGAGCTCGCCCTGCGCTGCGCCGGCTGTGGGCCCCGGCTGGCCCTGCTCTATGGCCGCTTCAGTGGCCTGGCCCGCTCCTACCTGGCCTATGGCGCCTACCGGGCCGATGTGATCCTGCGGGAAACGGTGGTGGTCGGACTGGTGGGGGCTGCCGGGCTCGGAACGCTGCTGCTCGAAGCGCTCAGCTCCTTTGCCGTCGATCAGCTCCTCGCCCTGGTGGCCGTCTACGCCGCCTTGACCCTGGTGGGGGAGGATCTCAGCGACCGCGCCCGCCGCCGGCTGCTGGCGAGCTGAAGCCTTCCCGCGATCCGCCATGCCCGTTGCCATTCCTCGCAAGCTCGTGGTGCTGGGCGACAGCAGCGCCTACGGCTGGGGCGATCCCGAGAACGGGGGCTGGTGCGAACGGCTCCGTCGCCACTGGATGGGTCTGCCGGACGGACCGGTGCTCTACAACCTGGGGGTGCGGGGCGATGGGCTTGAGCGGCTCGCCGCCCGCCTGCCCGGCGAGGTGGGCTGCCGCGGCGAGCTGCGGCGCCAGGGGCCCCAGGGCATCCTGATCAACATCGGCCTCAACGACACCGCCCGGGTCGGCCGCTCCGACGGCCGCCACCAACTGGCGCCGGAGGCGTTTCTGTTCGGCCTGCAGCAGCTGCTCCGCCAGGCCACGGCCTTGGCGCCGGTGCTGGTGCTCGGGCTGACGCCGGTGGATGAGGCGGTGATGCCCTACGCCGGCTGCCTCTGGTACGACCTGGCAACCGTGCATCGCTACGAGCGGCTGCTGGAGGAGGCTTGCCTGGAGGCGGATGTGCCTTTCTTGCCCCTGCTGGAGCCGCTGCGGAGCGATCCCCACTGGCTGCGGCTGGTCGACGGCGATGGCCTTCACCTCAACGCCGCCGGCCATCATCGGATCTACGAACAGGTGCGGCTGTGGCCGGCGTTGTTGCGCTGGGCCGAGCTGGAAGCCTTGCGGGCCCGCACCCCCGCCCTGATCTCCTGATCACCCGAATGGGGGAGACGATTCCCTCCAGTTGGGGAATGGTGTCTAAAGGCGCACCGGACGGAGGGTGAAACCACTGTCTTCATCCCCCATCAGCCGTGTCAGATCAACCCTTCGCCGCCCTCAACGCCACCCTGCTCGAGCGCTACCGCGCCACCGGTGACCACCGCGCCCGCAACCGGCTGGTGGAGCTCAACCTTCCCCTGGTGAAGCAGTTGGCCGACCGTCTTAGCCGCACCACCACCCTGCCGTTCGAGGATCTCCTCCAACTGGGCTGCCTCGGCCTGATCCGGGCGATCGAACGTTTCGATCCAAGCTGTGGCGAGGCCCTGAGCAGCTACGCGGTCCCCTACATCCGCGGCGCCATGCAGCACCATCTCCGCGACCAGCACCCGCCGCTGCGCTGCTCCCGCCTGCTGCGGGAGCTCTACCGCCGCGGCCAGACCCTGCAGCAGCAGCGGCTGCACCAGCAGCTGCCGGCCCTGGCGGAGCAGGACCTGGCCGAGCAGCTCGGCTGCCGGCTGGAGCGCTGGCGGGACGCCTGCTCCCTCCACTGGGCCCTGCGGATCTGCAGCCTCGATGCGCCCGCCCCCCGGCGTGATGGCCTTGTCCTGCCCCTGGGGGAGCTGATCGAGGCCCGGGACACGCCCCATCCCTGCCGGCCCGACAGCCCGGTCCTGTCGGCCTGCTGTGAAGCGGAACCCCAGCACTGGCTGCGGCAGCGCCTCGGCCGCCTCGACCCTAGCCACCGGGAACTGCTGGAGGGGCGGGTGCTGGGGGGAGCCTCCTGGCGGGAGCTGGGCGAACGCCTGGGGCTGAAGGCCCGCGTTGCCCAGAAATGCTGCGAAGCCCTCCTGGCCCAGCTCCGCCAGGAACTCGGCGTCGAGCTGGCGGACCTGTTCGAACCGACGGCCCTGCTGGAGGGCCAGGCGTTTCCCCTCAGGCCAGCAACGGGGCCAGGCCCATCGCCAGGCCTGCCGCGATCAGGGTCTGAAGCCCATTGACCAGCTCATTGCTCAGCCAGGCCAGCTTCGGCTGCAGGGTGGCGCCGATCAGGCTTTCAAGCAGGGTGGCTGCCAGCCCCACCAGGGTCACCAGCCCCCAGGCCGCCGCCGATGGCAGCAGACCGAGGGCCAGCAGCACCAGGGCCATGGCGCCGCTTCCCACCAGGCTGGCCAGGGTGCCCTCCAGGCTGATCGCCCCCTCGGTGCCAGCCGGCACCGGCCGCAGGCTGGTGATCAGCAGGGTGGTGCGCCCCCAGCGCTTGCCGATCTCGCTGCCGCAGGTGTCCGCCAGCTTGGCGGCGAAACTGGCACTGAAGCCCAGCAGCAGCAGGGCCACCGGCGCGCCGGGTGCGGCGGTGAGCAAGGCGAGGCCCGCCCCGGTGGCGGCCGATCCCCAGACGTTTTCGGGGCCGCGGCGGCCACCCCGCCCTTCGGCCAGCCCCGCAGCCTGCTTGCGCCGGAACCCCAGGCGGGTGACCAGGGACCCCAGCACCAGATACAGCACCACCGCCAGCCAGCCGCGCCAGCCCAGGGCTCCCCAGAGCAGGGTGCCGAGCAGGCCGGCATGGACCCAGCCGGCGCGGGTGAGCAGCGGCAGCCGCTGGGCCAGGGCGATCAGGGTGGTGTTGAGCCCCAGCGCCAGCAACCAGTGGGCCGCGCTCTGGGGGGGAAGGAGGGGGGCCAGATCAGTCCACAAGGCGGGCTGCCCGGCGGGGCGGCGGCTGCTTCCAGTGTGGCCGGCCCCCGCTGGTTGGCAGGGGCGCGTTCTGTTGCACAGCCCTAAGCCGGGCGCCGTAGGCAGGGGGCGCGGCGGATAATCGAAACCACTGCCACGCTGGGCCGACGCCATGGTGTTCAACCGCAAGGGTTCCTTCTTCCTCGATCTGGGAAGCGACGGGCCCAAGAAGCCTGTTTCCGTGGCGCCCCAGCCTCCGGTTTCCAGCCCCACAACCACCCAGGCGCCTGCCCAGGCCCAGGCAGCATCCCAGCCAGCCGCCGAGGCGGCCCCGGTACTCACCACGGCGGAGGCCATCGCCGCCGAGCTTCGGCGCGAGCAGGAGAACCGCCCGGCCCCGTCAACGGCCACCTTTGCGCCTGATCTGTTGATTCCCTCCGGTGCCCTGCCCCGTCCCCGGCGTCTGGCCGGCGCCAACCTGGCCGGGTTCAAGGCGATCGCTGCAAGCCTGATCCGAGGCTGATCTCAACGGCCGCCGCAGTCTGCTGCCCGCCACTGGCTGAGCAGGCTGAGGCCGGCCACTGCCGCGGTGGAACAGCGCAGGATGCGCGGCCCCAGATTCACCGCCTGCCGGCCCGCCGCCAGGGCCAGCGCCTCCTCTGCCGGGCTCCAGCCCCCCTCCGGCCCGATCGCCAGCTCGATCGCCTCGCTCGACTCCCCTGCCGAGGTGGCGGCCAGAAGCGAGCCGAGCAGCGGCAAGGAGTCCTGGCGGGTGGTGGCAAGCAGCGCCAGGCCCGGTGCCGGCTTCGCCAGCCAGCTGCTGGCCTCAACCGCTTCGCCCAGCTCCGGCAGCCAGAGCCGCTCACACTGCTCGCTGGCCTCGCGCAGGATCGCCGGCCAGCGGCCACCCCGCCGTTCCGCTCCGACGCTGCTCCGCTCCGCCAGCAGCGGCTGCAGGCGATCGACGCCGAGCTCGCAGGCCATGCGGACCACCACATCGCCATCGAGGCGGGGAACGGCCAGGGCCAGGGTGAGGGCGGGACTGGGGGCGGCCACCGCTTCGAGTGGTGCCCCGGCGGGCTGCTGCAGGCGGGCCGTGCGTCGGTCGAGCAGCACGGCACTCCAGAGCCGGCCGGCCCCGTCGGTGACGGCGAAGCGATCGCCAGCTCCATAGCGCAGCACCCTGGTGAGGTAGCGGCTTTCCTCGGCCGTGAGGGCCAGCTCCTCGGCCAGCCGGGCGGGCTCGATCAGCAGGCGGCGCAGTTCACGGGCCATGGCAGCACCAGGGGGCGGGGATCAGCAGCTCAGTGGCCGCCACCCGAGGGGAAGATCGCCTCGTCCTGCTCCTCCACTGGCCAGTCGTCGTTGACCCCACCGATCACCAGCTCCTCGATCTCGGTCACGTCATTGTCGAGCTGGCGCAGCACATTGATCAGGACATCGAGGGCCACCCCGTCACTGGTGCCCAGATCCACCCAGCACCGTGCCCATTCCTCCTGATACTCCAGCTCGCCCATGTTGTGCATCAGGGCGGGCAGGGCCTTCTCGGCGTCATCGCCGTCGTAGGTCATCCAGCTCAGGTCGACGCCCTCCTCATGCACCTGCAGGTTCTCGGCATTGAAGCCGCCCAGCTTGCCCAGAAAGAACCAGCTCTCGAAGGCGGTGTCCACATAGCCGCGCTCCCCCTGGCCGGGTGGGGCGGCGAAGCGCAGCCAGATCCAGCAGTTGAACGGATCCACGTCCCGAAACCTGACGTCCATCACCAAGCGCCCACCGATCGACCCCATCCAACACCGGGGCAGCAAGCTGGACCGACCCGAGGCCCCCCATGCTTGAGCTCCAAGGCCTGCGCTATCGACCGGCCACCGCCGCGGTGGCGGTTCTTGATGGGGTGGATCTCTGCCTGAAGCCCGGCCAGCCCGCCCTGGTGGCGGGCCGCAGCGGCTGCGGGAAGACCACCCTGCTGGAGCTGATCTGTGGCCTGGCCGATCCGAGCGGCGGCACCATTCTTTGGGAAGGCAAAGCGCTCGATGCCCGCCAGCGGCGCTGGCTGTGCGGGCTGGTGTTTCAGTTTCCCGAACGGCACTTCCTCGGCCTCAGCGTGGGCCAGGAGCTGAAGCTGGGCCAGCGCCGGCTGCCGGCCGAGCGGGTGGAGGCGGTGCTGCGCCAGGTGGGGCTGGGCTCCCTGTCGCTTCAGCAGGCGCCGGAGCGGCTCAGCGGCGGCCAGCAGCGGCGCCTGGCCCTGGCGGTGCAGCTGGTGCGGGATCCCCGGGTGCTGCTGCTCGATGAGCCCACCGCTGGCCTCGACTGGTCGGTGCGTCAGGAGGTGCTGCAGCTGCTCGTCCAGCTCAGCCGGGATCGGGTGCTGCTGGTGGTCACCCATGAACCGGAGCTGTTCCGCGGCCTGATCGAGCGGGGCTGGCGGCTGGAGCGGGGCACGCTTCAGCCCCTCCCGGCGCTTCGTACGATGGTCTGAGTTGGGGGGTGGGCCGATGCCCGATCAGTTGGTGCGGGCCACGGCCGCCCAGGGTGGCATTCGCCTGGTGGCGGCGCTCACCACGGTCACCACCCGTTATGCCCGCCGCCGGCACCAGCTCTCGTACCTCACCACGGCGCTGCTGGGGCGGGCGATGACGGCTGGTCTGCTGCTGGCCAGTTCGATGAAGGTGACCCATGGCCGGGTCAACCTGCGCATTCAGTCGGATGGGCCGCTGCGGGGGCTGATGGTGGATGCCGGCCGTGACGGCACCGTGCGCGGCTACGTGGGGGCGCCGGGGCTGGAGCTCGATCTGATCGAGACCGAGCCGGGGCAGCACGGCTTCGATTTTCGCAAGGCCACCGGCACCGGCTACCTGCATGTGGTGCGCGACCAGGGCAAGGGCGAGCCCTACAGCAGCACCGTCGAGTTGGTCAGCGGCGGCATCGGTGACGACGTGGCCTCCTACCTGCTGCATTCCGAGCAGACCCCTTCCGGCCTGTTCGTCGGCGAGCAGATCGACAGCAGCGGCGTGCGCTGCTCCGGGGGCGTGCTGGTGCAGGTGCTGCCCAAGGCGGCCAGCGAGCCGGCCCTGGTGGCCCTGCTGGAAGAACGCTGCCGGGAGATCACGGGCTTCAGCCGCCGCCTGGCGGCCTGCTCCGGCAACTTGAAGCTGCTGCTTGAAGACATCTTCCCGGATCTCGATCCCAGGCTGCTGGAAGACGCTGAAGCCCAGCAGGATGTGACCTTCCACTGCCCTTGCACCCGTCGCCGCAGCGTTGATGCCCTGCGGCTGCTGGGCCAGGCCGAACTGAGCACCATCCTCGATGAAGACGGCCGAGCCGAGCTCACCTGCCACTTCTGCAACGAGGTCTACGGGGTGGAGGAAGGGGAGCTACAGGAGCTGATCAACGAACTGGCGGTGGCCTGAACACGCCGGTCTGACAATGCCGGTCTGAACTATGTGGCCTGAATGCCAAACGTTCAGGTGATCAGCAGCGCCCCCAGCAGCAGCAGCACCAGGGCCGGCAGGCTCTGCACCTGCTCGGGGCCGATCGGCAGACCCAAGGGCAGGGAAGGATCCAGCAGCTGGACCAGGCCACCGCCCAGCAGCAGGCCCACGCTGAGCAGGGCAAAGCTCCATCCGATGGCGGCCAGGAAACGGCCCTGGCGCCGCTGCAGGTTCACCACCGCCACCCCCGTGGCCAGGGCGAGCAGCACTTCGGCGGAGCCGGAGGGGGTGATCAGCAGCAGAGCAAGCAGCAGACCGATCGCCACCAGCGGAAACCAGCGCTCCCGGCCCTCTGCCATCGCCAGGGTGGGCAGGGTGAGCGTCGGACGTGGCAGCTTGGCTCCCGAGAGCTGGGGGAGGGCCGGCAAGGCCGGCAGGGAGGGCCGTGAAGGGGTGCGAACGGCGACGGCGGGCTTGACCTCCTCACGCTTCGAGGCCGTTACGGCGGCGCTGCTGACCTTGCCCTGCTGCCGCTCCCGCAGCCGTTCCATCAGAACCGCGTCATAGGCGGCTTCCACCTGGGCCTGGGCCTGGGCATCACCCTCGACGGCGGCGAGCCGCTCGCGACGGGCCGCCTGCACTTCATCAAAACTGGCATCGGGGGCAATGCCGAGCCGGTCGTAGGGGCTGGAGCCACCGGCGGGTGGGGCGGAACCGTGGGTCATGGCCTCCAGTGCAGTGGACGGGGTTCTAGCCCGAGCGTATCGAGGCATGGAGCCAGGAAACGTTCAGCGGACGATCCGGTACATGATTCAGAAGAGGGGGTCACTGAATTGGTAGCCGCCCTCCTGCTGTAGGTCGCGGCGACGGGCCTCGGCTTCTTCGGTCGCCAGCCAGTGGCGGCTCTTGAGCAGGGGCATCTGGGGGGGCAGGTGGGAGCCTTCGAGCACTTCCACGTTTCCCTGGCGGGGGAGGAAGCGGACGTAGTCGGAGCCGCCATCGCGGCGTGGTCGTACCAGCCAGAGGTGCTCGGGCAAGGTTGTTACCTTTCTTTGTAATCATTCTGGCGAGGGCTGGTGTGCGCTGTGGTTCGCAACGCACCATCCACTCCGCATCATCCTCTTCGCACCATTCACCCCCTGCAGATCGTCAGCCCCTCAGAGCGCGATCGGCTCCACCCCGCTGACCACCGGCGCCACGGCGCTCAGGCCCAGGTCGGGATGGTCGGCGTTGAGCTGGTTGAGGTTCCAATCGTTCTTGAACAGCAGCACCGGCCGGTCCCAGGCATCACGCACGGTCTTGCAGTTGAACAGGCGGCCCACCGCCTCCAGGGCCTCCCAGCCACCACTCACCCAGCGGGCCAGGGAGAAACCCAGGGGCTCCAGGCGCGTCTGGACGCCGTATTCGTGCTCAAGCCGGTATTGCACCACCTCCAGCTGCAGCTGCCCGACGGCCGCCAGGATCGGATCGCGCTTGCTGGCGTCGGTGTCGTAGAGCACCTGCACGGCGCCTTCCTCGCGCAGTTCGTTCACCCCCTTGCGGAAGGCCTTGAAGGCAGACGGGTTGGGGTTCCGCAACCAGGCGAAGATTTCGGGGCTGAAGCACGGGATGCCTTCGTATTCCACCTTCTGGCCAACGTAAAGGGTGTCGCCGATGGCGAACATCCCCGGGTTGTTGAGGCCGATCACATCTCCGGGATAGGCGTTCTCCACCACCTCCCGCTCCTGGCCGAACAGCTTCTGGGGACGGGAGAGGCGGATGGTGCGGCCGGTGCGGGCGTGGCGCACGCTCATGTCTTTTTCGAAGTGGCCGGAGCACACCCGAACGAAGGCGATCCGGTCCCGGTGGCGGGGGTCCATGTTGGCCTGGAGCTTGAAGACGAAGCCGCTGAACTCGGGCCGCAGCGGATCGACTGGGCCGTCGTGGCTGGTGCGGGCCACCGGACGCTGGGCCAGCTCCAGGAAGGCATCGAGGAAGGGCCTCACGCCGAAGTTGGTCATCGCCGAGCCGAAGAACACCGGGCTGAGCTCCCCGGCGTGCACCCGCTCCAGATCGAGCTCGGCGCCGGCGCCATCGAGCAGCTCCAGTTCGTCGAGGGCCTGATCGAGGAGTTCCGGTTCCACGGCGCCCGAGGCGCGGGCTCCCTCTACAGACAGGGTGCGCTCGGTGGCCTGTCTGCCGCGTCCGGCGCGCTCAAACAGGATTACAGCCTGGCTGCGCCGGTCGATCACGCCGCGGAAGCGGTCGCCGCTGCCGATCGGCCAGTTCACCGGCCAGCAGGTGAGCCCCAGTTCGCTCTCGATCTCATCGATCAGCTCCAGGGGCTCGCGCCCCGGCCGGTCCATCTTGTTGATGAAGGTGAAGATCGGCACCCGCCGCAGCCTGCAGACTTCGAAGAGCTTGCGGGTCTGGGGCTCGAGCCCCTTGGCGGCGTCCTCCAGCATCACCGCGTTGTCTGCGGCGGCCAGAGTCCGGTAGGTGTCCTCGGAGAAGTCCTGGTGGCCTGGGGTGTCGAGCAGGTTGACCGTGCTGCCGGCGTAGTCGAACTGAAGCACCGTGGAGGTGATCGAGATTCCCCGCTGCTTTTCGAGCTCCATCCAGTCGGAGGTGACCTTGCGCTGCTCCCCTTTGGCTTTCACCGCCCCGGCCTGCTGGATCGCGCCCCCGTAGAGCAGCAGCTTCTCGGTCAGGGTGGTCTTGCCGGCGTCAGGATGGGAAATGATCGCGAAGTTGCGGCGCCGCGCCACCGCATTGGCCAGGGCAGCGTGCTCGGCGGCGGTGTCGGCGGCAGTGCTGGGGCTGCTGGTCATCGCTCCAGCCTGCCAGCCGGCGGATGGCACCGCCTCTGGTGGCGGTGGCGGCTTGCACCCCCTACCAGTGGCGTTAACGTTCTGACCACGACCGAACCGGAGCTTCCGTGACCTTGTCCGCCACGCCGCCCGTCATCACCGATCAACGCCGCCCGGGGCAAACCGAGGACGGGGCTAGCGGCGCGGGAACGGGCCTGGGCCGGCTCGATTTCCCGAGCACCGCCCCAGCCGCCAACCCGGTTTTTTACCGCACCTATTCCCGCCGCACCGAAACGGGCCGGGAGAGCTGGCATGAGGTGGCGGAGCGCAACCTGGAGGGCCTGCGCCAGCTGGGGAACCTCAACAGCGAGGAGGTGGAGCTGATCCGGCGGATGCAGAAGCACCAGAAGGCCCTGCCGTCGGGACGGTGGCTGTGGATCGGCGGCACCCCCTGGATCCAGCAGGCCCACAACTTCTCCGGCGCCTACAACTGCACCTCCACCAACCTGATCGACTGGGAAGCCTTCGGTCTGATGATGGACCTGGCGATGATGGGCTGCGGCACCGGCGCGATCATCGAGCCGCGCCTGATCGAGCGGCTGCCGGTGGTGCGCAACCGGCTGGTGATCAGCGGCGTCACCGACATCGGTGCCACGGCGCCCGAGCGGCGCCAGGAGGCCACCACCCACCAGATCAGCGGCAACCGGGTGACGGTGCGGGTGGGCGACACGCGCCGGGGCTGGGTGGACAGCTACCAGCTGCTGCTGGAGCTGAGCAGCGATGGGCGCTTCGATGGGCCGGTGGAGGTTTCGGTGGATCTCTCCGATGTGCGGCCGGTGGGTGAAACCCTCAAGGGCTTCGGCGGCATGGCCAACCCCGTGAAGCTCAAGGATCTCTACGGCCGGGTGGCCCAGATCCTCAACCGGGCGATCGGTCGCCAGCTCAGCTCGGTGGAGTGTTGCCTGCTGATCGATGAGGCGGCGGTGACGATCGTGGCGGGCAACATCCGCCGCAGCGCCGGCATGCGCCAGTTCGCCTCCGATGATCTGCCGGCGTCGGTGGCCAAGGACAACCTCTGGCAACAGGACGGAGAGGGCAACTGGCGGATCGATCCGGAGCGGGACTCGCTGCGGATGGCGAACCACACCCGGGTGTTCCACACGCGCCCCTCGAAGCAGATGGTGCTGGAGGCGGTGCGCAAGCAATTCCAGAGCGGCGAGGGGGCGATTCAGTTCGCGCCGGAGGCGATCGCCCGCTCCAACGCCGATCTGCTCACCACGGCGGAGTTGCACACCGAATTCATCGACGTGTACTCCGACCAGGGCCGCGAGGAGGCGGGCCGCTGGCTGCAGCTCAACCACCCGGAGATCGGCGAGGCGGAGCTGGAGCACCGGTTGAACCGCTACGGGCTCAACCCCTGCGGCGAGATCCTGGGGGCCGATTTCCACTGCAACCTCGCCGAAATCCACCTCAACCAGATCGACCCGCACGACCACGACAGCCAGCGGGATGCCTTCCATGCCGGCGGCCTGGCGGTGGCCTGCCTGCTCAATCACCGCTTTCAGGTGGAGCGTTACCGCCAGAGCCGGGCCTGGGATCCGATCGTGGGGGTGAGCTTCACCGGCCTGTTTGATTTCTTCGTCCATGCTTTCGGCACCCCCTGGCTGCAGTGGTGGGAAGCGGGGCGCCCCGAAACCGAAGCAGGCCAGGCCTTCAAGTGGCAGGAGGCGGAGTATCTGGGCCGCTGGAAGGGATATGTGAATGAGGCGGTGTGGGACTACTGCGATCGCCACGGTCTGAGGAGGCCCAACCGCTGCACGACGGTGCAACCGGCGGGCACCAAGAGCCTGCTCACCGGCGCAAGCCCCGGCTGGCATCCGCCCAAGGCGCAGCGCTTCATCCGGCGGATCACCTTCCGCAAGAACGATCCGGTGGCCCTGGCCTGCCTGGATTACGGATACACGATCGTGCCGAGTCAATCCGACAAGGACGACCACGGCCGGCTGCTGGATGATCCGTTCGATCCGCGCTGCACGGAGTGGCTGGTGGAGATCCCCACGGAGGTGAGCTGGGCGAACATCCCGGGCGCCGATGAGGTGGAGATCAACACCTTCTCCGCCCTGGCCCAGTTCGACTTCTACATGCAGGTGCAGGAGCACTACACGGCCCACAACACCTCCGCCACGGTGGAGTTCCGCGAGCACGAAATCGAGCCGGTGGCCGAGGCGATCCACCGGGCGATCGACGAAGGCCGCGGCTACATCTCAGCGGCGCTGCTGGCCCGCTTCGATGCCAATGCCACCTTCCCGCGGCTGCCGTTCGAGCCGATCGATGCGGCCACCTACACCCGTCTGCAGGCCGAAGTGAGAGCCCGCCGCTCCAGCGTCGATTTCTTCGAGGCGCTGCAGCGCTACGACCGGGGTGAATCGATGGAAGCGGGCCCAGCCGGCTGCGATTCGGACAAGTGCCTGCTGCCGTTGGCCAAACCCTGAGGTGAAACGGTCAGCCCCGCTTGCTGGGGGTTGCTCCTGGGCTCGTACACCACGCCAGGGACGCTGCTTTGGACAGGAGCTTTGGACCGATTCGAGGACAGGAGGTTGACGGGGTTGGGGGGGCAGGCGTTAAAGGTCATGGAGCGGAGCTGCTAAGAAGAGGTTCTGCTCCACCCCTCCGACTTGCCTTCACCTTTTCATGAGCTGGGAATTCACCGAAGACGCCGCCTTCATGGCCCTGTTCGACGCCTTCAAGGAGAGCGGTGAAACCTCCGCCATGGAGTTTCTCGCCCATGGTGAAGGCGCCTTTCACTTCCAGGAACTCAGCCAGAACGCCGCGGGTGAAGGGGTCGATCTGAGCGATTCCAACGACCTGCAGGCGTTCCAGCAAACGGTGATCGACACCCTTGAAGAGCTGTGAAGACACCTGAGGGTTCTGCCCTGCAGTCGAGGTCAGGGCCCTCAGGGCTCAGCTGGGGATTAGCCGTAGAAGAAGGCGATCTCCTTGGCCTTGAGACTCTCCCAGCCGGCAGCCTCAAGCCGGGCGTTGAGGCTGGCCTGATCGAAATGCTTGGACCCGGTCTTCACCACCCGGTTGCGCATCGATTTCCGCACGCCGCTGCGGGCCCGCTGAGCTTCAAGCGCCATCACCTCGTTGTAGAGAGCAAGCATCCCGGCAGGAATCGCTGTGCCATCAAGATCAAGGCCGGCTGCGATCGCGGCATCCACCCCATCGGGGCCAGCCAGGGTGCCGGAAGCGGCAAGGGTCATGGGAAACAAAGCAGGGACCCAGCCAGCCTCGCACCGGTTCAGGCGCTGAAGTAGCGGGCCTGGGTATGGAGGGCCACCAGGGCCGTGGTGCTCTGCTCGGGTTCGAGCTGGTCGCTTTCATCCATCTTGAGGCCGATTCGGTCGGCACCCAGCCAGAACAGCTGCTGGCGCGAATCGGCCACGTTGGGGCAGGCCGGATAGCCGAACGAATAGCGGCTGCCGCGATAGCGCTGGGCAAGCACCTCCCGCAGTTCCGAGGGTTCCTCTTCGCCGAAACCCAGTTCAAGGCGGATGCGGGCGTGGACCCACTCCGCCAGGGCTTCGGCCATCTGCACCGCCAGACCATGGAAATAGAGGTAGTCGGTGTAGCGATCGGCAGCGAAGAGTTCCTTGGCGAAATTGGTGGCAACCTCCCCCATGGTGACGGCCTGCATCGGCAGCACGTCGGTGGGGCGGCCGGCGTCGAGATCCCGGAAGAAATCGGCGATGCAGTAGCGGTTGCCGGCACGCTGGCGGGGCAGCACAAAGCGGCCCAGTTCCACCCCCGGATCGGTGGGATCGAAGACCACCACGCTGTTGCCCTCCCGCCCACACGGGAAGTAGCCGTAGGCGACCCGCGGAGTCAGCAGGCCCTCCTGGAGGCAGCGCTCGATCCAGCCGGCCAGCACCGGCTCGGCCTTCTCCGCCAGCATCCGCTCGTAGTCGTCCCGGCTTTGCTTCTGCGCCTTGCGCAACTGCCACTGGCCGGCGAACAGGGCATTGCGATCCAGGTAGGCGAAGACCTCCGCCAGGGGGATCTCCCCCTCGTGGAGCACGCGGCTGCCCAGGAAGGGCGGGCTGATCGCCGGCTGCTCCGGCACGGCTTCGGAACGCTCCTGGCTCAGGGGAGATGGTTCCGGCGCGGCAGGTTGCCCGGCCTGATCAGCACCGGACGCTGCGGCTTCATCCGGGTTTGAATCAGCTTCAACGCCATCAGCCTCGGCTGGATCCGCCTCCGCCGTCAGGCCCAGCCCCGCCGGGATGCCGTTGAGGAAGCCCTGGAGGTCGTCCCAGTGGCCGGCCTCCTTCGCCTCCGCCAGGGCATCCATGAAGCGCAGGTCGGAGAAGGCATCACGGCCATAGATCACCTGGCCGTGGTACACACTGCGGCAATCCTTATTCACGAAACGGGGGGTGAGGGCGGCCCCACCGAGGATCACCGGCACCACGATGCCCGCCTGATTGAACGCCTGCAGATTGTCCTTCATGAACGCCGTTGATTTCACCAGCAGGCCACTCATGGCGATGCAATCGGCCTGGTGCAGGCGCTGGGCTTCGATGATCGCATCAACCGGCTGTTTGATGCCAAGATTGATCACCTCATAGCCGTTGTTCGTGAGGATGATGTCAACAAGATTCTTGCCGATGTCATGAACATCTCCCTTCACCGTGGCGATCAGGAACTTGGCCTTGGCACGCCGCTCGCCTTCTACCTTCTCCATGTGGGGCTCTAGGAAGGCCACGGCCGCCTTCATGGTTTCGGCGCTCTGCAACACGAACGGCAACTGCATCTGACCGGAGCCGAACAGTTCACCCACCACCTTCATGCCATCGAGCAGGAAGGTGTTGATGATCTGAAGGGGGGGGTAGGTGGCAAGCGCCTCGTTCAGGGCCGGCTCCAGGCCGATGCGTTCGCCATCGATGATGTGCTGGCTCAACCGCTTTTCCACCGGCAGATCAGCCAGGGAGGGACCGGATTCGCGGGCTTCCCTGGCGCTGACCCCTTCAAAGAGCTTGGTGAGCTCGCCGAGGGGGTCATAGGTGCAGACATCGCCATCGAAGCGGCGGGCATCATTGATCAGATCGAGGCAAACCTGCTGGGTTTCGGCATTGATCTTGGCGAGGGGAAGAATCTTGGCGGGGCTGACGATCGCGGCGTCCATTCCGGCCTGACAGCATTCGTGCAGAAAGACTGAATTGAGCACGATCCGGGTGGCTGGAGAAAGGCCGAAGCTGATGTTGCTCACCCCCAGCACCACATGCACCCCGGGAAGCTGGGAGCGGATTTGGCGGATCGCCTCGATCGTCGCCGCCCCGTTGCGGCGGTCTTCCTCGATGCCGGTGGAAATCGGCAGGGCGAGGGCGTCATAAAAGATCTCGTGGGCAGGAATCCCGAACTCAACCGCATCGCGGTAGGCCCGTTGGGCGATCGCAAACTTGCGCTCGGCGGTGCGGGCCATGCCCTCCTCATCGATCGTGCCCACCACCACGCCGGCGCCGAAGCGCCGGGCCAGCTCCAGCACCTTGAAGAAGCGTTCATCGCCATCTTCATAGTTGGTGGAGTTGAGGATGCACTTGCCGCCGGCCACCTTGAGGCCAGCCTCCATCTTCTGCCACTCGGTGGAATCAAGCATCAGCGGCAGGTTCACATTGGTGACCAGCCGGCTGACCAGATCGTGCATGTCCTTTTCGCCGTCCCTGCCGACATAGTCGACATTGACATCGAGAACATGGGCATTCTCCTTGACCTGTCCCCTGGCCAGGGCCACCAGGCCATCCCAGTCCTCCTGGTTGAGCAGCTCCCGCACCTTCTTCGAGCCGCTGGCATTGAGGCGTTCCCCGATGATCAGGAAGGAATTGTCCTGGTGGTAAGGGGTGATGCCATAGATCGAGGCCGCCGCCGGCTCCCCCTGCAGGGCGGGACGGCTGAGCTGTTCCTCCGGCAGGCGCACCCGGCGGGGACTGGGGTGAAGTTCGGCGGCCAGTTCAGCCAGGGCACCGATGTGGGCGGGGGTGGTGCCACAGCAACCGCCAATCACCTGGACGCCAAGATCTTCGACGAAGTGCATCAACTGCATCTTCATCTGCAGGGGTGTCAGGCGGTAATGGGCCACACCGCCCACGTTCTCCGGCAGGCCGGCGTTCGGGATGCAGCTCACCACGAAAGGGCTGTGCTCGCTGAGATAGCGAACATGCTCCTTCATCTGCTCTGGACCGGTGGCACAGTTGAGGCCGAGGATGTCAATCGAGAAGGGCTCCAGAATCGCCACCACCGCGGCGATGTCGGTGCCCACCAGCATCGTGCCGGTCGTTTCCACGGTCACCGACACCATCAAGGGTCGGCGCTGGCCGGTGGCGGTGAAGGCGGCTTCGATGCCCTGCAGCGCCGCCTTGATCTGAAGAACGTCCTGGCAGGTTTCGACGATGAACAGATCCACATCCCCTGCGATCAGGCCCTCCGCCTGCTCCTGGAAGGATGCCTTCATCGCATCGAAGCCGATGTGGCCCAGCGTGGGCAACTTGGTGGTGGGACCGATCGAACCCGCCACGTAACGGGGTTTCTGCGGCGTGCTGTACTCCCGGGCCACCTGCTTGGCGAGCTCGGCGGCCCGCTGGTTGATGGCGAAGGCCTGATCCTGAAGGCCGTACTCCACCAACACGATCGAGGCGGCCCCGAAGGTGTCGGTTTCGATCACGTCACAGCCCACCTCCAGGAACTGGCGGTGCACCGCCAGAACCGCATCGGGTCGGGTGAAGACCAGGTTTTCGTTGCAGCCCTCCAGGGCAGCTCCGCCGAAGTCATCGGCGCTCAGGTCCATCTGCTGCAAGGAGGTGCCGGTGGCCCCGTCGAAGACCAGCACGGGGCGCTCCGGCGAATGGAGCCTCTCAAGGAAGCCCATCGTCTTTACGGCCGGTTCTGCAACCTGCGTCACGACTGCTGCCATCGACCCTCAACCCGTCAACGATCCGGCCATCATCACCGGTCCGGCCTGGGTCCGGAGATGCTCAGGACAGGAGTCGCACACGGGTGACCCAGTGGTCGTAGGCGGGATCAAGTCCATGGGTGATCGTGGTGAGCCGATCGCGCAGCTGCGCCATCACTGGGCGTTCGGTGGGCAGATCGGTGCTTTCAATCCGTCCCACCGGCGTGACCCGGGCGGCGGTGCCGCTGAGAAACACCTCATCGGCCACGAACAACTCCGTCTTGTCGACGGCACGCTCCAGGGTGGGGATGCCGAGATCCCTGGCCAGCTCAAGAATGCTGGCCCGGGTGATGCCCTCGAGAATGTCCTGATCGACGCCGGGGGTGATCAGCACGCCATCACGAACGATGAACAGGTTCATGCCACTGGCCTCGCTCACCTTGCCCCGGCTGTTGAGCAGCAATGCTTCGTCGAAGCCGCTCTTCACCGCTTCGGTCTTGGCCAGGGAGCTGGTGATGTAGGCACCGCTGATCTTGCCCCGCAACGGCAGGGAGCGATCTTCCTGACGGCACCAACTGCTGAACCGGCAGGTGACCCCATCCGGAGAAAGATAATCACCGAGTTCAATTCCGTAGATCAGAAAGTCAGTTTCAATGTCATGCAGGCGGGGGGCGATGCCGAGATCACTGGTGTAAACGAAGGGGCGGAGATAGATCGGTGTGGTGGGGCGGTTGGCCTGCAGGAATTGATCAATCGCCCCATGGATCGTGGCCTCCGGCAGCTCGGTGAGCAACAGCCGGGCGCTCTGACTGAGCCGCCGGGCGTGGCGATCGGCCCTGAACAGCAGAATCTCCGTCGGGTCGGTGGGATTGGGCAGGGCCCGCATGCCGCCGAACGCTCCGGTGCCGTAGTGGAGCGCGTGGGTGGCCACGGAGATCGTGGCTTCGGCAAAGGGAACGCAGCGGCCGCCAAACCAGGCGTAGGGAAGGAACTGGTGCATGCTGAGCGACGGGGTGTGGCGGCGGAGCGAGGGGCGTCGACGACAGGCGCCGGAGCGATCTTCTCACCGCCAGGGCCGAAGATGGGGGGATGCACAGGCTTGCCTCAGTTCCCGGCCAGTCGGATCCGGCGGAGGGTCCCCTGCTGGTCGAGCAACCGTCGGCGCCGCTGCTGGTGCTGACCAGCGCCGACACCGATCTGCAGAGCCTGGCCGATCTGTTGAGCCGGGATTCCACTGTGATGCCGGAGGCGGTGCGAGGCCTGAACCTGGCGTCCCTCCATCATCCGGCGGCGATCGATCACTACCTCGCCACCAGCATGGGCAGGACCCAGCTGGTGCTGATTCGCCTTCTGGGGGGGCGGGGCCACTGGAGCTACGGGCTGGAGCGGCTGCGGGCCTGGGCGGCGCAGGCCCCCCAGCGCCACCTGCTGGTGGTCGCCGGCACCGCCGATGAAGAGGAGGCCCTGGCCAGCCTGGGCACGGTGCCGGTGGTCCTGACCGTGGCGATCGGCCGCTGCCTGCGCGAAGGGGGCACGGAGAACCTGCGCCGGGTGCTGGTTGTCCTGCGCGGCCAGCTGGCGGGGGATGCCGTACAGCCCCCGTCTGTGCTGCCGCTGGCCGATCCCCTGCCCCAGGACTGGCGCGAGGAGCCGGGCCCCCGGGTGGGCCTGGTGTTTTACCGAGCCCTGCTGCAGGCAGGCGACACGGCCCTTGTCGAGGCCTGCCTGGGGGCCCTGCGGGGCCAGGGGCTGTGCCCAAGGGCCCTTTGGGTGAGTGGGTTGCGGGATCAGGGCGTGCAGCGGGGGGTGGCCGATCTGTTCCGGCGCGAGGCGGTTCAGGCGGTGCTCTGCAGCACCTCCTTCGCGTCCGTGCAGTTCGAGGAGGCCGGCCTCGGCGCTCCCCTGTGGGAGGACCTGAACGTGCCGGTGCTGCAATTGCTTTGCAGCACCCAGAGCCGCCACCACTGGCAGGCCAGCAGCATCGGCCTGGGCCCCCTCGACCTCAGCCTGCAGGTGGCCCTGCCGGAGCTGGATGGCCGCATCACCAGCCGGGTCGGCGCCTTCAAGGAGCTCGCAGGCACCGATCAGCAGCTCACCACGGCGCTGCATCGCTACGAGCCGGATCCAGAACGGCTCGATTGGATCGCCCGGTTGGTGCGGGCCTGGGTGGAGCTGCGCCGAACAGACGCGGGGGAGCGGCGGCTGGCCCTGGTGCTGGCCAACTACCCGACCCGGAACAGCCGGCTGGCCAACGGTGTGGGCCTCGATACTCCGGCCAGCACCGCCCTGATGCTGCGGTGGCTCCAGGAGGCCGGCCACGACTTGGGCCCGGGGCCCTTGCCGGCCAGTGGGGATGCCCTGATCCAGCTGCTGCTGGCAGGCCGCACCAACGATCCGGAAAGCGGGCACCGGCCGGCCCTCGACCACCTGCCCCTGGCCACCTATCAGGAGTGGTATGAAACCTTGCCGGCCAGCGGCAGGGTCCTGCTGGAGGCCCGCTGGGGGCCACCCTGTGGGGATGGGGGCCTGGAAGCCACGCCAGGGGGGCCTGGCTTTGCCATCCGCGGCCTTGGCTTCGGGGCGGTGGTGGTGCTGATCCAGCCGGAACGCGGCTACGACCGCGATCCAACTCTCAGTTACCACTGCCCTGACCTGCCCCCCTCCCACGCCTACCTGGCCCAGTACCTCTGGTTGCGGCAGACCGCCGCCTGCCAGCTCGTGGTCCATGTCGGCAAGCACGGCAACCTGGAGTGGCTGCCCGGCAAGGGCCTAGGCCTCTCCGACCAGTGTTTCCCGGAATGGGCCCTGGGGCCGATGCCCCACCTCTATCCCTTCATCGTCAACGATCCGGGGGAAGGATCCCAGGCCAAGCGCCGGGCCCAGGCCGTGATCCTCGATCACCTCACCCCGCCGCTCGGCCGGGCCGGCCTGCATGGACCGGAGCAACGGCTGGAGGCCCTGCTCGACGAATACTGGGAAGCCCGCCAGCTCGGCTCCGCCCGGGTGGAGCCGCTGCGCCGGCAGCTGGCCGATGAGCTTGAGGCGATGGCCATGCCCCTTGGCTGCCCCGGCACGGTCTCCCCCAGCACCCTCGACGCCCGGCTGGAGGCGGCCGATGGCTACCTCTGTGAACTTAAGGAGGCCCAGATCCGCACCGGTCTGCACACCTTCGGCACCTTGCCCGCCACTGCACCCCTGGGTGAATTGCTGCTGTGCCTGGCCCGTCCCCCCCTGGCCGAGGGCCCGGGGCTGACCCAGGCGATCGCCCTGGATCTGGGCCTGGCGCTCGATCCCTGGGCCGACGATGAGCAGGCTCCGCTCAGCCCCGCTGATCGGCTGGTGCTGGCCACCCTGCTCGACGGAATCCCGCCAGGCTCGGAACCCGCGGCTGTCGCCGGCCTGCGCTGCTGCGGCGATGGGGTGGAGCGGCTGGAGCGGCTGGCCCTGGCCCTGCTGCAGCCCCTCCTGGCTGGCGAACAGGCGTCGAGGCTGATCGGGGTTCCTGGTCCCGCCACCGCGGCGGTGCTGCAGCGCATCGCCGGCACACTCCTCCCCCGGTTGCTCGCCTGTGGCGAGGCGGAGCGCCGCTCCTTTCTGGCCGGTGTGGCGGGGGAGAGGATCGCGGCCGGTCCATCGGGCGCACCGACGCGGGGACGCCCGGACCTGCTCCCCACCGGCCGCAACTTTTACAGCGTCGATCTGCGGGGCCTGCCCACCGAAGCGGCCTGGGACCTGGGTCGGCGCAGCGCCGAACTGCTGCTCGAGCTCCACCTGCAGGAGGAGGGCAACCACCTCAGCCACCTGGCACTCTCGATGTGGGGCACGGCCACCATGCGCAACGGTGGCGAAGACATCGGCCAGGCCCTGGCCCTGATGGGCGTGCGGCCGGTCTGGGATGGACCGACCCGGCGCATGGTGGGGCTGGAGGTGATCCCGCTGACCCTGCTAGGCCGCCCCCGGGTGGATGTGACCCTGCGGATCTCCGGGCTGTTCCGGGATGCCTTTCCTCAGCTGGTGAGCTGGGTGAACCAGGCGACGGCCCTGGTGGCGGCGCTGGAGGAATCCGAAGTGGACAACCCCCTGGCCGCCAGTGCCCGGCGGGAGGGGAACTGCGCCAGGGTCTACGGCTCAGCCCCCGGCGCCTACGGCGCCGGCCTGCAGGGCCTGATCGACAGTGGTCAGTGGGAGACACGCGGCGACCTGGGCGAAGCGTTCCTGAACTGGAGCGGCTGGCGCTACGAAGGCCGCGGCGCTGGTGGCTGCGAAGCCGTGGCTGACCGGGCCGGCCTGGAGCGGCGCCTGGGCCAGGTGGAGGTGGTGCTGCACAACCAGGACAACCGCGAGCACGACCTGCTCGATTCCGACGACTACTACCAGTTCCAGGGGGGGCTCAGCGCCGCCACCGAACGGGTGCGAGGCGCGGCTCCGGCCCTCTGGTTCGGGGACCATTCCCGCCACCAACGCCCCCGCCTCCATCGCCTGGAGCGGGAGTTCGACAAGGTGCTGCGCTCCCGCGTTCTCAATCCGCGCTGGATCGAGGGCATGCGGGCCCACGGCTACAAGGGGGGGTTCGAGCTGGCCGCCAGCCTCGATTACCTGTTTGCCTACGACGCCAGCACCGGTCGGGTGCCGGACTGGAGCTATGGGGCGATCTGCCGGGAATGGCTTCAATCCGAAACCACCCTCGATTTTCTGCGATTGTGCAACCCCTGGGCCCTGCGGGACATGGCAGAACGACTGCTCGAAGCCCACAACCGTGGGCTCTGGGAAGGGGCGGACCGCACCCAGTTGGAACATCTGCGTGAGCTGGTGCTCAGCAGCGAAACCTTGATTGAAGCCTGATTCGGTTCGGAGCCTCAGCGGCTTCAGGTGATGATGTCCCTGGCCATCGATTTGAACGGATCGATCGTGCCCGGCTTGGCTGTTTGCTGGCTGGTCTGGGGTTGGGCGTCGGCGGATCCTGAACTGGCGGTGCGGGGGGTGATCGTGTTGCCCTGGGTGTTGACCCCATTCGCAGCGGATCCGCGCAGCCTGCGGCTCAACTCCGAGGCACTCAGCTTCTCGGCAAATGTTTTCTTGACCTGCTTGGGAACGCCGTTGTTCAGTCCCCTGGGGGCCTTGGCGGCTACGGGATTGCCCAGGGAGGCGGAAGCGGACTCGACCCGCGCCTCCATGGAATCCACCTGCTGAATCATCTCCTTATCGCCGGGGTTGTCGGCGTTGCCGGGGAAGGTGTGGCGGATGGTGTTCGGGCGGCGCATGTAATCGACATTGCCGAGGGTGCTGGACGCATCGGCATCGAGGAAGAAGGTGGCGTTGTCCTGTTTCGCCGCAGCCTTCGCTGGCTTGGGCTTCTTGGAGGTGAAGTCTCCACTGTTGGAACCATTGCCAAGCAGGCGATCGAGCAGACCCATGGTCAGTAATCCGGAACCTTCAGGCAACCCTAGCGGCCCCGAAGCTGTAACCCATGAGTATCTGTACCGCAACTGCTCAGCAGACCCAGGCTGCGCAACTGGGCGGCGATGGCGTGGCAGACGCGGGGGCTGGGTTGCCAGTTGGCCTTCTGTTCGTAGTCGTAGAAGGCCTCGGCGCCATCAAACCCCAGCGCGGCGGCGGCCTGGATCAATGGCTGATGGGGAAGGCGATACCGGGCGGGATGGGCCAGCAGGGCCAGGCCACCGGCGGCCTGGATGGCCCAGCGCACCGCCCCGGCCTGCAGCGCCTGTCCCACCACGGCCTGACCCTCCAGGTAGGGAGCCAGGGCTGGATGGTCGAGCTTGAAGCCCAGGCCGAGCACATGGACCAGGCAACCTTCCAGCAGGCAACTGATCTCCACGCCAGTCCAGAGTGTGGGCACCCGCATCCCGTCCAGTTGGCGTTGGCGCAGGTGCTTCTGAATCGGCAGGCAGGCCTGGGCGCTGTGGTGATCCGTGACCGCAAAATGCTCCAGGCCAAGGTCGATCGCCTGGTCAGCCAGATGCTCCGGAGCGAGGCTGCCATCGCTGCAGAGGGTGTGGCAATGGAAATTGAGCCGCTTCGGGCAACTGCCGGGATCCACACCCTCCAGCACCTGAACCAGGGGATGGTCAGCCGCCACTTGCCAGAGCCTCGGGTTCCAGGGCGGCTGATTCCAGGGCTGCCGCGGTGGCCTTCAGGCGGCGCCAGCGGGCATAGAACTGGATCGAGCCCGCCATCGCTACCACCAGGGCCACCAGGAACCAGGTGGCAGCACCGGTGGGGAACTGACCCTTGAAGACCACCAGCATCACAACGAGGACCAGCATCAGGGTGGGGAGTTCATTCAGCGCCCGCAACTGGCGGCCGCTCCAGCGACAGCTTCCCTGCCGCAACTGGCCCATCAGCCGATAACAGAACCAGTGATACATCAGCAGGGCCAGCACCACGGCCAGCTTGGCGTGCATCCAGCTCTGCTTCAACCAGAGCGGCTCGGCAACCAGCAGGCCCACCGCCATCGCCACCGCCACCACCATGCCGGGCGTGGTGATGATGTTGGCCAGGCGTCGCTCCATCAGGGCGTATTGATTCTTGAACGCCAGGCGAACAGGCTCCTCGAGCGTTTCGGCCTCCACGTGATAGATGAACAGTCTCACCAGGTAGAAGAGGCCGGCGAACCAGACCACCACCCCGACGATGTGGAGAGTCTTGAACCAGAGGTACGTCTCCGGTGGCAGGGCCAGGGCCGTCATCGCGTGGTGAGGACGTGGTGCCCCTCAAGGTAAGGGGACGGGCGTCCCTGCTGCCCGGCGGGCCCATCCTCCAAGGGCTGATCCCCGGGCCGATCGGCCTCAGGATGGAAGTAGCTCCAGATCTGCTTCGCCAATGACGGCCCCACCCCCGGGGCGGCGGTGATCTGCTCGGGGCTGGCCAGCTGGATGGCGTCGATCGAGCGGAAATGGGCCAGCAGCTCCTTCACCCGCTTCGGGCCGAGGCCGGGGATGTCGGAGAGGCGGGAGCGCTTCATCCGCTCGCCGCGTTGCTGACGATGGAAACTCACCGCAAAGCGGTGGGCCTCGTCCCGCAGGCGCCGCAACAGGACCACCCCCAGCTGGTCGGGTTCGCTCTCCAGGGGCTCGCTGGCACCTGGCAGGAACACCTCCTCCCGTTGCTTGGCCAGGGAGCACACCACCAGGTTCTCGTGCAGGTCCAGCTCCCGCAGGGCCTCCATCACCGCCGAGAGCTGGCCCTTGCCGCCATCGATCATCACCACATCGGGCCAGTCGTTGAGGCCGTCGGTGTGGAGGACGGTGTTTGCCGCCTTGCGCAGGTCCCCCAGATTGGCGCCTTCCGCCTTCGCCTGGGCCCAGCGGCGGAAGCGGCGGCGCATGATCTCGGCCATGGCCATGAAGTCGTCGGAGTGGCCTGAGCTGATGCTGCTGCTCTGGATCCTGTACTTGCGGTAGTGCTGCTTGGCCGGCAGGCCGTCCACGAACACCACCTGGGAAGCAACGGCATCGCTGCCCTGGATGTGGCTGATGTCGTAGCCCTCGATGCGCCGGGGCGGCTGGGGCAGATCGAGCAGCTGGGCCAGATCCTCCGTGGCCAGCTGGTGCTGCTCCGCCGTGCGCTGGGTCCGGGCCAGCTCGAAGCCGGCGTTGCGCACCACCAGCTCGATCAGTTCGGCCTTCTGCTGCCTCTGGGGATGGAGGAGCCTCACCTTGCGGCCTCGCCGCTCACTCAGCCACTCCTCCACCAGTGCCTGGCGGGGCAGGGGATGCTGCACCAGCACCTCGGGGGGAATCTCGACCGGTTCCACCTGGCTGTAGTGCTCCTCCAGCACCCGCTGCAGGATCTCGCCGGGGGCGGCGATCGTGGCGTCGGCGGTGTAGCCGAGCCGGCCCACCAGCTTGCCGGCCCGCATCTGGAACAACTGCACCGCCGCCACCCGCTCGTCGGCCTCCAGGGCCAGCACGTCCCGCGATACCGAGGCATCGGGCAGGGCCATCTTCTGGTCGGCGGTGAGCTGCTCCAGCCCCTGGAGCTGGTCGCGGATCCGGGCGGCCTGCTCGAAATCGAGGCGATCGGCCACCCTGGCCATCTGAGCCCGCAGCAGCTCCACCAGCTCATCGCTGCGACCCTGAAACACCATGGCCACCTTCCGCAGGATCTGCTGGTAGGCCTCCGGGCTCACCTTTTCCTGGCACACCCCGGGGCAGCGGCCGATGTCGAAGTTCAGACAGGTGCGGTCGCGGTAGAGGGGCTGGGGCCGTTGACGGAGCGGAAACACCCGCTTGACCAGGAAAAGGGTGCGGCGCAGCAGCCCCACGTCCACGTAGGGGCCGTAGAAGCGATCGAGGGGACTGCGCAGCCGGCGGCGGCGGGTGATGAAGATGCGGGGGTAGGGCTCGCTCCAGGTGATGCAGAGGTAGGGATATTTCTTGTCGTCCTTGAGCAGAACGTTGAAATGGGGCTGGTGGGCCTTGATCAGGTTGGATTCCAGCGCCAGCGCCTCCGCTTCGCTGTCGGTGACGATGAACTCGATCTCGCACACCTGCCGCACCATCAGGCCGATGCGGGGACTGAGGTCATGGGCGCCCTGGAAGTAGCTGCGCACCCGGCTGCGCAAGCTTTTCGACTTGCCGATGTAGAGGATGCGGTCGTCGCTGTCGCGCAGCAGGTAGCAGCCAGGCTCCGGCGGCAGCTCCTTGAGCCGTTGCTGGAGCCGCTTCTGATCCTTCAGCAGCGGCTGGGCCGTGTTCAACCGCCGTACTGCCAGCCGGTCGGTCCCAGCTCGAGGGCGGCGCCGTCGCGGTGCAGCACGGCGGACCTGACTTCCCCCACGAACACGGTGTGGTCACCGTGGGCCACCTGTCCCACCACCTGGCACTCGACGGCGCCGAGGGCGTCTTCAAGGATCGGCAGTCCGAGCGGTCCAAGCTGGAACGGAGCCGCTTCGAAGCGTCCGCCGACGCCCTGCTGGGGCTTGAAGAACACCGCCGCCAGATCCTTCTGATCGGCCGCCAGAACATTGAGGGAGAACAGGCCGCTCCGTTCGATCATGCCGTTGCTGGTCGAATCGGCCCGCACCGCCATCACCACCAGGGGCGGCTCAAAGGAGCCCTGGGTGACCCAGCTGGCCGTGAAGCCGTTCACCGCCTCGCCTTCGGCCACCCCGCAGATGAACAGACCGTGGGGAATCTTGCGCAGCAGCGTTTTCTTGGCGCCCCCATCGAGGGCGATGCCCGCTGGTGCGATGGAGGGGATGTCGGAAGCCATCGAAGACCGCTCGGGAGAGAATCGATTTTAGGCAACCTGACCTGGCCGCCCCGCTGCTTTGATCTTCGACCCGCCAGCCGGGTCTGGCTGGCGGGGGGCAGTGTCCATAGGATTCCGCTTGATGAAGGCCCTCTATCCAGGCAGCTTCGATCCCCTGACCCTGGGGCATCTCGACCTGATCGAGCGCTCCAGCCGGCTGTTCGATGGCCTGGTGGTGGCGGTGTTGCAGAACCCTGACAAGCAGCCCAGCTTCCCGCTGGGCCAGCGGCTGGAGCAGATCCGCTGCGCCACCGCCCACCTGGAGGCCGTGGAGGTGAGCAGTTTCGACGGACTCACCGTGGAGTTCGCCCGACGCTGCGGCGCGGCCGTGATCCTGCGGGGTCTGCGGGCCATGACCGACTTCGAGTTCGAGCTGCAGATCGCCCACACCAACCGCAGCCTGGCGCCGGAGGTGGAAACCCTTTTTCTGGCCACCGCTGCCCACCACAGCTTTCTGAGCAGCAGCGTGGTGAAGGAGGTGGCGCGCTTCGGCGGCGACGTGCGTCACATGGTGCCAAGTGGAGTGGCGGAGGATCTCTCCAGGCTCTTTAATCGGAGGTCACCGCCCCCCACCCATGGCTGAAGCCCGGATCAGCGTGCTCGATCAGCTCGATCAACTCGAGGAGATCGTGCTGGAGGGCAGCCGCATTCCGTTCAGTGGTGGCCGCCTGGTCAACGAACAAGATGCCATCGAACTGATGGATGCGGTCCGGGAGGCCCTGCCCGGCCAGCTCAGCCAGGCCGAGGAGCTGCTCAACCAGCGAGAGAGCTTCATCGCCAAGGCCCGCCAGCAGGCCGAGGAGATCCTGGCCCAGGCCCAGCGGGAACGGGAGCAGCTGATCAATTCGGCCGCCATCCGCCAGGAGGCTGAACGCCAGGTGGGCGAGCTGCGGGAGCAGGCCCGCCAGCAGTGCGAGCAGATGATGCTCACCGCTCGCCAGCAGGTGGCCCAGGCGGAGCAGGAGCACCAGGCACGGCTGGCCCAGATGGAGCAGCAGTTCAGCTCCCGGCGCCAGCAGCTGGAGCAGGAGGCGATGCAGCGGCGGCAGCAACTCGATCAGGAGTACGTGGAGGTCAAGCGGCAGCTGGGCGAGCAGCACGACCGCGCCCGCCAGCAGAGCCTCCAGGAACTGGAGCAGATCCGCCAGGAGGGCCTGCGCATCCAGCGGGAGAGCCAGGCCGAAGCCGAGCGGCTCCACAACGATGCCCTGCAGTTCCGGCAGCAGACCCAGCAGCAATGCGAGGCGCTGATCAGCCGCAGCCGCCAGGAGTCCGGCGCAGTACAGGATGGGGCCAATCACTATGCCGAGCAGGTGCTGGGGGAACTGGAATCCCGCCTCTGTGAACTCAGCAAGGTGGTGCTGGCCGGCCGTCGGGAGCTGGGGCGGATCCAGACGAGCGAAACCGCGGAATCCGAAACGGCCGAGCCTGGCCGCAAGGAAGCGCCTATGAGCAGGGCCCGTCGGGCCGCCTCCCGCCTCAAGCAGGTGGCTGGCAGAGGCTGACGATCTGAGCCTGGCGCAGCACCTGGCCGATCGTGGTGTTCGGCGATCCCGCTCCGTTCGAAATCAAACTGACGTATCGGGGACCATCGCTGGTGTCGAGAATGCCGCTGATGGCACGAACCCCGGTGAGGGTTCCGGTCTTGCCGCGGAAACGGCCCTCGAGGCTGGTGTCCTTGTAGAGGTTGCGCAGGGTTCCGCGCTTGCCCGCCACCGACATCGAAGCGAGGTAGCTGTTGGCATACGGGTGCTCGGCCATCCGCAGCAGCAAGGCCGTGAGGAAGCGGCTGGTGAGCCGGTCGGAGCGATCCAGCCCACTGCCATCCATCACCACGATGCCCTGCATCGGCAGCCCCTGCTGCGTGAGCCACTGGAGGGCAGCACTGCGGCTCTGGGGGAGGTTCCAGCTGCCGGCGGCCTGGCGCAGCAGCACCTCTGCGGTGAAATTGTGGCTTTCGGAATTCGCCAGGCTGAGCAGGTTGTGCATCGGCGCCGAGGGCTCCTCATGCAGCAGAAGGCTGCTCTGGGGGATTGGCGTCTGGGCCGAGACCAGGATCAGCTGGCTGGCCTTGCCACCCTGTCGGTTGAGCTCGCTGCCCAGCAGCCGCTGCAGGCGGCTGGGGGGGTTGGCCACGGCCATCTCGATGGCGTTGCTGGTGACCGCCAACCGGGTGATCGGCGCGCCATAGGCTTCGAAACGATCACCTGGATTCCAACCCGGTGGCCACCAGGCCTGGGCCGGTTCCTCGGCGAGCTCCAGGCGCACCTGAGCGGCCGGCTGCCCGGTCCCCCCACCGGATCCGAGCGCCAGTTTCGCGAAGCGCTGCAGCTGGGGCAGGGCCAGATCGGGGTCTCCCTCTCCGGTGAGCCGCAGGGTGCCGTCGGGCAGACGCCAGAGCTTGGTGCTGAGCCGGTAGTCGGGGCCAAGCCGGTCGAGGGCAAAGGCGGTGCTGATCAGCTTCTGGTTCGAAGCGGGCACCCGGGGGCGCAGGCCATTGACGTCGGCCAACAAGCGACCTGTGCCATCGGCAACGGACACGCTCCACACCCCGGCCTCACCACCCAGGATTCCCACCACCCTGGCTTGCAAAGCCGGACAGCTGACCTGACCCTGAAGCTGGGGCAAGCCGACCCGGGGCGTTGCGACGGGGAGGCTGGAGACCGGCATGGCCACCAGGGAGCCGGCCGGCAGCACGCCCAGCGAAAGCCCCAGGGAGAGGGCGATGGGGCGCCGGAACAAGGGCTTCAGCACGACGATTGGTTCCATCTCAAGTGTTCTCCAGACGCAGGGCGCTGACAGTGCCACCGAAGCGGTACTGGGCGCCTTCCAATTCCACCGGCGCGCCAATCTTGAGGTTCTGGTTGCCGAACACCACGCCGCCCCCCGTCTTGCGCCCCTGGCCTTCCAGCACGAAGCGGGCATCGAGGGTGCCGAACACAGCCTGGTTCGGATCCACGGCGGTGACGACGCTGCCGTTGGGCTGAACCGCCACCAGGCGGCGTTGCAGGGGCACCAGCTCCCTGAGCTTCACCGTGCCGTGCGGTTCATTGCGGATCACGATGCTCACCTTGCCTTCGGCGCGGGCGGCGGCGATCAGGGCCGCCGGATCGGCGACCGAGGCACCGCGCACATCCACCGTGACCAGGACCGGCTGCATGGCACCGGTGGCCTGGGCGATGGCCCCACTGAGCTTCGGGCTCCAGATCACCCCGCCAAGGGCAAGCAGCACGGCGACTCCAGCTCCGACATCGATCGGACTCCAGCGCCGCTTGGCAGGGGTGGGCTCGGGGGCCATCAAGCATCTCCAGACACGCAAGCTTACGGAGACAATCCAAGGTCCACCACCCCCTGGCAGCCAATGCGGCGAGCGGATCTGGGCTCAGTTGCTCAGGCTGCCGAGGAAGCGATCGAGGGCCTGCAGGCCCTCGGCCACGCCGGGGGTCTGGTCGGGATGGAGCGCCAGGGACTGCTGCTCGGCATCGGGTTTGTGCTCGAAGCTCGCCACGGCCCGGTAGCCATCGGCATCGCGGCGGTAGAGGGTCCAGGGCTCTGGAAACGCCCGAATCAGGGCCGCCTCGGCCAGCGGGACCAGGGCATAGGCGCAGCTCCAGGTGGCCAGAAAGCCCTTGCGGCGCTCCCGGGCCACGCTGCCGATGCCCACGGCCGCATCCTCGAGATTCCCATTCAGCAGGACCACGGGGCCCGGGTGGCCCATGCAAACCTTCTCGGCTAAGTCATACTCGGCCAGGGACGGGGCGACCAGCACCAGCACCGCCTTGGAGGGCTCGGCATTGGCCTCCTCCTGCCCCCGCAACGCCTCAGCCAGGCTGGCGATCCGGGTGGCGAGATCGGGGCCATCCCGTTGGGCCAGGGCGGTGGCACCCGCATCGGAAAACAGAAGCCGCATCTCCAGCCCTGCCTGCTGCATGGCGCCTGCCAGGCGCAAGGCCAGCGGGAGAATCTTCAGGCCCTCGAAGCGGAACTCCACGGTCCATCGGCCATTGGCCGTGGCCGTGATTGCCGCCTGGAGTGCCGCCAGGGCCTGGGCTTCGGCGCTGCGCAGATCAGGAGGAAGCACGCCGTTCTGGGGCCTGAAGACTTGACCCTACCGGGAACAGGCCGCCTTCATCGCGCCACCACGTTCGCCTTCGCCCGGGCAAAGGCCTCGGGAATCCGCTCAAGATCCTTGCCGCTGAGCCAGGGGCCGAGGCTCAGCCGCAGGCCGCTCGCCGCCCGCTCCGGCCCCAGCCCCATGGCCGCCAGCGCCGGGCTGGGGCCGGCCAACCCCTGGTGGCAGGCGGTGCCACTGCTCACCGCCACGCCCTGGCGCCAGAGGGCCTGAACCAGCTGGCGGCCTGGTAGCGGCCGGCCGGCACCATCGTCGACCAGCAGGCTGAGGTGGTGGGGCAGCCGCTTCAGCGGGCAGCCGCTGATCGCCACTCCCGGCTGGCCCAGCAGGGCCCTGGCCAACCGGTCGCGGTGGGGCTGGCTCGGATCGAGGCCGCCGTGTTCAGCCAGCCGGCTGTCGCAGAGGCGGAGGGCCTCGGCCAGCCCCGCCGCCAGCACCACCGGTTCGGTTCCGGACCGCAGGCCCGCTTCCTGGCCGCCCCCCGCCAGCAACGGCTGCAGGTGCAGGCCCGGCCTGGCGAGCAGCGCGCCGATCCCCCGCGGCCCCTGAAGCTTGTGGGCCGTGAAGCTGAGCAGATCCACGGGCACGTCCGCGAAACGGATCGGTTGATGCCCCACCACCTGCACCGCGTCGGTGTGAAACAGCACGCCAGCGGAGCGGCAGAGGGCGCCGATCGCCTCGATCGGCTGCAGGGTTCCCACCTCGCTCTGGCCCCAGATCACCGACACCAGGCGGGTGGGTGGTGCCAGCAGCGCGATCAGGGCCTCCAGTTTCACCCTGCCGAACCGATCGACCGGGCAGACCGTCACCTGCCAGCCGAGCCGCTCCAGTCCGTGGGCGGCGGCCGCCACGGCCGGGTGCTCCACCGCCGAGATCACCAAGCGCCCCGGCACCAGGCTGGCCGCCGCACCCCGCAGGGCGAGATGGGCCGCTTCGGTGCCTCCGGAGCAGAAAACAACCTGGGCGTCGTCGGCGCCCAGACTGGCGGCGATTGCCTGGCGGCTGCGTTCCAGGCAATCGGCAGCGGCCAGGCCGAAGCCGTGCAGGCTGGAGGGATTCGCCCAGGCGATGGCCTGGGCCGCCGCCATCACCGACAGCACCGATTCGGCCGGCGGCGAGCTGGCGCAGGCGTCGAGATACAGGAACCCCTCAGGGACTGGGGGATTCATTGCGCTCCAGCCGGGCTCGGCTGCGGGTCTCGAGCGAGCCGGCGGCCATCGCGACCAGGTCGTCGAGGGAGTGGCTGCTGAGCAGGGCTTCCACCCTGGCCCGGGCCTCGGCACTGGGGCAGTCGTCGGGCTGAAGGCAACCCTGGGCGCAGGCGACGGAACAATCAATGCCGGGCGCTGGCTCCGCTGGCTCAGGCGCCACCACGCCATCGAACACGGGCAAGGCGGGACCGTCCATGAAAAGGTGGTTGCTGGTCTGGTCCCAGCGGATCCGGAGCGTCCCTCCCGGCAGCTCCACCAGGGCCTCCGGACCGCTCAGGCCGAGGCGATGGCAGACCACCACAACGGCGCAGGCACCGGTGCCGCAGGCCAGGGTGGGTCCTGCACCCCGCTCCCAGATCCGCATCTCCAGGTGATCGGGGGCCAGCACCTCAACGAAATGCACGTTGGTGCGAGCAGGGAAGGAGGGATCCACCTCCAGCAAAGCCCCGAAGCGCTCCAACTCCACCGCCTGAACCGACTCCACTGGGATGACCATGTGCGGGTTGCCCATGCCGGCCGCCGCCACGGCGAAACGGATGCCATCGGCTTCCAGCACGCCCTGGGGCAGCCCGGCCGGGCCCAGAGGCAGGGTGGTGGGCACCGCCGTGGGCTCGAGGAAGGGCTCGCCCATGTCCACCCGGACGGTTCCGTCGTCCAGCAGCTCGGGCACGATCCGGCCGGCCACGGTCTCCACCTGCCATTGGCGGCCAGTGCCGTCGCCATCGCTGTCGGCCAGGAAGCGGGCCAGGCAGCGAATGCCGTTGCCGCACATTTCGGCTTCGCTGCCATCGGCATTGAAGATGCGCATGCGCAGCTCCCCGTCGTGCTCGGGCGGGAGGGCCAGGATCACACCATCGGCGCCAACGCCGAAGCGACGGTCGCACAAGCGGCGAACCGCGTCGGGGTTCAGCCCGAAGGCGTCGTCGGCCGCGGAGCCCTCGCGGCCATCAAGCATCAGAAAATCGTTTCCCAGCCCCTGGTACTTGCTGAAGGCCAGCATCATCTCCGCAGCATCCACATACCCTGATCCTATGGAGAGCCCCAGCCTCGATCCGAGTCTGCCCGGTGTGCGGCAACTCCAGGACTGGATTCGGGAGCACACCCCGTTGCATGTCCAGCTGGTCGACGGAACCCGCCTGGGGGGCTCGCTGCAGTGGCAGGATCCGGAGTTTCTGGCCCTCCGCCCCGACCGGGACAGTCCCCTGATGCTGGTGGGCCGCAAGGCACTGGCCGTGATCCGCCCGCTGGCCTGACGGCAGGGATGGGAGCGGACAGGGGTATGGCACGATCAATCGCAAGAACGAATGGCTGATCGAAGCGGCCGAGCCTGAACCATGGCCGTGCGTTACGCCCCCGCCGAGATCGAATCCCGCTGGCAGGCCCACTGGCAGGCCGAAAGCCTGGATTCCACCCCGATCGACGATCCGGAACGGGACACGTTCTACGCCCTGTCGATGTTTCCCTACCCATCGGGGACTCTGCACATGGGCCATGTGCGGAACTACGTGATCACCGATGTGATCGCCCGGCTGCAGCGCCTGCGCGGACGTCACGTGCTGCAGCCGATGGGTTGGGATGCCTTCGGTCTGCCGGCCGAGAACGCCGCCATCGAGCGGGGGGTGGATCCGGGCGACTGGACCGAGCGCAACATCGATCAGATGCGCCGTCAACTGCAGCGCCTGGGCCTCTCGATCGACTGGGACCGGGAGCTGGCCACCTGCCACCCCGACTACTACCGCTGGACCCAATGGCTCTTCCTCCAGTTTCTCGAGGCGGGTCTGGCCTACCGCAAAGAAGCCTCGGTCAACTGGGATCCCGTCGATCAGACCGTGCTCGCCAACGAGCAGGTGGACAGCGATGGCCGCTCCTGGCGCTCCGGCGCGATCGTGGAGAAGCGCAAGTTATGCCAGTGGTTCCTGCGCATCACCGCGTACGCCGACGCCCTGCTCGACGACCTTGACCAGCTCGACGGCTGGCCGGAGCGGGTGCGCACCATGCAGGCCAACTGGATCGGTCGCTCGGTGGGAGCCGAGCTCGCCTTCCCGGTGATCGATCCGGCGGGCCAACCCACCGGAGCCTCGATCACGGTGTTCACCACCCGCCCTGACACGGTGTACGGAGTGAGTTACCTGGTGCTGGCGCCCGACCATCCCCTGGTGGCCTCGCTCACGGCGGACGACCAGCAGGACACGGTGCAGGCCTTCGGCGCCGCTGTGAACCGCCAGAGCGACCAGGAGCGCACCGCGGAGGACAAGCCGAAGCGGGGGGTGCCTCTGGGTACCTTCGGCCGCAACCCCTTCAATGGCGAGAGGATCCCGCTATGGATCGCCGACTACGTCCTGGCCGAGTACGGCAGCGGCGCCGTGATGGGCGTACCCGCCCATGATCAACGGGACTTCGTGTTTGCGCGGCAGTACGAGCTGCCCGTGCGGCAGGTGATCGTGCCGGAAGGGGCCGACGAGCACGCCTACGAAGGTGGCGCCTGGACCGAGCCGGGGGTGTTGATCCACTCGGGCCCCTTCGATGGTTTGCCATCTGGGCAGGCCAAGCAGGCGATCGTGGCCTTGGCCGAACGGGAGGGCTGGGGCAAGGAGCGGGTGCAGTTCCGGCTGCGCGACTGGCTGATCTCCCGCCAGCGGTACTGGGGCTGCCCGATTCCGGTGATCCACTGCGACAGCTGCGGCGTGGTGCCGGTGCCGGATGCGCAGTTACCGGTGGAGCTGCCGCGCCACCTGGCCTTCAGTGGCAAGGGGGCCTCCCCCCTCGCCCAGCTGAGCGACTGGGTCAACGTTCCCTGCCCCAGCTGCGGGCAGCCCGCCCGGCGCGAAACCGACACGATGGACACGTTCATCTGTTCCTCCTGGTACTACCTGCGCTTCAGCGATCCGCACAACACGGCCCTGCCGTTCAGCCGGGAGGAGGCCGATCGCTGGTTGCCGGTGGACCAGTACGTCGGTGGCATCGAGCACGCCATCCTTCATCTGCTCTATTCCCGCTTCTTCACCAAGGTGCTGCGCGATCGCGGTCTGCTCAGCTTCGATGAACCCTTCCGCCGCCTGCTCACCCAGGGCATGGTCCAGGCCCTCACCTACAAGAATCCCCGCAGCGGCCAGTACATCGCCCCGGCCGAGGTGGGTGATCCCGCGGACCCCCGCGATCCGATCAATGGCGAGCGGTTGGAGGTGTTCTTCGAGAAAATGTCGAAGTCGAAGCACAACGGCGTGGAGCCCGGCGTGGTGATCGACCGCTACGGCGCTGACACGGCCCGGATGTTCATCCTGTTCAAAGCACCACCGGAGAAGGATCTGGAGTGGGATGACGCCGATGTGGAAGGGCAGTACCGCTTCCTGCAACGCATCTGGCGGCTGGTGGACGGAGCGGTCGGCCGTGGACTCAACCTTGCCGGGCTCCCTCCCGGCAACGCCGGTGAACCCGATTCCGGCTCCGGGGCGCTGTCGGCTGCGGACCAGGAGCTGCGCCGGGCGGCCCACACCGCCATCGCGGCGATCAGTGACGATCTGGCGGACGGCCACTATCAGTTCAATACGGCCGTGGCCGAGCTGATGAAGCTCAGCAACGTGATGGGCAGCCTGGTGGAGGCCGCCAGCGAACCCGTGGCTCTCGAAGCCTTCGGCATCCTGTTGGTGCTGCTCTCTCCTTTCGCCCCCCACCTGGCCGAGGAGCTCTGGCAGCGCCTGGGTGGCAAGGCGAGTGTGCACCGGCAGGCCTGGCCCAGCGCCGATGCCGCCGCCCTGGTGCAGGCCACCATTCCCCTGGTGATTCAGGTGAAAGGCAAGGTGCGCGGCAACCTGGAGGTGCCCGCCGACGCCGACGCCGCCACCCTCGAGCAGCTCGCCCTGGGCAGCGAGATCGCCCGCAAATGGCTCGACGGCCAACCGCCCAGGCGGGTGATCGTGGTGCCCGGCAAGCTCGTCAACCTGGTTCCCTGAGCAGCTCCCTGGCGTGATGGCGCAGGTGGTCGTCGATGAAGCTCTGGATGAAGAAGTAGCTGTGGTCGTAGCCCTCCTGCAGCCGCAGGGTGAGGGGATGGCCGGCGGCAGCCGCAGCCCGCTCCAGCGCCTGGGGGCGGAGCTGAGCCTCCAGAAAGTCATCAGCCGTGCCCTGATCCACGAGCAATGGCAGCCGCTCCCTGGCTGTGGCGATCAGCTCGCAGGCATCCCACTCCCTCCAGGAAGCGCGATCGGGTCCGAGATAGTGGCGGAAGGCTTTCTCCCCCCAGGGTGAGATGGATGGATGGGCAATCGGAGCAAAGGCCGAGATCGATCGGTAGCGGCCGGGGTTGCGCATGGCGCAGACGAGGGCGCCATGGCCACCCATCGAATGGCCGCTGATGCCGCGCCATGGGCAGAGGGGCAGCTCCGCCTCCAGAAGTTCCGGCAGTTCCTGCACCACGTAATCGTGCATGCGGTAATGGGCCGACCAGGGCGCCGCGGTGGCATTGAGATAGAACCCCGCCCCCACTCCGAAGTCCCAGTGGCCATCCGGATCGGTGGGAACGGTGTCACCCCGCGGGCTGGTGTCCGGGGCCACCAGCGCCAGGCCCATCTCGCTTGCCAGGCGGAGGGCACCCGCCTTCTGCATGAAGGTCTGGTCGGTGCAGGTGAGCCCGGAGAGCCAGTAGAGCGCCGGGACGGGTCGGCCGCAGAGCGCCTGGGGAGGCAGGAACACGGCCAGCTCCATGGCGCAATTCAGCACGCTGGAGCTGTGGCCATAGCGGCGGTGGACCCCGCCGAAGCACTGATTCTCGCTGAGTAGCTGGAGCACGCAGGCCCTCAAGCGGCGAAATGAATCACCGATCGGATGCTGTTGCCCTCACGCATCAGATCGAAGGCGTGGTTGATCTCCCCCAGACCCATGGTGTGGGTGATGAACCGCTCCAGGGGAATCTCGCCGTTCTGGAACCGCTCCACAAACCCGGGCAGCTCGGTGCGACCCCGCACCCCGCCGAAGGCCGACCCTCTCCACACCCGCCCGGTGACCAGCTGGAAGGGACGGGTGGAAATCTCCTGGCCGGCCCCCGCCACGCCGATGATCGTGGACTCCCCCCAGCCCTTGTGGCAGCACTCCAGGGCCGCCCTCATCACCGCCACGTTGCCGATGCATTCGAAGGAATAATCCACCCCGCCTTCGGTGAGCGCCACGATCACCTCCTGAATCGGCTGATCACAGTCCTTCGGGTTGAGGCAGTCGGTGGCGCCAAGCTCCTGGGCGATCGCGAACTTCTCCGGGTTGGTGTCGATGCCGATGATGCGGCCGGCCCTGGCCATCACCGCACCGATGATCACCGCCAGGCCGATGCCGCCGAGGCCAAACACGGCCACCGTGGCGCCAGCTTCCACCTTGGCGGTGTTGAGCACCGCGCCGATGCCGGTGGTCACTCCGCAGCCCAGCAGGCACACCTTCTCGAGTGGGGCCTGGTCGTTGATCCTGGCCACGGCGATCTCCGGGACCACCGTGTATTCGGAGAAGGTCGAGGTTCCCATGTAATGGAAGATCGGCTGGCCATTCTTGGAGAATCTGCTGGTGCCATCCGGCATCAGTCCCCTCCCCTGGGTGCTGCGGATGGCCTGGCAGAGATTGGTCTTCCCCGAGAGGCAGAATTTGCAACAGCGGCACTCCGGTGTGTAAAGCGGGATCACGTGATCGCCCACCGCCAAGCTGCTGACACCAGGGCCCAGGGCCTCCACGACGGCACCCCCCTCGTGGCCGAGAATCACGGGGAAAAGGCCTTCGGGGTCTTCACCGGAGAGGGTGAAGGCATCGGTGTGACAGACGCCGGTGGCCACCACCCTCAGCAGAACCTCGCCGGTGCGGGGGGGTTCCACATCGATGGTGGTGATCTCCAGCGGTTGTCCGGCGGCCCAGGCCACGGCAGCTCTGGATCGGATCATCGCTTGTGGAACACCAGGGTGGCGGGTTGGGCCCAGGATCCCTCGGCCCCGTAGCCCCCGTCGTTGCCGCAGAGATGGCGGAGGATCCAGAAGATCGACTCGGGACTCTCGGTGCCCAGGGCGGC
Organism: Synechococcus sp. Tobar12-5m-g; assembly: GCF_024345415.1. Taxonomy (GTDB): domain Bacteria; phylum Cyanobacteriota; class Cyanobacteriia; order PCC-6307; family Cyanobiaceae; genus Regnicoccus. The sequence goes on along the minus strand of NZ_JAGQBB010000006.1, from coordinate 69,659 downwards.
CTGGATCATCGCCAGGCTGCGGCCCTCGCCATCGGCCAGGAGGGCCTCGAGTTGGCTTTGCAGGTCGAGGATGATGGCGGCCGCTTTCTTGCCCGCTTCCACGCCCGGCTGGTCGTAGGCGTTGATGTTCACCAGTTCGGCATAGAGCCCGACGGCCCGCTCGAACAGGGCGATCAGGGCGCCGAGGCTGCGGGCCTCGAAGCGACGCAGGCTGAGGCTGATCGACTGGCGGCCCCCTTCGCTCAGGGCCGATCGGGTGCCCTGCAGGAAGCCGGCGAGAAAGTCGCCGGGAGATTCGCCATCGACCGGGGTGATGTCGGCGGGATCGGTCAGCACTTCGATGAAGGTGACAAAGAAGTTGTCGAGCCCGTCGCGAAGCTGTTGCACGTAGGCGTGCTGGTCGGTGGAGCCCTTGTTGCCGTAGACGGCGATGCCCTGATGCACCACCTGGCCGGCGCGATCGAGCCGCTTGCCCAACGACTCCATCACCAGTTGCTGCAGGTAACGGCTGAAGACTTCGAGCCGGTCCCGGTAGGGCAGCACCACCATGTCCCGCTGACCCCGGCCATCGCCGGCGGCGTACCAGGCGGCAGCCATCAAGGCGGCGGGATTGGTGGCGGCGTCGGCCACCCGGGTGGCCTGGTCCATCTCGGCGGCACCGGCCAGGAACGCCCGCAGATCGGCACCGATCAACGCCGCCGGCAGCAGACCGACGGCGCTGGTGATGCTGGTGCGACCTCCCACCCAATCAAACATGTCGAAGCGGGCCAGCCACTGCTCCTGCTCGGCCCGTTGGTCGAGGGGGCTGCCCGCCATGGTGATGGCGACGGCCTGTCCAGCCCAGCATCCACCGATGGCTTCGAGCCGTGCCCTGGCCTGCTCCATGCCGATCCGGGGTTCGGGGGTGCCACCCGACTTGCTGACCACGACCACCAGGGTGGTGAGCAGCCGCTCGCCAAGGCTTTCCAGGGTGCGGCTGTAACCCTGCGGGTCCACGTTGTCGAAGAAGTGAAACGGCAACCCCACCCCCTCCTGCTGCAGGGCGCGCAGGATCAACAGGGGACCCAGGCCGGATCCGCCGATGCCGATCCAGAGAACGTCCGTGAAGGGGGCCCCGCCGGGTGCCGCCAGCCGCTGGCCGAGCACATCGCTGCCGAAGCGCTCGATCCGCTCGATTTCTGCCTGGATCAAGGCAGCTTCGTGGGGGTCCGGGCAGAGTTGGGGAGCGCGCAGCCAGTAGTGGCCCACTCGCCGCTGCTCGTCGGCATTGGCCATGGCCCCGGCTTCGAGGGCTGCCATGGCGGCGAAGGCCTGCTCGAAGCGGGGGCCAAGCGCTTCGAAATGGGATTGATTCAGGGCCATCCGGCTGACATCCAGCCAGATGCCGAGTGACTCGTGATGCCACAGGAGGGCAGAGAATCGCTCCCAGAGTGCGTCAGGCTGGTGCGGATTGAAGTCGACAAGCGTCATCCGCCCAGGATCTCGCATCGGGTTGTGCGGCTGAACCTATCCGTGAATTCGTTTGAGCGAAAGCAGACGGGTCGGCTGGGTCACCAAGGCGGTGATCAGCGTTGCCGGCGAGCTGTTTTGGCCAGCGGTGCTGAAACGTTCGTGATGGACAGAGCCATAAACGGCCCATCCCAACCCTTCAGCCGCGGGGGCAGAGTAAATTTGCTAAGGATTCTTTCAACTGGTTCCGAGTGGCGCTTCGCGTCCTTCCGTTTTCAACTCACCTGGCGTGGCGGCTGGCAAAGGGCTCCTTCGTCGCGTTTTGCCTGGCCGCGATCGGCCTGGTGACCAGCACCCAGCCGTTCGTTCAGGACTCCGCGGTCGTTCGCATCGATGCAGACCTGAAAGCCAACGTGACCAGCGACAGCAGCGCTCCCGGCGCCCTCAGCAACGAAGGGCAGCGGGCCAACCCTGTCGACTTCAGCGCCGAAGAACTGTGGGAGCTCCAACGGCGCTTCGGCGTCCATGGACCCCAGCCGGAACTGGCCCAACTGCTGACCCAGGGACTCGACCAGCTCACCCCCCTTCGAGCCCACACCGTCAACCGGCTCGAGCAGCTCCAGCCGATCATCCTGCGGGAATCCCGCCGTCAGGGCGTCAATCCGATGCTGGTGACGGCCGTCCTGTTCGATGAACTGCAACATGCCAAGCCGGGCGAGGATCTTCCCCTGGCTGTCGAATCGGGCTTGTTCAAGACCCACGGCCTGGCTCAGCTGTCCGTCGGCGAACTGGTGCACCAGGGACTGCTGCGGGAGGATGCCAGTGAGGCCGAACTGGCCTCTGCCCGCCAGCAGCTGCTGGATCCCGAGCGCAACGTGACCCTGCTGGCCGGCAAGTTCGCCCGGCTCTCCAGGGCGCTGGGCCTCCCCACCGACCGTCTCCTGGATGCCGGCAGCAGTCCACGGGATGCGAAAGCCCTCGCCACCCTGGCCTACCTCCACAACGGCAAGCTCGACTACCCGACCCGGATTCTCAGCTACATGCAGGATCCGGCCTTGCACGCCCTGATCTATTCGGTGAGAAAGCCCGTCCCCTTCCCGGTGATCTGAGCCAGTCCACCTTCGTCACCCTTTCTTCAGCACAACAGGCCGAGGGCGGCAAGCCGCTGCTGGAGTTCCCTCCAGTCAAAACTGCGGGGATCGGATCTCTCCCCACCGAGGTCCACATAGCGGTGGGTTGTGATGTTGGTCGCCGGAATGCCGAAACGGCGCATCCAATCGGCCAGAACCACCGCCACTGCGTCGTATTGAGCGGGGGTGTAACCGCTGTGGCCCGCCCCGTTGTTCTCGCCGTCGATCGGGGTTTCGAGGCTGAGATGGAGTGCGAAGTTGTTGACGGAACCCCCCACCTTCGGATTGGTGACCACCCACTGGCCATTGAAGGCAGAGTTGCCGGCGCCGAAGGCGCGCCTGGAGGGATCGAGAACTTCCACCACCTGGCCATTGAGGCCCACCAGCATGTGATAGCTGACCTGGTCGTCGTCCCTGGGATGGGGAGTGAGGAAGGTCTGAACCGCGGATTCGATCCCATAGACCGTTTCATGCAGCACCACCATCCGGGGGGTGGGATCGACGGGATTGTTGAAGGCATCCCGGCTGAAACGCTCGCCGTAGTTGGTGGGGTCGATGTGAAGACGACGCTTGCTGGTGTCCAGCTCCGCCAGCAGACGCCGCAGGGACTGGCGGGTCCGGGGATCCTCGACAACGCACTGGCGACGGAGCGGGCTGGACCAGGCGACGTGGCTGGGGGGCGCCGGTGCTGGGCGGCGAACGGGATCGAGGACGAAGGGCCTCGCTGACGGGTTCACCTGGTCCAGCAACTGAAGCAGCGAGGGGCGCTGATCGGCATCCTGCCCAGCGGTGACATCCCGCGCCACCCAGCCCAGGCCGCCGATCCCCACCAAGGCGGCCACCCCGAGCAGCACCGAGCCACCCATCTGGGGGGAGAGCCGCTGAAGCCGCCTGCGCAACTGGCGCATGATCCTCAGCATGGGATCAAGCCCAGCCAGGCGGCGCGCCGAGCCAGGGCCTCGGGTGCGGCGGAAGGATCCGGAACCAGGGTCCAACGGTCCACAGCTGGAGGCGCGCTGAGCAGGGTGAGCTGGCGCAGGCTGCCGCGCCGATTCACCGTAAGACTCTGGGGACGCTCGGGCTGCAGCAGGGCAGCCAGATGTTCGGGCTGGCGCAACCGCCAACCGTCGATGGCAATCAGCTCGTCACCCACCACCAGCCCGGCCCGCTGGGCCGGGCTGTGGCGTTGCACCCGTTGAACCTCCAGGCCATTCGGCTCGGCCTTGCAGCGCAGGCCCGTGAACGGATCGGGGCTGAGCACCGCGTTCAGCTGCAATCCCACCGATGCGAGACAGGCCTCCAGGTCCGGCTCCAGGAAGCTCTCCAGCCAGAGAGGCAGGGCCTCGGCCAGCGAGGACGAACGCCGCGTGAACGCCTCCACCAGGGTGGTTTCGCTGTAGCCGCGACCCCATCGACCCAGCTGCCTCCACAGGTCCCGGAGCACCTCGACCAGGCAGGAGCCGTCGCGGCGCAGGGCGAGATCCAGGCAGAGGGCCACGATCGCTCCCTTGAGGTAATAGCTGATCTGGGAGTCGTCGCTGTAGGCATCGCGGCGATAGAGCTTCACCCAGGCCTCCTGGCCGCTCTGCCGGAGGGTCTGGCCTCCCTGACGGCCGGGGGTGAGCCGGTAGCGACTGATCTCGGTGCCCAGATCCTCGAAGAGCTGGTCTGCCGTGCTCAGTCCCACCGTCAGCGGCAGGAACTGGTCGAGATAACTGGTGACCCCCTCGGCGAACCAGAGGGTCGGCACGATCACGGCCTGGTTGTAGTCGATCGGGGTGAGTTCAGCAGGCCGCAGGCGCCGGACATTCCACTGGTGCAGATATTCATGGGCCACCAATTGCAACAGCTTTCTGTAGCCATCCGGCCGGGTCAGGGCCTGCCGGCCGTAGTGGAGAACCGAGGAACGGTCATGCTCCAGCCCGCCATAACCCTGATCGAGCAGATGCAGCACGAAGAGATAGTCGGGTGCCGCCGGCATCGGCTCGCCCATCAGCCGGCAACAGCCCCCGCAAACGGCGGCCACATCCTCCAGCAGGGAAGGAAACCGATCAAGCAGCCAACGCCCCCCCGTGGATCCATCCTCCCAGGTGACCCAACGATGGGGAACGCCACCCACCGCAAAGGAATGGCAGGCATGGGGGCCCGCCTCCACCGGCGTATCGACCAACTGGTCGTAGGTCTCGGCGTACCAGCCGTGATCGGCCTCCAACGGCAAAGGAACGAAGGGCAGCCAGCCTTCGGGCAAGACCAGCTGCAGCCGATGGGGCGTCCAGCGCTCCCCCTCCACCTGCAGGGCTACCGCCGCCAGGGCAAGGAAGCCGTGGTCGGCATCGAGGTGGCAGGCACGCACACTCAGCTCCGTGGCGAGCAGGGCGTAGCGAACCTCCACGGGATGAACCGCGCTCAGCTGGACTTGCCAGGCCGATGTCTCGATCCGCTCCACCTTCACCGACAGCGCTTCGCCGTCATCGCCCCCCTGATGCACCGTCAGGGCTTCGAGGTTCCGGACGTAATCCCGCAGAAGATAGGAGCCCGGTGTCCAGGCCGGCAGACGCAACATCACCGAGGGCGCCCGGGGGAGAAAACGCAACCGAACCTGGACGAGATGCTGGCTGGTCGATCTCAGATCCAGCGTGAGATCGACCACCGACAACGGGCTCAGGAGGCAGGGTGAAGGGTGGCCATCGGCAGCTGGTCCATGGCCTCAAGCAGCGCCAGGCGCAGCGCATAGCGCCGAGTGATGGCCCCTATCAGTTGCTGCAGCGCATGGGATCGGCTCAACCGCTGCAGATCACCGACGAGGGCCAGCGATCCATCCGTTTGGCGTTGCCAGCCCAGGCGCTGATCCGGCGTAACGGCCACCTGAAGCTCCACCCGGATCGCTTCGCCGGCAAAGCCCCCGATCACACCCCCCGCCATCGGCTCGAAACCAAGATCGCCAAGGGCCGCGGCCAACTGCTCCTGATCGCGGACGACCGTCGGCAGGATAGAGAGGTGCGACATGAACCCGTTGCCTGCTTCCCCAGACCCTAGCGAGGGTCTTCCCTCCGTCCAGTGGCCATTGCCACAGCCCTGGCCTGAGCCGCAACCCTTGTTGCGGCTGGGGGTGATGGCCTCCGGCAACGGCTCCAACTTCGAGGCCCTGGTGGCCAGCTGCCGCCAGGGACCGCTGAACGCCGTGGTGGAGCTGCTGGTGGTGAACAACCCGGGCTGTGGAGCCCAACGCCGCGCCGAGCGCCTCGGGGTGGCCTGCCAGGTGATCGACCACCGGCTTCACCCCCAGCGGCAGAGCCTCGATCAGGCTTTGCTGCTGGCGTTCCAGGCGGCCCGGGTCGATCTGGTGGTGATGGCGGGCTGGATGCGGATCGTCACCCCGGTGCTGATCGACGCTTTCCCCGCCCGGCTGGTGAACATCCATCCGTCGCTGCTGCCCAGCTTCGCTGGGCTGGATGGCATTGGGCAGGCCCTTGCCGCCGGGGTGGCCCTGACGGGCTGCACCGCCCACCTGGTCACCGAGCAGGTGGATGGAGGACCGATCCTGGTGCAGGCGGCGGTGCCCGTGCTGGCGGGCGACGACCACAGCAGCCTGAGCCGCCGCATTCATCAGCAAGAGCACCGCATCCTTCCCCTGGCCGTGGCCCTCGCCGCCCAGCGGCTGGGCCCAGCCAGGCTGGATCAGGGGTAGAACGGCAGCAGCGGCAAGCCGGTGTCGGCGGGTAGGCCGGCCATCCGATTGAGGCACTGGACCCCCTGGCCCGCCTGGCCCTTGACCAGGTTGTCAATGGCGCTCATCACGATCAGCTGGCCGGTGCGCCGATCCACCTGAACCGAGAGCAGGGCCCGGTTCGTCTGCCGCACCCATTTGGTCGAGGGGTAGGTGCCCACCGGCAGCACCTCCACGCAGGGGCTGTGGCGGTAAGCGGCCCTCAACAGGGTGGTGCAATCGTCAGCGGTGAGGCCTGGATCCCGAAGCCGCGCATAGACCGTGGCCAGGAGGCCCCGCACCATCGGCATCAGGTGGGGCGTGAACTGGACCTGAATCGGATGGCCAGCCACGGCGCTGGCCGCCTGCTCGATCTCGCTGGTGTGGCGGTGACCCACCACCGCGTAGGGCGCCACCGCCTCGCCGGCTTCCGCCAGCAGCAGGTGTTCCTTGGCGGCGCGGCCGCCGCCGGAGCAGCCGGTCTTGGCGTCGATGATGATTCCCGCCGGCTCGATCAACCCCTGCTTCAGGAACGGCAACAGGGGAAGCAACCCAGCGGTGGGAAAGCAGCCCGGGGCTGCCACCAGGCGAGCCTGCCGAAGCCGGGCGTCCTCCCACTCCGGCAGCCCGTACACCGCCTCCTCACAGAGCGCCTTGTCGTCGCGGGGAAACAGGGCCGCCTCGGCACCGTACACCCGCTTCCATTCGGCCAGGGAACGGAAGCGGTAGTCGGCGGAGAGATCCACCACCCGCACGCCCCGCTTCAGCAGGTCGGGGACAAGGGTGGAGGCCAGGCCGTTCGGCAGGCTGAGCACCACCAGATCCGCCGCCGCCGCAATCGCGCCAGGGTCGGGGACCTGCACGATCGGATCGCCCGCCAGGGGCAGGAACGGCGAGAGTTCGCTCCAACGCTTGCCGGCGCTGCGTTCCCCGCCCAGGAAGGTGATGGACAGGTGGGGATGCCCCTGGAGCAGGCGAAGGGTCTGCAGACCGCCGTAACCACTGGCGCCGATCACGCCCACCCGCTGGGCTGGGATGGATCTGGACATGCCGCGAGCACGGAAGGGGAGATCGTACCGGTCCGTTTGTGACCGGCTCTATAACGGAGGACCGCTGCGCCACTTCAGGCCCGAACCCCTCTGACAGCCCGTTCCGAACGGGGTCCAGCCCCGGCCGACTCCCTCCGCGACACCACCCCGATCCCCGCCGGAAAGCTCGGCAATGGCCTGGCCCATCAACCGATTCGCTTCGACCCGGTCGCCGACGGTCTGGCCGCCATCCGCAACGGCGAGATGGTGGTGGTGGTGGATGACGAAAACCGGGAAAACGAAGGGGATCTGATCTGCGCCGCCCAATTCGCCACCCCCGAACAGATCAACTTCATGGCCACCGAGGCCCGGGGACTGATCTGCCTGGCGATGGAGGGGGAGCGGCTCGATGCGCTCGAGCTTCCCCTGATGGTGGACCGCAACACCGACAGCAACCAGACGGCCTTCACGGTGAGTGTCGACGCGGGACCAGAAAACGGTGTCAGTACAGGGATTTCGGCTGAAGACCGGGCCCGCACGATCCAGGTGGCGATCCATCCCCACAGCCGTCCGGGCGATCTGCGCCGACCCGGCCACATCTTTCCACTCCGGGCCCGGGAGGGCGGCGTGCTCAAGCGAGCCGGTCACACCGAGGCGGCCGTTGATCTTTCCCGGCTGGCCGGCCTCTATCCGGCCGGGGTGATCTGTGAGATCCAGAACCCGGATGGATCGATGGCGCGGCTGCCCCAGCTGGCCGACTACGCCAGCCGCCACAGCCTGCGCCTGCTGAACATCGCCGATCTGATCAGCTACCGGCTCGACACCGAGCGGTTTGTGCGGCGCCAGGCGGAGGCCCAGATGCCCAGTGCCTTCGGCAGTTTTCGGGCGATCGGCTACCGCAACGAGCTGGACGGGAGCGAGCACGTGGCGATCGTCAAGGGTCGCCCCGAGCTGAGCAGCGGGCCTGTGCTGGTGCGGGTCCACTCCGAATGCCTCACCGGGGACGCCTTCGGCTCCCTGCGCTGCGACTGCCGACCCCAACTGGAAGCCGCCTTGCGCATGATCGAAGCGGCCGGGGAAGGCGTGGTGGTCTATCTCCGCCAGGAAGGCCGTGGCATCGGCCTGATCAACAAGCTCAAGGCCTACAGCCTCCAGGACGGCGGGCTCGACACGGTGGAGGCCAACGAGCGCCTGGGGTTTCCGGCCGATCTGCGCAACTACGGCGTCGGCGCCCAGATCCTCAGCGATCTGGGGGTGCGGCGGTTGCTGCTGATCACCAACAATCCCCGCAAGATCGCCGGACTCGGCGGCTACGGACTCCAGGTGGAGGATCGGGTGCCCCTGGAGATGGATCCCGGCCTGCACAACGCCGCCTACCTGGACACCAAACGCCTCAAGCTGGGCCATTGGCTCCAGGCCTCAGCCGATCGCACCCCCGAGCCGAACGACCGGGGCCTGAGCGCGGTGCTGGCCTGGCAGGGGCTGCTTGCCTGGCAGGGCCATGGCCCTGAGCCGGAACGCGCCGAAGCCGAGCACTGGCTGAGCCTGCGCGCCTGGACGTCGCAGCGCCAACTGGAGTTCAAACGGGAGGAGCACCCCCGGCTGCTGGCCCTGCTGGAACGTCCGGACCTGGCCATCCTTCTCACCCCTGCCGCCGGCCAACAACTGGAGGAGGCGGCGCTCACGGCGGTGCTGAGCCAGATGGCGACCTGGCCGCACACCAGGGCCGTGAGCCTCCTGCTCACCCCCGACAGCCAACGCAGCAGCCACCCCAGCGTGACCCTGGAGCCGGAACAGCGGCCCCTGCTGGAGCTGCGCCAGCGAAGCCCCCAGTTGCCGTTGCAGCCGGGTGCTTTTCTGCGCTGGCAGTGAGGCGGCGCGAGAACCAGCTCTGAGCGGCACTCAGCCGCGATCAGCTCAGGATCGTGAGTTTGTTGATCTTCGTCCCTTTCTTGATCGCCAGCACCACATCCACGTTGGCGGCCTGACCGAACACCGTGTGGACGCCGTCAAGGTGGGGCTGGGCGTCGTGGCAGAGAAAGAACTGGCTGCCGCCGGTGTTCTTGCCGGCGTGGGCCATCGAGAGGGTGCCGGCCTGGTGCTTGTGGCTGTTGATCTCGCAGGGGATCTTGTAGCCCGGCCCGCCGGTGCCCGGGGCTCCGCCCGCCCCGGGGCGGGTGTTGGGGCAACCGCCCTGGGCCATGAAGCCGTCGATGACGCGGTGAAAGGAAAGCCCGTCATAGAAGCCGGCCTCGGCGAGTTTCACGAAGTTGGCGACGGTGGCAGGCGCTTCGGCATCGAAGAGCTCAAGTTCCACGGTGCCAGCATCGGTTTCCATCAGGGCTTTGGTCACGGGGAACGGAGGCAAAGGCGGACTGTATCCACTCTCGGGTAGAACGGTCCCCGATCCCGGCGCCCCCAGAGCGCAGACGAACGCCATGAGCGAGCCAGCCGTCCCCACCGCCAAGGCCGGCCCCGATCTGGCCACCGCCCGGCTGGGAGTGCTTGGCGGGAGTGGGCTCTATGGCATGGATGGTCTGGAAGCGGTTGAGGAGATCGAGCTCGACACCCCCTTTGGGCGTCCCTCCGACCGGTTAAGGCTGGGCCGTGTCGGCGATCTGGAGGTGGTCTTCCTGGCCCGCCACGGCCGCCATCACACCCATTCGCCCACGGACGTGCCCTACCGGGCCAACCTCTGGGCGCTCCGTTCCCTGGGCGTGCGCTGGATCCTCTCCTGCTCCGCCGTGGGCTCCCTGCAGGAGCCTCTCCGCCCCCTTGACATGCTGGTGCCGGACCAGTTCATCGATCGCACCCACCAGCGGCCCCTGACCTTCTTCGGCGAGGGAGCGGTGGCCCATGTCGGGATCGCCGACCCCTTTTGCCCAACCCTCAGCCGCCTGCTGGCCGATGGGGCCGAGAGCCTGATGCCCGCAGGCCGCCAGCTGCACCGCAGCGGCACCTACCTGTGCATGGAGGGGCCGGCCTTCTCGACCCGGGCCGAATCCAATCTCTACCGCAGCTGGGGATGCTCGGTGATCGGCATGACCAACCACAGCGAAGCTCGGCTGGCCAGGGAAGCTGAGATTGCCTATGCCACCCTCGCCATGGTCACTGACTACGACTGCTGGCACGCGGAGCATGCCTCGGTCACGGTGGACCTGGTGATCGAGAATCTCCGCGCCAATGCCCTGTTGGCCCAGCAGATCGTGGCGTTGGCGGCCGAACGGGTGGCCGCCCAGCGTCCGCTCAGCAGCGCCCACACCGCCCTGCGCAGTGCCCTGATGACCCCCAAGGAACAGGTGCCCGCAGCCACACGCCAGAAGCTCGATCTGCTCACCAGCCCCTACTGGGGCCCCTATGAGCTATAAGTCGGCCTCCTCTCCAGCTCAGGCCAGCTGAGCACCGAGCTGCTCCAAGGCCTGCCGCACCTGGCCTTCGTGGGCGCTCAGAGCCAGATCGGCCTGCTCGGCGCTCAAACCGGCGGCGGCCATCACCAGGGCCCGTTTGACCGAACCGCCCGCGGCGGCCAGCAGCTCGTGGCCGCGCTCCCGCTCCACCCCGGCCAGGTCCCTGAGGATGCGCAGGGCGCGATCCTCCAGCTTGCTGTTGGTGACGGCCACATCCACCATGCGGTTGCCGTACACCTTGCCCAGCCGCACCATCACCCCGGTGGAGATGATGTTCAGGGCCATCTTGGTGGCCGTGCCGGCTTTGAGGCGGGTGGAGCCGGTGAGCAGCTCCGCTCCAGTGACCAGCCGGATGTCGATGGCGCAGGGCATCGGCGCTTGCTCACTGGGAACGCAGGCCATGGCGATGGCCAGGGCGCCGATGGCGCGGGCGTGCTCCAGACCACCGAGCACATAGGGGGTGGTGCCACCGGCGGCGATGCCAACCAGGGCATCGGCGGAGCTGAAGCCCCTCTCGATCAGATCATCGCGGCCGGCTTCGTGGAGATCCTCGAGTCCTTCGGAACTGCGCAGCAGGGCCGGTGCACCGCCGGCCAGCACGCCCTGCACCAGTTCCGGGGGAGTGCAGAAGGTGGGGGGACACTCGGCCGCATCGAGCACGCCGAGCCGCCCGGAGGTGCCGGCACCGAGGTAGAAGAGCCGGCCGCCGGAGCGCAGGCGAGCGCTGATGGCCTCCACCGCCTCGGCCAGGGCCGGTGCCGCTGCCTCCATGGCCAGCAGCGCCTTTTCATCTTCACGGCAGAACAGATCCACCAGTTCACCGGAGCTGAGCTGGTCGAGGCGGGCGCTGGCGGGATTGGCCTGCTCGGTGAGCAGGTGGCCACGGTCGGCACAGTTCACAGCAGGCCCTCGAGGCGGCGCCGGAACGCCTCCATGGCGTCCCGCTCGGCCTGGCCGGGTTGATTGGCATCGGCGGGCTGGTCGTCCTTCCAGTTGCTCACGTCCATGTTGCGCTCCGGCGGTGCGATCAACAGCCGCTCCTCGGGGGATTGGGGAAGGAAGCCGGCCGGGACAAAGCGGGCCTCGTAGCCCGCCTGCACGCAGAACAGCTCCATGTCGTCCCGGGAGAGCGCCTCCACGGTGGGGACCGGAAAGTCCTGGGCTTCGAGCAGGCCGGCATAGCGCTCCGCGTCGTCCATCTCCTCGAACAGCAACACAACGGTGTGGCCGTTCAACTCGAGGGAATGGATGCCTTCGTTGTCGGAGCCGGCATCGAAGAGCAGAACATGAACCGCCATCAAGGGCCTCAGCGCCGCTGCGGCCAGTGTCTCACCGATTGGCCTCCTCCGACTCCCGCTGGTTCTGAGCCGAGAGCTGCTCCAGGCGCCGGTAGAGGGCTTCCTCCGCTTCATCGAGCTGCTCGGCCACGACGATCCGCACCTCCACGAGTTGATCCCCCCGGTGCTCCCCCAGCACCAGGCCCCTGCCGCGCAGCCGCAGCAGCCGGCCGCTGGAGGAGCCCGGCGGCACCCGCAACTGGACGGGGCCCTGCAGGGTGGGCACCACCACGAGGCAGCCGAGAACCGCTTCCGGTGGTGACAACTCCAGTTGGTACAGCACCCGCAGACCCTCGATGCGCAGGCCCTCGGCGGTGCGCACCCGCAACTGCAGGAAATGGTCCCCGCCCCCCGGAGCCACGCCCGCCAACCGCAACCGCCAGCCGTCCCCGGCCAGGGGCGGACTCCAGTATTCCACCGCGGTGCCGCCGGGCAGCTCCAGCTCCAGGCGGGCTCCAGAGAGGGCCTGATCCGGGGTGAGCTCGACCACGGTTTCCAGATCGGCGCTGGCCTGCACCGGCGGCGGTGGTGGCGGCGCATGGGTGACGCCTGCTGACGGCCGCCGCCCAGGCGCGGGTGGGTGATCCAGGTCGAAATCGAAGGCAGAAGCTGGCTCTGGCCCTGGATCGTCCTCGGGGGTGGGCGGATCGAAGGGGAAGTCGGTTGCGCCGGCAGGGCCGCTCTCTCGCTCCCGGCTGGCCTGGCGACGGCCGAGGAGGGCATCGAGGTAGACCTCGAATTCAGGAAACCCTGTGGCGAAGGGATCCGCCGTTCCCCCGGGCGAGGCCGTCGGATCGCGACCCTCTTCCCACACCGCCCGGCGCTTGGGATCTCCAAGCACCGCATAGGCCTCGTTGACCGCCTTGAATCGCTCCTCGGCCACGGGATCGTTGCCGTTGAGGTCGGGGTGCCAGCGCCGGGCCTGCTCACGGAAGGCCCGCTTCAAGCTGGCGGCATCGGCGCCAGGTGAGAGGCCGAGCACCGTCCAGTAGTCCGTTGCCACCGGCGGGGTTGGGCTGCGGGTCACCGGCTCAGTCCTCAGCCCAGGGATCCTGATTCGAGCGGGAGGCCGGCCGTTCATAGCGGGGCGGCTGATACCCACCCCGGCTCATCGCCGGCTGCTCCCACGGGTCACGGCCCGGTCGGGCCCGCCCCCCCGGCCGGTCCCAGTCATCCCAGTCGTCATCGGAGAAGAGGTCATCTTTGAGGGAGCCGAGCGTGTTCTTCAGACCCTGAAGCGGCCCGGATTCCGATTTGCGCTCGCTGATCAGGCGTCGATTGAGCCCATAGAGGGCTTCCTGGAGCTGACTCACGGCCAAATCCAGTTCCACGGAGTCGTCGCCGCCGAGCAGTGCCTGCACATCACGGAGGGCCAGTTCCACCGAGCGCTGCTGGCGCTCGGCCCCATAGGGGCCCAGTTCCAGGGCGGCGTCCCTGAGCCGCCGCTCCGCCTGGGCGGCCAGGGTCAGGGCCCGGTTGCGGCGATCCACTTCGGCCCGTTTGCGGCGGTCCTCGACGGCCTGACGCGTGGCCTCCTCCAGCAGCTTGGTGATCTCCTCCTCGCTCAGGTTCGATCCGCCCTGAATCGAGACGCTCTGCTGGCGGCCCGTGGTGCGGTCAGTGGCCGAGACCTGCAGGAGGCCATTGGCATCGATGTCGAAGGACACCTGCACCTGGGGGACCCCCCGCGGCGCCGGTGGAATCCCGGAGAGCCGGAACCGGCCCAGGGACTTGTTGTCGCTGCCCATCTGGCGCTCTCCCTGGAGCACGTGCACTTCCACCGCCGACTGGTTCGCCTCGGACGTGCTGAACACGTCGGATTTGCGCACGGGGATGGGGGTGTTCCGAGGAATCAGCACCTTCATCACGCCGCCGATCGTCTCCAGGCCCAGGGAGAGCGGGATCACATCGTTGAGCATGAGGTCTCGCAATTCACCGGTGAGGATGCCGGCCTGAACCGCCGCCCCGACCGCCACCACCTCATCGGGGTTGACCGACTGGCAGGGCTCCCTGGGAATCAGGGTGCGCACCATCTCCTGCACCATCGGCATGCGGGTCCCACCCCCCACCAGCACCACGTCGTCGATGTCCTCGGCGGCCAGGGAGGCATCGCGCAGGGCCCGTTGCACCGGCCGCAGCAACCGATCCAGCAGATCGGGGCAGAGGGCCTCAAACTGACGCCGCTCCAGGCTGCATTCGATGTGAAGCGGCCCTTCGGGGCCGGTGGCGATGAAGGGCAGGGACACCGGGGTGCTCCGGACCCCGGAGAGCTCCTGCTTGGCTTTCTCAGCCGCCTCGGTGAGCCGTTGCAGGGCCTGGCGATCGCGGCGCAGGTCGATGCCGTGGTCGGCCTCGAAGCCATCAGCGAGCCAGTCGACGATGCGACGATCCCAGTCGTTGCCCCCCAGTTGGGTGTCGCCACTGGTGGCCTTGACGTCGAACACACCGTTGGCGATGCGCAGCACTGACACATCGAAGGTGCCGCCACCGAGGTCGAACACCAGCACCCGTTTCACGGCGCTGCGATCGAAGCCGTAGGCGAGGGCAGCGGCGGTGGGCTCATTGAGGATGCGCTCCACCGCCAGCCCTGCCAGGCGACCGGCATCGCGGGTGGCCTGGCGCTGGGCATCATTGAAATAGGCCGGCACGGTGATCACCGCCGCTTCCACCGGCTCCCCCAGATAGGTGGAGGCATCGTCCACCAGCTTGCGCAGGATGCTGGCCAGCAGCTCCTCCGGGGCGTACTCCCGCTCGGTGACCGGGCAGACGACCCGCACCTTGCCCTGGTCGTTGGCCCGAACCGTGTAGGGGACCGCGAGGCTGCTGTCCTCGAGCTCATCCCAACTGCGGCCGACGAAACGCTTGAGGTTGGCGAAGGTGTTGCGAGGGTTGAGCACCAGTTGACGGCGGGCCAGGGAGCCCACCAGCAGCTCCTGCTCGCGGCTGTAGCCCACCACGGATGGTGTGGTGCGGACCCCTTCGGCATTGGCAATCACCTGGGGACGACCCGCCTCCAGAACCGCCACCACCGAGTTGGTGGTGCCCAGGTCGATGCCAACGATCCGCCCCATGGACCCCCAAACCGAAGCCCCAAACTACCGTCTCGACCAGGGCGGGGAAGGGGTTAACGAATTCTTAGTGGAAGAAATCAAGCTGTGGCGAGTAAGTTGCTGAACACAACGTTTTCCTTACCGTTGCGGAATTTGTTCATCGCCCCAGTCCGCCCATGATGACGGATCAAATACAGGCTCGCTTCACTCGCAGGAAGCGTCCGCCGGCGGACCGCATCGTGGATGGGGGGTTTCGCTACCTAACGATCGCCTTGGCTTCCACGGTGGCCATCGTGTTGCTGGCCATCTTCCTGACGGTGTTTGAGGGCGCTCAGGATGCAATCAAGGAATTCGGCCTCAAGTTCCTGACCACCTCCAGCTGGAACCCTGTCACAGGCGAATACGGTGCCTTTACGGCCATCTACGGCACCCTTGTCACATCGTTCTTGGCTCTTCTCATCGCGGTGCCCCTTGGGGTGGGCACCGCGATCTTCATCACCGAAAACCTGCTCCCCTTGCGCTGGCGGGAAATCATCGGGGTGATGGTTGAACTGCTGGCCGCCATCCCTTCGGTGGTGCTTGGGCTCTGGGCCATCTTCGTGATGGAGCCTTTTCTGCGGCCCCTCCTTGTTTTTCTGAACACTGCTCTGGGGTGGCTGCCCTTCTTCAGCACCGCCCCACAAGGGCCTGGGGTGGCGCCAGCAGTGCTCATTCTCGTTGTGATGATTCTTCCCATCATTACTGCCATCTCGCGAGACGCCCTCAACCAGGTCCCCATAGCTTTGCGCCAGGGTTCCTACGGGGTGGGCAGCACCCGTTGGATTGCCATTTTCGATGTCATCCTCCCCGCGGCCATTTCCTCGATCGTCGGCGGCATCATGCTCGCCCTGGGTCGAGCAATGGGAGAAACCATGGCGGTCACGATGATCATCGGCAACTCCACCAACTTCAGCTGGTCCCTGCTCGCACCCGGCAACACGATTTCGGCCATGCTCGCCAACCAATTCGGTGAAGCAAGTGGCATTCAAGTTTCCGCGTTGTTGTACGCAGCTTTGATTCTCATGTTGATGACGTTTGCGGTTAATATCTTTGCTCAATGGATCGTCAGGAAGCTCAGCCTTCGTTACTAATTCTCTAAACAGATGACCTCCTTCACTCCTGCTCTCCAAGCATCTTCACTGCGCTACGACCCTGCACTGAAGAGAAACAGGCTCGACAAGTTTTACAACGCACTGTCCGGCTTCTTCAGCCTGATCGTCGTGATGCCCCTTTTTCTGGTTCTTGTTTATGTGATCATCCAGGGTGGCAGGTTGATCAGCATCCCTCTCTTCACCCAGCTTCCTCCAGCTCCTGGTCTTGAAGGGGGAGGCATTGGCAACGCGATCATCGGCACCTTCGTGGTGACCATTGTGGCCTCGCTGATCGCCATTCCAATTGGAGTTGGTGGTGGCGTTTACCTGGCTGAATACTCCACAGGTGGGCCTTTCGCCCGGTTCATACGCACCGGCAATGACATCCTCGCTGGGGTTCCTTCGATCATCTGCGGGGTCTTCGTTTATGGAGCGATCGTGGCCACCAGGGTGTTCTTTGGCCAGTCCTATACTGCGGTTGCAGGCGGCATCGCGCTTGCGGTGTTGATGCTTCCAACGGTGATCAAAACTACGGATGAAGGACTCAAGCTGGTACCCAAAGCCTTGAGCATGGGGGCCATCGGGGTCGGGGCTTCCAAGTTCGTGACAGTCACCCGGATCACCCTTCCGAGTGCCTTCACCCCGATTGCTACGGGCATTGTTCTGGCGATTGCTCGCGCCGCCGGCGAAACCGCTCCCTTGATCTTCACCGCCCTGTTTTCACCGTTTTGGCCGGAAGGGGTGTTCAACCCCATTGCCACCATGTCGGTGTTGATCTTCAATTTCGCCATCATGCCCTACGAGGCCCAGAATGAGCTGGCCTGGGCCGCCTCTTTCGTCTTGGTGGTGCTCATCCTCGGTGCCAATTTGCTGGCCCGTTGGTTGCGGCGGTTCGCCAACTGAATCCTGTCATCCGACTGATCCCATCACCGGTTGGTTTCTTCTGCATTCACTTCACCCATCCCACCATGACCGTCTCCCTGCAGCGCCCCATGTCAAAGGCCACTGATCAGAACTGCCTCACCCTCGAAAAAGTCACCATCAGCTACGGCAGCTTCGAAGCGGTGCGTGATGTCTACTTGGACATTCCCCGCGGCAAGGTCACCGCCTTCATCGGCCCATCCGGTTGTGGAAAATCCACCGTGTTGCGCGGCCTGAACCGCATGAACGACTTGATCGAGGGCTGCAGTCTGAAAGGGCGGGTGGTTTTCGATGGCCAGGATATCTATGCACCCGAGGTGGACCCGGTGGAAGTGCGGCGACGCATCGGCATGGTGTTTCAACAGCCGAACCCGTTCCCCAAATCGATCTACGAGAACATTGCCTTCGGCGCCCGCATCAACGGTTTCACCGGTGACATGGACGAGTTGGTGGAAAGTTCCCTGCGCAAGGCATTCATCTGGGATGAAACCAAGGACAAGCTTAAGCAAAGCGGCAACTCCCTGTCCGGTGGCCAGCAGCAGCGTCTCTGCATCGCCCGGGCGATCGCGATCGAGCCTGAAGTGATTCTGATGGACGAGCCCTGCTCAGCCTTGGATCCGATCTCCACTCTCAAAATCGAGGAGTTGATGCATGAACTCAAAAAAACCTTCTCGATCGTGATCGTCACCCACAACATGCAGCAGGCGGTTCGTGTTTCCGACCAAACCGCCTTCTTCAACGCAGAAGCGGTTGAAGGGGGCAGCGGCAAAGTGGGTTATCTGGTGGAATTCAACGACACCGAAAAGATCTTCAATGCCCCGGTTCAACAGGCTACCCAGGATTACGTCACCGGCCGTTTTGGTTAGGGATTCCTGCACACGTTCTCCAAAGAAAAAGCCGGCTTTGAAGCCGGCTTTTTGATGGAGAACGGAGAGGGAGGGATTCGAACCCTCGATAGAGTTGCCCCTATACAGCATTTCCAGTGCTGCGCCATCGACCACTCGGCCACCTCTCCTTCGATGATGCCGGGGCACGTGGCAATGTAGCAGTCAGCCTTCACCCACCTGCGCAAGCGCGATGTCACGACAGGTCCCGATCACGGTGCATTGGCGCCAGCAAGACCGGGTGATTGCGTTGGAGGTGCCGGAAGGGGAGTACATCCTGCGCAGCTTCGAGCAACAGGGGGAGCCCCTTCCCTTCAGCTGTCGCAATGGCTGCTGCACCGCTTGTGCCGTCCGGGTGATCTCCGGCCAGATCGACCAGTCCGAAGCCCTTGGCCTCTCCCAGGAACTGCGCCGCCAGGGCTATGGCCTGCTGTGCGTCGCCAGGGCCACCGCGCCCCTGGTGGTGGAAACCCAGGACGAGGACGAGGTCTATGAGCTCCAGTTCGGCCGGTTCTTCGCCAGGGGACGGGTGCGCCCAGGCCTGCCGATCGAGGAGGAATGAGCACGATGGGCAGCGAAGCACAGCCCAAGCCCCCCCTGCTCTGTGAGCAGGCCCTGGCCGGCTCAGGCCTCAGCCGTGGGGAGCTGGAGAGGCTGAGTGGCGTTGCCCGCTCTGCCGCCAGCGCCGGCGCGGCGGAACTGCGGCGCTTTCACGGCCAGCTCACCGACATCCGCGAGAAGGGGAGGGCGGGGGATCTGGTCACCGAGGCCGATCTGGCCGCTGAGCGGGCCGTGCTGGCGGTGCTGGCCCAGGACACCCCATCGCTGGGGGTACTGGCCGAGGAAAGCGGCCGGCGCTCCACAGGATCAGCGCTGGAATGGTGCGTCGATCCCCTCGATGGCACCACTAACTACGCCCATTGCTACCCCTGCTACGCCACCTCCGTGGGCCTCACCTGGCAGGGACTGCCCTTGCTGGGGGCGATCGAGGTGCCCGCCCTGCAGGAACGCTATTGGGGGGCGCCCGGCCTTGGAGCCTGGTGCAACGACCAGCGCCTGGCGGTGAGCAACGCCCAGCAGCTGGGCAGCGCCCTGCTGGTCACGGGCTTCGCCTACGACCGCCAAACCCAGCGGGACACCAATTACGCGGAGTTCTGTTGGTTCACCCATCGCACCCAGGGCGTGCGGCGGGACGGGGCGGCCGCGGTGGATCTGGCCTTCGTGGCCGCCGGACGGCTCGACGGCTACTGGGAACGGGGGCTCTCCCCCTGGGATCTCGCCGCCGGGGTGGTGCTGGTGGAGCAGGCCGGTGGCGTGGTGAGCCGCTACGACGGCGGACCGCTGCTGCTGGCGGAAGGACGGCTGATCGCCTCGGCGCCCGGACTCCATGGCGCCCTGGTGGAGGGCCTGGCCAAATGCCAGCCGCTCCCGGGCGCCAGTTTCGGTGCCCCCGAACTGGACGGCTGAGCCTGCCCCTGCTGCTCCATAGGATCCAGCCCGTTCCTCCTTTCCTTTTGCTCCGCCCCCCATGGCCCTGCAACCTGCCGCCGGCGCCAGGGATCTCAATCCTGGCCAGGTGGAGCGCAACCGCCGCCTCTGCCAGCAACTGGCGGCGGTCTACCGGCTCTGGGGGTACCAGGAGGTCGCCCCCCCGGCGATCGAACGGCTCGACACGCTCCAGGCCCGGGGCGGGGGCCCCCAGGCAGAAGTGGTGCGCCTGGCGGCGGAGGAGCCCCTGGGCCTGCGACCCGAGCTGACGGCGCCGATCGCCCGGGCGGCCTGCACCCGGCTGGCCGCCCGTCCCCGTCCGCTTCGTTTGTGGGCGGAGGGGGCCACCTTCCGCACCTTCGTCGGGGATGGGGGCGGCCAGCGGATCAGTGAACAACTGCAGAGCGGCGTTGAGCTGCTCGGGGTGCCCTCGGCGGCGGCCGATGCGGAACTGCTGCGCCTGCTGCTGGCCTGCACCGAAACCCTGGGCCTGCGGGGGCGTCACCAGCCCCTGTTGCTGGTGGGTCACCACGGCGTGCTCAGCGCCCTGCTCGACCGGGTACCGGCTGCCGAGCGCACCGCCTGTCGCCAGGCGCTCACCAACTTCGATCCCCTCGCCCTGGCCGCCCTTCCCCTGCCGGGCCACGAGGTGGACCAGCTGCTGGTCCTGCTGCGGCTCCGGGGGGAACCCGCCCAGGTGATCGACAAGCTGCAGCAACAGCTTGGTCCGCTCGCCCTGCTCGAGGATCTGGCCCAGACCCTGCAGTTGGTGGAGGCGGCCGCCCAGCGGCTCGGGGTTGGCATCCAGCTGGACCCCAGCTTCCAGCCCCAGTTCAACTACTACGACGGTCTGGTGTTCAAGCTGGTGTGCCAGGGAGAGGCGGCCCCGGTGGAGATCGCCAGCGGTGGGCGCTACGACGGGCTGGTGGCGCGATTCAGCCTGGATCCAGACGCGGCGGCCGGTGTGGGCTTCGGATTCAGGATCGAAGAAATCAGGGATCTGCTGGATTCAGGCGAAGGCCCCGGGCCCAGCCAGGGGCCGCTGCTGCTGGCCTACGGCCAGGCCAGCCAGTTGCCCGCGGCCCTGGAGCGACTGGAGGCCCTGCATCGCTCAGGACTGGCCGCCGAACTTCTGCCCGATCCCTGCGCCGACGCGCAGCAGGCCGAGGCGCTGGCCCGAACCAGGGGGAACCAGGCCGTTGAGTGGCTTGGCTGAGCATTTCTAGGATCGGGCCAACCTCTTTCCGAGCCCCATGGCCCACAGCATCCTCACCGACGTCTGCGAGGGGGTGGCCGACTGCGTCGACGCCTGTCCGGTGGCCTGCATCCATCCCGGCAGCGGCGCCAATGTCAAGGGCACGGGGTTCTACTGGATCGACTTCGACACCTGCATCGACTGTGGCATCTGCCTGCAGGTGTGCCCGGTGGAGGGTGCGATCGTTCCGGAGGAACGGCCGGCCGAGCAGCGGAGCAACGGCGGCGCCTGAAGCCCAGCTGGGCAGCCCGGGTTGGGAATCCAATCACCGGGCTCGGCGGTACAGGGATCAGGAAGCACGGCAACGATCCAACCGAAATCCATGGACGAGGCAATGGCCCATCACCCAGCGCCGATCCGCCACAGCCCCCTCTGGACGCGGGCCTTCCACAGCCTCAACCTGCTGGTGCTGCTGGTGATGGCGGCCAGCGGCCTGCAGATCTACAACGCCAACCCGGTGTTCGGCGGTCGGGGTGGAGCCACCGTGCCGGAGCTCCTCACCCTGGGGGGCTGGTTGGCGGGCGGACGTGACTGGCACTTCGGCTTCATGGGCCTTTACGCCCTCAATCTCGGCGTCTGGATCGCTCTGCTGATCGGGCAACGGCGCCGAAAGCTGGCGGACACCGGTGACCTCGGCACGCTGAAAGCCAGCCAAAACAAAGCCAAGCGGCGGCTCTCAGCCCACCGGCTGGTGTACACCCTGATGCTGATCCTGCTGGCCTTCGGCCTGATCACGGGAATGGCCATGTATAAACCGGCCCAGTTCTGGTGGCTCTCGGGCCTGTTCAGCTTCGGCGAGGCGTTTGGCTCCACCAGCTGGCAGACCCTGAGGATCAGCCACCTGGCCACGATCCCCGCCATCGCCCTGCTGATGCTTGCCCATGTGACGCTTTCCTGGCGGATCGGTGGCCTGCGGCTGCTGCGCTCGATGTTCGCCTGATGGCACAACAAGCTGCCACGAAAGATGCGACCCACCTGAATCGCCGCCAGCTGCTTGGGCTTGGTCTCAGCGGGGGCTCCTCGCTCCTGCTGGGGGGCTGCGCCCTCAATGGCCTCAGCGAAACGGTGGGGAATGCCACCCAGCCGCTCAACGAACGGATCGAGGCGTTGATGCAGGGCAAGGGCCCGGTGCCGTTGTTCCGCCGGGATCAGGTGGACCCCAAGGATCTGCTGGTCAACAGTTTCAACGGAGTGCCCCAGCTGGATCCCGCCCGCTACCGGCTACGGGTGGACGGCCTGGTGAGCCGGCCCCTGAGCCTCGATCTGGCGGCGCTGGCGGCCCTGCCCCAGCAGGAGCTGGTGATGCGCCACGTCTGCGTGGAAGGGTGGGCAGCGATCGTGGCCTGGTCCGGGGTGCGCCTGGCCGATGTGCTCGCTCTGGCTGGGATCTCCAATTTGGGCGGCTACCTGGCCATCGACTCGGCCGATCAGTACTTCGAGACCTGGGACATCGCCTCGGCCCTGCATCCCCAGACCCTGCTGGCCACCGCCATGAACGGTGCACCTCTGCCGGCAGCCAATGGGGCCCCAGTGCGCCTCGCCACGCCGATCAAACTCGGCTACAAGCTCAGCAAATGGGTCACGGGCCTGAAGGTGATGGCCAGCCTGGAAGAGCGCCGCGGCACCTGGGAGGACCAGGGTTACGAGTGGTTTGCGGGGCTGTAAGGCGCAGCCACAACCAGCTATTTGAGCAACTGGGGGAACTGCCGCTTCAGCTGGGCAAGCTTGGGCAGATCATTCACCACAACGTAAGGATTGAAGGGGTTGTGGGCGATGTAATTCTGGTGATAAGCCTCTGCTGAAAAAAACGCCTGCAAGGGAACCACCTGGGTGACGATCGGCCGTGGGAACACCTTCCGGTTACGCAAAGCGGCGATTGAGGCCCTGGCCGCCGTCTGCTGGGACGGGGTGGCAAAGAAGATGGCGGAGCGGTATTGCCTGCCGACATCCGGGCCCTGGCGGTTGAGTTCGGTGGGGTCGTGGGCAACGGAGAAGTAGATGCTCAGCAGTTGGGCGTAACTCACCACTTTCGGGTCGTAGGTGATCTTCACCGCTTCGGCATGGTCCGTGGTTCCTGCACTCACCTGCTGATAATCAGCGCTCGCCTTGGAACCTCCCGCATACCCAGACACCACCTCCGAAACACCCCGTACCCGCTCGAAAACCGCCTCCACACCCCAGAAACAGCCCCCAGCCAGAACGGCCGTTTGGGTGGAACCTGGCTTGGCGGAGGTGGGTGGGACCGCTGAACTTGCGGCGAGCATGCCCGGCAGGGCCCAGAGGCCGAGCGCGGCGAAGGCGACAGAAACGGACAGGCGCATGGGTTTGGGGAACGGCCTCTTGGATTACAGGCGAGCGGAACGTTTGGATGGATCAGAGCGGACGGTGTGGGGAGGCTCGCCGATCAAGCGGGTGCGATGCAAGGCATCCAGATCAACCCTGCGGAGCCCGTTGGCGTCTTCGGACACCAAATCATCGAACACATGCCCTTGGAGGATGTCCTCGATCCGGTAGTTGTGCAGTTGAAGCAGCGGCGATCCGGTCACCTCGTCGGTGCCTTCCACCATCACCAGGATGGCCCCGCTGGCCCTCCGGATCGCCTCCATTCCATGGCGAACAAAGGGGCTCTCGGCGCCCAGGCTGTGGCTGAGCACGGCGGTCACATGCAGCTGGGGTGTTCTGTTGTTGAGCAGCGGCAGAGGATGAAGCCGCCGTTGCACCACCCCGGGTTCGATCTCCTCATCGAGGAAGAGCACCATCGAATAGGACACCCGCAACCAGTAGGTGGGATCGCTGGTCACAAACCGGCAGCTGAGATAGCCCCCGGGCAAGAAACTCAGACACAGATTTCGGCTGAACCGAAGCGGGGCATCCACCTTGGTGAAGCGCAGAAAGAACAGACCGGTGACCATGGCGTTGGTCAGCAGCCCGGCAATCTGTTGCAACGACGCCAGTGCCAGGATGTAAATCGAGGTGACCCTGGCGGGCTGGAAGCTGGCGCTGAGGAGATTCTGAAGCGAGAACACCACACTGGTGGGCAGGCCCATGGCTCCTTCCCCCTCCAGGTGGCGGCCATCCAGTTGAAAGGCGATCGCGAAGATCACCACTTCGATGAGATAAAGGCTGGTCATGGCCAGGAAGAACACAGGCCAGGGCATCCGCAGTGCCATCGACACCGGCTGGCGCCAGAGGCTGGTCCAGGGGCTGCGCTGGTGGCCGAGGGTCAGGCGGTGACGCCGGAGCAGGGAACGTAGGGCGGGGCCAAGGGAGTTCAAGATGGCCATGCTGGTTCAGGGCTTGACCAGACCGGTGGGCACAGGGCTGAAGCCACCCTCCCGAAGCAGCTGCTGAATCGTCTGCTCTGATTTGGCATAGGCACCTTCGCCGAAGTGGGTGGCGCGGATGCGGCCCTGGGTGTCGATGAAATAGAAGGCTGGCCAGTAGGTGTTGTTGAACGCCTTCCAGATCGCGAAGTCGTTGTCGATCACCACCGGGTAGGTGACCCCAAGTTTGCGGGTGGCCTGCCGAACATTGCCGAGGTCGCGCTCGAAGGGGAACTCCGGTGAATGGACCCCGATCACCACCAGACCGTGGTCCTTGTATTTCTTGGCCCAGGAGCGCACGTGGGGGAGGGTCCGCACGCAGTTGATGCAGGAATAGGTCCAGATGTCCACCAGCACCACCTTGCCCCAGAGCTGATCACGGGTGAGTGGGGGCGAATTCAGCCACACCGCCCCCTTCGGGAAGGGCGGCAGGGTGCCGAGAACGGGCAGCGGGCTCGCCGCAGTGGCGGTTGCCCCGGCCCGGGGAGCGACGGGAACCTGCGCGAGCAGGGTCTGCTCAACGGCATTGGTGTCCGCCAGGGCGAAGCGGGCCAGGGAGGCCTGCTCCAGGCCCAGGGCGATCGCTCCCACGCTGATGATCACCGCACCCCCCAGGGCCCGGCGCAACAAGGCGGTGCTCTGAAGGGAACGCCGCAGGATGTTGGCCATGCGCCCGCCGGCGAGCAGGGCGATCGCCAGGGAGGTGCTGGCGCCAACGGCATAGGCCAGCAGCAACAGTGCCGTGCCGGCAGGCTCCCCCTGGAGCGCCGCGCCGGTCAGCACCAGACCCAGGATCGGGCCGGCGCAGGGCGCCCACAACAGGCCAATCGCCACGCCCAGCAGAGCGGATGAAGCGGCCGTTGCCCCGGAGCTTCGAGCCTGATCCGATCGTCGCGACAGACCCTGCCCCAGCCGCACCAGCGGTTGGCTGAGCCGGTTGGCCAGGGCGGGAAACAGCAGCGCCAACCCGAAGGCAGCCAACACCAGCAGGGCCGCCATCCGCCCGAACTGGTGGGCCCGAACCACCCAGTTCCCCCCTACCACGGCCAGAACCCCAACGGTGGTGAAGGACAGCGCCATCCCAGCCAACAGAGGCAGACCCCGGCGGTGGAACGGCCGCCCGGCCCCGGTGAACACGAACGGCAACACGGGAAGGATGCAGGGGCTCAGGATCGTCAGCGCACCGGCCAGGAAGGCCAGGAGCAGCAGGGCCATGGCGTTGTTGACGGCGTGGATTCAGTTGGTGTGGATTCAGGGGGTGGGAGGAACCGGGGCCGGGGCCGGGCAGGTTCTCGCCACGAAATCACAGCTGTAGAGGGTGGCTTTCTGCCAACTGAGTGGAATCTCGAGCAGATCCCTGGGCCCGCTGATCCCCTGGGCCAGGAAGATCAGGGCCGCCAGGACGTTGGCGCTGACGTGCAGCCGGCGCCAACGCAGGTGCTTGTGGATCTCGGGCCGGCAGGCCACCGAGAACAGCATCAGGCCGCTGAGCCCGACGCCGCCCCAGAAATGCGACTGCCAGAAGGCCGGGTCGAACGGGTTGTCGCTGAGCCGGAACACCTCCGGCTGCAGACCCAGGCCGATCAGCCCCGCCCAGCAGAGCAGGGCGAAGCTGGCCCGATAGGCGGGCCGCTTGACCCGCCAGAGAGCCGCCAGGGCAACACCGGAGCCGACCAGCACCAGCAGCAGCAGCGCCAGACGCGAACCACCCCCTGCGAAGGCGGAGAGGGGGTGCTTGGTGGCGATCACCACCGCTTCGGCCAGCAGCACGATCGCCACCACCGAACCCGCCAGCCACTTGCCAAGATCGGCGTGATCACGGCCGACGGTGGGGGGATGCTTCGCCTGGGTCAGGCGGCGGTCCCGGGTCTGCTGCGCCAGCCGCAGCACCATCCCGAGCAGGGGGTAGACGAGCACCACAGCCAGGGCTGGGTGGAGCAGCCAGAGCCAGTCGACGCTTTGCATGGCTCAGGGCTTCAGGGGGGCCCAGGCCATCGTGGCGTTGAACTTCTTGCACCAGATCAGCACCGACCCCTGCTTGCTCAGGTCGATCGAGGCGGGGATCACGTAGCTCTGGGCGCCGGCGGCGGATTTGAGCGAGGCGAGAATCGTGTAGCTGCCGGCCTTGAGCGGAAACGCTGGGGCCTTGGTGCTCGCCAGGGGGGTGGCCGACGGACTGAAGATCACCTTCAGATCGGGGGCCATGTCGTTGGTCTTGAAGTCGCTGCTGAGCACCAGCACCTGTTTGCCAGCCTCTTTCTTGATCTGGAAACTGCCGCTGACGGGCGCCTCGGCCTTGCGGAAGCTGCCCTTGGCCATCGCGCCAGTGGGAGCCATCATCTTGTCCTCCTTCATCATGCTTTGCGCATGAACGGGAACGGCGGAACCGCCGAGCATGGCCAAGGCAAGGGCGCTGACCAGTGTTG
Source organism: Synechococcus sp. Tobar12-5m-g (assembly GCF_024345415.1). Taxonomy (GTDB): domain Bacteria; phylum Cyanobacteriota; class Cyanobacteriia; order PCC-6307; family Cyanobiaceae; genus Regnicoccus. The sequence goes on along the minus strand of NZ_JAGQBB010000006.1, from coordinate 43,125 downwards.
TCTTGAGAGCCGTCATGACGAATGAATGCAGACAGAGTTGGAAAGCCAAGGCCATGAACCGAAGCGGCATGGTCCTCAGACCTTCGCTCTACCGATGAGCTCACCGATCGGATTGGTGCTGAAGGATCCTGGTTGGCGGCGTGTTGTCCCCCTTGGGCTGTACGTGCTGCTCAAGGGGCTGGATGCCACGGCACTCAAGGGGCTGCAGACTTACGGCGCCGCCCATCCCGTCGGTGGCGAGAACCCGATCAGCTTCTGCAACGTGTTCTTCGTGGCCCAGCTGGTGGTCGGCCTGGCGTACCTGCTCCCTGGCCACGCCGGGATCCGGCCTGGCCTGGCACTCCTGAAACCAGCCGATCGCTGGCTGTTGTTCATCGATGCGGGCCTGGGGTTGTTCATCGGTCCGATCGCCTATTACTTCGCCCTCGAATCCCTTTCGGTGATCAGCCAGACCCTGCTGTTCTCCCTGGTCCTGCCGGTTTCCGCTCTGTTGGCCAGGCAGTTCCTGGCGGAACCCTTGCCACAAGGCTTCTGGATCAGCCTCGTCTTGATCGCCACCGGTCTGTTGTTGCCGGGGGCGGCCATGGCGATGTCAGGGGGCCATGGCGATCAGCTCCGAGGTTACGGCTGGGCCCTGGTCGGGGTGCTGGCCTTGGGCTCCACCGCCGTGACCGGCCGTGCCATCGCCACCCGGCAATGGCCGGCCGTGATCACCGTGGGGGTCCCCTCAACGGTGACCGCCCTGGTGTTCGGCTTGATCGCCCTGGCGCTGTTCGGCCCCGGCCACTTCCACCTGCTCAACCTGAGCTGGGTTGTCGGGGTGATCCTGGTCTACGGCCTCACCCTCTCCCTGGGAAGCAACCGGGCCCTTCGGCTGGCCTACCGCCACTGCAGCGTGGCCACCGTGTCGATCTGGGGCTCCCTCACCATCGTCGTGGCGATCGCCAGCGCCGCCCTGCTGCTGGGGGAACCGCTGGGCATCGTCACCGTCGCTGGGCTGGTGCTGTTGCTGGCGGGGGTGATGGTCAGCCACCGCTCGAACCCATCCAATCAGGCCCTTCGGCGGTACATGCCATGACGGGAGCTGAACCACCAACACCATGGGACGCCATCGACCCCTTGCCCCGTGCCTTGACTCAGCGGGAGCAGGATCAACCGCACCGGACTCCGCCATTCGACGACCTGGCCGGGCTGTACGACACCTACGCGGGCCCTGTGTATCGCCTGGCCCTGCGCCTCTGCCGCAACAGCTCGGAGGCGGAAGATCTCTGTCATGACGTTTTTCTGCGCTTCTGGCGGCAGGATCGCTACGAACCCTCCCGCGGGCCGCTGCTGGCCTACCTCCTGCTGTTGACCCGATCGATGGCGATCAACCGGATCAACCAGCGCAAGAACCGCTGGCAACTGGTGCAACGGTGGTCAGAGCAGCTGTTTCCAGCGGGCGTGCCCGATCCCCAGGCCAGGGTCGAAGCGGACGATCTGGCCGAGCGGGTCCGAACGGCCCTCGAGGCGATCCCCGCCAACCAACGCCAGGTGCTGGAGATGGCCTATTACGAGGGGCTGAGTCAATCGGCGATCAGCGAAAAACTCCAGCAGCCCCTCGGCACCATCAAGACCCGCTCCCGCCAGGGGCTGATCCGTCTTCGGGAGCTGCTGATCGATTTCCGGAACCAGCCATGAACCCCCACAACCCACCCTCTGGAGCCGAGATTGACGCCCTGCTGGCCGGCCAGGCGCTCGGCGATCTCGATGGGGCCGAGCGTCAGAAACTGGCGGAACTGCTTCAGCAGAATCCTGCCCTGCAGGAGCGGCTGAGCGAATTCCAGACCACCCTGGAGCTGCTGCCCCTCGCCCTGCCGGTGGCTGCCCTGCCGCCGCCCCGGTTGCGCCAGCGCTTGCTGGCCCAGCCAGCCCATCGCAGCCAGGCCAGATCCCTGGGGTGGGTGATACTGGCGCTGCTGAGCCTGGCCCTGGTGGGCCTTGGCCTCGAGCTGCGCCAGACCCGCCAGCAACTGGCTCAGATCCAGACCCAGCTCCAAGCCCAAGCCCCTGGATGGTCATCCGACACCCCGGGGTTGAGCAGGCGACTCCCGTTGGAGGCTGCCGAACCCGGCCTCCAGGCCAGTGGTGAGGTGATGGTGACGGGCAATCCCACCCACAACGTGCTGATGCTGAATCACCTGCCACCGCCGCCGCCCCACCACGTCTACCGGCTCTGGGCCACCGTGGGCGGCGAGAAGGTGGGATGCGTTTCCTTCCTGCCAACCGAGCAGGGCCATGTGGCGATGTTGATCCCGCCGATGCCCACCAGCCTGGCCACCAGCGTGAGCGTGAGCGTGGAAAACGATCCGGTCGGAGCGAAGCCCACCGGCCCCTTCGTGCTCACCAGCAGCCTCTGAGCCACCGGCCAAAGGGGGCGACGCCCCTGTGGGTTCTCTCACCCCGCCGTGGCCGGCCCTTGATCGCCCTCTCTCCCCTTGCGTTTGGTCACAAGCTGGTTAAAGGAATTGCCCCAGGACCCGCAGCCACGCCTTAACGGTTCGTTACGTGATGATGGGGAGCCTGCAAGCCTTCGCGGTGCCCGCCCGATGACCGTCGCCCCCAGCCGCCCAGCCACCGACTACGACCGCGCCGACTGGGCCAGTGCCTTCCGCAATGTGGGCAGCGAGCTCACCGCTGTGGGCCAGGAGGCCAGTTCGGGCACGATCCCGGCCGAGCTGAGCGGCACCCTGTATCGCAATGGGCCGGGGCGGCTGGAGCGGGGCGGCCGCTGGGTGCATCATCCCTTCGATGGTGACGGCATGATCACCGCCCTGCGGTTCGAGGCCGGCGCGGCTCACCTCACCAACCGCTTCGTGCGCACGGAGGGCTGGCAGGCGGAAGAGGAGGCGGGCCAGTTCACCTACCGCGGCGTGTTCGGCACCCAGAAGCCCGGCGGGCCCGTGGCCAATGCCTTCGACCTGCGGCTCAAGAACATCGCCAACACCCATGTGGTGCGGCTAGGGGACAAGCTGCTGGCCCTGTGGGAGGCCAGCTCTCCCCACGCCCTCGACCCCGAAACGCTTGACACCAAGGGCATCGATCTCCTCGGCGGCACCCTGGCCACTGCTGAGGCCTTCAGCGCCCACCCACGCTTTGATCCCGGCCATCACGGCGGCCGGCGCATGGTCACCTTCGGCGTCAAGGCCGGACCGCGCAGCACGATCCGGCTGATGGAATTCGACGCCGAAGGCGCCGAGTCTGGAGCCCTGGTGGCGGATCAGAAACGCCAGTTCAAGGGATTCGCCTTCCTGCATGATTTCGCGATCACGCCCCAATGGGCCGTGTTCCTCCAGAACGCCGTGTCGTTCAATCCGCTTGGCTTCGTGTTCGGCCTCAAGGGGGCCGCCCAGTGCCTGGGCTCCAAGCCCGGTGTGCCCGGCGAGTTCTGGCTGGTGCCCCGCTCCGGCGAAGGTGAGGCGCTGCAGGTGCCAGCTCCCGAGGGTTTCGTGTTTCACCACCTCAACGCCTACGAGGAGCCCGGCGTTGGCGCCGCCGGCACGGTGGTGGTGGATTCGATCTTCTATGCCGACTTCCCGTCGATCGGCCCAGGTGTGGACTTCCGCGACGTGGACTTCGCCACCCTGCCGATCGGCCAGCTCAAGCGCTGCCGCATCGACCTGGCTGTCGGCACCGTTTCCACCGAGGTGCTGGAGGAGCGCTGCTGCGAATTCGCCACGGTGAACCCCAAACGGGTGGGCCTTAAGGCCCGCCATGCCTGGATGGCGGTCACCGAGAAGGAGCTGGGAAATGCCCCGTTGCAGGCGATCGAGAAGCTTGACCTGGACACCGGTGAGCGGCTGCTCTGGAGTGCCGCGCCCCGGGGCTTCGTCAGCGAACCGGTGATGGTGCCGCGAGCCGGAGGAACCGCAGAGGACGACGGCTGGCTGCTGGTGGTGGTCTGGAATGGGGCCCGCTGCGCCAGCGATCTGGTGATCCTCCGCGCCGACGACCTCAGCGAGCAGGCGGTGCTGCCCCTGCCCCTGGCCATCCCCCACGGCCTGCACGGCAGCTGGGTGGAGGCCGGCTGAGATGGTGCGGCTGCTCCTTGTGTTGATCCTGCTCTGGCTCCCCCTGCCAGCCGAAGCCTCCCTGCTGCACCTGGCAGGGCCAGTGCCGGAGAGCCTTGGTCTGAGGGGCGGCCAGCTCGCACCCTGCCTTTCTGCAGCCCACTGCGTTCGAGAGGACTGGCCCTGCGCCGATCCGGTCGCGGCCTTGGAGCAACTGAGGCCGGTGGTGGCGGCCCTGCCCGGCGCCCGCATCGAAGCCGATCGACCAGGCTCGGCTCAGTCTGCAGGACCCCCTGGCTACCTCCATGCCACGGCCGAAAGCAGCCTTTTCGGCTTCATCGACGACCTCGAACTGGCCGCCGATCCCCAGCGTGGGGTGCTTGAAATCCGCTCGGCGTCCAGGCTGGGGGATTCCGATCTCGGCGTGAACCGGCGCAGGGTGGAGCAGTTGCGGGCCGCCCTCGGCCCCTGAGGCTGCTTGATCAACCGCGGAGATGACGGGCCAGGGTGGCCGCGGAGAACACGTGACCGCTCTCCTGGCCGATGAGCACAACAGCACTGGCATCGGCGGCGGCCTCGACCCGGAGCTTGAGGGCAGGGTCGGCTTCCACCTCGGACAGGAAGGCACTGAGCTGGGATTTGGACATGGGAGTGGCCTTCGGGTCACCTTCTGTCCTAGTCGGTCCGGGCGCTGCTCATCGAAAGCAGTGCCGCCAGCCTGGGCAGCAGGACCCGCAGCGCCTGGCCCCGGTGGCCCACCCGTCGCTTCTGTTCGGGATCCATCTCGGCGAAGCTGAGCATCAGCTCGGGAACGTAGAAGACGGGGTCGTAGCCAAACCCTCCGGTTCCCTGCGGAGCGCTCAGAATCTCCCCTTCGCAGATCCCCTCCACCTCAAGGGCGATCCGGCCGCTGGGATCCGCCACCGCCAGGGCGGCCGTGAACCTGGCTTGCCGGCCGGGCTTGCCGGCCGGGCCTGCGATGGCGTTGGCGGCCTCCAGTTCCCGCAACAACCGGGCGATTCGCTCCGGATCCGTCGGGGCATAGCGCGCCGATCGGATCCCCGGCTCGCCACCGAGGGCCTCCACCGAGAGGCCCGAATCATCGGCCAGGGTCCATTCACCGGTGGCCCGCGCCACCGCCTCCGCCTTGAGGCGCGCGTTGGCGGCGAAGCTGGCGCCTGTTTCCTCCACCTCCAGCCCCTCGGGTTGGGGGCGGAGCTCCAGGTCGACGGCCGGCTGGCACAGGAACCGGCGGAACTCGCCGAGCTTGCCGGCATTGCCGGTGGCGATCACCAGCAGCCCGGTCACACCGCCTCGGCGTAGTGCCGCGCCCAGGCCAGCACGGCCTCAACCCTCTCGGCCGTGGGGGCTTCGCAGTAGAGCCGCAGCAGGGGCTCGGTGCCGGAGAAGCGCAGCATCAGCCAGTGGCTCGGCCCCAGGCGCAACTTGACCCCGTCCGTGCGGATGACCTCCTGCACCGCTGCTCCCGCCACCTCTCCCGGCGGGGCTTCCGCCAGCTGGGCCTCCAGGTGCTCCCGGCTGGCCATGTCCTTCAGGCGCAGATCGAGGCGGTCGTAGGAGCCGCCACCGCCATGGGCCGCCTGCAGGCGGTCGAGCCGCTCCCCGAGGGGCAGGCCTCCCTCCACCAGCGCCTCCACCAGCAGCAGGGCGGCCAGCAGGGCATCCCGTTCGGGCAGGTGCACGCCGAAGCCGACCCCGCCCGATTCCTCACCGCCGACGAGCACGTCACCGGTCAGCATTTCGGCGGCGATGTACTTAAAGCCCACCGGCTTCTCGATCACACGCCTGCCGAGCCCTTCGGCCACCAGCTGCATCAGGTCGGAGCCGCTCACGGTCTTGATCACCGCTCCGGGCAGGGAACGGGCGCGGGCCAGGTGGTCGATCAGCAGTGGCATCAGCAACTGGGTGCTGCAGTAGCGGCCGTGCTCATCGATGGCGGCGATGCGGTCGCCATCGCCATCGAACACGAGCCCCACCGCCGGCCGGCCAGCTGCGCCGGAGGCCTGCACCGCGGCGATCAGCTCGCCCAGATAGGGGGCGAGCGGTTCGGGGGGGTGACCACCGAAGAGGGGATCCCGGTTGGAGCGGATCTCCAGGATCGCCGCGGACCCGGAACCGCTGCCTCCGAGAAGGGCTGGCAAACCACCAGCGGCGGAGCCGTGCATCGGATCGACGATCACTTGCAGGCCGAGTGCTTCCAGGCCCTGGCTCAACCGGGCGGTGTCCACCTGGCGGCGCAAGCCGTTCAGGTAGCCGCTCCAGCCGTCAAAGCGGGGGGTGTCACCCGAGATCGGCACGGTGATGCCGCCCGCCTCCAGGCGCTGCTCCACCCGGGCGGTGAAATCCCCTTCCACCGAGCCGCCGAAGTGGCCCTTGATCTTCAGACCGAGCCATTCGGGGGGGTTGTGGCTGGCGGTGATCACCAGCGCCCCCAGCGAGCCCCGCTCCACCACTGCCCAGCTGCAGGCCGGTGTTGGCACGGCGGTGTCGGTGAGCAGGGGCTCCAGGCCGGCCCCCCGCACGGCGCTGGCGATCGCCTCGGCCAGCTCCGGTGCCAGGAAACGGCGGTCGTAGCCGATCACCACCTCGCGGCTGTGCAGATCCACGGGGGCCGACCGTTCCAGTTCCCTGGCCGCGGCAGCCGCCACCGGCAGCAGGCGCTCGACCGTGATGTCGACGCCGAGGATGCCGCGCCAGCCATCGGTGCCGAACTTGATCGGGCTGGGCTCCAGGGGGAGGGGTGCGGAAACCATCGAGCGAGGGAGCGACAGGAAGCTCGTAGCAGGGGGACAAGGCCAGCGGGGGGAAGGAGGTGCCGGCCTGGTGGCAGGCCACCAGGCGCCTAGCCTGGCCCCATGCCTCTTGCCGTTCAGACCCAGGTCGTGACCGACCGGTTGTTGCGCAGCTGGTTGCGCTGCCGACGGCGGGCCTGGCTGGACCGCCACGGCGACCCGGCGCAACGGCTGTGGAGCGCCCATCGCACCCTGCAGCTCGACGACCAGCAACGTTGTTTCGTGAGCCTGCTGGGCCAGCGTCCCGGCAAGGGTGAGGCGGCCTGCCTGGCCGGCGCCCCCGCCGTGGTGGGAATGCGGCTGGTGGAGCGGACGCCCGGGGGACTCCAGCTGGAAGGCCATCCGCCCCTGCTGGTGCGCACGACCGGCCGCAGCCGCTGGGGGGACCATGCCTACCAGCCTGCCCTGGCCCGCCAGGGCAGGCGCCTCACCCGCGAACACCGCCTGGTGCTGACCTTCTGGGGGCGTCTGCTGGCGGGAACGCAAGGGGAAGCGGTGAGCCATGGCCTCGTGGTGGCTGGCCACGGCCGCCGCCAGGAGCGCGAGCAACTTCCCCTCACCCCGGGCCTCAGCCGTCAGCTGGAGGAGGCCCTGCCCAGGCTCGCCGACGACCTGGACGCCCGGGTGCCACCCCCCCTGGTGAACGACCGCCGCAAGTGCGTGCTCTGCTCCTGGCGTGGTGCCTGCGACCGAGAAGCGGCCGCCTCGGGCCATCTCAGCGAGGTGAGTGGGGTTGGTGGCAAGCGCCGGGAGCTGCTGATCGAACTGGGGCTGCAACGCCTCACCGATCTGGCCGAGGCCGATCCCGACACTCTCGCCGATGGGTTGGAGGCCCACGGCGAGCAGCACCGGGAACTGGCGGCCCAGTTGGTGGCCCAGGCTCAGGTGCAGCAAATGGGCGTGCCCCTGCGGATCCCCCGGGCCGCCGGCTCCGCTGGGCTCTGCCTGCCCGAGTTGAGCCAGGCTGAGGGTGTGCTCGTCTACGACATCGAATCCGATCCCGATGCCCGCGACGACTTCCTGCACGGCTTCCTGCGGATCCCCCGCGAGCCTGATGGCTCCTGGCCCAGCCACGCCGAGGCGGCAACCTACCAACCGATCCTGGCGTTGCAGGAGCACGGCGAAGCCCGACTCTGGCGGCGGCTGCGGAACTTGCTGGATCGCCATCCCGGCTGGCCCTTGCTCCATTTCGGCGAAACCGAATCGATCGGGCTGACCCGCCTGGCCCAGCGCCAGGGAGCGACGGAGCACGAGGTGCGGCTGCTGCGGGCCCGGATGGTGGACCTGCACCAGCGCCTGCGGCAGCACTGGCTGCTGCCGGTGAACAGCTACGGCCTCAAGGCGGTGGCCACCTGGCTCGGTTTCCGCTGGAGCCAGAAGGGGGTGGAGGGGGCCCGCTGCCTGCTCTGGTGGCGCCAGTGGCGCGGCGATGGCACCCACCCTGGCCGGGGCAGCCGCCACAACCTGCTGCGGATCCTCCGCTACAACCACGACGACACCCTGGCCACCTGGGCTGTGGCCAGCTGGCTGCTGGCTCAGGACCCCCTGCCGGCGACGGAGCTCCCGGCCCCCACCGGCGGAGCCTGGAACCCGGCCGGGGTGGAGATCGCCAGCGGCAGGCCGCCGGCCAGCAGGGTGCCCTCCGCGAGGAACTGACGCCGCACCAGGGCCAGGCCGATCAGCCGGCGGGGGTGGGCCCCATCGGCGGGCAGCTCCAGGCAGGAGGTGATCCGTCCGGCCCGCTCGCCGGCGGCGCTGAACAGCGGGGCTCCAGCTGCCGGGGCTTCCGCCACGGCAGCTGGCTGGGCCTGGTCAGGGACCCAGGCCCAGCGCCTCAGTTGCTGCTTGACCCCGTCGTAGGTGGCGAGCTTGGCGAGGGTTTCCTGGCCCACGTAACAGCCCTTGCTGAGGCTGACCCGCTCCGCCAACCCCAACTCGAACGGATTCAGCTCGTCGTTGATCTCGGCCGGCAGAGCGGGCTCGCCCTGCTGCAGCCGCCAGCGCTCTTGATCCACCCCCGCAAGCTCCGGCAGGCGCTCCAGCCAGGCGGGGGTGGGTTGATCGGCTCGAAGCACCACCCGCTTGGGAGCCTCCAGCAGCCAGCCCCTGCCAGGTTCCGCCCCCAGCGCGCGCCAGTCTCCCGCCGCCAGCACGGTGATCAGCCTGGCCTCCTGGGGAGCGACGAGCACCACCTGATCGGCGGGGAACAGCACCCGATCGAGCGCCTGGTGGATCGCGCGACCCTCACCGACAGTGATCAGCAGCCAGGCGCCGCTGGCGTCCACCAGCACCTCCGCCAGCCCCCGGATCCGGGCCGTGGGGGTGATGCAGCAGGTGGAGAGGACAGCGCCCGGCCGGGCACGCTCCAGATCCTGGCTGGTCTGGCCATGGAGGAAGCGCAGCACCCCGGCGCCGTCGAGGCGGATCAACCAGGCCGGTTGCTGCCAGCGGCAGGGCTGCGGTGGCTGCCACTGCCAGGGGTCGAAAGGGGGACGGCTCACAGCGGAGGAAGGGTTCGCGGCACTCAGCCTTGCAAACCCCGGGCGGCGGCGGCGATCTCCTCCAGCAGATAAATGCTGCGCAGCTCCAGTCCCTCCGCCGCCAGGGTTTCGAGGCCCCCCTCCTGGCGGTCGACGATCGTGACCACCCGCTCGATCTGGAAGCCTTCCTGGCGCAACTGCTGCACCGCCTTGAGCGAAGAGCCGCCGCTGGTGACCACGTCTTCCAGCACGGTGATCCGGCTGCCGGCGGGGGGGAGCGGACCCTCCAGCCATGCGCCGGTTCCATGGCCCTTGGCTTCCTTGCGCACGATCAGGGCATCCAGGTTTCGCCCCGCCAGGGCCGCGGCCATCGCCACCCCGGACACCAGCGGATCGGCGCCGAGGGTCAGGCCGGCCACGGCGGCGGCATCCGGCTCCACCTGCTCCAGCAGCAGCGCCGAGAGGGAGGCCAGCCCGGACCCGCTCAGGCTGACCGGCTTGCAATTGATGTAGTGGTCGCTGCTGCGGCCCGAAGCCAGGGTGAAGCGGCCGTGGCGGTAGGAGCGGCTGGCCAGCAGGGCGAGGACGATGGCCCGGTGGTGGGTTGGTGTGGAGATCGGCGGCATGGAATCCGGAGGGGGGTTCTCTTCGGTGCGGTTCGCTTGGAGGCGGTTGTCCTGATCTGCAGGGGCGACCCCGGTGCTGTCCACCCCGGGCCACCAGGGCATATGCGGATCGACTACCTACATTGATGGACAACTGTTGCCAGCAGCCCAGCATGGGCCACCCCCTTCCCCGGCGGCATCTCCGCTCCCAGCAGCGTCACCGCCCCACCGTTGCTGTCGGCTGTGGCTTGGTCGCCCTGGCGACCGCCAGCCTCACCTTGCCCTCCCTGCCGGCGGTGGCGGCTCCGGTGGTCTGCACCACCACCCTGGAAGCTCCGCCCCAGGGGGGGAGGAAAGGGGTGGCCGCTGCGACGGGTCCGATCGAGCTCACCCGCTGCGGCGTGGTGGAAACCACCGACGCCCTGGTGGACCGGCGCGCATTCACCTGGCGATCCAGCTTTGCCCGGGGCGTCAGCCTCACCCACCAGATCACCGACATCCTCGGCATCGCGATGGGGGGAAGCGATGGCAACACGGTGATGGGGCTGGGTTTCCCGGACCAGGCGATCGTCTGGGATGGTTCGGCGATTCAGAACACCACGGCGGCATTGCTGGAGGAGCAGGGCTCGCCGATTCCCTGGCGCAGCGGCGACCTGCCCAACCAGTTCACCAGCAGCCTCCAGACCGGCACGGAATTGTCCGCCATTCCGATCTCCCAGCTCGGCGGTTACCAGCCTTCGCCTGGGCTTTTCGCTGGACCAGGCAGGGTTTCCGGCCCTCGTTACACCCCTGCCGATGCCCCCGTCCGGGGGCTCTGGTAGCGGCACCGGGGGGTCTAGCAATCTGGTGAATGCAGCGGGCTCATAATCCGCCTGAGCCGAGTTCGATCCTCGGGACCCCCATCCAGGACTCACCAGACACGGGCAGCCATGGCCCGCGCAAGGTTGGCATTGGCATTCCTTGATTTCGGCGTAACGGAACCGAAATCACTAGAGTGAGTAAGCGCTCACTCACTATGGCCCGTCACCCCTTCCCTGGCACCCTGGTCCGTCCAAAGGCGCCGCCGCCCACGGCCCAGCCCCTGCCCGATGCTCCCCCAGGGTCGGCCTCGGTACGGCCAGCTGGAAAGCCGCTCTGGCTGATCCCCTGGCTGGCCTTGGCCGTGGCCGCAGGGATCGGCGGCTGGATGGCTGTGCACAAAGGATCCGTGGAAACCGATGACGCCCAGGTGCAGGCGAGCCTGACCCAAATCTCCAGCCGGGTTGGTGGCACGATCTCCCTGGTGGCCGTCGCGGACAACCAGACGGTTGCGGCCGGCGCATTGCTCGTCGCGCTCGATGACCGTGACGCTCGCACCCAGCTCCAGCTCACCGAAGCGAACCTTCGCGAAGCCGAGCGCCAGGCCGCAGCCCTGACGGCCCAGACCGGCAGCACCGCCAGCGCGGCCCAGGCGGCCGGCAGCCAGGCCAGGGCCGATCAGGAGGAGGCGAGCGCCGAGTTGATCCGCAGCGGCGCCGAACTCAGACGCCTGGAGTTTCTGCTCAGCCAGGGGGGCGTGTCCCAGCAGGACGTGGACCGTGCCCGCGCCACCTACCGGCAGGCCCTGGGCCAGCGGACCCGCAGCGTGGCCACCGCCCAGCAGGCCCGCTCCAGCGATCGGCAGGTGGGCGTGGACACCCAGAAAGCCTCCGCCGCCCGGGCCCGCATCGACCAATTCCAGGCCTCCGTGGCGGCGGCGCGCCTGCAGCTGTCCTACACGCGGTTGCTGGCGCCCGTGGCCGGCCGCATCGGCGCCCGCCAGGCGGAACCGGGTCGCCAGGTGCAGACCGGCCAGCCGCTGATGCTGCTGGTGGGGGCCCAACCCTGGGTAGAGGCCCACTTCAAGGAAACCCAGCTGGAGGCCCTGCGGGCGGGCAAGGCTGCTGAGATCAGGCTCGATGCCTTTCCGGGCAGGGTCTTCGCCGGCCACATCGTCAGCCTGGCGCCGGCCTCAGGGGCCCGCTTCGCCCTGCTCCCCCCCGACAACGCCACCGGCAACTTCACCAAGGTGGTGCAGCGGGTGACCGCGCGGATCGCCTTCGATGAACGTTCCGGCTCGGCCCAGCTGCCCGCCGCGATTCGCCAGCAACTGGTCCCGGGCCTTTCGGCCTCGGTGCGGGTGCAGCGGTCGTGAGCGTCGCCGCCGGCGCGCCCGTGCCGGAGCGGCTCACCGGCCGGCAGTGGGCCGTGGTGCTCACGGCGTCGCTGGCGGCCCTGCTGGAGGTGCTCGACACGAGCATCACCAACGTGGCCCTCACCAGCATCCAGGCCAGCCTCGGCGCCACCCTGGCGGAGGTGGGCTGGGTGGTGACCGGCTACGCCATGGCCAATGTGGTGATGATCCCGCTGATCGCCTGGCTGGGCGACGTTTTCGGGCAGAACCGCACCTTCGTGTTTTCGCTGGCGGGCTTCACCGTGGCCTCGGTGCTGTGCGGCCTGGCCCCCACCCTGCCGGCCCTGGTGGCTGCCCGGATCCTGCAGGGCCTGCTGGGCGGCGGGCTGCTGGCCAAGGCCCAGTCGATCATGTTCCAGTCGGTGCCGCCCTCATTGCAGGGCAAGACCCAGGGGGTGTTCGGCGTGGTTCTGCTGGCCGGCCCGGCCCTGGGCCCGACCCTCGGCGGCGTGCTCACCGATGCGCTGGGCTGGCGCTGGATCTTTTTCGTCAACCTGCCCTTCGGGATCCTGGCGGTGCTGATGGCCCTGGCGGTGATGCCCCCGGAGCGGAGCGCCGAGCTGGCCCGGCGCCGCAGCAGCGTCGACTGGGTTGGGATCTGCCTGCTGATTCTTTGCCTGGCCAGCCTCCAGATCGTGCTCGAGCAGGGCCGCCAGTTCGACTGGTTCGAGAGCGCGGCCATCGTTCAGCTGACCCTGCTCTCGGCCGTGTGTCTGCCGGTGTTCGTGATCTGGGAACTGAACCAGGCCCGGCCGGCGGTGGATCTGCGGGTGCTCCGGCACCGGTCCCTGGCCGCCGGCAGCCTGTTTTCGATGGTGCTGGGCCTGGGCCTCTACGGCACGGTCTTCGTGGTGCCGATCTTTGCCCAGTCCGTGCTGGGCTACACGGCCACCCAGACCGGGCTGCTGCTGCTGCCGGGGGCCTGCGCCTCGGCCCTCACCATGGGACTGCTCAGCCGCCAGGTGGCCCGCTTCGATCCCCGCCTCCTGATCGTGGTGGGCTCCCTGCTGATGGTGCTGACGATGGGCTGGATGGGCGCCATCAGCCCGAGCACCGGGGAAGACTCCCTGTTCTGGCCCCTGATCCTGCGCGGGGCGGCCACCGTGATGATGTTCCTGCCCCTCAGCCTGGCCAGCCTCGGGACGTTGCCCCGCGACGAGGTGGGAGCGGGCAGCGGCCTGTTCAACCTCACCCGCCAGCTGGGGGGAAGCTTCGGGATTGCCCTGCTCACCGTGGTGATCGATCACCGCAGCAGCCTGCACCGCGCCCACCTGGTGGAGGCCCTGGCCACCACCAACCCCCTGCTCTTGGAGCGGCTGCAGGTGCTGCAGCAATGGCTGCAATCCCAGGGCAGTGCCGCGGGGCAGCTGCAGGACCAGGCCCTGGAGATGCTCAATCGGCAGGTGAATCAACAGGCGGCTTTGCTGGCCTTCGGCGACGTCTTCCAGGTGGTGGGGGCGGTGTTCCTGGCCGCGATCCCCCTGGTGTTACTGCTGGGCCGGCCGTCGGTGGCCCCAGCCCCCTGAACAGCACGGCCAGGGCCTGGCGGGTGCGGGAGGGGAGGTCGGTGAGGCTGCCGTTGATCAGGCCCTGCAGCATCAGGCCCTGGTAGACGGCGAGCACCTGGCCGGCCAGTTCCGGAGCGTCCAGCAGCGGGTCGAGGAGCCGCCGCTCCTGGGCGCTTTGCAGCAGCCCGGTGATGCGCTGGCGGTAACGGGCCATGAAGGCCTTGCCCGTTTCGCGGGCGGCGCTGGTTTCGGGCCGTTGCAGTTCGGCGAACAGCATGCGCAGCAGGCCCGGATGCTCCTGCACGAAGCCCACGTGGGCCAGCAGGATCGCCTCCACCCGCTCCAGGGGATGGACCAGCCCGCCAGGATCGACGGCATCGAAGCGCTGCCACAGCGCCTCGGTGGCCCAGCGCACGGTTTCGGCCCAGAGGTCGTCCCGGCAGGGGAAGTGACGGAACAGAGCCCCGTGGCTGAGGCCCATGCGCTCGGCGATCGCCGCGGTGCTGATCGCGTCAGGCGACACCGAGGCGGCCAGCTCGATCAGGGCCCGCACGGCGTCGGCGCGGCGTTCGGCGGCGGGAGAGGAGAGGGCCCGGGCCACGCGAAGACTCCAAGTGAGTGAATACTCACTTTAGGAGCAGGCCTGCCCTCCTGGAATGCTCAGACCGCCGTCACCAGCTGACGCCGTGCAGTTTGGGCAGGGGCGCGGTCTGGCTGGTGACGGCGAACAGCCGGGGGATGCGATGGCTGTTGTACACCCGGAATTCCTCCACGAGGCTGACCCCTTCCTTGCGAACGGCCTGGTTGAGCACCAGGGAGCCGTCGGGGTCGGAAACGGAACGGTGGAAGGTGCCTGGGGGAATCCGCAGGATGTCACCGCCGGTGTCGAGCCGCACGATGTGAAAGGGATAGTTCCAGCCCAGGTTCACCAGAAAGAAGGTGCGGCCGCCATGCATGGCGAGCAGGTTGTCCTCCTGGTGGGGGTGCAGGTAGAACTGCCAGGCGCCCGATTCCGGGTCATCCGGTGGGCTGATCGCCGGGCCCGTGTGCACCACAAGGTCGCGGGCATTGGAGGTGGGCACCGTGATGTCGAAGAAGCGAACCGACGGGGTGTCGCGGAACTTCTCGTAGGGAATCAGCTCGAACATCGGCGCCGGCCTTGGCGCTTTTGATTCGCTGGTCTGCAGGACGGAGCTGGACATTGGAACAACGCCGGCCGCAAGGTGACGTTTGAAAGTCGTTCCACCTAACCGAAGGCTTCCGCGTCCGAGCCGTGCGGACCGCTACGGAACCCAGGTCGGGTGACGGAATCCAATCCGGGGGTGGCCGGTGAACAAGGTTTGATCGTACAAGTCAGCAGGACCCTGCCCGCGACGTCGCTCCGATTCACCTCGCTTGAATGCCCCACACCCTGTGCCAATCGTGACCCAGCAGACCTGGTGGTGGCAGGGTCCGGTGGCGGAGGATCTGGCCGCGATTCTGGGGAACGAACTGGTGGCCAGCGGCGATCTGAAGGTGGTGGAGCTCAGCAACCTCAAGCAGGTGCTCTCGGAGCAGGAGCTCACCGACCTCGGCATCGTGCGCAAGGGCCAGAACGGGGCCCAGAAGGGCCAGATGACCCGCGCCTGCTAGATCGTGCTGGGCACCGTCACCTCCTACGACTCCAACGTGGAGAGCAAGAGCTCGGGCAGCAATTTCGGCCTGCTCGGTTTCTGCACCAAGCAGCAGCAGGTCGAAACCAGGGATTAGCTGGCGATCGACATCCGGGTCGTCGACAGCACCACCGGTGAGGTGGTGGGCCGCCGCACCGTGGAGGGCCGGGCCAGCAACAGCGCCGAAGCGAAGGCGCAGGGGGTCAGCCTGCTGCCGGTGGCGGTCGGCGCCTTGCTGCTGGCCCCGAACTTGGGCCGCGCCGGCCAGGTGCTCACCGGCGCCGCCGGCACCTTGAACTTCGGCTCCAACAATGCCCAGACCCTGCGGACCCCCGCCGCCAAGGCCATCCGCGCCACCCTGATCGACGCCTCCAGCTACGTGAGCTCCCTGCTGGTGCCCAGGGACAACTGCATGGCCAGCTTCGAGGCCCAGGACCAGCAACGGCGCCAGCGCACCGGCGGCACCCTGAAGCTGGAGTGAGGTCTGGCCAGTCTCAGAAGGGAATCGGCATGTCCGCTTCGGCCGGAAGGGGCGCACAGGCCGGCACCCGCTCTGCCACCACCTGGCCGATCACCACGATGGCCGGTGATTCAAAGCTCTCCGCTTCCACCCGGTCGGCCAGGACGCCGAGGCTGGCCACCAGCTCCCGCTGGCCCCGCACGGTGCCCTGCTGGATCACGGCAACAGGGGTGGCGGGGTCGAGGCCGCCGGCCATCAATTCCTCGCCGATGCGGCGCAGGTTGTGCAGGCCCATGTAGATCACCAGGCCGTCGCTGCTGCGGGCCAGGCCGCGCCAGTCAACGCCGGGGCGGGCCTTGTCGATCTCCTCGTGGCCGGTCACGAAGGTGACGCTGGAGCCGGCACTCCGGTGGGTGATCGGAATCCCCATGTAGGCCGGCGCCGCGATCCCCGCGGTGACGCCGGGCACCACCTCCACCGCCACGCCCTGGCGCACCAGGTGGGCTGCCTCCTCGCCGCCGCGGCCGAACAGGAACGGATCGCCGCCCTTGAGCCGCACGATGCAGCGGCAGCGCTGGGCCAGCTGCACCAGCACGGCGTTGGTGGTGGGCTGGGGAACCGAGTGGTGGCCTCGCCGCTTGCCGACGAAGTGCCGTTCGCAGCCGGCCGGGACGAGATCGAGCAGGGCCCGGGGCACCAGAGCGTCATGGACGAGGGCATCGCACTGGCGCAGCAGGCGGTGGGCCTTGAGGGTGAGCAGCTCGGGATCCCCGGGTCCGGCCCCCACCAGGTACACCTTGCCGGTCATGGCAGGGCCTCGAGCTCCCGCACCAACAGCTGCCGGAACCGGGGGCGCGCCAACAGGGGAGCCCCGAGCTGATCGGGAAGGCTTTCCGTGAGCCGGTTGGCCGCCAGGGTCAGGGGCAGGGCCCTGGGATGGATCGCCAGTTTGATCTCCTGCAGATCTGCCGCAGTGTATGGAGTGGGCAGGAACCGGGCCTGGGTGACGGACTGGAGATGGGCGAGATACCGGGCGCCCAGGCCATCCTCCAGCGGGTGATGCAGCAGCAGGGGTGCCCTGGGGCCGGAGTCCGCTGAGCCGCCTCGCGCCTGAACCATGGCGGCCAGTTCGGCGGCCAGGGCCCGCTGCCAGATGGGCCAGGCCCCCAGAAAGGGCAGGCGGCGCACGGGGCCGTGGGCACGCCAGACGGCGGCGATGGCAGGCACGTCGACGCGAACGTGGCTGCCGGGCAGCAGGAACAGCGGCACCACTGAGAGCCAGGGCGTGAGACCCACCGATCCAGCCAGGGTCCCGAAGCTGGCCGGGGTTGGCGGCGTGCCGCCGGTCAGAACCTGGATCCGCACCGGCCTGCCGCGCCGCTCCTCCAGCTCGCCCGCCAGGGCCAGCAACTCCCCGGGAATCACCCCGCCAGCTCTGCCGTGCACGATCAACAGAAGCGGGCTGGGCGCCAGGGCCCCCCAGCGGCGGCGCAACCGATCTGCCACGGCTGGATCCAGCCGGCGGCCGGTGAGGGGGAGCAGGGCCCAGCGGCCCCGGGGCAGGCGGGCCAGCAGGTCGACCGCCTGGCCCGCCAGCTGGGGCTGGAGGTCGGTGGCGAGGGTCAGCAGGTGCTGGCGGAGCGGCGTCAGCGGCCAGGCGCTCAGGCCCAGAGCCAGGGCCTCCAGGGCCGCCAGGCGCAGGGGCAGCGGGCCAGCCTCCAGGCTGAGCCGGGCGAGCAGCGCGTAATCGGTGGGATCCCGCTGGTGGCCCAGCAAGGGCAGCAAAGGCACCCGGCTCTGCAGGCTGGAGCGCTCCAGCACGGCCTGGCGCAACAGGGCCCCGCAACGGGGGGTACGGGCCCGGGCGATCAACGGGAGCAGGGTGGGATCGGTTGACCCCCCCAACCACCAGGCCAGCAGCCGTTCGCTGCCGGCGGCATCGAGCCGTTCGGCCAGCACGGCCAACAGGTCGCTCTCGGCGCCCAGCTCACCCCGTTCGAGGGCCTCGAGCCAGGGGGCGAGATCGGGGTCGCCCTGGCGTCGCAACCGCTGCAGCCAGGGCCAGCGCTCCGAACTCCCCGGTGGCGGCAGCGCAGAGGGGATCAGGGAAGGGTCCAAGGGGGAGGAGGTTGCCCCGCTCTCAGGGGCGGCGGGCCTGGCCCACGATGGCACCGCCATTCCGGGCCGTAATAGCAGGCGGCCTGCCTGTAGCGGTTGATACGTTTGGTGCCATTGACGGGCCGGCCCCTGCCTCAGGCTCTAGCAAGGAGTCAGGAGCCCAGATCCCCTGGGATCCGCAAGGACAGTCGCCATGACGTCAGCCAGAGCAAGCATCAACAGGACCAGCCCGAATCCCTCACGCTGCCCGCCGCCTGCTGTGAGAGCTCAGGGCGTGGCTCCGGGCAGCTTCGCCGATCGCAAACAACAGCAACTGGTCTTTCAGCTGGTGCGGCAGTTGGCCGATGCCCAGTTCCGGCGCGCCGACCCGGCGTTGAGCGGGCGGCTCTGGCAGGAGGTGCTGGCCCTGGAGATCGATCCGGAGCGGATCACCCGCCTGCTCTATGGGAGCCAGGATCCCGAGGACCGGCAGGCCCTGGCCGAACTTGACGTGGCAGCAGCCCCCAGACGATCGCGCTGGACCCAGCTGGTGGGATCGGGGCTCAGGCGCCTGGGCGGCGGTGGGCCCCGAAGCGCTCCACCAGCAGCGCTTCGAGCACATCAGGCAGCTGGCTGAGCGGCACGGGCTTGTCGTGCAGTTCGCCCAGGCGGGGGTCGCCCGCCATCGAGCCGCCCAGGAAGATCTTGGCCGCCTCCACCATCTGGCCATCCAGGCGGGCCTTGGCCCCCATCAGGCCGATTTCGCCCATGTAGGGCTGGCCGCAGGCGTTGGGGCAACCGGTCCAGTGGGTGCGAACGGCCTGGGGCAGCTCCAGGCGCCGCTCCAGCTCCTCCACCACCGCCTGGGCGGTGCTCTTGGTGGGGATCAGGGCGAAGCTGCAGTAGCGGTTGCCGGTGCAGCTGACCGCCTCGGCCTCCAGGGCGCCGGGGTCGACCCGGAACCGTTGCAGCAACGGCTCCGCCAGCAGAGCCTCCAGCCGTCCGCCAGGAACATGGCAGATCAGCAGGTTCTGGCTTTCGCTGAAGCGCAACTCGCCGCTGCCATAGGCGCGGGCCAGGCGGGCCAGCTCGGCCATCGCGGCGGCGTCGAGGCGGCCCATCGGCACATGCAGGCCCACCCAGTGGAGGCCGTCCTGCTTCTGGGCATGAACCCCGCAGATGTCCCTCGGGGCGCGCTCCACCAGGTGGGAGCCATCGTGGCGTGGCACCCCCGCCGCTGCCGCCGCTCCGGCGAACTCGCCGTAGGTGTCGAGCACGTCGCTGCGGTAGCGCTCGATTCCGAGGGCATCAATCAGATACATCAGCCGGGTCTTGTTGCGGTTGGCCCGATCCCCCTGGCGCTCGTAGTGCCGCAGCACCGCGAGGCTGAACTCCGGCAACTGATCACCGCGCAGCCAGAGGCCGAGCGGGATGGCCAGGGCGTTGCGCTGGGCCGAGAAGAAACCGCCCACCACCACGCTGAAGCCCAGCTCTCCCCCGTGGAGTGCCGGCAGGTAGGCCAGGTCGTTGTGGAGCAGGAAGCTGTCGGGGGCCCCGCCGACGGCCACGTTGAACTTGCGGGGCAGGTTCTTCGGGCCTTCCGGACCAAGCAGAAGGTCCTGGATCGCGTCCACCAGCGGCCGGGTGTCCACGAATTCCTCGGGGTCGATCCCCGCCAGGGGATTGCCGGTGACGTTGCGGGGGTTGTCATGGCCGGACTGCCGGCTGGTCAGCCCCACCGCGCCCATCGCCGCCACCAGGGGCGCCATGTCTTCGAGCAACAGGCCGCGCAACTGCAGGTTCTGGCGGGTGGTGATGTCGGCGCTGCCATGGTCGCCGCAGCGGTCCACCGCCTCGGCCAGCACCTCGAGCTGGTTCGCCTGGATCAGCCCATTCGGCAGCCGCAGCCGCACCATGAACCGCCCGGGGGTGACCGGCCTGAAGAAGATGCCCAGCCATTTCAGATGGATGGTGAGGGTCGCTTCGTCGAGGGATTCCCAGCCGGCCTGGCCGAGCTCCGCCAGCCGGGGCTCCAGGGCCAGCCCGCAGAACTCGGCCTTGGCCTGCTCCACCTTGTTGCGCTTGGTCGGCACCGAAGCCGAGGTGGAACCAGGGGAAGGCTGTGCAACGGGCATGATGACAGCCGAGACTGAGTTTTGTAACTGATCATCTTGGCCGGAGCGCCTCCTCTTTGTTGCAACCACTACCGGACATCCATGCTGACGAGGCGAGCCCAGCCGCCCAGCGCAGGCCGGCCATGGCGTCCGACGCCCTGCGCTTCCGGGAGTTGCTGGCCAAGGTGGGCAGTGGCGAGCACACCAGCACAGGCCTGAGCAGGATCGAGGCGCGCGAGGCCATGGACCTGATGCTGGAGGGCGAGGTGGGGGAGGCCCAGCTCGGCGCCTTCCTGATCGCCCATCGCATCCGGCGGCCCTCCCCGATCGAACTCAGCGGCATGCTCGACAGCTACCGCACCCACGGCCCGGTGCTGCGCACACCAGGCCGGCGGGCCCTCTGCTTCGGCGTCCCCTACGACGGCCGCAGCCGCACCGCGCCGCTGCTGCCGCTGCTGGCCCTGCTGCTGGCCGCCAACGGCCAGCCGGTGGTGCTGCACGGCGGCTCGCCGATGCCCGTGAAGTACGGCATCACCCTGGCGGAGCTGTTCGCCGCCCTTGGAATCGAGTGGCGCGGCCTCAGCCTGCTGGAGGTGCAGGGGCGGCTCGATCGCCACGATCTCGCCCTCACCCACCAGCCCGAGCACTTCGCCGCCGCCGAACGGCTGCTGCCGGTGCGCGATGAGATCGGCAAGCGGCCCCCGGTGGCCAGCCTGGAACTGCTCTGGACCCCCCATCAGGGCCAGCATCTGCTGATCAGCGGCTTCGTGCATCCGCCCACGGAAACCCGGGCCTGGGAGGCCCTCGCGGCCGCCGGCGAAACCGATCTCTACACGGTCAAGGGTCTGGAGGGCTCCACCGACCTCCCCACCACGAGGGCCGGCATCACCGCCCGGGTGCGCCATGGCCAGGTGGAGCGGGTGATCCTTCACCCCCGCGACCATGGCATCACCAGTGACGAGGTGCCCTGGCTTGACCTGACCACCTGGACCCACCAGGCCCGAGCGGCCCTGGTGGGGGAGGGCCCACTGCTGGATGCCGTGCGCTGGAACCTGGCTGCGATTCTCTGGCAGAGCGGGAGTTTCGAGCACCTGGAAGGGGCGCTGGAGCAGGCTGGAGCCCTGCTGAAGGCCCACGCCGGAGAGGCCCGAAGGGCCACCCTGGCGGCATGAGCCTGCACGACAACTGCTTCCGCTTCGAGGCCGAGTTCAGCGGCAACCTCCGCTGCCTGCCGATGGCCGTGCGGCGCAAGCTCGACCTGGCGGGGGTCAAGCTCAAGCTGAGCCAATGGGCGGCCCTGGAACCCCAGGAGCGCCGGCAACTGCTGGCCTGGGGCGACGATGCCGAGGCGACGGCGAGCCTGCGGGCCTGGTTGCTGGAGCGCACGGCGGCCCTGGCGGATGGACCGGCGAAGGCGATCGAGCCGGCCCGGGGCGCCAGTTGGCAGCAGGGGGAGGCGATTCCACCGATGCTGGCGGCCGCCTGCGCCCAGATCGGCGCCTCCCTCCTGCCTCAGCAGTGGCAGGGACTTGATGAACTGCAGCGGTTCACGCTGGTGAAGCTCAGCCATCCGGGCCATGAGCACCGCAATCTCCCCCATGCGCTTGCGGAGTTCCTGACCAATCCAGACTGTTCGTAACAACCATCACTCTGCAGCGGCCGCTCAATGTGGTGTTGTGAATGAGTTGGTCAGCCTGTGCGCCAACGCGATCGTTGATCGCCGGTTCTGGTCGCCGCGTTCTGAAGCCAGACCGAATGCACACTGCCAACCACGAATGTCTTTGATGACGCACTTCTCTCGGCGCCAATTTTTGCTGTGCAGTACCGCCGGAACCACCGCCTTCGGCCTTGGCCTCGGCCTGGTCGGATCAATGGCCCTGGCGCCGATTCCGGCCCTGGCGGCACCCGGCAAAGCCGAAACCACCGAGGTGGATCTGGGCTTCATTGCCCTCACCGATGCGGCCCCGCTGATCATCGCCAAGGAAAAGGGATTCTTCGCCAAAGAAGGCATGACCGGGGTCAACCTGAAGAAGCAGACCTCCTGGGCTGTCACCCGGGACAACCTGGAACTGGGCGGTGGACGCGGCGGCATCGATGGCGCCCACCTGCTCACGCCGATGGCCTACCTGCTCACCACGGGAGCCATCGCCAAAAGTCGCCAACCGGTGCCGATCAGCATCCTGGCCCGCCTCAACACCCAAGGGCAGGGCCTCTCCGCCTCCAAGGCCTTCCTGCCGGCCAAGTTCAAGGTGAAGAGCGCCAACCTGGAGAGCGTGATCGACAAGAAGAACAAGACCGGCGACAAGTTCAAGGCGGCCGTCACCTTCCCCGGCGGCACCCACGACCTCTGGATGCGCTATTGGCTGGCCGCCAATGGCGTTGATCCCAACAAGGACGTCGACATCGTGGTGATCCCACCGCCGCAGATGGTGGCCAACATGCAGTCGAACACCATGGATGTGTTCTGCGTGGGCGAACCCTGGAACGAGCGGCTGGTCAACAAGAAGCTTGGCTACACCGTTCTCCAGACCGGCGAAATCTGGAAGCAGCACCCCGAGAAAGCGTTCTCGATGCGCTCCGACTGGGTCAAGAAAAACCCCAACGCCTCCCTGCGGCTGCTGATGGCGGTGCAGCAGGCCCAGAAGTGGGCCGACAACCCGGCCAACACAAAAGAGCTGGCCACGATCCTGGCCCAGGACAAGTACGTCAAGGCGAGCGTCGATGACCTGCTGCCGCGACTGCAGGGGACCGTTGACTACGGCGATGGCCGCAAGGTGACCAACTCGCCCTACAAGATGCTGTTCTTCCAGAGCAACGCCTCCTTCCCCTACAAGAGCCATGACACCTGGTTCGTGACCGAGAACATCCGCTGGGGCTACCTGCCGAAAACCACCAACATCAAGGCGCTGGTCGCCAAGGTGAACCGCTCGGACCTCTGGCGCAAGGCGGCCAAGGAGAATGGATACAAGGAGATCCCCTCCGGCGACTCCCGCGGTGTGGAGGTGTTCTTCGACGGGGTGAAGTTCGATGCGAACAACCCCCAGGCCTACCTCAAGGCCCTCAAGTTCAAGGCCCTCCAATAGGGCTCCCGAGCCCCTGGCTCCGCTGTGGACCCTGGCTCCGGCCAGGGCTCCACAACCCTTCTCAAGACCCCTTCCCGCCCCATCGCCCCGATGATCACGGCCACCGTTCCCTCACAACAGCGGAAGCGCCCGGCCAACGCCTGGCTGCGCTCACCGCTCGCCCGCCAGATCAAGGCCCCCCTGGTCTGCACCGGGCTCACCCTGCTGCTCTGGCAAGTGCTGGCCAGCATCGGCGGTGGCGGTTTCCCCGGACCGATCGAGGTGGTCACCCAGACCTGGAATCCCTACATCAGCCGGCCCTTCTATGACGATGGCGGCACGGCCAAGGGGCTGGGCTGGCAGATCCTGATCTCCCTGCAGCGGGTGGCGATCGGCTACAGCCTGGCTGCCGTGATCGGCATCGCTGCCGGCCTGGCCCTGGGCCTCAACGGCTTCATCCGCCGCGGCTTCGATCCCCTGATCCAGGTGCTGCGCACGGTGCCGCCCCTGGCCTGGCTGCCGATCTCCCTGTTGCTGTTCCAGCAGGCGGACGTGGCGGCGGTCTTCGTGATCTTCGTCACGGCCGTGTGGCCGATCGTGATCAACACCGCCGCCGGCATCCTCGAGATCCCTCAGGACTACACCAACGTGGCCAAAGTGCTGCGGCTGAGCAAGCGGAGCTACATCTGGGAGATCGTCATTCCAGCAACGGCGCCCTATGTTTTCACCGGTCTGCGTATCGCCGTGGGCCTGGCCTGGCTGGCGATCGTGGCGGCCGAGATGCTCAAGGCCGACGGTGGGATCGGCTTCTTCATCTGGGACGCCTACAACGCAGGTGGGGACAGCAGCACCAGCCAGATCCTGTTGGCGATCGTCTACGTGGGGCTGGTGGGCCTGGCCCTGGATCGGCTGGTGGCCTGGCTGGGCCGCAAGGCCGCCCGGGGGGTTCAGTAGCCATGCCTGCCCTCTGCACGGTCGACAACGTCACCCACAGTTTCACCCTCCGCGACGGTGGACGTTACGTCGCCCTGAAGGATGTCTTCCTTGACATCGCCGAGGGTGAGTTCGTCTCCCTGGTGGGCCACTCGGGCTGTGGCAAGTCGACCCTGCTCAACCTGCTGGCCGGCCTCACCCAGGCCACAGAGGGCGGCATCCTGATGGCGGGGCGCCAGGTCACCGATCCGGGGCCGGACCGGATGGTGGTGTTTCAGAACTATTCCTTGCTGCCCTGGAAAACGGTGCGTCAGAACATCGCCCTGGCCGTCAACAACGTGATGGCGTCCAGAAGCCTGGCCGAGCGGGAATCGATCATCGACCACCACATCAAGCTGGTGGGTCTCAAGGCGGCAGCCGATAAGTTTCCCTCCGAAATCTCCGGTGGCATGAAGCAGCGGGTGGCGATTGCCCGCGCCCTGGCACTGCGCCCCAAATTGCTGCTGCTCGACGAGCCGTTCGGGGCCCTCGATGCCCTCACCCGCGGCAATCTCCAGGAGCAGCTGATGCGAATCTGTGAGGAGGCCAAGGTCACCACGGTGATGGTCACCCACGACGTCGATGAGGCGTTGCTGCTCTCCGATCGCGTTGTGCTGATGACCAATGGCCCGGAGGCCTACATCGGCCAGATCATCCAGGTGGACCTGCCCCGCCCCCGCACCCATCTCTCTGCCGCAGCGCATCCCACCTATTACGCCCAGCGAGGCGAGGTGGTGCAGTTCCTCAATCAGCAGCGCCTGGCCAGGCGCCAACGCCTCAATCCCGCCAGCGCCATCGCCGCCAACACCCTTGAGAAGGTGAACCTGGAGATCGGTTTCATCCCGCTCACCGATTGCGCCCCCCTGGTGGTGGCCCAGGAGCGGGGCTACTTCGCCAAATACGGCCTGGATCAGGTGACGTTGCGGCGTGAAACGAACTGGAAGACCCTCGAAACCAACATTCGCCAGAAGGTGCTGGATGCGGGCCAGATGGTGGCGGGAATGCCCCTGGCCATGACCCTGGGCAGTGGCGGACAGCAGCCTTTGCCCGTGCTGACGGCTCTCACCCTCTCGCGCAACGGCAATGCGATCACGCTGCACCGCCGCTTCCACGAGGCCGGGGTGGACAGCCTGGCTGACCTCAAGGGCTGGATCGTCGCCAATCCTGGCAGGAAGCCCGTGCTGGCCATGGTGCATCCCGCCTCGATGCACAACCTGATCCTGCGGGCCTGGCTGGCCTCCGGTGGCATCGAACCCGGGCGGGATGTGGAGCTGATCGTGATTCCACCGCCCCAGATGGTGGCCACCCTCAAGGCCGGCAGCATCGACGGCTTTTGTGTCGGGGAGCCATGGAACAGCCGCGCCGTGCAAGAAGGGCTGGGCACGGTGATTGCCACCGATATGGAGCTCTGGAACGGCCACTGCGAAAAGGTGCTGGGCGTCCGCGAAGACTGGGCAGCCGCCCACCCGCTCACCCACCAGGCCCTGATCAAATCCCTGATCGAAGCCTGCCGCTACTGCGACGATCCCGCCAACCGCGACGATCTCTGCGAGCTGCTGGCCCGCCGGGAGTATGTCGGCACCGATGCGGCCCTGCTGCGGCCAGGCCTGATCGGCCCCTTCGACCGGGGCCTCGGCGAACCACAACCGATGCCGGAGTTCGTCCGCTTCTACGGGGCCCACATCAACCCGCCCGACCCTGGCGACGCCACCTGGATCCTCACCCAGCTGGCCCGCTGGGGCATCAGCCCCTTCCCGCTCAACTGGGAGGAGGTGATCGAGCGGGTGCAGCGTCCCGACCTCTACGCCGAAGCCGCCGGCTCCCTTGGCCTGCCGCTCGAGAGCCGGGCACCCAGCGTGCTGCAGCCGTTCGGAGTGCAAACGCTCGACCCCGGCGATCCCCTGGGCTACCTCGAGGCGCTCGGGGCCAACGGCGCGATCAGCCGCGAAACGGTTCGGCTACCGCCCAGGCCCGGTGCGCTGCCGGTCTCCCTGTCCCCACACCGCTGAGTCCCCAAACCGATGCAGACCCAGACCGCCACCGCGCCTACGGCGCATCAGGACAAGGAACCTTTTCTGGTGATTGATGGTGTCTCGAAGGTGTACCCCACCAAATCGGGGCCCTACACCGTTCTCGACAACATTCAGCTCAGCGTTGCCGAAAGTGAGTTCGTCTGCCTGATCGGCCATTCCGGCTGCGGCAAATCCACCCTGCTCGACATGGTGTCGGGTTTCCGCCAGCCGACCAGTGGAGAGGTGCGGCTGGAATCCCAGGTGATCCAGGAACCAGGACCGGACCGGATGGTGGTGTTCCAGAACTATTCGCTGCTGCCCTGGCTGAGTGCCCACGACAACATCGCCCTGGCGGTGAACAACGTGTATCCCGAGCTGAAGCGCAATGGCGGAGCCCGGGAACTGGTGGAGCAGAACCTGGCCCTGGTGGGCCTGAGCGAGGCCGCCCACAAGAAGCCGGCCAGCCTTTCCGGTGGCATGAAGCAGCGGGTTTCGATTGCCCGCGCCCTGGCCCTCAAGCCCAAGGTGCTGGTGCTCGACGAGCCGTTCGGCGCCCTCGATCCGATCACCCGCGAGGAACTCCAGGAGGAGTTGCTGCGCATCTGGGCCGACCACAGGGTGACCGTGCTGATGATCACCCACGACATCGATGAGGCCCTGTTCCTCGCAGACCGGATCGTGATGATGACCAACGGCCCCGCCGCCACGATCGGTGAAATCCTCGAGCTGCCGTTTGCGCGCCCGCGGGATCGGGCTCGGTTGATGGAGCAGCCGGAATACTTCGACCTGCGCAACCGCGCCCTTGATTTCCTCTACCGCCGCTACGCCCACGACGAGGATTGAGCGGCGAGCGGCTCAGGCTGAGGCGGGCTCCAGTCGAACCGCCGCCGCCTTCAGTTCCGGTTGCCTGGAGATCGGGCAAGCCTGTTCATGCATCAGCCGATTGGCTTCGCAGGCGTTGGCCTGGGATGCACCCCAGTGCATCGGCAGGAACACGGTGCCAGGCCGGATGCGATCGGTGACCAGCACCTTCACCTCCAGGGCGCCCCGCCGTGAGCTGATCCGCGCCAGGGCGCCATTCTCAAGCCCATGGCGGCTGGCATCGCCGGGATTCACCTCCAGCAACGGCTCCGGGTGCTGCCGGCGGACGCGCTCCACGTGCATGGTGCGGGTCATGGTGTGCCAGTGGCCGAGATACCGCCCCACCGTGAGCACCAGCGGGTAGGCGTCATCGGGTGGTTCGCCCAGGCCAAGGGGCTGCTCGGCGATCAACCGTGCCCGGCCACTGGGGGTGGGGAAGCGGCCCTCGGTGTGGAGGCGGGCGCTGCCGCCACCGGGGGCAGCGCCGACCGGGAAAGGCCACTGCTGGGGGCCGTGCGCGGCCAGGAGCTGGTGGCTGAGGCCGCTGTGGTCGCACACGCGCCCGGCGGTGATCGCCGCTAACTCGGCGTACACCTCGGCGCTGGAGCCGTAGGTGAAGGCATCGCGATGGCCGAGGCGCCGGCCGATCTCGGCAAAGATCGCCCAGTCGGCCCGCGCCTGGCCCGGCGCCGGGCGGAAGGCCTCGCAGAGGGTGACGCGGCGCTCGGAATTGGTCATCACCCCGGCCTTTTCGCTCCACTGGGCCGCCGGCAGCACCAGGTGGGCCACGGCCTCAGTTTCTGTGCCGGCATACGCCTCGGAGAGCACCACCAGCGGGCAGCGGGCCACGGCCGCCCTGACCCGATCGAGCGAGGGCAGGCTCACCAGCGGATTGGTGGCCGCCACCCACCACAGGCCCAGCTCGCCGCGCTCCATCGCCTCGATCTGCCGCCAGACATCGAAGCCCGGCTCCGCGGCGATGGCACCGGCGGGGAAGCCCCAGTGGCGCTCCAGCTCGGCGCGATGAGAGGCATCTGCGACGAAGCGATAGCCGGGCAGCAACGGTGCCAGGCCGCCCGCTTCACGGCCCCCCATGGCGTTGGGCTGGCCGGTGAGGGAGAAGGGCCCTGCCCCGGCTCGGCCGATCTGGCCCGTGAGCAGGTGCAGGTTGATCAGGCCGGACACGGTGGCCGTGCCCTCCACGCTCTGGTTCACCCCCATCGACCAGAGGCTGAGCAGGGCGTGGCTGCGGCCCCAGAGCTCTGCCACGGCTTCCAGTTGCTGCGGCTCGATGCCGCAGAGCGCGCACACCCGCTCGGGCGTCCAGCCCTCCAACAGCTCGGCCAGCTCGGCGTAGCCCTCGGTGGAGGCGGCGATGTAGGCCTGGTCCAGGGTTCCCTGGCGGAGCAGCAGGTGGCCGATGCCATGCAGCAGCACCAGATCGGTGCCCGGCCGGATCGCCAGGTGCAGATCGGCCGCGTCGGAGGTGGCGGTCTGGCGTGGATCGACGACGATCAACTGAAGGGAGTTCTTGTCCTTGCGTTTGCGCTTGAGCAGGCGCTGGAACAGCACCGGATGGCACTCGGCGGTGTTGGTGCCGATCAGCAGCACCGTGTCGCAGCTGTCGAAGTCGTCGTAACAGCAGGGGGGGCCGTCGCTGCCGAGGCTGCGGGCATAGCCGGAGACCGCCGAGCTCATGCACAGGCGGGAATTGGCGTCGAAATTGTTGGTGCCCAGGGCGCCCTTGAACAGCTTCTGGGCCAGGTAATAGTCCTCGGTGAGGAACTGGCCGGAGCCGTACATGGCCAGACCAGCCGGCCCGCGCTCGGCCAGCACCCCCTGGATCTGGGTGACGATCCGGCCCAGGGCCTCCTCCCAGCTGATCGGGGCGAAGGGCTGGTCGATCCGCTCACGGAACAGCGGTGTGGTGAGACGGTTCTTGTCCAGCGTTTCGCCCACGGTGGCCCCCTTGACGCACACCTGCCCCAGGGAGGAGGGATGGTGCCGGTCGCCCCGCACCGTCCAGGAATCGCCGCCGGTGCCATGGGTCTCGCCATCGCCCTCGGCCGGTGGTTTGAGTTCCAGGCCACAACCGACGCCGCAGTAGGGGCACTGGGCCCGGGCGGGTTGAAGCACTGCCGATGACGCGAACAACAGCCCGTGATCGCCGAGGGTCCTGCGTGCGACCAAGCTGATGAACGAGCCATTGGAAATCTTAGGTGGCTGCTGAAGACCATCCCCAAGGAGGGAGCAATGCGGGAGGGGATGGTTCAAGGGGGTGATCGAGCGCGAAAGCAACAAGATGCTGGAACGCTGCGGCATCGCGGAGCGGATCAGTGACGAGTGGGGCAAAGGCCGCGAGGGCACGATCCCCATGGCCCATGGGGCGCTGATCCATCTGCAACAGCCTCCTATGCCTCCTTGCATTCCGACTCCGGCAGCGGCGGGATCGGCGGGGGTGGCAGCACCTCCAGCTCGGGGGGGTTGGGGGCGGTGTCCGGGCCGATCAGGTCCACGGCGGTGCGTTGTTGCACCAACCGGAAGCGCAGGGGCCCCTGCTGCTGATTGATGAACGCCTGCACAGCAGCCACTTGCTTGGGAGTGGGCAGTTCCGGATCGGTGACCCGCACCCGGGCCCTGATCAGCGGCGGGTTCTTCTGCCAGTCGATGGAGATTCCCACCAGATCGATATCGCCAGCAGCACGCAGATCACCACCCCCAGCATCAAGGTGCGCAGGGCCCGCAGGAACATCGGCAACTGCCCCCGCAGGATCTCGAAGGCCATCGCCTGCAGGGGCAGGATCCAGGGGGCCACCACCATGGCGCCGATCACCACCCCAGGACTGTTGGCCAGCAGGCCCAGGGTGGCAATCAGGGTGGCCCCCACCGTGAGCACCACGAACACCTGGCTGAAGCTGGCCTCATGCTCGAATTCCTGGCGCAGGGCGTCGAGCCGGGCGTCGTCGGGCGGGACCGTGCTGCAGCTCATCGTTGCGCCCGATGCGATGGGCCGATGCCAATGCTGCCGCCAGCCCCAGACCTTCAGCCGGCGATTCATTGCCCGTAAGGTGGGGCACGATTGTTTAGGTGGGGGGTCGCATCCAGGCGATGACACAAGCTCTGACCCTGACGCCTGCCCAGCGCGCCGCCACGGTCAGCCAGGCCCCGCTGCCGCGCTCCGTGCCGCGAGAGTACCTCGATCCCCCGGCGGCCTGGAATCCCACCGTGGCCTTGTTCCTGTCCGGCTACGGATTGGCCGCCCTCACCATCTGGGGCTGGTTCGTGGGCCAGTGGCCCCTGGCGGTGCTCCTGGCCCTTGGCTTCTTAGCCCTGCATCTGGAGGGCACCGTCATCCACGACGCCTGCCACAACGCCGCGCACCCCAGCCGCTTCTGGAACGCGGTGATGGGCCATGGTGCCGCCATCCTGCTGGGCTTCAGTTTTCCGGTGTTTACCCGGGTGCACCTGCAGCACCACGCCCATGTGAACGATCCAAAACACGACCCGGATCACATCGTCTCCACCTTCGGGCCGCTCTGGCTCATCGCCCCGCGCTTCTTTTATCACGAGGTGTTTTTCTTCCGCCATCGCCTCTGGCGGCGCTGGGAACTGCTGGAATGGGGACTGGCACGGGGCCTCTTTTTTGCGATCGTGATTGCGGCCGTGAAGTTCAACTTCTTGCCTTTCATCTTCAACTGCTGGTTTGCGCCAGCCCTGATGGTCGGCGTCACCCTCGGCCTCTTCTTCGACTATCTTCCCCACCGCCCTTTCCTCTCCCGCAGCCGTTGGCACAACGCACGGGTGTATCCCAGCAGGATGATGAACTGGCTGATCATGGGCCAGAACTACCACCTCGTTCATCACCTCTGGCCCTCGATTCCCTGGTTCGAGTATCAGGATGCTTACCGGGCCACCCAGCCGCTGCTTGCGTCCAAGGGATGCCCGCAACGGCTGGGCCTGTTCGAAACACGGCGCGATGGCCTCAACTTTCTCTACGACATCTTCTTCGGTATCCGCAGCCACAAACGTCGCCGCAGCCGCCTGCGCCCCCTCGCGGCGATGATGCCCACGGCCCGCTCCCGGCGCCATGTGCTTGCCCTGCTGCATCGCACCGCCGTCTCACCGAAGCCGAGCCCCAGCCTGCCCTGAGCTCAGTCGGCCAGGATCTTCGGAACCCGGAAGAAATCACCCTGCCGCTGGGGGGAAAGCTCCAGCAGCTCCTCCCGCACCGGCGTCGGGTCCACTAGGTCCGCTCGGGTCACATTCACCACTTCCACCGCCCGGGTGGTGGGGGGAACTCCCGTCGTGTCCACCGTTTCCAGGTGGCCGACGTAATCGAGGATCCGCTCCAACTGGCTGGTGTAGGTGGCGATCGTGCCCTCGGCCAGATCCAGCCGTGCCAGCAGGGCCACCTTGCGCACGTCGTCGGCCGTGATCCTGCCCATCGCTACTCCGTGGGAACCAGCGCTGAAGCTAGCGGCCGGTGGGCGGCTCCCCGTTCAGTCGGCTGAATCGGCATCGGCCAGGAACGCATCCAGATCAAGGGCCAGGGCGGTGGCGGCCAGATCCAGGAAGCGGGCGCCATCGGCCGCGCTTGCCAGGAAGGGGTCGGAGCCCATCCGCCCATCCGGATGCCGCCGCCGAAAATCCTCCGGTCCATGGATCGGTCCGGCTGGAGCTGGCTCCGGCAACGGCCGCTGCTTGGCGGCGAGGCTGGGCTCCAGGTGGAGGGTGAGGGCGATTTCGCTGGGGGTCGCGTGGTGGCCCTCCCGCTCCCCGTAGAGATCCCGGGCCTGGCGCATCACCGGCCCGGCCATGAACCAGTTGGCCAGCTTGCAGCGCAGCTGGGGTGCGGCGGCCAGCCCCCGAGCCGCGGCGCTGCCGTAGGCCTCGGTGAAGGCGGCCCGGCAGGTGGCGATGTTGCCGCCATGGCCGTTGATCACGAAGATCCGCTCGAAGCCGTGCCTCGCCAGGGACAGCACCACGTCGTGGAGCACCGCCAGCAGGGTGGTGGGTTGAAGGCTGATCGTGCCGGCGAAGCCCAGGTGGTGCTCCGCCATGCCGAAGGGCTGGGGGGGTGTGACCAACACGCCCGTGCGCCGCCCCACCTCGAGGGCCACGGCGTCGGCGGTGAGGGCGTCGGTGCCGATCGCCCCGGTGGGGCCGTGCTGCTCGGTGGAGCCCAGCGGCACGATCACCCCCTTGCAGGTGCTGAGGTAGGCCTCCACTTCAGGCCAGCTGCGCAGTTGCAGGCGGATGGCCTCGGTGTGGTCGACGGCTCCAGGGCTGGTCATTGGGCGGCAACGGAAGGGTTCGCTGCATCATCCCTAGGATTGGCTCAATCCGGACCTGATCCGGCCACGGCCTGGCGCCGGAAGAGAGGGAATGCTGCATCGCAAGCTCGATCAGTTCTTCAGCGAGCAACGGCCGGTCTGGGTGTACCTGCGGGATCAGCAGCGCTGGATCGAGCAGGCCCTGGTGGTGGAGATCCAAGGCGACCTGGTCACCCTCCGTTATGACTCCGAGGAGGACGACGAACTGCACAGCTGGGAGGAGAGTGTGCGGCTTGACTCGATCGGTGCGGTCAGCACCCGACTGGCCTTCTTCAGCCGCAGCACCCAGGCCGAGGATCTCGAAACCGCCGAAGACTGCCCGGAGGCCGAGCAGTTGCGCAGCCAGGGCTGAGCGTGTGGCCTGCTACCCGGCCTTCAGTGCGCGGTGCCGTTGCCCTCGTAGGCCTTGGTGTCGTAGAAGCCGCCCCGGGTGCCGAAGTAGAGGCTGGCCAGGCAAAAAAGGCCGCTGCCGGCCAGCAGCACGGTGCCGAGGTTGAAACCGGAAAGAGCGCTGGACACGGTGGAGGTGCGGAGGGGTCGCGGAGCCAGGGACAAATCGTCAATGCCCCAAGGGATTCTGACGCCTCCGACGCTCCCCGCCCTGGATCCGCTGCCGATCGGCGCCGATTCCCTGACGGGCCTCCTTCCGGCCGGCTTCTTCGCCCGCCCCGCCGAGCAGGTGGCGCCGGAGCTGGTCGGTTGTCTGCTGCTTCGGCGGCAGGAGGGGGGAAGCCTTCTCTGGGGGATGGTGGTGGAAACGGAGGCCTACTGCCAGAGCGAACCGGCCTGCCACGGCCACCGCCGCCGCTCTCCCGCCAACGAAACCCTGTTCGGCCCGCCTGGGCGCTTCTACGTTTACCTGACCTACGGCCTGCATCACTGCGTGAATGTGGTGACCCACCACGACAACTGGGCCAGCGGTGTTCTGCTGCGGGCCGTGGCCATCCCGGGCGAGCCCGAGCGGATCGCCGCCGGTCCGGCCTTGTTGGCCCGGCGTTTCGGGATCGATCGCCACTTCGATCGCCGGCCGTTGGAACCGGCCAGCGGGGCTTGGCTGGCCCCCCGGCCCGCCTGCTTCAGCGACTGGCTGGCGGCCCAGGAGCGGCTGGGGGTCCCCCCCCTGCTGGCCAGCAGCCGGATCGGGGTGTCCCAGGCCCAGGAGCTGCCCTGGCGCTGGTACCTGCGGGCCAGCCGCAGTGTCAGCCGCCGGGCCCGGGGGGATCGAACCCCCCTGGCCGACCAGGCCTTCCGGCCCGGATCATGGGGTTCCCAGTGAGCAGCCGCTGGGCCCACCGCCACGTCCTCGATCTGGCGGCCTTCTCCCTGGGCGATTTCGCCACAGTGCTGGAGCTGGCCCAGCGCTTCCGCTCCCTGCCCACCACCGGGGCCCGCCGGCTGCCGGCCCTGCAGGGCAAGCTCGTCACCAGCCTCTTCTTCGAGCCGAGCACCCGCACCCGCAGCAGTTTCGAGCTGGCTGCCCGGCGCCTGTCCGCCGATGTCCAGAGTTTTTCGCCGGCCACTAGCTCCCTGAGCAAGGGGGAGAGCCTGCTGGACACGGCCCGCACCTATGTGGCGATGGGAGCCGATGTGCTGGTGGTGCGCCACCGCTGTGCCGGGGTGCCGGAAATCCTGGCGCGGGGCCTCGATGGTGGGGGCCGGCGGGTGGCGGTGCTCAACGGCGGCGATGGGCTCCACAGCCATCCCAGCCAGGGGCTGCTGGATCTGTTCACCCTGGCGCGCCACTTTTGCCCAGCTTCCCCCACACCGGAGGCCCTGCGGGGGAAGCGGATCGCGATCGTCGGCGATGTGCTGCACTCCCGGGTCGCCCGCTCCAACCTCTGGGCCCTGAGCGCCTGTGGCGCGGATGTGGTGCTGTGTGGTCCAGCCACCCTTCTGCCCGAATGCTTCAAAGCCTTCGTGGAGGCGCCACCCCCCGGTCAGCGGCACGATCCGGTCGAACAACGCGGGGGGATCACCGTGGTGCGCAGCCTGGAGCAGGCCCTGCCGGGCGCCGATGCGGTCATGACCCTGCGCCTGCAGCAGGAGCGCATGGACCAGCACCTGCTGACCAGCCTCGAGAGCTACCACCGCCAGTTTGGCCTCAGCCACCGGCGGCTGGAGCTCTGCGGCCAGGCGGTGCCGGTGCTCCATCCCGGCCCGGTGAACCGGGGGGTTGAACTGAGCGGAGAACTCCTCGACGACTCCGCCGTCTGCCTGGTGGAGGAGCAGGTGCGCAACGGCATTCCGATCCGCATGGCCCTGCTCTACCTGCTGGCGGCGGCCGAGGGGCCGCCAGCCTGAGGGTCAGAGCAGCTTGAAGCCCTCGATCAACAGGCCGTAGAGCCAGCCGAACCTTGCCGCGTCGATCAGTTGCAGCGTGAGCTTGTCCCCGCGCTGGAGGAGAAGCTGCCGGCGGGTGCGCACGCTCAGCTCGATTGGCACCAGGCAGAGCAAGGCCGCCAAGGGATCGAGGAAGTCCATGGCACCGGCAAGCATGCCGACCGCGCCCCCGAAAAAGAAACCGCCGAGCAGCACGATCAGCTGGAGGGAGATCCGCCGCCAGGGATTCCCTGCCCAGAGCTGAAGCCGCTGGCCGGCTTGTCCAACCTGGCGTTGCAAGCGGGTCTGCTGGAGGCGGCTCACGGCAAGGGTGGGCAGGCACTCCGGTTGGCGATCCCCATCACCCGACCCAGCAGCCTGCCGCACCCTGTTTACACCATTTCTGGAGTGCTGGGGTGGTGTTGACCCCATCCATAGGGGATTTCAATCAAACGAGGCGGTTGGTGCCGTTGGCCGCCCCGGGACAGGGGTGGACTCAGCCTTCGCTGTCCTTGGCCTTGCGTGACCCCTTGCCCTCCAGCAATTCCAGCAGGGCTTCCATCTGGGCCATCACCCCTCGTACCTCACCAGCTTCCGGCAGCAATCCATCTTCCATCACGCCTTGGTGCATCTCCCGCAGCTCCTGGCGGATGTAGCGAAGGTGACTCACCACCTGTTCTCGCTTTGATTGCGACATGGAGCAGGCGTTTGATACTCCCTCTCTTTTACCTTATCGCCTGCCCGGGCTCCTTTCGCAGCCGATTCGGCCCGCCGGCCGAACGATCACTTTCGCGCGAAACGGCACCTCCTTCAACTTCGCCTCGGCGGCTTCCGTCCACTCCATCGCTCTCTCTCCAGTGGCCAAGGGCCGCCCTTCCTGCCGTGGTGGGCGGCCGAACACAGGGTGATTGACCCGCTCAGAGAGCGGCTCCTAGCCTGTTGTAAAAGGCCGTCGTTGAAGGGTCACCATGTTCACGATACCGACGATCAAGCCAATCAAGAGCGCTGATTCAAGCGAATCAGAGCAGCATCACCGATCAGCGGAGGAAGGGTCCGGTGTGCCCTGGTACAGGGTTTTTCGGCGGGTGCAGGTGGTGCAGGCTCTGGAGGCCGTCCAGGACCTGATCGCCGTGTCGTTGTGCGTGAGCCTGTTCTGTGCCATGGCTTTGCAGATGAAGTCGATCTTCTCGCTGTTGTTCACCACCTTTCAATTTCATGAGGTCACAGCCGATATCCTCTTCATCCTGATCCTGGTGGAGCTGTTCCGCCTGCTGATCATCTATCTGCAGGAGCAACGCGTTTCGATCAGCGTTTCGGTGGAGATTGCGATCGTTTCGGTGTTGCGGGAGGTGATCGTCAAAGGGGTTCTCGAAACCGACTGGCGCCAGATCCTTGCCGTCTGCGCCTTCCTCGCCGCGATGGCCCTGTTGATGGTGGTCCGGGCGGCCCTGCCCCCCACATTCGCCGGGGTGAACCCGGAAGCCCGGGCCTCGGCCCGGATGCGTGCGGCTCAGGAGTGAGCTGGCTGGTCAGTTCTGGCTGGGCATGGAGAATAGGGGACTCGAACCCCTGACCTCTGCGGTGCGATCGCAGCGCTCTACCAGCTGAGCTAATTCCCCGTGAATTGCAACTTATCACCGTTGTTCGGGCAGCCGCTGCGCCCCCTGATGCGATGGAATGAGGGTTGAGCACTTCCCTTCAGCACCTTGGTCGAGCCCACTTCTGCGTCTTCCTCCAGCCCGGTCGATTCGGCGGCGGCGGCTTCCATGGCGGAATCGATCACCCTCGAGCGGCTTGCGGCCTTCGATGAGGCCTCCACCGCAGCCCTGGCCCAGCGCCTCGACGACGACGACTATCCGTCCCCCTTCGCCGGCCTCCAGGACTGGCACCTGATGCGGGCCCTGGCAATCCACCGGCCCGATTTGGCCCGCCCCTACGTCCATCTGGTGGACCAGGAACCCTTCGATGAGGAATGAGGCGGCGCCGCTGCCCGATTCCTTCACCGGCCGGCGGGTGCTGGTGGGCATCAGCGGCAGCATTGCCGCCGTCAAGCTGCCCCTGGTGGTGAGTGCCCTGGCCAAGCGTGGCGCCCAGGTCCGTTGCGTGGTCACCCCCAGCGCCGCCCGGTTGGTGAGTCCGGTGGCCCTGGCCAGCCTCAGCCGCCAACCCTGTTTTCTAGATGCGGATCAATGGAGCCACCAGGCGCCGCGCCCCCTCCACATCGAGCTGGCGGAATGGGCCGAACTGGTGCTGGTGGCCCCGCTGAGCGCCACCAGCCTGGGCCGCTGGGTCCATGGCCTGGCAGACACCTTGCTGGCCAGCACCCTGCTGGCCTGTGAGGCGCCGGTGCTGGCGGCCGCGGCGATGAACACGGCGATGTGGCGTGCCGCCCCGGTTCAGGGCAACTGGGAGCGGCTCCTGGCGATGGAGGGGGTTCTGCCGCTGCTGCCGGAGACGGGTCTGCTCGCCTGCGATCGCCTGGGGGAAGGGCGCATGGCCGACCCCGCCTTGCTGCTGCTTGGCCTCGAATCCCTGCTCCTGTGGGGCTGGCGGCGCGACTGGCAGGGGCGCCGGCTGCTGGTGACGGCCGGGCCCACCCAGGAATTCCTCGACCCGGCCCGCTGCCTCACCAACCCCAGCAGCGGACTGATGGGGGTGCTGCTGGCCCAGGCGGCCCGGTTGCGTGGTGCCCGGGTGGACCTGATCCATGGACCACTGCGCCTCGATCCCGCCCTGCTGGAAGGGCTGCAGTGCCATGCGGTGCAGAGTGCAGACCAGTTGCAGCAGGCGTTGCGGCGGTTGCAGGCGGAGGTGGATGCGATCGCCATGGCTGCTGCCGTGGCCGATCACCGCCCAGCAGCGCCCCAGATCCACAAAGGCGACAAGCAGACCCTGCTGGCCGGCCTGGAGGGCGGCTGGCAGGAGGTTCCCGATCTCCTGGTCGAACTGGCGGCCCACCGGCCCGCCGGCCAGAGGTTGCTGGGCTTTGCCGCCCAGTCCGGCCAGGTGCTTCCCCAGGCCAGCGCGAAGTTCGCGCGCAAGGGCTGCGATCTGCTGTTCGCCAACCCGATTGATCGGCCCGGCGCCGGCTTCGGCGCGCCGACGAACCGGGGCTGGTTGCTGGGGCCAGGTGAATGTCAGGAGGAGATCGCCCCCTTGAGCAAGTTGGCGCTCGCCCATCGGCTGTTGACGGCGCTCGCCGCCCTGCTTGAGCCCCCGAACGCTGAAGCCTTGGGGGCCTCCCCGCCAGGTTGTTGAGAGCCGCAACAGCCTTTGGGGGGCAGGGATTTTGATCGGTAGGATCGCCAGTGGCGCACCTTTCACTCGGTTTTTCACCCTGCCCGTGCGGCTTCTCCCCATGCGTTTCCGACCCCTGCTGGCTCTTGTGCTGGCGCTTTGCCTCACCCTTGTCACGGCTTGCAGCGGTGGCGCCAAGGCTGTTGAGCGGGCCAATGTCACCTACGACGACATCGTCAACACGGGCAAGGCGAATGACTGCCCCACCCTTCCGGATTCGGCCCGAGGCTCGATTCCCCTGGATGGTTCGATCCGCTACCAGCTCCGCGACATCTGCCTCCATCCC
Organism: Synechococcus sp. Tobar12-5m-g; assembly: GCF_024345415.1. Classification (GTDB taxonomy): domain Bacteria; phylum Cyanobacteriota; class Cyanobacteriia; order PCC-6307; family Cyanobiaceae; genus Regnicoccus. Next base: position 4,993 of record NZ_JAGQBB010000006.1, on the reverse strand, counting down.
TCCGAGGTGTTCGTCAAGGGCGAACCGGCCAACAAGCGCCAGGAGGCCCAGTTCGTGGCCGGCCGGATCCTCACCCGATTCACCTCCAGCCTGGATCAGGTCTATGGCGATCTGAAGATCGCCGGCGATGGCCTCACCTTCATGGAGCTTGGGGGCATCGACTTTCAACCGATCACCGTGCTGATGCCAGGGGGCGAGGAAGTGCCCTTCACCTTCTCCAGCAAGGAGCTGGTGGCCACCGCTTCGGGCACCGCGATCAGTACCAGCACCGACTTCGACGGCAGCTATCGCGCCCCCAGCTATCGCACCAGCAACTTCCTTGATCCCAAGGGACGGGGCCTCACCAGTGGCTACAGCAGCGCCGTGGGTCTGGTGCCCGCCGGCGATGACGAGGGGCTGACCACGGAGAACGTCAAGCAGTATGTGGACGGCACCGGCACCATGAACCTGTCGATCACCAAGGTCGACAGCACCACCGGTGAATTCGCCGGCGTGTTCACGGCCATCCAGCCCTCCGACACCGACATGGGCGGCAAATTGGCCGTTGACGTCAAGATCACCGGTCAGCTCTACGGCCGCCTCGAAGAGGCCTGAGCCGCCACGCCCCTCCCGGCTCCTTAGGATTGAGTTGACGCTTCCAGGACCCCAGTTCGGGCTCTGGAGGGTGGTTAACATTCCTTTACGTTTCTGATCGAGGGTTCCCAGGTTGAACAAGCGCTGGCGCAATGCGGGGCTCTACGTGCTCCTGGCCGTTGTGGTGATTGCCATCGGCACCGCTTTCTTGGATCGCCCCGATCCCGCCAATGCCCCCCGCAACCTCCGCTACAGCGATTTCGTTGAAGCCGTTCAGGACAACCAGATCGCCAGGGTGCTGATCTCCCCGGATCGGGGCACTGCCCAGGTGGTCGAGAACGATGGCGGCCGGGCCCTGGTCAACCTTGCCCCCGACAAGGATCTGCTCAAGCTGCTCACTGACCACAACGTCGACATCGCCGTCCAGCCCAGCCGGGAGCCGACGGCCTGGCAATCGGCCCTCGGCAGCCTGTTGTTTCCTTTGCTCTTGCTCGGCGGATTGTTCTTCCTGCTGCGCCGCGCCCAGGGTGGTGGCGGCAATCCTGCGATGAGCTTCGGCAAGAGCAAGGCCCGCGTCCAGATGGAGCCCCAGTCCCAGGTGACCTTCGGCGATGTCGCCGGCATCGAGGGGGCCAAGCTCGAACTCACCGAAGTTGTCGACTTCCTCAAGAATCCGGATCGCTTCACCGCCGTCGGCGCCAAGATTCCCAAGGGGGTGTTGCTGGTTGGTCCGCCCGGCACCGGCAAGACTCTGCTGGCCAAGGCCGTGGCTGGAGAGGCGGGGGTTCCCTTCTTTTCGATCTCGGGCTCTGAATTCGTCGAGATGTTCGTCGGCGTCGGCGCCAGCCGCGTCCGTGATCTGTTCGAGCAGGCCAAGAAGAATGCCCCCTGCATCGTGTTCATCGACGAGATCGACGCCGTGGGGCGTCAGCGGGGCGCCGGCCTCGGCGGCGGCAACGACGAGCGCGAGCAGACCCTCAACCAGCTGCTCACCGAGATGGATGGCTTCGAGGGCAACACTGGCATCATCATCGTGGCGGCCACGAACCGGCCCGATGTGCTCGATTCGGCCCTGATGCGTCCCGGTCGCTTCGACCGCCAGGTGGTGGTCGACCGGCCCGATTACAACGGCAGGCTGCAGATCCTCCAGGTCCATGCCCGTGGCAAGACCCTGGCCAAGGACGTCGACCTCGACCGGGTGGCCCGCCGCACCCCCGGCTTCACCGGCGCCGACCTGGCCAACCTGCTCAATGAGGCGGCCATCCTTGCGGCCCGCCGCCAGCTCACCGAGGTCTCGATGGACGAGGTCAACGATGCGATCGAGCGGGTGATGGCGGGTCCGGAGAAGAAGGACCGGGTGATGAGTGAGAAGCGCAAGCGGCTCGTTGCCTATCACGAATCCGGCCATGCCCTGGTGGGTGCCCTGATGCCCGATTACGACCCGGTCCAGAAGATCAGCATCATTCCCCGCGGCCAGGCCGGTGGCCTCACCTTCTTCACCCCCAGTGAAGAGCGGATGGAGTCGGGCCTCTATTCCCGCGCCTATCTCCAGAACCAGATGGCGGTGGCCCTGGGAGGCCGCGTCGCCGAGGAGATCGTGTACGGCGAAGACGAAGTCACCACCGGAGCGTCCAATGACCTCCAGCAGGTGGCCCGGGTGGCCAGGCAGATGGTCACCCGCTTCGGCATGAGTGATCGTCTAGGTCCCGTGGCCCTCGGTCGGCCCCAGGGAGGGATGTTCCTTGGTCGTGACATCGCCGCCGATCGCGATTTCTCAGAGGACACGGCGGCGGCCATTGATGAGGAGGTGGGCGTGCTCGTGGAGCAGGCCTACCGCCGCGCCAAATCGGTGCTGCTCCAGAACCGCGCCGTGCTTGATGAACTCGCCGAGATCCTGGTCGAGAAGGAAACTGTCGATGCCGAGGAGCTTCAGGAGCTGTTGATCCGCAGTGACGTGCGGGTTGCCGAATACGTTTAGTCCCCTTGAGCTGATCGCCTCGCTGCGGCGGCAGCCCTTGGTGGCTGTCCTGCGCTGCTCGGAATCCCGTGAGGCGCTCGCCTCGATCGATCAGCTCCAGAGCCTGGGTGTCCATCATCTCGAGTTGGCCTGGAGTGAGGCACCTGGCTGGATCGACCACTGCCTGCGGATTCGGGAGCTTTACCCCAACCTGCACGTTGGCGCAGCCTCGGTGTGTGGGGGTCGGGCCCTGGAGGACTGCGCTGCGGCCGGTCTCGGCTTCGCCATGTCACCGATCCTCGAAACGGAGCTGGTCCGCCAGGCTGAACGTCTCGGGATCACCCTGGTGCCCGGTGTGCTGACTCCCACCGAAGTGGATCGAGCCCGGCGCCTCGGCTGCCGTTTGGTGAAGCTGTTTCCGGCGGCGACGCTGGGAATCACCTACTGGCGACAGTTGCAAGGCCCCCTGGGCGCGCTTCCCTTCTGCATCGCCGCGGGTGGGTTGCACCCCTCGGCCGTGCCCGACTGGCTGGAAGCGGGCGTCGATGCGGTGGCTCTTGGTGGAGCGCTTTTCGATCGGACGGCGAGGCCGGCGCGCCCCAACCCCGCCTTGAGGGGATTGGTGCAGTGGCTTGAGGCCCGACATAGATAGCAGGTTTTGGGCCTGTGTCGATCGCTTCGAGTTGTCAACTCCAACACAGAGGTGTTACCACTAGGAGACAACACACGTCCCTCGATGGCACAGCTCACGATTCAGATCAGCAGCAAGGCTGAAGCCTTGATCGCGCAACTGCAGAAGCAGATTTTCAACCGGCGACGCAAGAAGGTTTCCGCCGCGGGGGTCGTCGAAACCCTGCTCGAAAGTGGTGCGAAATCCCAGTCGGACAAGCGCTTCGCCACCTCCTGGCGCAATCTGGTCGACGACATCGAGAAGGCCGCCGCGATCACCCACAGGCACGGCACCAAGCCAGCTGCGATCAGCGATCAGGAGTGGGCTTTGATCCTGTCCCACCGCAGCCGCACCGGCTCCCTCCCCGACGCTGCCGCCGACGCCAAGTCCACCAAGCGTCAACCGTCGACCGCCAAGGCAACCCGTTCCACGACGACGACCCGCTCCACCACGATGGTCAGGACCAAGGTCGCTGCGGCGAAATCCAGTCCAGACGTTTCCACTCCCTCGGAAACTCTCCCGTCCAAGGCTTCGCCCACCAAGGCCAGAGCAGCAAAGGCAGCTCCCGCGAAGTCCCCTCTTGCCAAACCAGCAGTCGCGAAGTCCACCGCGAAAGTTGCCAAGGCCACGCCGAAGCCCACAACGAAAGCCACCACCCAGGCTGCGGCCAAGTCATCTCTGGCCAAGCGAATGGCCAAGGCGGTCAGTCGTCTCAGCACGGCCACCGTTCCGCCGCTAGGCAACGGTGATGGTTCCCTGCCGGCAGCAGCGGCGCCGCAGATCTAGGTCACCAGAGGCTGCACTGTCCCTGCTGGCGCAGGAGATGGTCGGCCAGCACCAGGGCCACCATCGCTTCAACCATCGGCACGGCCCGGGGCAGCACGCAGGGATCATGGCGACCCTTGGCTTCCATGACCACTGGTTCGCCGTTGGCGTTGATCGTCTGCTGGGCTTTGCGGATCGTGGCGGTCGGTTTGAAGGCCACCCGCAGCCGAATCTCCTCACCGTTGCTGATGCCCCCCTGGATCCCGCCGGAATTGTTGGTGGCGGTTTGGAGCCGGCCTTCGGGATTGGCGAGGAAGGCGTCGTTGTGCTCACTCCCTTTGAGCAACGTTCCAGCGAAACCTGAGCCGATTTCGAATCCCTTGGTGGCTGGCAGCGACATCACCGCCTTGGCCAGATCCGCTTCCAGCTTGTCGAAAACCGGCATGCCGAGTCCCACCGGCGGTCTGCGCACCACGCACTCGATCAAGCCGCCGCAGGAATCACCCTCCCGGCCGATCGCTTCGATCCGTTCGATCATCAGGCTCGCGGCCTCCGGATCGGGGCAGCGCACGATGGAGCCCTCCACCGCCGCCAGGTCGATGCTGGCCGGGTCCATCCGGGATTCGATCGTGTGGATCCGGCTCACCCAGGCGATCACCTCCGTGCCGTGGGCATGGGCCAGCAGTTGCTTGGCGATGGCTCCGGCTGCCACCCGTCCGATCGTTTCCCTGGCTGAGGCACGGCCTCCACCGCTGCGGGCCTGGATGCCGTATTTGGCCTGGTAGGTGGCATCGGCGTGGGAGGGCCGGAAGGCCATCGCCATCTCGCTGTAGTCGCCGGGGCGTTGATCCTTGTTGCGCACAAGCATTGCAATCGGTGTGCCCAGGGTCAATCCGTCCAGCACGCCACTGAGGATCTCGACCCGGTCCTCTTCCTTGCGGGGGGTTGTGATGCGGCTCTGGCCCGGCTTGCGTCGATCGAGATCGGCCTGGATGGTGGCGCTCTCGAGAGCGAGCCGGGGTGGGCAG
>NZ_JAGQBB010000005.1 GCF_024345415.1 Synechococcus sp. Tobar12-5m-g | reverse complement strand
AGGGGGACGGGACGCTGCCGGAGGAGAACGTGGACAGCGAGTGCCTGCGGGGCGACATGCGGGCGCTGCTGGAGCAACTGCCGGACCTCCAGCGGGATGTGCTGAAGATGCGCTACGGCATCGATGTGGAGGAACCGATGAGCCTCACCGGCATCGGCCGCATCCTCGGCATGAGCCGCGACCGCGTGCGCAACCTGGAGCGTGATGGCCTGGTGGGTCTGCGGCGCCTCAGCGCCAGCGTCGAGGATTACGCGGCCTGCTGAGGCGCCACCCCGCCATGCTGGCGAGAGCCGCCGCCCCCAGCCATGGACAGCAGCACTGAAGTTCTCGCCCTTTTTCCCCGCTACGTGCTCAAGAGCCGGCTGCCTGAGGGAATGCTGGGTGAGCTGCTGCAGTTGGCCGAGCAGGTGCTGGCCCAGCCTGAGCAGAGCCCCGACGCCTCCACCAAGCTGGCCGGCCAGCTGGCCCAGCAGCGGGAGCTGGGGCCCCACCACGCCTGCATCCAGTCCCTTTGCTCCAGTGAAATCCTGCCGGCCTGTGAGCACTGGATCCGCCATGTGATCGACCGGCAGCCGCCCCAGGGCCGTGGTCCCTGGACGCCCGGCCGCTACCGGCTGCAGATGATCGATGTCTGGCTCAATGCCCAGCGGGCGGGGGATTACAACCCGATGCACACCCACGGCGGCTCCTTTTCCGGCGTGATCTTCCTGAGGGTTCCGCCCCAGATCCACAACGACAGCTTCGACGGCCAGCTCTGTTTCCACGGCCCTGAGGAGTGGCACATCCAGAGCTTCCGAACCGGCATGGCCCAGTACGTGCTGCCAGTGGCCGGCGAGTTCTATGTGTTTCCAGCCTGGCAGCCCCATTCGGTGCCACCCTTCCGGGGCAATGGGGAGCGCTGGTCGCTGGCCTTCAACGTGGTTGCGGTGCCGATGCCGGCCCCTGGGGTCGGTCCGCCCGCTTCCGCCGCAGCACCTGCCACTGGCCACGTCACGGGCCGCCCCAACCTCTCCCTCTCCACCTCCCGCCAGCGGCCGGGCGGTTTCGCCTGAACGCCATGGCGAGCAACGGACCCCGCTGGCTGGTGGCCGGCGACATCGACGGGCTGATGGGCCTGGGGCTCGACAACCTGATCCAGATCCTGCTGATCCTTGGCCTCTGCCGCGGCGTGCTCGGCTACCCCGACGGCCTGATCTTCGGGGTGATCCTGCCCGCCACCGGTCTCAGCCTGGTGGCGGGGAACGGCGCCTACGCCTGGCAGGCCTACCGGCTGGCCGTGCGGGAGGGGCGCGGCGACCGCACCGCCCTGCCCTACGGCATCAACACGGTGAGCCTGTTCGCCTATGTGTTCCTTGTGATGCTGCCGGTGAAGCTCGCGGCCCTCGGCCAGGGGCTGGCGGAAGCCGACGCGGTGCGGCTCTCCTGGCAGGCAGGGCTGATCGCCTGCCTCGGCTCCGGAGCGATCGAGGCGGGCGGGGCCTTCTGCGTGGGGGCGTTGCGCCGCTGGCTGCCACGGGCGGCCCTGCTCTCCACCCTGGCTGGCATCGCCCTCGGCTACATCGCCCTGGGCTTCCTGCTGCGCACCTATGCCCAGCCGGTGGTGGCCCTGGCGGTGCTGGCGGTGATCCTGCTCACCTATTACGGCGGCGTGAAGCTGCCCCTGCCGGGTGGCCTGATCGCCGTGCTGCTGGGCATCCTGCTGGCGGCGGCCACCGGCCTGCTGCGGATCGACCCGGCCAGCTGGCAGGCCAACGCAGCCCAGGTGGGCCTGCATCTGCCGGCATTGCAGCTCGGCGCGCTCTGGCAGGCCCGGGGCCAGCTGCTTCCCTGGCTCGGGGTGATCGTGCCGATGGGGCTGTTCAACCTGCTTGGTTCCCTGCAGAACCTGGAGAGCGCCGAGGCGGCCGGAGACCGCTACCCCGTGAAGAGTTCCCTGCTGATCAACGGCATCGGCACCGTGGTGGCCGCCGCCCTGGGCTCTTGCTTCCCCACCACCATCTATATCGGCCACCCGGGCTGGAAGGCAATGGGGGCCCGGATCGGCTACTCCTGGCTGAACGGGCTGGTGATGGGGCTGGGCTGCCTGCTGGGGGTGTTCGGCCTGGTGGGCCAGCTTGTGCCGATCGAGGCGGGCATGGCGATCGTGCTTTACATCGGCCTGGTAATCGCCGCCCAGAGCTTCCAGGCCACCCCAGCCGCCCATGCGCCGGCGGTGGTGCTGGGCCTGTTGCCTGGCCTGGCTGGCTGGGGTGCCTTGCTGCTGAAGGCCGGCCTGCGCGCCGGTGGGGCGGGCAGCGCCGAGAATCCGTTCGGCCCTGCCCTGCTGATCCCGCTCCAGCAGGCCGACGTCTGGGCTGCTGGAGCCTTCGCGCTCGAGCAGGGCCAGATCGTGGCGGCCATGCTGCTCTCGGCCATGGTGGTCTACGTGATCGAGCAACGCTTCAACGCCGCGGCCCTCGCTGCCGGCCTGGCCGCGGTCGCGTCCTGGTTCGGCCTGATCCACGCCTGGCGCTTCACCCCCGCCGACACGGTGCTGCACCTGGGCTGGGGCAGCGGCGCCCCCTGGGCCCTGGGTTACCTGGCGATGGCCCTGGTGTTCGCGGCGGCGGCGATGGCCCGACGCCGGGGCTGGAACGGCTGAACCGGGGAAGGCCCGATCCATGCTGACTGGCCATCCCGTGTTGGATTTCCAGTCGCTCAGGGAAGCACTGTTGAACTGGTGGGAGCCCAACGGCCGCCACCACATTCCCTGGAAACGGCGCCTCGATGGCCAGCGGCCCAGGGATGGGGAGGCCCTCGAGCCCTACGGCATCTGGGTGGCCGAGGTCATGCTGCAGCAGACCCAGCTGGCCGTGGTGCTGCCCTACTGGCGGCGGTGGCTGGCGGCCTTTCCCTCGCTGGCAGCCCTGGCTTCTGCCGACGACCACGACGTATTGATGCTCTGGCAGGGCCTGGGCTACTACGCGCGCGCCCGGCGATTGCAGCAGGGGGCACAGCAACTCATGGCGGCCGGCTGCGTAGCCGGGAAGACTGCACCCACCGGCCCCTGGTCCCGGGATCTGGACGGCTGGCTGGCGCTGCCGGGCATCGGCCGCAGCACCGCCGGCAGCATCCTCAGCTCCGCCTTCGACCTACCCTTTCCGATCCTCGATGGCAATGTAAAGCGAGTTCTGGCGCGGCTGATCGCCAGCCCGCGGCCACCGGGGCGGGATCTGGACGGGCTCTGGCGGCTCAGCGCTTCGCTGCTCGACCCGCAGCGGCCCCGGGCGTTCAACCAGGCGCTGATGGATCTCGGCGCCACCGTCTGCACGCCCCGCCAACCCGTCTGCGGCGGCTGCCCCTGGCAGAGGCACTGTGCTGCCTACGCTGCCGGCGATCCCGCCGCCTACCCCGTGAAGGACAACCCCAGGCCCGTGCCCTTTGAGGTGATCGGCGTCGGCGTTGTGCTCGACCCCGACGGCCGGGCGCTGATCGACCAACGCCGAGCCGAGGGACTGCTCGGCGGCCTCTGGGAGTTCCCCGGCGGCAAGCAGGAGCCGGGTGAGGCGATCGAGGCCACCATCAGGCGGGAGCTGCGCGAGGAGCTGGCGATCGAGGTGGCCGTGGGCGAGGAACTCATCACCCTGGAGCACAGCTACAGCCACCGGCGACTGCGGTTTGTGGTGCATCTCTGCCGCTGGCTTTCGGGTGATCCCCAGCCCCTTGCCAGCCAGCAGGTGCGCTGGGTGGAGCCGGCGCGCCTGGCGGAATTTCCCTTCCCGGCCGCCAACGGTCGCATCATCGCTGCCCTGCTGGAGCGGCTGGGCTCCGGTCCGGTTGGCTTGGGTGCCAATTCTGGCCAAGGTGGGAGCAAGCGATCGGTGGCCTGATGATCCGGCAGCCTCCACCACGGGTGCTCTGCTTCGGCGAAGCCCTCGTCGATCGGCTCGGGCCGCCGGGGGGCGATCCGGCCAGGGATGGCCCCGTCGACGACCGGCTCGGTGGAGCCCCGGCCAACGTGGCCTGTGCCCTGGCCCGCCTGGGCACCCCCGCCGCCCTGATCGGCCGGCTTGGCGACGACGCCATCGGCGCAGCCTTCGGCCGATTGCTGTGGGAACGGGGCGTGGACACCCGGGCCCTGCAGCGGGATCCGCTCCGGCCCAGCCGAATCGTGTTGGTGAAGCGGGATGCCGGCGGCGATCGGAGCTTCGGGGGCTTCGCCGGGGAGCTTGGCGAGGGTTTCGCCGATCAGGCCCTGGATGCCGAAGCCCTGGCCCGGCCGTTCGCTGCCCTGCTGAACCGGGCCCGGTGGTTGCTGATCGGCACGATCCCCCTGGCCAGCCCGGCCAGTGGCGCCGCGCTGCTGGCCGCGGTGGAGCAGGCCGCCACGGCAGAAGTGCCCCTGGCCCTTGATCTGAACTGGCGCCCCAGCTTCTGGCCGATCGCGCCCGCTTTGGCCCTGGAGCGGATCCGGCCCATGCTCGAGCGGGCCGCCCTGCTCAAACTCTCGGCCGAGGAGGCCGACTGGATCGGCGCGGGGGGGGATCCGCAGCGGATCAGTGCCTCCCTGCCGCAGCGTCCCGCCGTGGTGGTGACCGACGGGGCCCGCGGGCTGCGCTGGTGGCTGGGGGGACAGGCCGGCTCCCTGGTGGCCTTCCCCGTCACCGTTGTGGACACCACCGGTGCCGGCGACGCCTTTCTGGCCGGGTTGCTCCACGGCCTCTGCGCCGATCCCTCTTTGCTGACGGATGCCAGTGTCGCCGCGGTGGGTCGGGCGATGCGGTTCGCCGCCGCCTGCGGCGCCCTGGTGTGCGCTGGCGCCGGTGCCATCGATCCCCAGCCGGACGAAGCCGCGGTGGAGACGTTCCTGGAGAGGGCCTCCTAGCCCTGTTGGCTGATCACGGCCTGACGCCCCTCCTTCCGATGCAGCAGCTCCACCAGCCAGGCGGGTCCGGGCGGCACGCTGAGGCGCTCGGGCCACTCCACCACCAGCACCGCGCCGAGGGATCGGGCCTCCTCCTCCTCCTGGGCGAAGAGTTCATCGGCGGAGGCCGGTTGCTCCAGGCGATAGAGATCGAGGTGGACCAGATAGGTGGGCCGGCCCTGCCGCAGGCCCCGGTAGTGCTGGGCCAGGGCAAAGGTGGGGCTGGTGATCGGCTCCTCGATCCCCAGGGCCATCCCCAGCCCCTGCACCAGGCAGGTTTTGCCGGCTCCCAGCTCCCCCTGAAGCAGAAGCACGGACAAGGGCGTCTGCGGGGCAGCCAGCAGCCAGCCCGCCAGCTCCTCCCCCAGAGCCCGCGTTGCGCCGGCGTCGGTCAGGACTCGCAGCTGGGTTTCGCGCACGTTCTGAATCCCCCTGTAGATTCCCATCCAGCGAGCCCGAAGCCTCGGCGTCTCTGCAGATATTCCACACCCCACTCTTCCTCCCGCACGGGAGCCATACCACCATGGTGGCCGCACCTTCTTCCACTGTTCATGCTGACGCCGTAACGGACACCTTCACCCCCGGACTCCAGGCAACCTCCTCCTATGTGGTCGCCGACCTCGGCCTGGCCGACTGGGGCCGCAAGGAACTGGCCATCGCTGAAACGGAGATGCCCGGGTTGATGGCGCTGCGCACCAAGTTCGGCGCTGAGCAACCCCTCAAGGGTGCCCGAATCGCCGGCAGCCTCCACATGACGATCCAGACGGGGGTTCTGATCGAAACCCTGGTGGCCCTCGGCGCCGAGGTGCGCTGGGCCTCCTGCAACATCTTCTCCACCCAGGACCATGCTGCCGCCGCGATCGCTGCGAAGGGCATCCCCGTCTTTGCTTACAAGGGCGAAACCCTTGACGAATACTGGGCCTTCACCCACAGGATCCTGGAGTGGGGCGATGGCGGCACCCCCAACATGATCCTCGACGACGGCGGGGATGCCACCGGCCTCGTCGTGCTCGGCACCAAGGCGGAGAAGGACCTCTCCGTTCTCGACAACCCCGGCAGCGAAGAAGAGATCGCCCTGTTCAAATCGATCCGGGCCCGCCTGGCGGTTCAGCCCACCTTCTACTCCCGCATCTATGCCGAGATCCAGGGCGTGACCGAGGAAACCACCACCGGTGTGGCTCGCCTCTATCAGATGCAGAAGGCTGGTGAGCTCCCCTTCCCGGCGATCAACGTCAACGACTCGGTCACCAAGAGCAAATTCGACAACCTCTACGGCTGCCGCGAATCCCTGGTGGATGCGATCAAGCGCGCCACCGACGTGATGGTGGCGGGCAAGGTGTCCCTGGTGATCGGATATGGCGATGTGGGCAAGGGATCGGCCCAGTCGCTGCGGGGCCTGGGCTCCACGGTGATGATCGCCGAGGTGGATCCGATCTGCGCGCTGCAGGCGGCGATGGAGGGCTACCGTGTCGTCCGTCTCGAGGACGTGGTGTCGGATGTGGACATCTTCGTGACCGCCACTGGTAATTTCCAGGTGATCGGCCATGAGCACCTGATCCGCATGAAGGACCAGGCCATCGTCTGCAACATCGGCCACTTCGACAACGAAATCGATGTGGCTTCGCTCAAGCAGTACGAATGGGACACGATCAAGCCCCAGGTGGACCATGTGATCTTCCCGGATGGCAAACGGATCATCCTGCTGGCCGAGGGCCGGCTGGTCAACCTGGGCTGCGGCACCGGCCACCCCAGCTTCGTGATGAGCAACTCCTTCACCAACCAGGTGTTGGCCCAGATCGAGCTGTTCAGCAAGGGCGAGCAGTACGAGAAGCAGGTGTATGTGCTGCCCAAGCACCTCGATGAGATGGTGGCTCGCCTTCACCTCGAGAAGATCGGCGCCAAGCTCACCGAGCTCAGCCAGCTGCAGGCCGATTACATCGCCGTGCCGGTGGAGGGCCCCTACAAGCCCGACCACTACCGGTATTGATGGGGGTTGCCGAACTGGTCCAGAAGCTGCCCGAACTGATCGGGTCAGCTGTTGGAGCCAATCCATGGGCGGGTTATGGCGCGATCTTTCTCGCCATGTTCCTCGAGAACCTGTTCCCGCCCATTCCCTCGGAGCTGATCATGCCCCTAGGGGGCTTCTATGTGCACCAGGGTCAGCTGGCTTTTGTGCCAGTCGTCCTGGCGGGGCTGCTGGGCACCGTTCTCGGTGCGCTTCCCTGGTACGGCGTCGGTCGGCTGGTCAACGAGGAGCGCATCGAGGCCTGGCTCGACCGCCATGGCCGGTGGATCGGCATCCGCTCCGAGGAATTGCGCCGCAGCCGCAACTGGTTCAGCCGACACGGCACCGCCCTGGTGTTCTGGGGTCGGCTGGTCCCGGGCATTCGCACGCTGATTTCGGTGCCGGCGGGCATCGAGATGATGCCGATGCTGCCCTTCCTGATCTGGACCACTGCCGGCAGCCTGATCTGGACCCTCATGCTCACCCTGGCCGGGATGGTGCTCGGCGAGGGCTACAGCAACGTGGAGGTCTGGATGGCGCCGGTGACCAAGGCGATCAAAGTGATCCTGGTGCTGGCCGGACTGGCCTTCGTGGCCTGGCTGGGACTGCGCATCTGGAGGCAGCGGCAGAGCATCGATTGAGTTGATCTGGCAGCTTTGCTCTTGCACCTGTACCTGTGACCTGGCACCAGGGGCTGGAAGTGCTCCAGCCCACCGATAACTTGCTCAGGCGGATCCGTACTTCCGGGTGAGCCGTTATTCAGAAGGGAACTTCCTCTTCGCTCGGCTCACCCTGAAAACCCGAGCCACCGCCTTGGCCACCATCGCCATAGGCGCCTTGGTCGCTGTCGCGTTTGGAGCCCAGCAGCTCCAGCCGATCGACCCTGACGACCGGCTTGGTGCGCTCCTCGCCGCTGGTGCGATCCGTCCAGCGGTCCAGCTTGAACGAGCCGATGATGCCCAGCAGCGAGCCCTTTCGCACGTAGTCGGCGGCCACCTGGGCCTGCTTGCCCCAGATCTCGAGGTTGAACCAGTCGGGTTCGTCGTCACGGCTGCGGCGGTTCACCGCCAAGGTGAGGTTGGCCACGACCGTGCCGGATTCGAAGTAGCGCACTTCGGGATCACGGCCGGCACGGCCGACCAGGGTTACGGAATTCACACCCATGGGGTTCTCCTTTGAATTGGGGGGTTGAGGTTGGTTGGATCAATGATGCGCCATTCGATCGGGGCGCTTCTCTCAGCAGGTTCCACCCTCCGACCCGGATGTACCACCGGATGGCTGCCGGGAACCGGCGGAGCCCCACTCCTATGATTCGGCCCGCTCTGCGGCTGCTCAGTGTTCTTTCGACGTTTCCAGCTCTCCCGCGACATCGGCATCGATCTGGGAACGGCCAACACCTTGATGTACGTGTCCGGCAAGGGCATCGTGCTGCAGGAGCCCTCGGTGGTGGCCCTTGATCTGGAGCGCGGCATTCCCCTGGCCGTCGGTGATGAGGCCAAGCTGATGCTCGGCCGCACCCCCGGCAACATCCGGGCCGTGCGCCCCCTGCGCGATGGCGTGATCGCCGACTTCGACGCCGCCGAGATGATGATCAAGACCTTCATCCAGAAGGGCAACGAGGGGCGCGGCATCATCGCCCCCCGGCTGGTGATCGGCATTCCCAGCGGCGTCACCGGCGTGGAGCGCCGGGCGGTGCGAGAGGCCGGACTGGCCGGTGCCCGCGAGGTGCACTTGATCGACGAGCCTGTGGCGGCCGCCATCGGCGCCGGTCTGCCGGTGACCGAGCCGGTGGGCACCATGATCGTCGACATCGGCGGTGGCACCACCGAAGTGGCCGTGCTGAGCCTCGGTGGCACCGTGGTCAGTGAGTCGGTGCGGGTGGCGGGCGATGAAATCACGGAGGCCATCACCGTTTACCTCAAGAAGGTGCACAACCTGGTGGTGGGCGAGCGCACCGCCGAGGAGATCAAGATCCGGATCGGCTCCGCCTTCCCCGAGGACGCCCACGACAGCGGCTCGATGGATGTGCGCGGCCTCCACCTGCTCTCGGGCCTGCCCCGCACCATCAACGTTCGGGCCGGTGACATCCGCGAAGCGATGGCCGAACCGCTCAACGTGATCGTGGAGGCGGTGAAGCGCACCCTTGAGCGCACCCCGCCCGAGCTGGCCGCCGACATCGTCGATCGCGGCATCATGCTGGCCGGCGGTGGCGCCCTGGTGCGCGGCATCAGCGACCTGATCAGCCATGAAACCGGCATCCTCACCCACGTGGCCCAGGATCCACTCCTGTGCGTCGTGAACGGCTGCGGCCAGGTTCTGGAGGATTACAAGCGGCTGGAGCGTGTGCTGGACACGCCTGACTTCAGCCGCCTCTCCGCCTGATCACCATGCCGATCGGACGCCTGCCCCGCGTCCCCTCCCTGGGCCGGGTGGTCCAGTCGTGGCCCTGGTTGCTGTTGCTGGTGGCCCTGGTGGGGGTGCGGCTGAGCAAGGGGGCGTTGCTGAGCGATGCCTATGCGCTGCTCAGTCGGCCGTTCTGGCCAGGCAGTGCCCAGCGGGAATGGCTGCAGGGAGCGAAAGAGCTGGAGCTGCAGGCCCGCCAGGCCCACCTGGAGCAGGACAACCGCCGCCTTCGCCTCCTCCTCGGTCTCAAGCGGGCCGATCCGGGCAAGGTGACCGCGGCTGTGATCTCGCGGGAGCCGGCCGGCTGGTGGCATCAACTGGTGCTTGGTGCCGGCGGGATCCAGGGCATTCGCCCCGGCGATTCGGTCGTGGGCCCCGGTGGCCTGGTCGGCCGGGTGTCGAGCGTCACGCCCACCACCGCCCGGGTGGCCCTGCTCACCGATCCGGCCAGCCGGGTGGGGGTCTGGGTGGGGCGCATCCAACGCCATGGTCTGCTCACCGGTGTGGGTACCAGTCGGCCGTTGCTGGTTTTTCTCGAGAAGGATCCCCAGGTGCGGCCCGGCGATGGGGTGGTCACCTCACCGGCGAGCACCCTGGTGCCGCCGGGCCTGAGCGTGGGGGTGATCCAGTCGGTCGACGAGAAGGGTGTGCCGGCTCCGAGTGCGGTGGTGCAGCTGAGCGCGCCGGTGGGCTCCATCGACTGGGTGCAGGTGCTGGTTCGATCGTCCGTGCCACCCACCCCCGCAACGGCGCCTTGATCGATGGGAGTCCTGCATCGTCTTCCCTGGGCCGTTGCTACCGCTGGCGCCGTTCCCATGCTCAGCCTGGCCTCGCCGTCCTTCCTCAAGCTGGCCGGGGTACCGCCCAGCTGGGCGGTGCTGTGGCTTCTGCCCTGGGCCCTGGCCGATGGGCCGGTCTCGGGAGCGATGGCGGGGCTGGGGCTGGGGCTCCTGGCGGATTCCCTCAACCTGGGTGGAGCCACCCAGATCCCCGCCCTGGCCCTGCTCGGCTGGTGGTGGGGGCGCCTGGCGCGCCAGGGACCGCCGATCGAGCGCAGCTTGAGCCTGGGGCTGCTGGCCCTGGTGGGCACCTTTCTGCTCGGCCTGAGCGTGTCGTTGCAGCGCCAAGGCTTCCCCCTGCCGGGATCGCTCTCCCAGCTCTCCAGCCTGCACACCCTGCTGGCCCAGACCCTGCTCACCGGCCTGCTGGCACCGATGATCTGTTCACTGCTGCTGTTGCTCTGGCGCCAGCAGGGCGCACTGACGCGGCGCTGATCTGATGAGGCTGATCCGATGAGGCTGATCCCATGAAGCCGTTCCGATCAGCCCTGCGTCGACGTTGTGGCCTTCTCAGCGCAGTGCTGCTGGTGCTCCTGGCCGGCTGCGCCCCCACCCCTTCCGCGAAGCGGGAGCTGCAGCTCTGGACCCTCGACCTATCGCCGAAGTTCAACGGGGAGATAGGCCGGGTGGTGACCGCCTGGGAAGGCGACAATCCAGGTGTGTCCGTGCGCTGGACGGACCTTCCCTGGGGATCGGTGGAGCGCAAGCTGCTGGCGGCGGTGTTTGCCCGCACCGCCCCGGATGTGGTCAATCTCAACCCCCTGTTCGCCGCCAACCTGGCCAGCAAGGGGGGCCTGCTGGACCTTGGTCCGCTGCTGCCGCCGGGCGCCGGCGACGCCTACCTGCCGAAGATCTGGCAGGCCAGCCAGGCCGATGGCCGTCAGTTCGCCATCCCCTGGTATCTCACCGCCCGCATCACCCTCGCCAACCACGACCTGCTGACCCGGGCCGGCTACAGCCAGCCGCCCCGCCGCTGGGAGGAGGTGCCGGCCTTCGCCGAGGCGGTCAAGCGCCGCACCGGTCGCTACGCCCTGTTCGTGACGGTGGTTCCTGACGATTCCGCCGAGCTGCTGGAGTCGATGGTGCAGATGGGGGTGACCCTGCAGGACGGCCGCCGCCGCGCCGCCTTCAACAGCCCGGCCGGCCGTCGCGCCTTTGCGTTCTGGAGCGATCTGTATCGCCGCGGCCTCCTGCCGCGGGAGGTGGTCAGCCAGGGGTACCGCCGCGCGATCGAGCTCTACCAGAGCGGCGAGCTGGCCACCCTGGCCAGTGGCGCCGAATTCCTGCGCAGCATCCAGACCAACGCCCCCCAGATCGCCGCTGTCACCAAACCCCACCCGCCCCTGACCGGGCCGAACGGCAGGGCCAACGTGGCGGTGATGAACCTGGCGGTGCCCCGCCAGAGCGCCCTGCCCAAGCAGGCCGTGAGCTTTGCCCTCTTTCTCACCAATGCCGAGAACCAGGCGCGCTTCGCCGAGCAGGCGCGGGTGCTCCCCTCCGCCAAGGGGGCCCTGGGGCGGATCGAGCGCCGATTGCGCGACCAGACCCTGGCCGATCCCCGCCAGGAGCTCGTGCGGCGGGCCCGGTTGCAGTCGGTGGAAACCCTGAAACGGGCTGAGGTGCTCGTGCCTGCCAGCCCGGGGGTGAAGCGGCTTCAAGCCATCCTCTACCGCCACCTGCAACGGGCCATGCTGGGCCAGGTCAGCAGCGACAATGCCCTCGCCGCCGCCGAGCTGGAGTGGAACCGCTACGCGGCGGCCCGTTGGCCCTGAGCCTGGCTCTGGGCGGGGCCCTGTGCTCTCGGGGCCTGGGCCCTGAGCTGTAGGGTTTCATTTCTTAGGGTCCTGCGCGCCATGTCCTTGGAAGAGCTGCCCCGGCACAGTCAGGGTGATGCTTCCCAAGCGGTCGTGCCCCACGCCCTGGCCACGGTGCTTGTCGTCGATGACGAAGCCACGGTGCGACGGGTGCTGCAGATGCGCCTGGAGCTGGCCGGCTATCGGGTGATCTGCGCCGAGGATGGCGAGCAGGCCCTGACGATCTTCCACGAGGAGCAGCCGGATCTGGTCGTGCTCGATGTGATGCTGCCGAAGCTCGATGGTTTCGCGGTCTGCAGGCGCCTGCGGGCCGAATCCTGCGTGCCGATCATTTTTCTCTCGGCCCTCGATGCGATCACTGAGCGGGTGTCCGGCCTTGATCTCGGCGCCGACGACTACCTGCCCAAACCCTTCAGCCCCAAGGAGCTCGAAGCGCGGATCTCCACCATCCTGCGCCGGGTAGGCCGGGGTTCGGCCACGCTCGAGCCCCGGGATGTGCCGGCCGGCCAGGGCATCCTGCGGGTCGGCGACCTGATGGTTGACACCAACCGCCGCCAGGTGACCAGGGCTGGGGACCGGATCAGCCTCACCTACACCGAATTCAGCCTCCTGGAGTTGCTGTTCCGGGAGCCTGGGCGGGTGGTGCCCCGCGCCGAGATCCTTGAGCAACTCTGGGGCTATCCGCCCCGCCGGGCCGCCGACCTCCGGGTTGTCGATGTTTACGTGGCGCGGTTGCGGGGCAAGCTCGAGCCGGATCCCCGCAACCCCGAACTGATCCTCACCGTGCGCGGCACCGGCTACTCCTCCCAGCGGATGAGCGAAGTGGCCGCCTCCGCAGCCCTCTGAGCTGACCAGTCCTGCAGGATGGGGCGCTGAAACCGAGTCTTTCCACCCTTGCTTGAGCCGCGCCACAACCGTCTGGAGCAGGCTCGCCTGGAGAAGGGCCAGGCCTTGGCGGCCCTCGGTCAGGGTCCCTATGGCCTGCGCTTCGATCCTTCGCACCGCACCGCCGAGCTTCAGCACGCTCACGCCGACCTCGGCAAGGGCCAGGAGCGCGATCTGACCGTGGCCGTGGCCGGCCGGGTGATGACCCGGCGGGTGATGGGCAAGCTCGCCTTCTTCACCCTGGTGGATGAGAGCGGTCCGATCCAGCTGTTCATCGAAAAGGCCACCCTGGCCGCCGCCCTGCCCGATCAGCCCGAGGCCTTCGCCCAGCTCACCACCCTGGTGGATGCGGGCGATCTGATCGGGGTGAACGGCAGCCTGCGCCGCACCGACCGGGGCGAGCTGTCGGTGAAGGTGACGGGCTGGGAGATGCTCTGCAAGGCGCTGCAGCCCCTGCCCGACAAGTGGCATGGCCTTGCCGATGTGGAGAAGCGCTACCGGCAACGGCACCTCGATCTGATCGTGTCGCCCCAGACCCGCGACACCTTCCGTCGGCGCGCCCGGCTGGTGAGCGGCATCCGTCGCTGGCTTGATGATCGCCAGTTCCTGGAAATCGAAACGCCCGTGCTGAATGTGGAGGCGGGCGGTGCCGATGCCCGCCCCTTCAGCACCCACCACAACGCCCTCGACCTGCCCCTGTTCCTGCGCATCGCCACCGAGCTGCACCTCAAGCGGCTGGTGGTGGGGGGCTTCGAGCGGGTCTATGAACTGGGCCGGATCTTTCGCAACGAGGGCATCAGCACCCGCCACAACCCCGAGTTCACCTCGGTGGAGGTGTACCAGGCCTACGCCGATTACACCGACATGATGGCGCTCACCGAGCAGATGATCGCTGCGGTCACCGAGCAGGTGTGCGGCACCACCATGCTCACGTATCAGGGCACCGCCATCGACCTGACGCCCCCCTGGCGGCGGGCCACCATGCATGAGCTGGTGGAGCTGGCCACTGGCCTCGACTTCAACGCCTTCGAGTGGCGTGACCAGGCGGCGGCGGCGATGGCGGCCGCAGGCCTGGAGGTGCCCGATGCCGCCGACAGTGTCGGTCGGTTGCTGAATGAGGCCTTCGAGCAGCGGGTGGAAGCGAGCCTGATCCAGCCCACCTTCGTTCTCGATTACCCGGTGGAGATCTCGCCGCTGGCCCGGGCGCACCGCAGCAAGCCGGGGCTGGTGGAGCGCTTCGAGTTGTTCATCGTGGGACGGGAAACGGCGAACGCCTTCAGCGAGCTGATCGACCCGGTCGATCAGAGAAAGCGGCTCGAAGCCCAGCAGGCCCGCCGCCAGGCCGGCGATCTCGAGGCCCAGGGGGTGGACGAGGACTTCCTTCAGGCCCTCGAGGTGGGCATGCCCCCCACCGGCGGCCTGGGCATCGGCATCGATCGGCTCGCCATGCTGCTCACCGACAGCGCCAGCATCCGTGATGTGATCGCCTTCCCGCTGCTGCGCCCCGAAGCAGGCCCTCCGGGAGCCGGTGACGGCCGCAGTGGATAATTGACTGACGTTGGCACAATCCTCAGCCCATGAGTGGTGAGCGCGTCGGATTCCGCTTCAAGCACGCGGATGCGGTGGTGAAGCGCAATCCCCAGGGCCGATCCCGCCGGGGTTGGGTGATGGAGCCGGTCGAGCAGACCACCAGCCGCGGCACCAAGATGCCCGCCTACCGGATCCGCTGGCGTGACAGCGAGCGCCCCGAGATCGTTCTTCAGCACATGCTGATCGCAGACCCCGACCCCACACCTCCGCCGGAAGGGGTCAGCCTGGTGCCACCCCTGCCGAAGAAGTAAGGCACCATTCCCAGCCCGAAACCGTGCGAAGGGCAAAGTCTGCGAACGAAATCTGCCTGGTTCAGCTCCAGCCCTTCAGCCGGTAGGCCAGCAGGCCGAGGTGCTCCTTGATCACCACGGTGCTCACCTGCAGGGAGCCTGCATCGGGGAGCAGAGAACCCAGCACGGAGCCCGGTGTTGAACCGCCCAGCTGGTTGCGAGCGGGCAGGAGATAGTCGCAGGCGACCGGGATCACCTTGAGGGCCGTGCGGCGCTGGAAGGTGGCCAGGGCGCGGGGCATGTGGATTGCGCTGGAGACCAGAATCACGGAACGCCAACCCCGCTGCCGCGCCAGCCGATTGATCGCCTCGGCTTCCTCGGCGGTGGTTCGGGCCTGGTCGCTCATCAGGATCCGATCGGCGGCAACGCCGAGCTCGATGGCCAGGCTGCGGGCCGCCAAGGCCTCCGGCGGCGCCGGGTCGTCGTTGCGGAAGGTCACCCTGCCGCCGCTGACCAGCAGCAGTGGGGCCCGCTGCGCCCGCATCAGCCGCACCCCGGTGAGCAGCCGGTCGCCGGCCTCGCTCACTTCCACGGCCCTGCGCGGCGGTAAGGGGGCCTGGAGTCCGCCGCCCAGCACGATGATGGCATCGGCGCGGGGCACCAGCGCCGGGGTGAGCGCCGCGCTGCGCTCCTCCAACCCCCAGACCAGCTGACGCGCCGTGAGGGGCATGGAGCTGATCCAGAGCAGGGCCACGCCAACCCCGGCAACCCAGCCAGACCAGCGCCGGCCCCGCCCGAGCTGGGCCGTGAGCAGCAGCACCAGGCTCAGCCCAAGGGGATAGAGCAGCAACGGCAGCAGCTTGGAGAGCAGGAAGCTCATGGATCAGCAGCGTTCAGGGCTGCCGGGGGCCGCGGCTGCGCCGAAGCTCCTCCAGGTCCTGCTGTTTCTCGAAGTTGGCCCAGGCCTGCTCCAGATCGGGGCCTTCCGGGGTTGGAGCAGGCCGGGGCGGCTCCTGCAGCTGGGCCAGTTCGGCTTCCACCTGCCCCAGGGAGATGCCCAGTTCATGCAGGGCCTGCCAGCGGTCACGGCCCAGTCCCATCAGCTGGCGCAGGTGGGTCGCGGCCTGGTCGGCCAGGGCCTCGGCCCCGGCGGCCCGTGCCCGCCCCACCCGCTGCTGCCACTGGGTGATCTCCGCCGCCAGCTCCAAAAGGGACTGGCGGCTGGCATCCGCCTGCGCCCGAATCTCCAACCGCTGCCGACCCAATCGCCGCTGCCGCTCCTGGCGCTCGTCGGCATCGAGCAGATGCTGCTGATCGGGATGGCTGTTCAGGAAGGCCTCCAGCTGGCGATCCAGCTGGGCCTCAAGTTGCTCAAACCAACTGCCACTCATCGGGACCTGCTCATTCCGGCGCCCGGGTGATCAGGGGGGCTTCGATCTCCTCCTCCAAGGGGGTGATCGCAGCTTCGCGGGAGCGGAGCAGCAGCTGGGTGAGCCGGGCGATCGCCCCCTCCCCCAGATCCTGGCTGCCGATGCTGTCGAAGGCCTGTCGGTAGAGCGCTTCAAGCTGGCTGATCAGGGTTTCGCGCAGCTCGCGCACCGCCCGCCGTTGGTCGTCCCTGCTCATGGCCGGGGCTCCAGGAGATGGAGGCTGAAGTGGGCGTCGGGGTCGCTCCAGCGCCCCACGGCCCGCCAGCCCGCCTCGGCCGCCAGGGTGGTGAAGGCCTCCGGGGCGTACTTGTAGCTGTATTCGGTGATCAAGGCTTCGCCGGCAGCGAAGCTCCAGTCTTGCCCTGCCACCGCCACCCGTTGCCGCCCCTGGCTGACCAGGGCCATCTCGATGCGGCCCTGGGGCTCCTGCCAGCGGGCCCGGTAGCTGAAGGCGCCGGGATCGAAGCTGCCGTTGAGGTCGCGGTTGAGCCGCACCAGCAGATTGGAGGCAAAGGCGGCGGAGAAGCCGGCCCGGTCGTTGTAGGCGGCCTCCAGGCTGGCCACCTGTCGCGGTTGATCGATGCCGATCAGCAGGCAGCCGTTGGGGGCCAGCAGGCGGGCGAACTGGCTCAGCAGCGCCCGGGCCTGGGGGGGATCGAAGTTGCCCAGGGAGCTGCCGGGATAGAAACCGAGCCGCCGTTGGCCTTCCAGGAGGGGATGGGCTGGCAGGGTCTGCAGCTGGCTGTAGTCGCAGCAGATGCCCAGCACGCCCAGGGCCGGATGGCGGCTCTGGAGGGCCTCGCAGGCCTCGGCCAGATGGCTGGCGCTGATGTCGAGCGCCACGTAGGCGGGCGGGGCCAGGGCTTCGAGCAGGGGGGACACCTTGCGGGCGCTGCCGGCCCCGAACTCGATCGGTACGCCGGGGCCCATCGCCGCCGCGATCGCGGCCGCCTCCTGCCGCAGCAGAGCTGTTTCGATGGCGGTGAGGCGGTACTCGGGCTGCCGGCAGATCGCCTCGAACAACCTGGAGCCCTCAGCGTCGTAGAGGAACCAGGCGGGCAGTTGTTTCGGGACGCGGCTGAGGCCTTCCACCACCAGGCGCTGCATGTCGGCCGCTACAGGGTGGAGATCGACCAGGGTGGCCCGCCGTTCCAGAAATCGGGTGCTCATGCGACGTCTCTGGCCAGCCGCAGGCCGGCCGCCATCCAGCGGCTGGCTGGCGCGAAGAAATTCCGGTAGGTGGGACGCCCGTGGCCTGCCGGGGTGAGAAAACTGCTGCCCCGCAGAACCATCTGCGAACTCATGAACTTGCCGTTGTATTCCCCCACGGCGCCGGCGACGGGCACGAAACCCGGGTAGGGGCGGTAGGGGCTGCCGGTCCACTGCCACAGAACTCCGCCCACCTGCTCAATCGCGGCTCCCTGCTGGCTCGCCGCCTCCCATTCAGCCTCGCCCGGCAGGCGGGCGCCGGCCCAGCGGGCATAGGCGTCGGCTTCGAACCAGCTGAGGTGCCGCACCGGAGCCTCCGGGTGCAGGGGCCAGCGGCCGGCCAGGCTGAACTCCCACTCCCAGGCGGAAGCCGGGCCGCTGCCTCGCCAGTAGCGGGGGGCCTGCCAGTGGTACCGCTCGACCGCCTCCCAGCCTTCGCTCAGCCACAGTTCGGGCCGGCGGTAGCCGCCGTCGGCGATGAAGGCGGCGTACTCTTCGTTGCGCACCAGCCTGTTGGCGATGGCGTAGGGCTCCAGCCAGACGCGGTGGCGGGGGGCCTCGTTGTCGAAGTGGAAGCCGCCGGCGGCATGGCCGATCTCCACCAGGCCATCCGGGCCGCCGACCCACTGAAGGGAGCCGGCGACCCGGCTGCGGCGGTAGGAGTCTTCGGGGCCCTCGGCCCCAGGGAAGGCGATCGGCTCGAGCGGATTGCGGCTGAACCCGTCGAGCAGGTCCATCAGCAGCAGCTCCTGGTGCTGCTGTTCATGCTGCAGACCCAGTTCCAGCAGCGCCAGCACGGGGGCCGACTCGGCCTCCGTGCACCGGGCCAGCTGCTCCAGCAGGGCCTCGAGGCCCCCATCGACCCGGTGGCGCCAGGCCATCACTTCGCCGATCGTGGGGCGGCTGAGCAGGCCCCGCTCCGGGCGGGGATGGCGGGCGCCGATCGCGTCGTAATAGGAATTGAACAGGTAGCCCCAGCGACTGTCGGCCGGGGCATAGCCGCTCAGGTGGGGGACCAGCAGAAAGGTTTCAAAGAACCAGCTGGTGTGGCCGAGGTGCCATTTCGGCGGGCTTGCATCGGCCATGCCCTGCAGGCCAAGGTCTTCGGGCTCCAGCCCGGCCACCAGCGCTTCGCTGCGCCGGCGAGTGGTTGCTAGCCGTAGGAGCAGGTCCGCGGTCGGGGCGGAGGCGGCCATGGCCAGACGTTCGCTGCCCCCGATCGTAGGGGCCCTGGCCGGTTGTCCCGTCGCCCCTACGATCACCCGCAGTCCGTTCACTTGTTACAGGGCCGGCGAGATGGGCAGCAGCCAGCCAGCAGTGCTCTGCCAGGGCACGATTTGCCAAGGCTTTGTGGGGGCCGTGGGCAACACGCCGTTGATTCGGTTGCAGCGGCTCAGCGAGCTCACCGGCTGCGAGATTCTCGGCAAGGCCGAATTCATGAATCCCGGCGGGTCGGTCAAGGATCGGGCCGCCCTGGGGATCCTGCAGGAGGCGGAGGCCGATGGCCTGCTGCAGCCAGGCGGCACCGTGGTGGAGGGAACCGCCGGCAACACCGGCATCGGCCTCACCCACCTCTGCAATGCCCGCGGCTACCGCAGCCTGATCGTCATCCCCGACACCCAGTCGGCCGAGAAGATCGCCCTGCTGCGAAGCCTCGGGGCCGATGTGCGCACGGTGCCGGCGGTGCCCTACCGGGATCCGAACAACTACGTAAAGCTCTCCGGCCGCCTCGCCGCCGAAACGCCCGGTGCCGTCTGGGCCAACCAGTTCGACAACCTGGCCAACCGCCGCGCCCACTACGCCACCACCGGCCCGGAGATCTGGGCCCAGAGCGGCGGACGGGTGGACGCCTGGGTGTCGGCCACGGGCACCGGCGGCACCTATGCCGGTGTGGCGATGTATCTCAAGGAACGCAGCCCGGCGGTGCGCTGCGTGCTCGCCGATCCCCACGGCAGCGCCCTCCACCGCTGGGCCACCACCGGCTGCCTGGAGGCGGAGGGCAGCTCTATCACCGAGGGGATCGGCAACAGCCGGGTCACCGCCAACCTGGAGGGGGCCCCAATCGACGACGCCGTTCGGATCGACGACCAGAGCGCCCTCGACACGATCTACGACCTGCTCTGGCAGGAGGGCCTTTTCCTGGGCGGTTCGGTGGGGATCAACGTGGCGGCGGCGGTGGAAACGGCCCGGCGGCTCGGGCCGGGGAAGACGATCGTGACGGTGCTCTGCGACAGCGGCGACCGCTATCGCTCCCGCCTCTACGACGCCGAGTGGCTGGCCGCCAAGGGGTTGGCGCAGCCACGCCGCGGAGCCTGATGGACAGCCTTCTTGCCGCGGCACCCGGGGTGGTGATCGCTGATCGCTATCGCCTTGAGGTGGAGCTGGGCCAGGGGAGCCAGGGCACCCTCTGGCGGGCCAGCGACCAGCTGGCCGCCGAGGCGCCGATGGTGTTGCGGCAGCTGGGGCAGGACCAGGACCAACCAGGCCTGCAGGCGCTCTGGAGCCGGCTGCAGGGGGTGTTGCATCCCCAGCTGCCCCGCTTCGGCGAGGTGATCAGCCGCGGCGGCGATCTCTGGCTGGTGCGGGAGTGGCAGGGGGGCCGCAGCTTCCAGGACCTGATCGAGGCCCGCCGGGAACGCCAACTGGTGTTTGGTGCTGGCGAGGTGCTGCTGTTGCTGCGCCAGCTGCTGCCAGCCCTGGCGGTGCTGCACGGCCAGGAGTTGGTGCATGGCGATCTCAGCCCCGCCAACCTGCTGCGCCGCGACCGGGACGGCCTGCCGGTGCTGCTGGATTTCGGCCTGACCCGCGCCCAGTCCAGTGCCGCAGCCGGCGGCACCCCCGGTTATGCCCCACCGGAGCTGGCTCGCGGCGAAACCGCCCAGCCCTGGATGGATCTCTACAGCCTGGGGGTGGTGGCGCTGGTGATGCTCAGCGGCGAGGAGCCCGCCCAGCTGCTGGATCCGGGCAGCCTGGCCTGGCGGTGGCCGGCGGGGCTGGCCCTCGACCCTCCGTTGAAAGCCGCACTCGAACGGCTGATCAGCGCCGATCCCAGCCGCAGGTTCGCGTCGGCGAGCCAGGCCCTTGAAGCCTTCCAGCAGCTTCCGATGCCGGAGAGCACCGGACCGGTGCCCCGCGCCGACCGCACGGTGGTGCTGGTTCCCACGGCGCTGGAGCCTTCGCCTCCCGACCCGCCAACACTGCCCGCCCAGGCATCCTCGCCACAGGCACCCCAGCCCCAGCCATTGGAGTTGCCCCGGCTGGAGCCTGACCCGCAGGCTCCCCCACCGCCCCAGCCCCCCCGGCTGCCGCCGCGAACCCGCCAGCAGGACAAGGAGGAAGCCGTGGAGGGGCGCCTCTGGCCGCTGGTGGTGGCTCTAGTGCTCTCCGCCGTGGTGGGGATCAGCCTGGGCTGGTGGTTGCTGGGCCGCAGCAAGGCCCCGGCGTCCTCGCCGACGGAAGCATCGCTGCAGCTCCCCGCCAGCCTTCCACCGGCGGAGGTGGACCAACGGCAACAGCTCCTCAATCGCCTCAGGGCCCTGCAGGTGAACCGGGGCTGGTTCCTGAAGCTTGTGGATGCCAGCCTGCTCGCCCAGTATCCCGAGCGGGGCGGGCGCCTGCCGGGCGACTCGCTCGAGGATGCCCCCTTCCGCAAGGTGTGGAACGAGCTGGCCGAGGAATGGCTGGCGCGGGTGGAGGCCCTGCCGCTGGCGTTGCGCAGCAGGCTCGGTGATTTCACTGCGGCCGACTGGGAGGCCCAGCAGCGTCGCCTGGCGGCCCAGGGCCTGAGTCCGGCCGTGCTGCGTCAGCTGGTGTCGGGCAACGCCCAGGCCCTGCTGCCGGGCCGCTCCGGCCAGGACATCCCCCCCGAGCCCCTGCGGCAGCTCTGGTATGCCGCCGCCCAGCAGAGCCTGCAGAACCTGCGGATCGAATCGATCGAGGCGGCGCCAGGGGTGGCGCGGGTGGTTTCGGCCCAGATCGAGGCCGGCGGAGCCCGCCTCTTCCCGATCCGCGTGCCGCCCGGCTATCGGCTGGCCCTGGGGGTGAACGGCTCGCCGCTGATGCAGATGAGCGTCTACGACTCCAGCGGTGCCCTGCTGGAGTCGAAAGGTCCGTTGCGGGTGGTGACCCTCGGCAAGCTGGAGGGTTCCCAGGTGCAACTCCTGGTCAGCAACGATGGGGTAGCACCCGCGATGATCACGCTGTCGCTGCGGGCGGATGCGCCGCCGCCGGACCCGGCGGGCGCGCCGGTGGAGGTGGCACCGGGAGCCACGGCCGAACCGCAAACGCCCCCTCCCGCCGCTTCGCCTGCCCCGCGGGAGGAGCAGCCCCAGGTCCCTGTGCCGCCAGCGCCACCGGTGCCAGCCGCTCCCGCCGCTCCGCCTGCCCCGCCCAGTGCTCCGCGGGAGTGAGCCGCCGCTGATTGGTCGCGGGGGCCGGCATCCCGGCCCTCAGCGGCGCTCAGCGGCTCGTTGGCCGCTTTCCGCCTTCCACAGTCGCCAGCGCAGCTCAAAACCCTTCGGGGTGTACACCACCAACGGCAGGCTGGCGTTGTAGGGCAGCAGGAAGGGCTCGCCGCCGACCTGAACGAAGCGGCTGCCCAGCGGTTCGCCCGGCGGGCAGGCCATGAGGGTGGAAACCATCGGCCCGGGATCCACCAGGCGAAACACTGTGTACCCCCACCCCTTGGCGGGCTCGCTCTGGAGCCGGCCGCCGAAGCGATGGAGGTTGCAGTCGACCTTGACCTCCTTGCCCACGGTCAGCTCCACCCGCCAATCGCCGGGATTTCGGGAAAGGGTGGGATCCACCGATGGCGGCAGAACGCCGGGGAGCTGAATCACCCAGCGCTGCTCGCCGGCCGTTGGCTGCGGATAGGGCTTGAGATCGAGCCGGGGAATCGCCCCGGCGGCGGGTGCCGCTCCGAGCCAACCTGCCACCAGCAGCCAACGCCAGGCCATCGACCACTCCACAAAGACGGCTGGAATCATGCCCCGGCGGGGAACAGAATGGATCCAGGTCCTGCTTCGCACCGCCCACCGTTGACCGAAGCCTCCCAACCCACCGCCATCGCCCTTCTCTCCGGCGGCCTGGATTCAGCCACCGCCGCCGCCCTGGCGATCGAGGCGGGCCACCGGGTGATCGGGCTGTCGTTCGACTACGGCCAGAGGCACCGCCGGGAGCTGGAGGCCGCCGCCACCGTGGCCGCGGCCCTGGGCCTGGCGGAGCACCACACGATCGGGGTGAACCTGGCGGCCTGGGGAGGCTCCTCGCTCACCGATGCGGCCCAAAGCGTGCCCGTCTCCGGCGTGGTGGAGGGGTTGATCCCCTCCACCTATGTGCCGGGCCGCAACACCGTTTTCATCGCCCTGGGCCTGAGCCTGGCCGAAGCCCGCGGCGCCGAGCGGCTGGTGCTGGGGGTGAACGCCGTCGACTACTCCGGCTACCCCGACTGCCGCCCTGATTACCTCGCCGCCTATCAGCAGCTGGCTGATCTGGCCAGCAAAAGCGGCCGCGAGGGCCATGGTGCCAAGCTCTGGGCCCCGCTGGTGGAGTGGAGCAAAACCCGAATCGTGCAGGAAGCGCTGTGGCTGGGGGTGCCGATCGGCGCCACCTGGAGCTGCTACGCCGGCGGCGAGCAGCCCTGCGGCCGCTGCGACAGCTGCCGCATCCGCGACGCGGCACTGAAGGAGGCCGGCCGTATCGATCTGGTCAGCCCCTGGGGCCAAATGATGGGGCCAAACAGGTGACCTTGCCTCTTTTGCTTCTCCCGCTTCGCGCCTGCGGCTGAAGCGGTTAGAACCAGCCCTGCCAACAGCATCGGAAGCAGGGCATGGCCGCCGTTCAGAGCCGAGAACTGCCCTGGCGGGAGCCCTGGACCGTCGCCAAGGCCCTGACTGCACACTTCGGGACCAATGGCCTCGCCTGGCTCGACGGCGATGGCAGCCCACTCGGTGCCACCGCCTTCCTGGGCGCCGATCCCCGCGAGGTGGTGGTCTGTCGGGGCCTACCGGGCAGCCCTGGCGCCCGCGATCCCTTTCTGGCCCTCGATGATCTGCAGCGCCGTGGCGGGGCCTGGCTCGGTTGGCTGGCCTATGAAGCAGGCGCCTGGGTTGAGCCCGGAGGCCGCTGGCATCACCCTGAACTGCCCACCCTCTGGGCTGCCCGCTACGACCCGCTGCTGCGCTTCGATCTGACCTATCGCCGCCTCTGGCTGGGTGGCGACGACCCCGCCCGGCTCAGCGCCTGGGCCGATCTGGTGGCGGACTTGAGCCCCCAGCAGGCTCCCCCCGAACCGCCGGGTCAGCCGATCGATCCAGCCCTTTGGCACTGGCACACCAGCGGCGCCACCTTCGCCGCCCAGGTGGAGCAGCTGCTGGAGCGCATCGCCGCCGGCGACCTGTTCCAGGCCAACCTCACCGCCTGCTGCGAGGTGCTGCTGCCGGAGCCGCCCGATCCCCTGGCGCTCTACCAACGCCTGCGCCTGCACTGCCCCGCCCCCTTCGGCGGCCTGGTGGTGGCCGGTGACGCCGCTGTGCTTTGCGCCTCGCCGGAGCGCTTCCTGAGGGTGAGTCCGGATGGCCGCATCGAAACCAGGCCGATCAAGGGCACCCGCCCCCGCCACGGCGATCCTGAGGCCGATGCCGCCGCCGCCGCTGCCCTGATCACCAGCCCCAAGGACCGGGCCGAGAACGTGATGATCGTGGACCTGCTCCGCAACGACCTGGGCCGGGTCTGCGTGCCGGGCTCCATCCAGGTGCCCCAGCTGGTGGGGCTGGAGAGCTACCGGCAGGTGCACCACCTCACCTCCGTGGTTGAGGGCCAGCTGCGCGCCGACCGCACCGTGGTGGAACTGCTGCGGGCCTGCTGGCCGGGCGGCTCGATCAGCGGCGCCCCCAAGATCCGGGCCTGCCAGCGCCTGGGCGAACTGGAACCCCTCGCGCGCGGGCCCTACTGCGGCTCCCTGTTTCGCTTTGGGGCCGATGACAGCTTCGACAGCAACCTGCTGATCCGCAGCGTGATGCTGCAGGGCCGGCGGTTGCGGGCCCATGCCGGCTGCGGCATCGTCGCCGACTCGGATCCGGCCGGTGAGGCCGAGGAGCTGGGCTGGAAGCTCCAGCCCCTGTTGGAGGCCCTGGCATGAACGCGATCGCCTGGATCGCCGGCCCTGCCGCTCCAGACGCCAACAGCGGGGCTGAAGGCCCGGGGCAGTGGGGTTCACCGGCGGATCTGGGCCTTCCCCTGGCCGATCGGGGCCTGCTGCTCGCCGATGGCCTGTTCGAAACGGTGCTGGTGGAAGGGGGCCAGCCGCGGCTGCTCAGGGAGCATCTGGACCGCTGGCGCGCCAGCGCGGCGCTGCTGGGCATGGAGCCGCCGCCCGATCGGGCCAGGCTGGAGCCCTTGCTTGCTGAAGCGGTGCGGCGCAGCGCCATCACCACCGGCGCCCTGCGACTCAACTGGAGCCGGGGCTTTGGCGGTGGCCGCGGCCTCGATCTGCCCGGACCGGATGCCCCCCCCCTTCGACCCCGGTTCTGGCTCCAGCTCAGCGCCGCTGTGCCCTGCTTCGAGCCGGTGCGCCTGATCGTGAGCGCCAGTGAACGGCGCAATGCCGCCAGCCTGCTGAGCCGCTGCAAGACCTTCGCCTACGGACCCATGGTGCAGGCGCGCCGGGAGGCCCGCGCCGCCGGCGCCGACGATGCCCTGCTGCTCAGCACCGCCGGTGGTCTCTGCTGCGGCACCAGCGCCAACCTGCTGGTGCAGCGGGCTGGAACCTGGCTGACGCCGCCGTTGGCCAGCGGCTGCCTGCCGGGGGTGATGCGCGGCCGGGCCCTGGAACTCGGCCTGGCCGAGGAAGCGGCCCTTGAGCCAGGCGATCTCGGCGCCGCCAAGCTGGTCAACAGCCTGGGCTGCCGGCCGGTCGTCAGCCTGGGGGGACGGAACCTGCCGCTGGGGAGCGATCCTCTGCGGTTCTGGCGTTCACTGCAAGAAAACGGCTGAGCTGCACCTCGTTCCAGGTGGCCGGCGCCAGCCAGCTGCCGATCACGGCCGCGACGGCCGCCACCAGCAGCAGCACCGGCAGCAGGCTGGCATCGCCGCTGATTCGCACCACGAACAGGCTGCAGAACAACGGCGTGCGGCAGGCACCGCTGAACAGCGCCACCGCGCCGCCCAGCACCAGGGTCGAACGCTCCACGCCGCCCAGCTCTTCCAACCAAGGAGAGGCCAGCAGGGCCCCCAACGACATCGTGTCGTGGATGAGGCCGCCGGGGGCCCCCATGCTGAGGCTGAGCAGGGCCGCCAGGCCCCTCGGCAGCAGCACCCAGAGCGGCACCGGGGCGTCGCTGCCCTGCACCTGGTGCACCATCAGCAGCTGGCCGTCGTTGAGGCTCCAGCCGCCGCTCACCACCGCCAGGGCGGTGATCGCCAGACCCAAGCCCAGGGCCACCGGCAGGCGCCGCCGTTGCAGCCCTTGCCCCACCTTTATGGATGCCCAGGCGAGCAGCCGCACGAACAGGCCCCCCAGCAGGCCGCCGACCAGGCACAGCGCGGTGAGGCCCGGCCAGAGCGCCCCTGGCGGAACGCCCGCTCGAATCGGCAGCAGATCCATCGCCGGGGCGCCGAGGCCCGAGGCGAAGAGGGTTCCCACACTCCCGAGAATCAGGCAGCTGCTCACCAGGGGAAACGAGAGGCGGCCACTGAGCTCCTCCACGGCATAGGCCACCCCCAGCAGGGCCGACTGGAACGCCACCCCCAGCCCGGCCCCGCCTCCCGCCGCCGCCAGCAGGGGAGCGGGCAGGGCCTGCAGGGGCAGGAGCTTTTGGCGGGCCGCCAGCACCAGGCTGGCGCCCAGGGCCGCCGATGGGGATTCGATCCCCACCGTCAGTCCGGCCAGATGGGTGAGCGCCAGCAGGGGAAGGCGGATCATCTGGGTTCTGAGGCTGAGCCGGGCCAGCCCGGTGGCGGCGGCCTCGTCCGTGGGGGCCTCCTGGAGGGCCAGCACGGGGGTGACCCCGCCGCCCACCCCCTGCCGCAGCGGGCCGCTTGCCAGCCCCACCAGCACCCAGGTGCCCAGCAGCGGCGCGAGCGGCAGCAGGGGCCGCAGGGGCTCGCCGCTGCCGAGGGGCCAGAGCGCCTGCAGCCGGAAGCCAAGCTCCGAGAGCCACTGGTAGGGCTGGGAGATCAGGCCCAGCAAGGGGGCGATCAGCAGCAGGCTGAGAAGCAGGAGCCAGCCCATCGCGGCAGACGCTCAGACGCTCAGGAACCGGTGAATCATGTCCTTGCTCAGATCCTTGGTGGGGCCGCTGGCCACGATCCCCCCTTTCTGCATGGCGTAGTACCAGTCGGACTGGCGCACGAAGTGGAGGTGGTGCTCCACCAGCAGCACGCTGATGCCGGTGGTGGCGATGATCCGTTTGACGGCGCGCTCGATGTCGAGCACCACCGATGGCTGGATCCCCTCGGTGGGTTCATCGAGCAGCAGCACCTTCGGTTTGCCCAGCAGCGCCCGGGCGATCGCCAGTTGCTGCTGCTGGCCACCGCTGAGGTCGCCGCCGCGGCGGGCCAGAAACTTCTCCAGCACCGGGAAGAGCTCGAACACCACGGGATCGATGTGGCGGTTGCGGGTGAGCCCCCCCGGCAGGGCCTCCAGACCCAGCAGCAAGTTCTCGCGCACCGTGAGCTGGGGGATGATCTCGCGGCCCTGGGGCACGTAGCCGATGCCGGCCCGGGCCCGTTGGTGGGGCGGCAGGGAGGAGAGGTCCCGCTCGCCGATCTGCACGGAGCCACTGCGCTGGCGCAGCAGACCGATCACCGTTTTGAGCATGGTGGTTTTGCCCACGCCGTTGAGGCCGATCAGGCAGACCATCTGGGCGGGCTTCACGCTCAGGTCCACATCGCGAAGGATGTGGCTTTCGCCGTAGAAAACATTGAGGCCCCGCAGGGTCAGCTGATTGCCGGCGTCACTGCTGGTGCGTGGCGGGGAAATGGGCGCGGTCGTGGTCGTCATGCGATGTTCTCCACGCTGTCGAGATCGTCGGTTTCAACGCCGAGATACACCTCGATCACCCGCGGATCGCTCTGCACCTCATCCATCGGCCCCTCGCAGAGCACGTGGCCCTCGTGCAACACCGTGACCTGGGAATCAAGTTGGCGGATGAAATCCATGTCGTGCTCGATCACCAGCACGGTGTGATCGCCGGAGAGTTGTTTGAGCAGATCTGCCGTGCGGCCGGTTTCCTCATCGGTGAGGCCGGCCACCGGCTCGTCCACCAGTAGCAGATCGGGATCCTGGGCCACCAGCATGGCGATCTCCAGCCATTGCTTCTGGCCGTGGGACAGGCCGCCGGCTGGCTGGTTGGAAAAGGGCTCCAGACCCACCACCCCGAGCAAGTGCTGAACCCGCTCGCGGGCTGGGGACTCCAGCCCTCCGAACAGGAGATGGAAGGGGGAGGGATTGCCACTCACCGCCAACTCCAGGTTGCGGCGGGGGGTGAGGTTCTGATACACCCGCGGGGTCTGGAATTTGCGGCCGATCCCCAGCCGGGCGATCCGGTGCTCGGCGGTACCCACCAGCGATCGGCCGCGAAACATCACATCCCCTTTGGTGGGTTTCACCTTGCCGGTGATCACATCGAGGAAGGTGGTTTTTCCTGCGCCATTCGGACCGATCACCGCCCGCAATTCGCCAGGGGCCAGGACCAGATTAAGGTCGTTGAGGGCCCAGAAGCCATCGAAGCTGACGCTCACCGAACGGAGCTCCAGCAGGGGTTGGTCAGCACTGGGGGCGGATCGGCTGCTCATGGTTTCCCCTCGCCCTGTTCGGAGCGCAGGGCTGGATCGAGGTCGAGGGAGGGATAGGTGGCCGTGCGGGGCGGCCAACCCACCATCGCCTGCAGCTTGGCCGGGCCGCCCAGCCTCCACCAGCCCACCAGGCCATCGGGCAGGGCCGTGACCACAAGAAGGAACAAGCCCCCCTGAATGAACAGCCAGGTTTCCGGCAGTTGCTCGCTGACCAGGCTCTTGGCGTAGTTGATCACCACCGCCCCGAGCACCGCCCCGATCAGGGTGCCCCGGCCTCCGACGGCCACCCAGATCACCATCTCGATTGAAAAGGGCACCGCCATGAACTGGGGAGAGATGATGCCGGATTGAACGGTGTAGAGGGCGCCACTGACCCCGGCCAGGCCGCCGGCCACTGCAAAAACCAGGGTTTTGTAGGTGGTGGGGTTGTAACCGGTGAACCGCATCCTTGGTTCGTCGTCGCGGATGGCGATCAGGGCATCGCCGAAACGGCCGGTGGTGAGCCAGCGGCAGAGTAACCAGGCTCCAACGGTCAGAACCACAGTGATGACGAACAGATAGCGCTGCATGAGATCGGAGCCCACCAGTTCACCGAAAATCCGCGCGGTGTCGGTCTTTAGGCCGTTGGTGCCATTGATCAACTTCTGCTGGCCGTTGAAGAAATTGAAGAACACCAGCAGCGCCGCCTGGGTGAGGATCGAGAAATAGACCCCCTTGATCCGGTTGCGGAACACCAGAAAGCCCAGCAACCCAGCCACCACGGCAGGAATCACCCAGATCGCGAAAAAGGTGAACAGCGGCGAGGCGAACGGTTGCCAGAAGCCGGGCAACTCCTTGACGCCATAGAGATCGAAGAATTCCGGCAGTTTGCCTGGCTCGAGGTTGTCGAGGCTCAGAAACATGCCGATCGCGTAGCCGCCCAGGGCGAAGAAGATCCCCTGGCCGAGGCTCAGCATGCCGGTGAACCCCCAGATCAGATCGATGCCCAGGGCCACGATGCCCAGGGAAAGGAACCGTCCCAGCAGGTTGAGGCGGAAGGGTGGAAGCACGATCGGCAGGATCAGGCCGGCGGCCACGATCAGCACCCAGGGCAACCAGCGGCGAAGCGGCGATGGGGAGGAAGCGGTCATGAATCAGGCCTCCACCAGGCGTCCCTTGGGAGGGAACAGACCGGCGGGCTTGAATTGCAGGAACACCACGATCAGGATGAACACCAGCACCTTGGCCATCGAGGTGGTGGCGAAGAAGGTGATCAGCTCATTCATCCCCGCCGGCATCCCCGGCCAGACCAGCAGCAGGGAACCGGAGCCGATCACGTAGCTCAGCACGCCGATGCTGAGGGCGGCGACCACGGTGCCGAGCAGCTTGCCGACCCCGCCGAGCACCACCACCATGAAGCAATCCACGATGTAATTGCCACCCAGGTTCGGCCCGACCGACCCCAGCAGGGTCACGGCCACCCCGGCCACCCCGGCGAGGCCGGAGCCCACCAGGAAGGTGAGGGCATCCACGGTCTGGGTGGGAATGCCGAGGCAATCGCTCATTGGCCGGTTCTGGGTAACGGCGCGGATGCGGATGCCCCAGACGCTCTTCTGCAGAAACCAGTTGACCGCCAGCAGGGCCAGCAGGCTGAGGGCAATGATGAAAAGCCGGGCTGTCGGCATCGTCACCCCGCCGAAGTCAATGGCGCCGCGCAACCAGCCGGGGGCACTCACCTCGAGGTTGCGGGCACTGAACCAGGGTTGATCAAGGGCACGGTTGGCGCCGAGGGCGGAAGCTGTGGCCACCCCGATCAGGCCGGCCACCAGCCAGCTCATCACCCCGAGGATCGGGGTCCAGCGCTGCTGCCAGAGGCCCTTCGGGCTGAACAAAGGAAACAGAACGCCGAGGGCCACCGCCAGCAACAGGCCAACCATGAAGGCGCTCGACACCGAGCGTACGAATTGCTGAAGGATCAGGCTGACCCCCCAGGTGGCGAGCAGGGTTTCGAGTGGCCGGCCATAGAGGCGGCGAATCACGGTTTTCTCCAGCAGCAGACCAGCCAGTCCGCTGACCAGGAAAGCCAGGGGGATCGCCACCAGGATGTAGATCGGAAAGAGGGCTTCGAGCGGCCCCTCCTTGAACAGGTTCTGCACCACATAGGTGGTGTAGGCCCCCAGCATCATCAACTCGCCATGGGCCATGTTGATCACGCCCATCAGGCCAAACACCACCGCAAGGCCCAGGGCGGCGAGCACGAGGACCGAGCCGATCGCCAGGCCGTTGAAGAGTGTTTCGTAGAGAAGATCCATGGCGTCCCGTCGGGGACGGGCTAGGGGGAAACGGGCTGAAGAAAGCTGAATGAAAAGGAAGCCGCGCCTGAAATCAGAGCGCGGCAAGGCTGGAAAAGGTGCCCACCACCGAAAGGGTGGCCACCTTCCCGAACGATCAGGGCCCTGCTCCGATCACATCTTGAACTTGCCGGCGTCGGGACGCTTCTGGGTCCAATCGCAGGTGTAGCCCTTGGTTTCGGGCACGAACTGGTTCCAGGCCAGGGGTTTGACGATGCCCTGGTTCTCGATGATCTTGAACATGCCGTCTTTTTGCACCTCACCGATCATCACCAGTTCCGTGGTGTGGTGGTTGGGCTGCACTTCGATCGGCCCTTGAGGAGCGTCGAACTTCACGCCGATCAAGGCTTCCCGCACCTTTTTGTTGTCAACGCTGTTGGCCTTCTCGGCACCCTTGGCCCAGAGATAAACCATGTTGTAGGCGGATTCAGCCGGGTCGTTGGTCACCCGCTTGTCGCCGTACTTGGCCTTGAAGTCGGCGGTGAACTTCTTGGAAGCCGGGGTGTCGAGGCTCTGGAAGAAGTTCCAGGCGGCATAGGTGCCCTCGAGATACTCAGGGCCGATCGCGGCCACTTCCTCCTCGGCGATCGAGAAGCTCATGATGGCGTAGCCATTGGCGGGGGTGATGCCGGCGGCCTTCATCTGTTTGAAGAAGGCCACATTGCTGTCGCCGTTCAGGGTGTTCACGATCACGCCACCCTTCGGCAGGGCCTGCTTGATCTTGGCGATGATTGGAGCGACCTCGGTGTTGCCGAGAGGGAGATAGTCTTCACCCACCAGCTTGCCGCCCTCGGCCTTGAGCTGCTCCTTCATGATCGTGTTCGCCGTGCGCGGATACACGTAGTCGGAGCCCACCAGGAAGAAGTCCTTGCCCTTGTTCTTCAGCAGCCACGACACGGCCGGTTCAGCCTGCTGGTTGGGGGTGGCACCGCTGTAGAAGATGTTCTTGGAGCACTCCTGGCCTTCATACTGAATCGGGTAGAAGAGGAAGTGATCCTTGGCCTCGAACACCGGAAGCATCGCCTTGCGGCTGGCGGAGGTCCAGCCGCCGAACACGACGTCCACTTTGTCCTGATCAATCAATTTCTTGGCCTTCTCGGCGAATGTGGGCCAGTCGGAGGCCCCGTCTTCCTCGATCGGCACGATCTTCAGCTTCTTGCCGTCCACCTTCACGCCACCGGCGGCGTTGATCTCCTCGATCGCCATCAGCTCGGCTTCGGCCACCGTGTTCTCGGAGATGGCCATGGTGCCGGAGCGGGAATGCAGGATGCCCACCTTCACGTCGCCGTCGAAGCTGCCGCCATCGCCGCCGGTGGCGGTCTTTTCGCCGCCACCGCAGGAGGCCAGGGTGAGGCCGGTGGCCAAAGCCAGGCTGCCGCCCAGCACCCGCAAAGAAACCTTTTGCAGTGAGGCCTGGCGCAGGCGGGTCAGCTGCATCGAGTTTGGCTTCATCTGGTCGTTCTCCTGAAGAGTGATCCGCTCAACGGCGGTTAGGGCGGACCGTATCGACGGTGGCCATGAACACCTTGTAGCAACTGGCACAGTTTGCGGAACTGCTGGCAATCGGTCCTCCGTTTTGGGCGGGGGAGCCATCAACGGCAGGGTTCTGGCCGGGCTTCTCCCCTGGAGCGGACAGAATCAGGTAACTGCTGCCAGACGAAGCTCTCCACCCGATCCACCCCTTCACCGCTGCGCAGGTTCGTGAAGCACCAGGGCCTGCCGCCCCGCATCCGTACGGTGTCGTGCTCCATCACCTCCAGGCTCGCGCCCACCATCGGAGCCAGGTCGATCTTGTTGATCACCAGCAGGTCGGAGCGGGTGATGCCCGGCCCGCCCTTGCGGGGGATCTTGTCGCCGGCGGCCACGTCGATCACGTAGATGCAGAGATCCACCAGCTCGGGGCTGAAGCTGGCGGCCAGGTTGTCGCCGCCGCTCTCCACCATCACCAGATCGAGGTTGGGAAAGCGCTGCTCCAGCTCCTCCACGGCCGCCCGGTTGATCGAGCAGTCTTCGCGGATGGCGGTGTGGGGGCAGCCGCCCGTTTCCACCCCTCGGATCCGCTCCGGTTCTAAGGCGCCGGCACGGGTGAGGAACTGGGCGTCTTCCTGGGTGTAGATGTCGTTGGTGACCACCGCCAGCTCCAGGCGATGGCGCAACCGCCGGCAGAGCACCTCCACCAGGGCCGTTTTGCCGGAACCCACCGGGCCGGCCACGCCCAGCCGCAACTTGCTCATGCCCATGCTCCCGCCAGGTTGACGGCGTTCTAAAGGGCCGATCGCTGCAGTGGTGTGGTCCTAGCTGCGGAACAGGCGCGAATAGAGCTCGGCGTGGCGAAGCTGGGCCAGGCCCGCCCCCACGCCACCGCTCCAGAGCTGGTGTGGATCGGCGTCCACCAGCTCGCTGGCCCGCCTGGCCAGGAGCGTCGCCAGCCCGAGTTGGAGCCGTTGCCCCTGGGTGGGTCCCAGGGGAATCAGCCGCACCGCCGCGCTCACCTGGTTAGCCACCCAGCCGTAGAGGTAGGCCTCCACCAGTTCCTGCAGTCCGATCTCCAGGCAGAGACCGGCCCAGGCCCAGGCGGCCGGCCAGCCCAGGCGGCTGATCGGCACAGCTTCGTCGCTACCCGGCAGGGGCCAGCCCAGTTCGGCCAGAAGTTGCAGCAGCGAACGGCCCATCTGGCGCTGCTGGGCCCGCAGCTCCGGTGCCTCGCGCAGGGCCAGCAGCCAGCCGTCGAGATCGATGAGGACGGCCTCGGAGCAGGCCGCCGCCGCCGGATCGCCCTGCGCCACGGCATCGCGCCAGCGCCCCAGGGCGGCCTGGAGCGGGTTCAGGCTTGCCGCCTCGATCGTGATCGCCCCCCGCGCCAGCTCCGCTTCCAGCCAGGCCCGCAACGCGTCCGGGCCGGCCAGCTGTCCGTCCTGCACCAGCACTTCCAGCCCCTCCGAATAGCTGAAGGCCCCCACCGGCAGGGCGGGGCTGACCAGTTGAAGCAGATGGAGGCGGGTTTCAGATGCCACGGTCAGTGGCCATGGTGATGGCCACTGCCGGTATAGGCCCCAGCCTCCGGAAGGAAGGGAGCGGTGATCGGCTCCACGCTCAGGCCCCGCTGGCGCAGCAGCGTGTCCAGAACGGGGTCCTGCAGGATTCGCAGTTGGTCGGGCCGCAGTTCCATCGCCACGTGGCGATTGCCGAGGTGATAAGCGGCCTGCAGCAGGGCCAGGGGGTCGGGGCTGCGCACCAGCAGCAGGGGTTCGGCCGCCGCCACCACCACCACCAAGGCCCGATTCAAGGCGTCCGCCAGGGCCTCACCGGGCTCCAGGGCGGCGCCGCGGGGCAGCTGCAGCAGCAGGTCGCAGCCGCAGGCGCTGCGTCGATGGCCGCGCAGGCTGGTGCGCTGGTCGGCGCCCAGCGGAAGCATCAACGCCGAGGCGCCTGGGGGAAGCTGGCCAAGACGATGCTCCAGCACGATCGGAGGGCCTGGTTGCTCGCTCACGCGCGGATCAATGGCAAGGAAACGAAGCATGGATGAGGCTGACACCTTCGCTAGGGCCCTGGGCGCCAAGGGTGGCGGTTGCTACGGGAACGGGCTCAGCCAGCCTCGACGATCAGCCGGATGACCCTCCCCCCCCCACTTCCGCCCGTCCGCGCCAGTGACCTGGCCAGCTGGCGGGGCAGCGCCCAGCTGCGCTTCAGCCGGGGCGATGGCCCGAGCGGTCCCACCACCCATCAGGGGGGCGCCACCGCGCCGCTCAAGATCCAGAAGGCCTTCGCCCGGGCTGAAGGCCGCTGTGAACTGCCGTTGCTGCACACGGCCGGCGGTCTGGTGGGGGGGGATGAACTCGCCATCCAGGCCGAACTCGCCGCCGGCAGCCGAGCCCTGGTCACCAGCGTCGCGGCCCAGAAGATCTACGGCTCGATCGGCCGCTCCCGCCTGGCTCCCCAGGGCCGCTGGGCCCGTCAGGATCTGGGCTTCCGCCTAGCGGAAGGGGCGGATCTGGAGTGGCTTCCCCAGGAGCTGGTGGTGTTTGCCGGTGGCCTCTTTGAGCAGGCTTGCCGCGTGGAGCTGGCTGCGGGGGCCAGCTGGCTGGGGGCCGAGGTGGTGCGGCTGGGCCGCAGCGCCGACGGCGAACAGCTGGGCTCTGGCCGCTGGCGCTCCCTGCTGGAAATTCGCCGCGAGGGACGCTGGGCTGTGGCGGATCGGCTCGAGCTCGGCGGCGAGAGCCTGGAGGGCGGCCATGGCCTCGCAGGCTTGCCGGTGTTCGGCAGCCTGGTGTGGGCCGCCCCTCGGCCATTCGCCGACGAACTGCTGGAGCACTGCCGCGCCGATCGCGCCGGCCTCCCCGGCGAGATGGCCTGCGGCCGCCTCGATCAGGGGCTGGTGGCCCGCTACCGGGGCCCCTCCAGCCAGGCGGCCCGCTTCTGGTTCACGCGGATCTGGGTCCGGATCCGGGCGGAAGGCGGCCTGGCCCCGCCGGAGCTTCCCCGGGTGTGGCCGTTCCAGGAGTCGCCGCTGCTCGATCTCTCCGGCCCCCTGACCCCTGACCATGCAAGCCTGAGCGGATGACAGGGCTGGCACTCCTGCCCCGGGACCATTGGATCCTGTGCTACCGGCCATCCTGGTGGCGGGTCGATCTGGTGGCCGGGCTCACGACCGCGGCGGTGGTGCTGCCGAAGGCGATGGCCTACGCCACCGTGGCCGGTCTGCCGGTGGAAGTGGGCCTGTACACGGCCCTGGTGCCAATGGTGGTGTACGCCCTGCTGGGGTCGTCGAGGCCCCTGAGTGTCAGCACCACCACCACCCTCGCCATCCTGGTCGGGGCTGAATTGAACCGGGTGACGCCGGAGGCCGCGCCGGGGGAGCTGCTGGTGGCCAGTGCCACCCTTGCTCTCCTGGTGGGCGCCATGCTCTTGCTGGCAGCGCTGCTGCGGCTTGGTTTTGTCGCCGATTTCATCTCCGAGTCCGTCCTGGTGGGCTTCAAGTCGGGAATCGGCCTGGTGATCGTGGTGGACCAGCTGCCGAAGCTGCTGGGCGTTCCCATCGACAAGGCCGACTTCTTTCGCGACGTCGCCTCGGTGCTAGGCCAGCTGCCGCGGACCTCGCTGCCCACGCTCGCCCTGGCCCTTCTGCTGATCGGGCTGCTGATCGGCTTGCCGCGCGTGGCGCCGGATCTGCCCGCTCCCCTGGTGGCGATCGCCCTGGCGATCGGGGTCTCGGCCCTGTTCGGCCTGGAGCGGTTGGGGGTGGACACCGTGGGCCCCGTACCCGAGGGCCTGCCCCCCTTCACCCTGCCGCAACTGGCTCTGGTGGGGCAGATGTGGCCGGCGGCGGCCGGCATCG
The DNA here is from genome assembly GCF_024345415.1 of Synechococcus sp. Tobar12-5m-g. Taxonomy (GTDB): domain Bacteria; phylum Cyanobacteriota; class Cyanobacteriia; order PCC-6307; family Cyanobiaceae; genus Regnicoccus. Next base: position 102,098 of record NZ_JAGQBB010000005.1, on the reverse strand, counting down.
CCTTGATGAGCTTCATCGAAAGCATTGCCGCCGGCCGCGCCTTCGCGGGCCGCAAGGAACCCCAGCCCCAGCCCAACAGGGAACTGTTCGCCCTTGGCCTCGCCAACATCGGCGGGGCGCTGCTGGGGGGGATGGCCGCTGGCGGCGGCACCACCCAGACCGCCGTCAACCGCCAGGCGGGCGCCCGCAGCCAGCTGGCCGAGCTGGTCACGGCGGCAGCGGCGATGGGAACCCTCTTGCTGCTGGCCCCGTTGATCGCCCGGCTGCCCCTGGCCGCCCTGGGCGCCGTGGTGGTGGTCTATTCGGCTGAGCTGATCGCCCCCGCCGATTTCCTGGCGATCCGCCGGGTGCGGGTCACCGAGTTCCACTGGGCCCTGATCGCCTTCGCTGGCGTGGTGCTGCTCGGAACCCTGCGGGGAATCCTGGTGGCGGTGGTGGTGTCCCTGCTGGCGCTGGCGCAGCAGGAAATGAACCCCCGGGTGTATGTGCTGGCCCGCAAGCGGGGCACGGATGTGTTCCGACCCCGGTTGGGCCACCACCCGGCCCATCCCGATGATCAGACCTGGCCGGGCCTGCTGCTGTTGCGGGCCGAGGGCCGGCTGTTCTTCGCCAATGCCCAGGCGGTTTGGGGCCAGATGGAGGCGCTGATCGAGCGGGCCGAACCCAGGGTGGTGGTGATCGATTGCAGTGCCGTGATCGACATCGAATACTCGGCCCTCAGGCTGCTCACCGAGGCGGAGCGCAAGCAGCGGGACCTGGGCGTCAGCCTCTGGCTGACTGGGCTCAACCCGGGCTGTCTGCGGGTGGTGCGCCACTCCGAGCTGGGTTCGGCCCTCGGGACCGAACGCCTGTTCTTCAACGTCGAGGGCGCGGTGGAGCGCTATGAAGCTCGCCAGGACCAACAGCGATGGCCACCTTCCCCCGAACCTGCCGCTGCTCAAGCGCCGCCATCGCCTCCGGAACATCCTCAAGAGGGCAGCGGCGATCGATGAACGGCACGATCTTGCCGGCAACGAGCAGATCAGCCAGGGTCTGCAGATCGGCCGGATTGGGATTCGAGGCCAGAACCCGCACCTTGCGACCGCTGGTGCGGGAGATCCAGGGCCCCTGCCAGAGCATCACCTGGAAGAACCGGGCCATGGAGCCGCCGACCAGCACGTAGGTGCCCTTGGGCGCCAACGCCGGCAGGAGGTCCGCGAGGGGGCGATAGGCCGCGTTGTCCAGGATGAGGTCATAGCGGGGGACGCCTGCGGTGAAATCCACCTCGGCCGAGTCGATCACGTGGTCGGCGCCGATGGAGCGCACCATGGCCATCTTGTGGGCGCTGCAGGCGCCGGTCACCTCGGCTCCGAAGGCCTTGGCGATCTGCATGGCGAAGGAGCCCACCCCGCCAGCAGCCCCGTGGATCAACACCTTCTGCCCCGCCTGCAGCTGGCCCAGATCGCGCAGGCCCTGCAGGGCGGCCAATCCTGAGCAGGCAACGGTGCCGGCGGCCTCAAAGGAAATCGCGTCGGGCTTGGCGACCAGGGCTGCTTCGGTGGCACGGGCGTACTCAGCGAAGGCGCCAAAGCCGCACACCGAAAGATCACCGAACACCGCATCGCCCACCTGGAACCGGCTGACCCCCTTGCCGACGACCTCCACGGTTCCGGCGACATCACAGCCGAGCGTCCTGATCTTCGGTTTGCGCAGGCCCCCGTAGATCAGGCGAATTATTAGGAAGGGTTTGCCGCGCATCAGATGCCAGTCACCGGCATGGACGGAGGTGGAGCGCACCCGGATCAGCAGCTCCTGCTCACCGATCGTGGGCAACGGAACGGTCTGAATCGAGAGCACCTCCGATGAGCCGTAGATCTCCTGGGTGATCGCCCGCATGGTGGGGGCGGAAGGGTCTGGGTCGGTGGCCTGGCAGTTGCTTGTTGCTGGCGCTTGCCACATGCCCTGATCCGTCATCGTCGATTCCGGACTTACGCCGTAAGTAAAGCATACAGCGTAAGCTCGACCCATTCGGGCGGACTGGGCTTGAAGGCGGAGAACCTGGCGGAGCCGAGCCGTCCGGGGAGGATCGCCCGGCTGCCCCTCAGCCGGGAGCGGGTGCTGGCGGCAGCCCTGGAGATCGCCGACCAGGGGGGACTCGGGGGGCTCACGATGCGGAAGCTGGCCGAAGCGCTGGGCGTCAAGGCCATGTCGCTCTACAACCATGTGGCCAACCGCGAAGCCATCATTGACGGCCTCGTCGAGGTCGTGGTCGGCGAGATCGCCCTACCGGCGATCGGTGGCGACTGGAAAGCGGCGCTGCGGGAGCGGGCGACCTCCGCCCACCGGGCCCTGGGGCGCCATCCCTGGGCCGCGATGGCCATCCTCTCGCGGCTGAACACGGGGCCGGCCATGCTCCGCTACGTGGAGGCCACCCTCGGCTGCCTGGTGGCGGCGGGGTTCACCCTGGAGCTGGCCGACCACGCCTGGAACGCCATCGACAGCCACATCTACGGGTTCACCCTGCAGGAGTTGAACTTCCCGATCGAGGCGCAGGAGTATGCCCAGATGGCGGCCGCCTACCTGCCCGAGCTTCCCGCCGATCGTTACCCCCACCTGAACGGGCTCACCCACGAGGTGATGGAGCGCCGCTACGACGGGCTCCATGCCTTCGGCTTTGGGTTCGAGATCATTCTCGAGGGCCTGGAGCGAACCCTGGAAGGGCTGGCCGCGGCGTCCAGCCCCGCATCACCAGCAGGCCGAGCAGCACCAGGGCCGCCGGGATCAGGCCGATGCTGAGCCGGATCATCACCAGCGCCAGCTGGGGTTGCTCCAGGGTTCGGCCCGCCACAAAGCCACTCCAACTGAGCAGGCTGCCAAGCAGGAACACCGAGACGGCACTGCCCAGCTTCTGGGTCAGTACCATCCAGGCGGTGAACAGGCCGGCGGGGCGCTCGGGATCGGCATCGATCGCATCCGGCAGCAGCGACCAGGGCAGCAGATAGGCGGTGGCGGCCCCCAGGCCCATCAGCAGCACCACCAGCATCAGCAGCGTGAACTTGAAGCCGTTGGCGAGGCTGGCCAACGGCGCCAGAGCCGCATCGAGGGGAACGAGCCCCATGGCCAGCACGCCCATGGCGATCCAGAGGCCGCCGCCCCAGAGCAGGGCACACAAGCGGCCACGGCGGGCCGCCAGCCGGCTCCAGAGCTGCAGGCCAGCCATGGCGCTGAGCTGGAAGGGGATCAGCATCCAGGTGCTCCAGTCCATCGGCACGTGCATCACCTCGGAGAGGTAGAGCAGCGACACCGGCTGCATCAGCTGCAGGGCACCCCACAGGAGCAGATACAAGCCCACCACCCGCAGAAAACGGCCATTGCGGCGAATCCGGCGCAGCTGGGCGGTGATCGGCTCGGGCAGCCCCGATGGCCGGCGACTCACCCGGGCGGCCGGCGCCAGCCCCCAGCAGCACAGCAGGGTGCCCACGATCGCCACCGCGCCGCCGGCCACCCCCATCCAAAGGAACCCGGGGGCACCATGGCCGACCAGCAGGGCCCCGAGCAGCAGGCCCACCAGGCTGCTGAGGATCGAGCCGGTGAAGCGGGCCGCGTTGAGGCTTGTGCGCAGCTGGGTGTCTTCGGTGAGCTCGGTGGCGAGGGCGCAGTAGGGCAGGTTCACGCCAGTATAGGCGGCCATGAACACCACCGAGATCAGCACGAACCAGCCAAAGCGCAGCAGTTCGCCGCTCCCCGGCGGGAACCACCACATCAGCGCCATGCTCACCCCGAGCGGCAACGCACTGCCGATCATCCAGGGAAGCCGTGGCCCCAGGCGGCTGCGGGTCCGATCGCTCAGCCAGCCCAGCAGCTGGTCGCTCACCGCATCCCAGGCCCGGCCGACCATCAGCACCAGGCCAGCCAGCCAGGGGGGCAGGCCGGCGATCTGGGTGTAAAACACGAACAGGTAGAAGCCGATCAGCGCCGCAGCCATGCCGGTGCCGGCGTCGCCGATCCCGTAGGCAAGCAGTGTTCGCCGCCGCAGGCCCGCCGGCAGCGCCAGTAGATCGATCGACTCGGCCATCGCGGCGCGTTTCCTGGGGCCTGGGCATGTTGGCCCCAGGATGGGCAGCGATGCCGCTGGGCGGGCCCCAGCCAGGAGTGCTCAGTAGTATTTGATGCTGCTTTATGCGCCATTAAGAGTTTGCTGAAAAACCCTGCAATCTCTGCGTGAATGGATCAACAGCCCCATTCGTTGATGCGAGGCCAACAGGAGCACAGCGGCTTCTTGCTCTCCTAACGTCTCGATCGAGGAGCGGATCCCGACCAGTCATCCGCTCAGGCGGATTCGCAAGTTGGCGGATCAGGCTCTCGATCGGCTCCATCCCACCTTCTGCAGGCTGTACGCCTCAGAAGGACGACCATCGGTTCCACCAGAGCAGCTGCTGCTGGAGCAGCTCCACTACAACCTGCTGTTCCGCTGGTTCGTGGGCTTGAGCCCCGACAATCCGATCTGGCATCCGACCACATTCACAATTACCGAGGCCGCAGGCCGAGCGTGGCGGAGCCACTAGAACCGTGATCGGCTCCTCACTGACGACGTCATAGGGCTGTTCCAGGAGAAGCTGAAGGGAGCTCCGGAGGTCAAACCGCTGCTCAGTGACGACCACTTTTCCGTGGACGGCACGTTGTGCTTCAGGTCTGGGCGTCACACGCCTCCTTGAAGCGGATCGATGGCCAGGAGGATCCTCCGCCTCCGCCCACAGGTCCTGGCGAAGGATTCGGTGCACCCAGAGAGGGAAAGAAGCGGGCCAAGGGCGACTTTCGCGGCATCAAGCTCAGCAATGAGACCCACCACTCCAGCACGGATCCTGTTGACGCAGTCTTCTCCGAAGGAGTGGCCTTGCTGGCCCGCAAATCCAATGCCCATCCAGCGCAGCGGAGCTACCGGGGACATGTGCTGATGGACAACCGTCATGACCTGATCGTCGATTGCCGCGTCACACAGGCCACGGGCACCGGTGAGCGGGATGCCACCAAGACGCAGTCTTCTCCGCAGGAGTAGGAGATGGCAGCAGACCTCACCTCGCCGGTGCCCACCAGAAGACCGTCGGCGCAGACAAGAACGACGACACCAAAGGATTTGTCGCTGAGATGCGGCGGATCGGTGTCACGCCCGACGTGGCCCTGAACACGGCCCGCAGCGGTGGCTCAGCCATTGATGGCCGCACCGCCCGGCATGAGGGCTACGCCAAATCGATCAATGCCCGCCGGGGCATCGAAAAAATCTTTGGCTGGATCAAGGCATTCGGCGGCCTGCGCCAGTTCAAGCTGCGGGGCCGGGACAACGTCAGCGCCGTGTTTGGCCTGCACGTGATCGCCTACAACCTGATCCGCCTGAGCAACATCCTCTTGGCGCAGCCTTCTCCGCAGGAGTAGCGCTCAAGATCCCGCAAGCTCTTGCTGCCGCTCAGGATTCCCAGCACCGCTACCAGCAATAGGTACCAGGCAGGAATGCGGATCCCGCGCCGCATGCGTGAGTCCGGGATTGCCTGCAGGAAGCTGATCAGATCAAGATCGGTTGCAGCAGTGGTGGCTTCTGGCACAAGGGGGCGATTCCACCGACCAAACCCGATGCAGGCAGCTCAGGCCAGAGCGCCTGTGACGCACTTTGAAGCAACCCTGAGTTTACTGCCGTCATCCGGAGCCCCATTACACCTAATTGTGAACAGCTTCGGTTGCCATTGGCAACACCGGGAAGGCCACAAGGACAATCGAACCGCGTCGCGTGGTGGAGCATGGTGATGAAGAGGACATGGACGACAAGACTTTTCGATACCAAAACAACTGTGGGGACCTTGCTTCAGAGCCTCATCGCAGGGGCCGATCGCTATCGCCTCGTCTTCATAGCGCTGCTTCTGCTGCAGTTCGTGGCCTACAGCTACTTCTTCACAGCGATGACGTTCACGGACCATACCTTTCCCAATACCATGCTCTATGGAGAGTATCCAACCTTCAAGACATCAAGTGAAGGCCGATGGCTGGCCGATCTGATCATCCTGGCTCAGGGCGGCAGCGGAGTCCAGTCCGTGCAGATGATCGGTGCGGCGATGCTTCAGGCATTGAATGGCATTCTTTTTGCCAGGTTGGTGGGGCTGCAGGGCAAGTCATATGTCTTCCTGCTGGCTGGAATTATATGCCTTTATCCCGCTTTTCTTGACTATTACTCGTTTGCCGCTGACCACATTTCCTTCGTGATTGGCGATACGTTTGTGATTCTGGGCTCGCTGGTGTGGGTGCGCAGCAGGCATGACTCAACGCGAATTCTGGGCACCTCCACCTTCTACTTTTTGGCCTTATCAACCTATGCTCCGAAGATTGCTTTGGTCAGTGTCTTCACGCTATTTAATCTGGCCCTCATGTTAAAGGTTCATGCGGTCCGGCGTGAGGTTCTACTCACCCCGGCTCCCTTACTGCTGTCGGCTGTGCTGTTCTGGCTAGTCTCGAAGGTCGTGGTCACAGATCCGATCGCGCAAAGTACCCATGTCAACGGCATGGGTGAGGCGATTGGACAAATAAGTGTATCTTACTCAAAATTCTTTGACTATCTAGCCTCCGGTGTGGGCGGTGTCCCCAAGGGAGGAGTGCTCGGCCTGATTCCCCTGATTCTTGTTGCCCTGGGTTTGATCGCTCTGCTGGCCAGGTCGGGCAGGGATCAATCTGCTCATTTAGCCCTTTTCGCCGCGGTTCTTTTGGTTCCGGTGGCGGTGAATGGTTCCAATATCGTCAACAGTTTAACTCCCTCTGATGCAGGCAGGTTCTACGCTGCCTACGGTTACGCGCTCTTTTTCCTTCTGGGGCTTGCACTGCAGCCACAAGCGCTTCGCTGGGCAGCTCTGCCGTTGGCCTGGTTGCTGCTTTGGTTCTTCCTGGTCTTCGGCACCCAGGCCTCCAATGCCGCCCAACTCAAGACTACCTATGAACTCAACATGATCAATCGGATCCTGGTTAGGGTTGAGCCCTTACTGGGCTTGCCGACGAAAGACCGGACAGCTCTTGTGGTCATCGGACGCTACCCACCCTTTCAATTTGCGGACTTTGTGCGCTGGCCACCCACAACAGACGCCCCTAGAATGAACAAAGAGGCTTTCGCCCTCTTTCGCCAGACCGAGATCCTGAATTTTTTCTTGGGCAACGAGCAGTTCCGGCAACCCACCACTGAAGAACGGAAGAGCGCCGTCCTTCGAGCGGTCTCAAAGAATGTCAAGCCCTGGCCTTCGGCAGGCTCGGTTTTTCTCGACGGGAAGACCGTGATTGTCACTCTGCAGAGCTACGGGCCGGATGTGCCGGTGACCTGGTCAACCGAAGACCGAAGAGCGGTGAAGGAACCCCGCTCAGGGCGTGTTCCAAACAAATCGGGATGAGGCGGCGTAGTTCCAGACGAACACCACCAGAATGCCTGCCAGCTGGGCCCAGAACGTGTTTCGGGACACGAGGCTGTAGAAGGAGGAGGCCACGCCCACGTTGGCCAGCACCGGCAAGGAGGCAACCAGCAGGAACTTCAGCAAACCCTGCAGCAGGGCCAGTCCCTGCTGTCGCTGGAAACGGAACGTTAGAGCGTTGTTGATCAGATAGTTCGACGTGGCTGCAGCCACCACCGCCATGGGCAGAGCCTGCTCAAACGGAAATTGCAGTCCTGCCATCAGGAACTGAACCACGAGCAACTGGACCGCCACCCCACTGAAGCCCACCAGAGCGAAACTGATCGCACGGCGAGGGATCGATCGCAGCAGCAGCGTGTGCAGCATCGAGACCCCCAGATCCCAGACGATGGCCAGGTCCAGCTTTGAAGAACCGGCGATGCGGGCCTTGAAGCACAGCGGAATCTCGCTGACCTGCAACCGCCCTTGGCTAATCGAGAGCAGCTCATAGAGAAACTTGAACCCGTTCACGTCCACCCGCCGCACGAACGGCAAGGTTGGCTCCGGTCTGAGGGCGAAGAAGCCGCTCATGAAATCAGTGAGTCGCCGATAGCCGGGCAAGCTGAAGCGGGCGATCGTGTTCGCCCAGTTGGAGTTACGGGTGCGCATCGGGCTCAGCCCATGGATGGCGGCATCGGCGTGAAAGCGACTGCCCACCACCAGATCGTCGCCGGATTCGACAAGAGCCCTGACAGCGGCTTCAACCGCCGCCGGTTCATGCTGGCCATCGCAGTCCATCACCACGACCACATCGCCGGTGGCATCGAGAATCCCTTCCTTGATGGCACTGGCCAGGCCTGCCCGTCCCACCCTGCGGATCAGGCGCACCGCTGCTTGCCGGTGCGCCAGTTCCTTGATCAGATCAGCTGTTCCATCGGCCGAATCATCGTCGACGAATAGGATCTCGAGAACAAAGTGCTGCTGGAGTGGGAGGAGGTCCTCCACAATCCTGACGATGTTCTCCCTCTCGTTGTAGGTCGGGAGGACGATCGACAGCCGTTCTGGGTTGGCGTTTCGGTTGTGCGGCATCAAGGCCCCCAATGGAAACACCTGGACCAGGCTTCCGGACGCCCAGCAGGAAAGGATCGGTGTGTCTGTTCCTGGTGAAAGAGTCGGTGTCGCACCGAGCCTTAGAGCGCCTTCGCCCTTGCCACCACGTTCTCCACGGTGAAGCCGAACTTCTCCAGGCAGACGCCACCGGGTGCGGAAGCGCCGAAGCGATCCACCGAGATCGTGTCGCCATCGAGGCCGGCATATTTGTGCCACCCGAAGGAGCCGGAGGCTTCCACCACCAGGCGCTTGCGCACGGCGGCCGGGATCACCGACTCGCGGTAAGAGGGCTCCTGCTCCTCGAACAGTTCGACGCAGGGGATCGACACCACCCGTACGTTGCGGCCTTCGGCCCGCAGCACGGCGGCCGCCTTGACGCACAGGTCGAGCTCGGTGCCCGAGCCGATCAGGATCAGCTCGGGTGTGCCCTCGCTGTCTTCGAGGATGTAGGCCCCCTTGGCCACCTGCGCCGCCGAGGAGTTGGCCTGGTTGGCCATCGCCTGGCGGCTGAGGGCCAGCACGGTGGGGCGCTTGCGGTTGGTGACCGCCACCTGGTAGGCGCCGCTGGTTTCGTTGCCATCGCCTGGGCGGATCACCAGCAGGTTGGGGATCGAGCGCAGCGAGGCAAGGGTTTCCACCGGCTGGTGGGTGGGGCCGTCTTCGCCCAGACCGATCGAATCGTGGGTGAGCACATAGATCACGCCGAGCTCGCTGAGGGCCGACAGGCGCATCGCCCCCACCATGTAGCCCGCAAAGACCAGGAAGGTGCCGCCGTAGGGAATCAGGCCGCTGCCGTGATACGCCAGGCCATTGAGAATCGCCGCCATGGCGTGCTCCCGCACGCCGAAGTGCAGGTAGCGGTTGGCTTCGCCGCCCTTCTGGAAGCTGGCCTCCCCCTTGATGTCGGTGAGGTTGGAGTGGGTGAGGTCGGCCGAACCGCCGATCAGCTCAGGGAGGCTGGGGCCGATCGCGTTGAGGGCGTTGTAGGAGTGCTGGCGGGTGGCCAGACCCTTGTCGGAGGGAGTGAAGGAGGCCAGCTTGGCATCCCAGCCCAGGGGCAGCTCGCCCCGCAACATCCGCTCGAACTCGGCCGCTTCGCTGGGGCACTGGCGGCGGTAGGTCTCGAGGGTGCTGGTCCAGTCCGCTTCGGCGGCAGCGCCGCGGCTGAGCGCTTCCCGCCAATGGTCGTAGGCGGCCTGGGGCACTTCGAACAGGCCATAGCTCCACTCCAGTGCCGCCCGGGTGAGCTCCGCCTCATCGGCACCGAGGGCCGCACCGTGCACGCCGGCGGTGTTGGCCTTGTTGGGGGAGCCGTAGCCGATCGTGGTGGTCACCTTGATCAGGCTGGGGCGGTCAGTGACGGCCTTCGCCGCCTCGATCGCCCGGGTGATCGCCGCCACGTCGGTGTTGCCGTCTGCCACGTGCTGCACGTGCCAGCCGTAGGCCTCATAGCGCTTCATCACATCCTCGGTGAACGACACCCCCGTGTCGCCGTCGATGGTGATGTGGTTGTCGTCGTACAGGGCGATCAGCTTGCCGAGGCCCAGGTGGCCGGCCAGGGAGGCGGCTTCACTGGAGATGCCCTCCTGGTTGCAGCCATCGCCCATGATCACGTAGGTGAAGTGATCCACCAGCTCGGCGCCGGGCCGGTTGAACTTGGCCGCCAGGTGCGCCTCGGCGATCGCCAGGCCCACGGCGTTGGCGATGCCCTGGCCCAGCGGACCGGTGGTGACTTCCACCCCCGGCGTTTCGAAGGTTTCCGGGTGACCCGGGGTCTTCGATCCCCACTGCCGGAATTGCTTGAGTTCTTCCAGCCCGACGCTCTGGTATCCGGTGAGGTGCAGCAGGGAATAGAGCAGCATGCAGCCGTGGCCGGCCGAGAGCACGAAGCGGTCGCGGTTGAACCACTTCGGATTGCTGGGGTTGTGGCGCAGCACCTTGTCCCAGAGGGCATAGGCCATCGGTGCCGCACCCATCGGCAGGCCGGGATGGCCGGAATTGGCCTTGTTGACCGCATCGATCGCCAGGAAGCGGATGCTGTTGATGCAGAGGGTGTCGATGGACAGGGTGTCCACTGCGGGGGCGGCGACCATGGCGGAAGAGAAGTGGGGTGGTGAGGGTTTCCTCTGGGGGAGCGGAACGGACGTTCAGCTCATCCGGCGGAAGGCAAGGCAAACATTGTGACCGCCAAACCCGAAGGAGTTCGAGAGCACGACGTCCAGTGTCTGTTCCCGCGCCTGGTTTGGCACGACATCCAGATCACAGGCCGGATCCGGATTGTGGAAATTGATCGTAGGGGGCACCAGGTTGTGGCCGATCGCCATTACGGCCGCCACCGCCTCGATGCCGCCGCTGCCGCCCAGCAGATGACCCGTCATCGATTTGGTGGAGCTCACCGGGATGGCCAGGGCCCGGGATCCCAGGGCCGCCTTGATCGCGGCGGTTTCGTTGCTGTCGTTGGCCTGGGTGCTGGTCCCATGGGCGTTGACGTAGTCCACATCGTCGGGAGTGAGCCGGCCGTCGGCCAGGGCCAGCCGCATGGCCTCGGCCGCCCCCACCCCGCCAGGGGACGGCAACGTGTAGTGGTAGGCGTCACAGGACATGCCGTAGCCCACCACCTCAGCGAGGATCTCAGCCCCCCGGGCCCGGGCGTGGTCGAGGCTTTCGAGCACCACCATGCCGGCGCCCTCGCCGATCACGAAGCCATTGCGCTCCCGATCGAACGGCCGGCTGGCCGTGGCGGGATCGTCGTTGCGGAAGGAGAGCGCCTTGGCGCTGGCGAAGCCCGCCACCCCCAGCGGTGTGATGGCCGACTCGGCTCCGCCGCACACCATGGCGTCGGCCAGGCCGAGCTGGATCAGGCGGTAGGCATCGCCGATCGCATTGGAGCCGGCCGCGCAGGCGGTGGAGGCCGAAGTGCTGGGCCCCTTGGCGCCCAGGGCGATGGCGGTGAGCCCGGCGGCCATGTTGGGAATCATCATCGGCACGCAGAACGGGCTGACCCGATCCGGTCCCCGATCGGCAAGCACATGGGCCTGGGTTTCCATCATCAGCAGACCGCCCACCCCGGAGCCGATCGACACCCCGACCCGCTCCGGGCGGCCGGCCTGGATCGCAAGCCCGGACTGGGCCACGGCCTCCTTCGCCGCCACGACGGCGAACTGGCAGAAGCGATCCCAGCGCTTCGCTTCCTTGCGCTCGATGCTGCCGCTGGGATCGAAATCCTTGACCTCCGCCGCAAACCGGCAGGGATGGCGGGACGCATCAAACAAGGTGATCGCTGCCACCCCGTTGCGACCGGTGCGCAATCCGTCCCAGTACTGGGACACGCTGTTGCCGATCGGCGTGACCGCGCCCAGGCCCGTGACCACGACGCGGCGGAGACCCTCCACCATCAACAACCTCAGGCCTGCTTGTCCTGGATGTAGGTGACGGCATCCCCGACGGTGGTGATGCCTTCGGCGGACTCGTCGGGAATCTCGATGTCGAAGGCTTCTTCCAGGGCCATCACCAGCTCCACGGTGTCAAGGGAGTCGGCGCCCAGATCGTTCTGGAAGTTGGATTCGGGCTTCACCTCAGCAGCATCGACGCTGAGTTGCTCGGCAACGATCGAGCGCACTTTCTCGAAGATCGCTTCCTGGGACATGACCGATGTGTGGGAGGCCGCATCCTACGGGTCGCCCCGCTCGGCCCCTGGACCGTTGATGAAAAAGAATGACGGCCCGGCCCGGGCGAGGCCGACAGAGCAGCAGGTCTGGGTACTTTGGCCCCACGCCGTTCGCTTCCTGGCAGGGCATGTCCCATTCCGTCAAGATCTACGACACCTGCATCGGTTGCACCCAGTGCGTCCGTGCCTGCCCCCTCGACGTGCTCGAGATGGTCCCCTGGGACGGCTGCAAGGCCGGCCAGATCGCTTCATCACCCCGCACCGAAGACTGCATCGGCTGCAAGCGCTGTGAAACCGCCTGCCCCACCGATTTCCTCAGTGTCCGCGTCTATCTCGGCGACGAGACCAGCCGCAGCATGGGCCTGGCCTACTGAGGTTCACTCACCCGACGGTCCAGCCGATCGATCCTGCAACCCGGCCTTTGGCCGGGTTTTTTTCTCTGTCCCGATGCAGGCCGATGGCCAGGCTTCGGGATGATCCTTTAGAAACAGCCCTAATCCGGCCCATCGGCCATGTGTGGCATCGTTGCGGTGATCGGCTCCAGGGAGGCAGCTCCGCTGCTGCTTGAAGGCCTGCGCCAGCTGGAGTACCGGGGTTACGATTCCGCCGGACTGGCCACGGTGGAAGTCACTCCCTCCCAACCCGGCAGCCCGGCTGGCCATCTCACCTGCCTGCGGGCCGAGGGCAAGCTGGTCAACCTTCAACACCGCTATGAGCAGTGTTCGGCGGCGGGCCACTGCGGCATCGGCCACACCCGTTGGGCCACCCACGGCAAGCCCGAGGAGCGCAACGCCCACCCCCACCTCGATGGCAGCGGCCAACTGGCGGTGGTCCAGAACGGCATCATCGAAAATCATCGCCAGTTGCGCGAGCAACTTCAAGCCACCGGCGTCGTCTTCCACTCCGACACCGACACGGAAGTCATTCCCCATCTGATCAGCCAGCACCTCGGCCAGCTGCGCGCCCGTGGCAGGGTCGCCAGCGGGAGCCTGTTGCTCGAAGCCGTCCAGCTGGTGTTGCCTGAGCTGCACGGCGCCTATGCCCTGGCCGTCGTCTGGGGCGAAACGCCCGGCGCCCTGGTGGTGGCGCGGCGTCAGGCGCCGCTGCTGATCGGGCTTGGCGAGGGGGAGTTCCTCTGCGCCAGCGACACGCCGGCCCTGGCGGGCTTCACCCGCACGATTCTGCCGATGGAGGATGGGGAGGTGGCCCTGCTCACCCCCTTGGGCATCGAGCTCTACGACGAGAAGGGGGAGCGGGTGCAGCGCACCCCCAGCCTGCTCACCGGCACCGAGCACGTGGCGGACAAGCGCAGCTTCCGCCACTTCATGCACAAGGAGATCCATGAGCAGCCCGAAACGGCCGCGCTCTGGGTGGCCCGTCATCTGCCGGAGCCGAGCCGGGCGCCCGGCTCGCCCTCCCTGGTGGCCATGCCCCTGCCGGACAAGGTGTTCGAGGGGGTGGAGCGGATTCAGATCCTGGCCTGCGGCACCAGCCGGCATGCCTCCCTGGTCGGTGCCCATCTGCTCGAGCAGCTGGCTGGAATCCCCACCCGCGTTTTCTATGCCAGCGAATTTCGTTACGCACCGCCGCCCCTGGCGCCCCACACCCTCACGATCGGGGTGACCCAGTCGGGGGAAACGGCCGACACCCTCGCCGCTGTGCTGATGGAGGAGGAGCGCCGCGGCCTGATCGCCGATCCCGCCTTTGCAGCCAGGCTGCTGGGCATCACCAACCGCCCCGAAAGCTCCCTGGGCCGGCTGGTGCCCCACATCCTCGACATCGGCACCGGCATCGAGGTGGGGGTGGCGGCCACCAAAACCTTCCTGGGGCAACTGCTCGCCTTCTATGGCCTGGCCCTGGCCTTCGCCGAACGCCGCTCCAGCCGCAGCCCCTCCCAGCTCCAGGCGCTGGTGCGGGGCCTGCGGGCCCTGCCTGCCCAGCTCAAGGAGCTGGTGGAGGACCACGATCGCCGGTGCGCCGACCTGGCCCATCTGTTCGCCGATACCCAGGATGTGATTTTTCTGGGGCGCGGCATCAACTACCCCATTGCCCTGGAGGGTGCCCTCAAGCTGAAGGAGATCAGCTACATCCATGCCGAGGGCTACCCCGCCGGTGAGATGAAACACGGACCGATCGCCCTGCTGGACGCCAGAGTGCCGGTGGTCTCCATCGCCATGCCCGGTGTGGTGTTCGACAAGGTGCTCTCCAACGCCCAGGAGGCCAAGGCCCGCGATGCCCAGCTGATCGGCGTGGCTCCGGAAGGCCCCGACACTGCCCTCTTCGATGTGTTGCTGCCGGTCCCGGCGGTGGAAGAGCTGCTCTCGCCCCTGCTGACCGTGATCCCGATGCAGTTGCTCAGCTACCACATCGCTGCCCACCGCGGCCTCGATGTGGATCAGCCCCGCAACCTGGCCAAGAGCGTCACCGTGGAGTGAGCGCCCCTTCCCTGACGCCCCTGCTCTCCGTGCGCCTGCTCGCCCTGCTGGCCGCCCTGCTCGCCCTGCTGGCCTTCTTCGCCGCCGGGGAGTTCGCCCTGATCCGGCTGCGCCCGAGTCGGGTGCAGGTCCTGGCGGCCGATGGCCATCCCGGCGCCCGCTCGGTGGAGCGGCTGCAGGGGCGGCTGCGCCGCTCCCTGCTCTCCACCCAGCTGGGGGCGGCCCTGGCCCTGGTGGCCCTGGGCTGGGCCGGCCGTGGGCTCGCCGTCCGGCTGGACCCCCAGACCAGCCGGCCCTGGATCGACGTGCTGGTGTTTCTGGTTCTGGTCAGCCTGGCCACCCTGCTCGGCGGCCTGCTGCCCAAGGCCTGGGTGATGCATCACCCGGAAGTTTCGGCCCTGCGGCTGGCGCCCTTGCTGGAGTCGGTGAATCGCACCCTCTCGCCGCTGCTCTCCGTGCTCGAGCGCCTGGCCGATGGCCTGCTGCGGCTGCTCGGCCTGCCGCGCAACTGGGATGCCCTGGTGCCCGCCCTCTCGGCCGGTGAGCTGGAAACCCTGATCGAGTCCAACAGCGTGACCGGCCTGCTGCCCGACGAGCGCAACATCCTCGAAGGTGTGTTCTCCCTGCGGGACACCCCGGTGCGGGAGGTGATGGTGCCCCGCTCCGGCATGGTGACCCTGCCGCTGGATGTCTGCTTCGCCGAGATGATGGAGGTGGTTCATGCCACCAACCACGCCCGCTTCCCGGTGATCGGGCAGTCGCTCGACGATGTCCGGGGCGTACTCGACCTGCGCCGGCTGGCCGAACCGATCGCCAGGGGCCAGCTCCAGGGCGACACCCCACTTGCTCCCTTCATCTCTTCGGTGCCCATCGTGCAGGAAACGGCCTCCCTGGCCGAGCTGCTGCCGCTGATCCGCAGCGGCCAGCCCCTGCTTGTGGTGGTTGATGAACACGGCGGCACCGAGGGTCTCGTCACCGTGGCCGACCTTACCAGCGAGATCGTCGGGGACGAGGACACCCCGCTATCGGGGCAGGCCGACGTTCAGCAGATCCATGACGACAGCTGGCTGGTGGCCGGCGATCTGGAAATCTTCGATCTGAATCGTCAGCTGGGGTTGAAGTTGCCCGAGTCGGACGGTCACCACACCCTGGCCGGCTTTCTGCTCGAACGGTTGCAACACATTCCCGCCCCTGGCGAAAGCCTGCGCTGGAAGGGTGATCAGTTCGTGATCAGCGCCATGGATGGCCCGCGCATCGAGCGGGTGCAGATCACCAGACGAGCCCCGGACGAGGCAACTCCAGACCCCAATGGTTGATCATTGATAATGGCGTCAACGGTGGCAGGACGTTCGCTTTGACCCGTGTGCACGTGAGGCGATGAGCACCGATCCCATCGCCCCGGTCAAGGTGGGCGTCATCGGCATCGGCAACATGGGTTGGCACCATGCCCGTGTCCTCAGCCTTCTGCGCGATGGCGAGCTGGTGGGCGTCGCCGACCTCAATGCCCACCGCGGCGAACTGGCGGTAGAGCAGTTCGGCTGCCGCTGGTTCGCCGACTTCCAGGACCTGCTGCCCCATGTCGAAGCGGTCTGCATCGCCGTGCCGACCCTGCTGCACCACCGCGTCGGCATGGCCTGCCTGCGGTCCGGGGTGCACGTGCTGATCGAAAAGCCGATTGCCGCGAACCAGCATGAGGCCTCGGAGCTGATCCACGCTGCTGAGACGGCCGGCCGCCAGCTCCAGGTGGGTCACATCGAGCGCTTCAACCCCGCTTTCCGCGAACTGCTCAAGGTGGTGGCCAACGAGGAGGTGGTGGTGCTGGAGGCGCGCCGTCACAGTCCCCACGCCGATCGCGCCAACGATGTTTCGGTGGTGCTGGATCTGATGATCCACGACATCGACCTGGTGCTGGAGCTGGCCCAGGCGCCGGTGGTGCGGCTGGCGGCGGTGGGGGGGCGCAGCGCCGAGGGCCCGATCGACTACGTGAACGCCACGTTGGGCTTCGAGAATGGCGTGGTGGCCAGCCTGGCGGCCAGCAAGATGGCCCATCGCAAGATCCGCAGCCTCAGCGCCCACTGCCGCGACAGCCTGGTCGAAACCGATTTTCTCAACCGCAGCCTCCACATCCACCGCCGCGCCCATGAATGGGTGTCAGCCGATCAGGGCGAGCTTCTCTACCGCAACGACGGCTTCATCGAGGAGGTGAGTACCACTTCGATCGAACCCCTGTATGCCGAGCTGGAGCATTTCCTCCAGTGCGTGCGCGGCTGCGAGATCCCGGCGGTGAATGGCCAGCAGGCTTCCCGGGCGCTGTTGCTCGCCAACCTGATCGAGCAGGCCGTGGATCAGCCCTCGCTCTGCATGACGCTCGACGTCCCGATCTGAACGGGGTCTGCCCCGGCGCTCTCGGTGAGGTCCCGCAGGGCGAGCATCTGCCAGCGCCGGCAACTGGCCGGCGAGGCCCGATAGAAGCGATCCCAGGCTTCCGCTTTGTGGAGGGCGTAGTCCTCGGCTGACTGGTCCGGGTGGCTGTGCTGCCAGCCCACCCGCACGGCGTGGCCGATCACCACATCGAGGGCCAGGTAATCATCGACCTGCACGGCTGGATTGGCGCCCACGAACGCCACCAGCGAGAGCAGGGTCTCGGAGCAGAGCTGCCGATACTCCGAGGCTTCAATCTTGCTGAGCAGGTGATCGACCAGGGAGGCGAAATTGCGCTCACCGGGGGTCTTCTCCGAGATCAACGGTGCGCTCTCCAGGCGGTTGCGACGTTCCAGCTTGTCGCCGATCACCAGGCCGCGGCAGTGGTGCAGCAGGTCCCAGATGCCGGCATAGAAATCCCTGGGAACCCTCTGCAGCGCCCCAAGCCGCTGGCGGTGCTGCAGCCAGCAGACTTTCCCCTCCGGCAGGTCTTCGAGCGGGGCGGGCACATCCCAGCGCACCCGGCCGCTGATGTGGAGCTGCTCCTTGCGCCGCAGGGCCTCCCGGGCGTGGTCCACATCGGCGAGCACGGCCCGCAGGCGACGGCGGATCGCGTGGGGGGGGAGACTGCACAGCGCTTCGAAGGCGTCATCGGGGGTGAGGTCCCGTTCGGCGGCCAGTTCGCCGGTGAGCAGCAGCAGCAACTGGCCCAGTTGCAGGGTGAGGCTGCCTCGGAGCAGAGCGGGTTCCTGCCTGGCCAGGCCATCAAGGGCGAGCAGCAGTTCCTGCTGCACCATCCACTCACGGCCGTCTTCGCCGCTGAAGCGCTGGATCATGGCGCCGATCGCCCCGCTGCCCTGGGGTTGGGTGATCAGGGAATCCCGGGTGTAGTTGCGACCCACCACCAGTTGCTTCTGCAGCACCAGCAGGTCGGTGAGCGCATCCTCCAGCTGGGGGTGAACCAGCTGCATGAGGCCGGCGCAACGCCGCACCACCGACCAGTTGGATTCCGCCAGGCTGCGGCGGTAGACCTCCTCCACCAGGGCCAGCAACGTCACCGGCCCGCCGCACGACGGGCCCTGCAGGATCGCGTTCTGGCCGAGCCTTCGCACCAACTGGTCGAGGAGCTCGGCCTGCTCGCTGAGGGAGGTGCTTCCCCAGAGCCGCTCGGCCAGGTCGGCCATCGGGATCTCTTCGAGCTCCTTCTCTTGCTGAAGCGTGAGTGGGTGCTGGCAGGTGCTGCTGAGCAGCACCGGGCCCGTGGTGTTCGGCTCTGCGGCTGGGACGCTGGCCGGGGCGGGCAACGCCACCCAGCAGGCCTCCTCGGCGAGGGCATCGAGCCGGTCGAGGCGCACCGGCACCCCCTCCAGCTCGCCGCTGGCCAGGGCCAGACCCAGCCGGATCACCGCCGCGGGATCACGCTGGAAGGGTCCAGCCGCCACCGGAATCACCAGCAGGGGATGGCCGTCGCCGCGCCAGTGGCGCTGCAGCAGCCGCAGTTCTCCGAGCACCGTGTCGGCGAGCTGCTCCGGGTCATCAACCAGGTAGAACGTGCCCTCTTCCAGGACCGCCGGCAGGAAGGCGATCGGTCCGTCGCCATCCCGGTAGATCCGAGCGGTGGCCATCGTTTCCATCCGCACGGGGGGGTGGCCGCTCAGCCCGAGCGCCGCGTTGGCACCCACCTGGGCCATGCGCCAGGCCAGGTTCTGGGAGCTGGCCTGGCGCACCGCCGTTCCCTCGCCGCCCACGGGCAACCCCGCCGCCGCCAGGGCCGCCGCGATCGCTGGAGTGGCCGGGGCCAGGGCCACCAGCACCCGCTCCGCTCCGGCTGGCCTGGGTTCCCGGCGGCCACACGGGTCGATGTCTGCCGGCTGGATCAGCCCGTTGAGCAGCAGATCACCGAGCCAGGTGAGGCTCTGGGTCCAGAGCAGGGGGACGTTGGCATTGGCAAGGCGGGCCTGGCTGCCGGGCTGGCGCCGCTCCGCCTCGATTGAACCGGAGGGCACCAGATAGAGCTCCGGCAGCAACGGGACTCCGTCCACCTCCACACACACCGAGGTCAGGCGCCGCCGCCAGCTCCAGGCTTCCTCCCAGCGCAATTCACAACAGGCCGTCACCAGTTCATAGGCGAAGAACAGCGGCCATTCGCACTCGATCGCCTCGAACTGGGCCAGTTCCTCCCGCTCGTAGTGGAGACGGCGGTGGTCCTCCACCACCGTCTGGTGGCCATCACGGCGGAAGCGCTTGTAGCCATAGATCCCCCCCAGGTCGCGGCGGATCTTGCTCCGGGTGCGTTCCAGCAGCTGGGGATCCTCCACGGCCCAGGCGGGGTAGCCGATCACCGAGAGGCAGGCACTGTCGACCTCCTTGCTGGCCGATTCCCGCGGGAGCAGGGCCTGCAGGGCGCGGCCCAGCCTCATCAGGGGCGGCTGGGGGACATGGAGGCCACTGCTGCCATCGCCGTGGGGGCCGTAGAGATCGAGGCCATCGAGGGCTTCCAGCGCCGCCTTGACCAGCCCGATCGAGCTGGCGTTGCGTTCCGGCTCACCATGGTTGCCCTTGTCGCCTCGCTCCCAGATGCCGTAATCGGCCACCCGGTAGGCCCGGGCCACGTAGTAGACGAGATTCTGCACAAAATCCCGCTCATGGTGGTTATGTACCACCACCAGGCCGGCGCGGGTGAGCTGGGCCAGCTGGAGCAGGTAGAGCGCGGTGGCATCGAGCTGGAGGTGACCCCAGCCCTCGTCGGCCACCACAGGATCTCCTCGGGAGGTGTCGTACTTGGCGTGGATCGCGTCGAGACGATTGAGGCTGTTCTTGAAGCGCTCCACCTTGGGGGCCTGGCGCATCATCGCGACCAGCAGGCCGCGCATCAGTTGGATGACCCGCTGCTCCAGCTCGAAGACCCTGGTGGTGGGCCCGTCCAGCCGGCGGTGGGCCAGGGCCAACCCCCAGACGCACTGGATCGAATAGACACAGTCGCGCACCCATGCATCGCCGTAGTTGCCGTGCACCGTGTGGGCGGTGCTGGCCGGCAGCAGGCCACTGACCGGGTGCTGACGCACCAGCACCACCCGCTCGATCTGGGCGTCGAGCCGGCTGAGCAGGACCCGGGCCTCGGATTCCGGCAGGGCACGGGGGGCGTTGTGCGGCGGGACCGCTGGGGAGTCAAGCCCTTGGCCAGCTTCGTTCAACTCTGTTCCGTTAGCACTGTTGGCCATCCTGCCGCTGATCTGCTCCAAGCCATGGCGCCACCGCAGATCACGCCGGTACTCTCCTTCCATTCTCCGGCGGCCCTGAGGGTCTTCAGCAGCGATGGCGACGGAATCGGTGCAGGCGCCAGTGGGGAGAAGCCGGGTGCTGGGCGTTCCCGTGAACGTTTTCCCCGACGTGTTCGACGCCGCCGTGGCCCTTCAGGCCCGCGGTGGGGGTCAGATCGTCACCCTAAACGCTGAGATGACGATGGCGGCCCGGGAGGACCAGGCCCTGGGTGCCGTGATCGAAGCCGCCGAGCTGGTCATTCCCGATGGAGCCGGTGTGGTCTGGGCGCTCCGACGCCAGGGGTACCGGGTGCGACGCAGCCCTGGTATCGAGCTGGCCCGCCGGCTGCTGGCCCATGCCGCCCAGGTCGACTGGCGCGTCGCCCTGGTGGGGGCCAGCCCGGAAGTGATGGCTTCCCTGGTCCAGCGGCTGCGGCTGGAGTTTCCCGGCTTGAACCTGGTGTTGGCGATCGACGGGTACCAGAGCGCCGAGGCCTGGAGCGGCCTGGAGCGGGAGCTGCTGGCGGCCCACCCCGATCTGGTGCTGGCCGCCCTGGGGGTGCCCCGCCAGGAAAGCTGGATTCAGCGGCTGCATCAGGGGCAGCCGGGGCTGTGGATGGGTGTGGGCGGCAGCTTCGACGTGTGGGCGGGCATCAAACAGAGAGCCCCCGCCTGGATGGGAGCCCTGCAAATCGAATGGCTGTTTCGGCTCTACCAGGAGCCCTACCGCTGGCGACGGATGCTTGCGCTACCGGCCTTCGCCTGGGCGGTGCTCAGCGAAAACCCACCGAGGCCTGCCAGACGAAGGCCAGCAACAGGAAGAAGAGGGGAATGATCGGCAGGATGTCGACCAGGGGACCGAACGCCTGGTAGGCCTCGGGAAGCTGGGCCAGCGTGAGGAGAGGCATCCCGGTGATAACAGCCATCCCTGGTGCTGAAAACAAGATTTGTTCGGACGCTACCACGTGTGTGCTGCCGCGGAGCCGGGCTCCCAGGGAGCGAAATCCTCTGCAAAACAACCAGCGCCGATCGCCGTGGCCATGGCCGTGGTGAAGCGGATCAGATGGGTGAGGTTGTGCAGGCTCAGCAGGGTGCGGCCCAACATTTCCCCGCTGCGGATCAGGTGGTGCAGGTAGGCGCGGCTGTGGTGGGCGCAGGCCGGGCAGCGGCACGTCGGATCGAGAGGCGTGTGGTCATGGCGGAAGCGGGCGTTGCGCAGGTTCCAGCGCTCCGCCCCCACCAGGGCGGTGCCGTGGCGCCCCAGCCGCGTCGGCAGGACGCAATCAAAGAGGTCGATCCCCTGGGCCACGGCGATGGCCATTTCCCGCAGGCTGCCGACCCCCATCAGATAGCGGGGGACACCCTCCGGCAGCAGGGGAGTCACCATCCGAACGATCCGGTGCATCTCCTCCACCGGTTCGCCGACGCTGACCCCGCCAATGGCGATGCCCGGCAGGCCCATGGCCGCCACGGCCCGGGCCGATTGGTCCCGCAGGTGGGGATGGGTGCCCCCCTGCACGATGCCGAACAGCGCCTGATCGGGGCGGTCATGCACGGTCATGCAACGCTCCAGCCAGGCGTGGGTGCGCCTGTTGGCCTGCTCCGCCTCGGCTTCCGAGGCTGGATAGGGGGGGCACTGGTCGAAGGCCATCACAACATCGGCCCCCAGGGCCATCTGAATCTCCATGGAGCGTTCCGGCGTCAGCGTGATCCGGGCGCCATCCCGGGGGGAGCTAAACACCACGCCCTGGTCATCGATCCGGTTGAGGGCCCCGAGGCTGAACACCTGAAACCCACCCGAATCGGTGAGCAGGGGGCCCTCCCAGCCCATGAAGCGATGCAGGCCGCCCGCTTCGGCCACCACCAGCTCACCGGGCTGGAGATGGAGGTGGTAGGTGTTGGCCAGCACCATCTGGGCGCCGGTTGCCGCCAGCTGGGCTGTGGTCACCCCCTTCACCGTGGCGGCGGTGCCCACCGGCATGAAGCGGGGCGTTTCGATCACACCATGGGGGGTGTGAAACCGCCCGCAACGGGCCTGGGTTCGCGGGCAGTGCGCGGTCCGCTCGAAGCGGAATCCATCCGTCCGGTTCAAGGGTCGGCCGCTGCCCTGATGGGGATCCATGGTGGGCCCAGGCGGCGGTGGGTTGAACTTAAGGGGTGCCCCCCGGTTGCGATCCACCCGTGAGTTCCCCGTCCCCCAGGCCTGCAGGCGCGCCCCTCTGGTTGCGCGACCTGGCCGGGGCCTGGGTGTTCTACAGCGTGCTGCCGGCCTGGCCCCGGCTGCGGCCCCGCTTCGAGCGCATCGCCCGGTTCGCCCCCTGGATCGGCCTGGTGCTGGCGGGCCTGCAGGCCCTGCTCTGGGCGCTCACCGAGAGCTGGCTGGCGCCGGCCGCCCAGGTGGCCCTGGTGCTGGCCCTGGACCTCGTCCTGACCGGCGGCCTGCACACCGATGGCGTCATGGACACCGCCGATGGTCTGGCCGCCGGTGAGCGGTCCCTGGAGGCGATGGGGGACAGCAGGGTGGGGGCCAGCGGTGTGCAGGCTTTCGCGGTGCTGCTGTTGCTGCGGAGCGCTGCCCTGCTCAGCCTGGCGGGGCTTGCCCCAGCCGGGGAGGTGGCCCTGGCGCTGATCTGGGCGGCGGTGTGGGGCCGGATCGCCCCGCTGCTGGCCATCGCCTGGTTCCCCTATCTGCGCCCAGCCGGCACCGCGGGCTTCCACCGCCAGCATTGGTGCGGCCTGGCCAGGGAGCTGCGGCCGTCGCTGCTGCTGCTGGGGGTGCTGACCCTGCTGGGGGGAGCGCCCAGCTGGACGGGGCCCGGCTGGTTCTGGCAGGGGTGGTTGGGGCTGCTCCCGGCGCTGCTGGTGCCCGTTTGGCTGGGTCGGCGGCTGGGGGGCCACAGCGGCGATTCCTACGGAGCCTGCGTCGAGTGGAGCGACAGCCTGGCCCTGCTCCTGACGGCCCTGGCCCTCTCAGGCTGAGGGGAGGGCTGGGGGCAACTCCAGGCAGAACGCGTTGCCCTCCGGCGGCAGGCTGGGATCGAGGGCGCTGGGCGGCTGGACCAAGCGCAGCTCACCGCCGAGGTTGCGGGCCAGCTCCCGCGCCAGGGCCAGCCCCAGGCCCGAGCCCGAGCGGCCCTGGGACCGTTCGCCGCGCACCCCCCGCTCGAAGATCGCCTGCCGCTCCCCGGCGCCGATCGCAGGACCGCCATCCCAGACGCAGAGGCTCAGACCGGCTGGATTGCCTTCGGGATCGCCTTCGCCCTGCTGGCAATGCAGCCCCACGGCGGCGCCTTCGGGGCTGTAGCGGAAGGCGTTCTCGAGCAGATTGGCCAGGATCTCGGCCACGGCGGCACTGTCGCCGCGCCACTCGGGCCGCCGCTCGGGCCCCGACCAGGAACGACCCTGGAGGGAAGCGGTGGCCGCGGCCCGCATCAGCAGCGGTTCCAACCGTTCCTGGAGGGGCTGCGGTTCGCCGGAGCTGAGCGCCGGGGGCAGAAGCAGGGGTCTGGGATCCGCCGCGCCGGGGCCAAGGCTGGGGGGTTGATCGAGGCTGTCGATGGCATCGACGTAACGGTTGAGCAGCCGTTCTTCGGCCAGCAAGCCTTCCACCAGGGAGCGGTTGGGGGCATCGCCCTCGAGCCGCCGCTTCAGCAGCTGGCCGAAGGTGCGCAAGGCGGCCAGGGGGTTGCGGAGCTGGTGCACCAGCAGGCGCAACTGCTGGCTCTGAAGCTCCAGCCGGCGCTCAAGCCGCTGCTGTTCGTGGTCGAGCAGGAGGGCTTCGGTGAGGCAATGCGCCACCGCCTGGAGGCGGCTGGTCAGGGATGGCGGCCAGGGCAGCTGGGTGGTTTCCACCCGCAGGGCCCCCAGCAGAATCCGATGCCGCCGCAGCGGGAACCAGCGGCGCTCGGCGCTGGGCAGCAGCAGGCTGGGATCCTCCTCCACCGCTGGGAAGGCCACCGCCGGCAGGGCCCTGACCTCGCTGGGCCACTGGCCGACCGGGATCAGCCCGGGCTTGCCGTCGGCACGGGGCAGGGCCAGGTAGACCACCAGGGAGCTGAGCTCGGGACGGTCGGCAAACTGGGCCAGCTGATGGCCGAGCAGCGTCATGAAGCGGGCCGAGACCTCCATCAAAGACTGGCCTTCACCCCCATGGAAGCAATTTCAGCTCCCATGTTGGAAATCGGTGGAAAAGCCTTAAGATTTGGGTATCGACCAATACTTCGCAATCCGCGAGCCGGATCTCCATGCGAAGCAGCGGCGGCATCGGTTGCTCATTCCTTGCAACGGAGGCTACAGCAGAGGCAGACACGTCCCTCCGCTGTTCGGTGGCTTGCTCGTCAGGTCATCGCGTCGATGTTTCCGTGGAGGCCGGGGAGTCCTTGCCCAAGGAACCCCCGGCCAAACCGGCCTACGGCTGAAAGTTGTTTGGGAGTCGCCAGGCCCCCCTCATGGAGTGCCCGGTCACCTTGGCTTGCCACGGCAAGTCCCACCCTCAACCCATCCTCCTCCGCCTCCCCCAGGGAGTGGTTCCATGTCAAAGAAGCGCAAGCGGATCAGCCGCCGTCGTCTCGCCGGGCAGCGCGTGCTCGCCCACATCCCCACCCACAACCTCGAGACTGGTGAGCACAAGCCTGTCACCGCGGCGCGTCGGTTCATTGCTGAGAGCGGCCTCCTTGCTCCCGCCCTGCTCAATGTGCGTCGGAACGAGCACACCACCGATCGCTTTTTCTGGGGCGAGAAGGGTCTGTTCAGCGCCCAGTATGCCGAGGAGAATCACTTTCTCTTTCCTTCTTTGCGGTTGATCGTTGATCAGATCGGTGAAGAAGCGCTCTTCGCGGGTCTTGAGTCCACCGGCTCCGACGACTGGGAAGAGATGGAAGAGTACGAGTACGCCTTCGTCTGAAGCGTCAGCGGATCCCCCGGTTCAAGGCGAGCCGGGGGGATCTTTCCATCGATCCGCCAGGAAGTCCCGCAGGGCTGGGAACAGCGTTGGATCGATCGTGTGTCCGCCGGCAAACCGCAGCAGCTCCGCCTGGCCTCCCCCCTGCCGCAGGAGACGCAACACCTCGGCACTGGCCGCCACAGGCACCACCGGGTCCTGCTCCCCATGGGTCAGCAGCACCCGGCTGAGTGGGGTCTGCGGCGCCCAGCCTGGGTGGGGATAGCCACTGGAGGCGATCAGCCCCGCGACCGGCAAGCCACTGGCCACATCGAGGGCCATGGCCGCGCCCTGGGAGAATCCCAGCACCACCGTGCGCTCCAGGGGCAGGCTGTCGCTGAGGGCCAGCAACCTCTGCCGCAGGGCGTCCCGGGCTTTTGGCAGGCCAGGCCATTCAGGCTCCTGCAGGTCGTACCACTGCCGACCCACCCCAAGGGGATGGGGCTCAGGTGCCCGCAGCGCCACAAGCTCGATCTCCGCACCGGCAAGCTGCTTGCCGAGATCCAGCAGGTCATCGGCATCGGCCCCCCAGCCATGCAGGAGCACCAGACGGCGCTCCGCTTCAGTCGGTCCTTGGCGCAGTTCGTCTGTGGTCATGGGTGGGGGAAGGCGAGGGTTCGCTGGGTAGGTTGTGGCGATCCCGTCCTGCGATCGCGATGGCACCCACGGCGCTCCTGAGTGTGTCGGATAAGGAGGGGGTGGTGGCGCTGGCCGAAGCGCTCCATCACACCCATGGCTTCCAGCTGCTCTCCAGCGGCGGGACCGCGACGGTGCTGGCGGCGGCAGGGCTGCCGGTCACCCGGGTGGCCGAGCACACCGGATCCGCCGAGATCCTGGGCGGGCGGGTGAAGACGCTGCACCCCCGGATCCATGGCGGCATTCTCGCCAAACGCCACGACCCGGCGCACCAGGCGGACCTGGAGGCCCAGGCCATCACACCGATCGATCTGGTGGTGGTGAACCTCTACCCGTTCAGCGCCACCGTGGCCGATCCCGCCGTGAGCTGGGAGCAGGCCATTGAAACCATCGACATCGGAGGGCCGGCGATGGTGCGGGCCGCCGCCAAGAACCATGCCGACGTGGCCGTGCTCAGCCGTCCAGCCCAGTACGGCGGCTATCTCAAGGCCCTGGCGGCAGGCCAGCTGGATCAGGACTTCCGCCGCCAGCTGGCGCTGGAGGCCTTCCGCCACACCGCCGCCTACGACACCGCCATCAGCCGGTGGCTTCAGGAGCGCCTGAACGGCGCGGACGAGGCCCTGAATCTGCAGTTGCCACTCAGGCAAACCCTGCGCTACGGCGAGAACCCCCACCAGAGCGCCCGCTGGTTCAGCGCGCCGCAGGCGGGCTGGGGCGCAGCCAGGAAGCTGCAGGGCAAGGAGCTCAGCACCAACAACCTGCTGGACCTGGAGGCCGCCCTGGCCACCGTGCGTGAATTCGGCTACGGCGAGGGCGCCGCTGGCCCGCTCCAGCCTGCCGCCGTTGTGGTGAAGCACACCAACCCCTGCGGCGTGGCGGTCGGCGGCAGCAGCGCCGAAGCCCTCGGGCGGGCCCTCGACGCCGACCCCGTGTCGGCCTTCGGGGGCATCGTGGCCCTGAACGCTCCAGTGGATGGCCAGGCCGCCAGCCTGCTCACCGGTCTGTTCCTGGAATGCGTCGTCGCCCCCGCCTACAGCCCCGAGGCCTTGGGGCAACTGGCCAGCAAGACCAACCTGCGGGTGCTTGAGCTCACCGCCGCGATGATCGAGCGCGCCTCCCACCTGCAGGTTCGCAGCGTGCTTGGCGGGGTGCTGCAGCAGGACCTCGACGACCAGCCCGCCACCGAGGAGGCCTGGCGGGTGGTGAGCCGCCGGGGGCCGAGCGATGCGGAACTTGAGGATCTGCGTTTCGCCTGGCGCCTGGTGCGGCACGTGCGCTCCAATGCGATCGTCGTGGCCGGCGGTGGGGTCAGTCTTGGGATCGGAGCTGGCCAGATGAATCGGGTGGGCTCGGCGCGGCTGGCCCTGGAGGCGGCTGGGGAGCGGTCGGTGGGGGCCGTGCTCGCCAGCGATGGCTTCTTCCCCTTCGATGACACGGTGCGGCTGGCGGCCAGCCATGGGATCACCGCGGTGATTCAGCCGGGCGGCAGTGTCCGCGACGGGGACTCGATCGCGGCCTGTGATCAGCTCGACCTGGCGATGGTCACCACGGGCCGTCGCCATTTTCTTCACTGAACGGCGGGGCGGCAGCCGCCAGTTGTAGCTTCGCTGCCAACGCCCCACCCGATCGATGCCGGACGCCCTCGCCTACAACCTGAACTTCCTCCATCCCCTGCTGATGTGGTCGTTGCTGGCTCTCTCCGGCTACGCCCTGTTTCTGGGGATCAAGGCCAAGAAAACCCGTACGGCCGACCCCGAGCAGCGCAAGGAACTGATCAAGGGCAAGTACGCCCAGCGCCACTACGTGATCGGCAGCCTGGTGTTGGCGATCATGGTGCTGGGCAGTTTCGGAGGCATGGCCGTCACCTACCTGAACAACGGCAAGCTGTTCGTAGGCCCCCACCTGCTGGCCGGCATCACCATGGTGTGCCTGATCGCCGTGGCCGCCTCGCTGTCTCCACTGATGCAGCGGGGCAACCTGATCGCCCGCAAGGCCCACGTCGGTCTGAACATGACGGTGATGACCCTGTTTCTCTGGCAGGCCGTCAGCGGCATCGAGATCGTCAACAAGATCTGGACGAACCGCTGAGCCTTGATGGCTCCAGCCCGGGGAGCAGCTGTCCAGAGCTCCGGTTCAGAACGGCGCCCGACGGCGCGGGGGGCAGGGAAGAGCGTGGGTGGCGTGGAAATCCTCTTGGACTTTCCAGGTGAGCTTGCGGGAAACCTGCCGCACGATCTGACGAAGCAGGTGATCGCCGCTCGACTGGACCAGACCCTCCGGCAAGAGCCCGATCAAGGCGGGCAGCCTGATCCACACACTCAGGTCGAGGTCCCAGAGAACCTGGGTGACCGGCCCAAGCTCGCCCGTGAGCTGGTCCAGCCGCAGGGAGGCGTTGAAGTCGACGTCATAGACCTGCTGGAGGGAGCCATGGTCCTCGGCCAGGGGAACCGTGCCGATCCGGTAGATCCCTTCGCTCTGGGGCAGGAGTTCCAGGGCGATCGTGGGCTCCACCTCGAACCCGAAGTTGCCGAATCGCCCCAGGGTGAGGGCATAGCTGTTGTGACCCAGCGGCAGCACCTTCATCGGCGCGGCACAGCGCCGGAACCAGCCGTCGTGGTGGTCGAGATAATCCGCCACCACACCGGCCTGCGCCCGCATTTCCATCAGGTCGGCGAACTGGCTGGTGTAGCGGCGAACACGGGGATCTTCCCCGTTGCGGAGCGGGGCCGGGGCCACAGCGGCAGCAGCGTTCCAGGACTGGGTGGGTGACAACAGGCTCAGGTTCTCCCCCCTGCCCGACAGGGAGCTCAGATCAACGTGGGCATGGCTGGCAATCTAGGCGCGATGCCCAGGCCTGTCGGCTGCGGCTGTGACAGCGCTCAGCTGTCGCAGAGGTCCATGAGGTGGCGAATCACATCTTCCACGACGCGGTCGGGGGTGGAGGCCCCGGAGGTGATGCCCACCCGCAAGGGGCCAGCCGGAAGGAACGGTGTCACCACTTCGAGATCCCCTCCCAGGGGCATGTGCTCGATGCGATTGCCGGGCCCGATGCGCTCCGGCGTATCGATGTGGAATGAGCGGATGCCGCGGCTGATCGCGATCTCCTGCAGGTGGGTGGTGTTGGAGGAGTTGTAGCCGCCGATGACCACCATCAGATCGAGCGGTTCATCCACCAGGGAGAACATGGCGTCCTGGCGCTCCTGGGTGGCATCGCAGATCGTGTTGAAGGCCAGGAAGTGCTCGTTGAGTTCCACCGGGCCATGGCGTTGCAACATGGCGCGCTCGAACATCCGGCCGATTTCCTCGGTTTCGCTCTTGAGCATGGTGGTCTGATTGGCCACCCCAACGTGGACCAGGTCCACGTCGGGGTCGAAGCCGGGCGAACAGGCCTTGGCGAAATGCTTCTGGAAAGCCTGGCGATCGCCGTTGCCGAGGATGTAATCGCAGACCATCTGGGCTTCTGCCAGGCCGAGCACCACCAGATAGGTGCCGGCGAAGGAGCTGGTGGCGAGGGTTTCCTCGTGCTTCACCTTGCCGTGGATGATCGAAGTGAAGGCGTGCTTCTTGTGCTTCTCCACCGTGTTCCACACCTTGGAGACCCAGGGACAGGTGGTGTCGACGATGTGGCAGCCCCGCTCATTGAGGAGTTGCATCTCCTGAACGGTGGCACCGAAGGCCGGCAGGATCACCACATCGCCAGGGCCCACCTCGGAGAAATCCTTCACGCCGTTCTCCACCGCGATGAAGCGCACGTTCATCTCGCGGAGGTGATCGTTCACCGATGGGTTGTGAATGATCTCGTTGGTGATCCAGAGGCGCTCGGTGGGGTAGTGCCGCCGGGTTTCGTAGGCCATCGCCACGGCCCGCTCCACCCCCCAGCAGAAGCCGAAGGCCTCGGCGAGTCGCACGGTCAAGCGCCCGTGACGCAAGAGATCGCCGTTTTCACGGATGGTGGCGATCAGCTCGCTCTGGTAGGCCTGCTCAAGATGGCCGGCCACCTCCTCGGCCCGGCCGAAACCGCGGCGGTTGTAGCGCTCGGAGTGGTGCAGCGAGCGTTTGAAGGCACGGGTATCCATGGGATCGCCGGCAAGGTCCGCCGACTCTATGGGCGGGGCTGGGCCATTGGCGAAAAAAACCCACGGCTGAGGCCGTGGGTTGGGGGTGAACCATTGAACCTGTTGGATCAGCTGGAGGCGGAGGCGAAGTCGGGGTAGGCCTCCATGCCGTGCTCGCCGATGTCGAGTCCTTCGATCTCCTCGGGCTCCGTGACCCGGATGCCTCCGGAGAGAGCTCCGAGCACCGACCAGACGATCCAGGAAGCTCCTAGGGCGAAGATGCCGTAGGCGATCAGGCCGAGGATCTGAAGGCCGAACTGGACAAATCCATGACCCAGGAAAAGCCCCTTGTCGTTGTTGAACAGGCCCACCGCCAGGGTGCCCCAAAGGCCACAGGTGCCGTGCACCGACCAAGCGCCGACTGGATCATCGATGCCGAGGTTATCGACGATGCTCACGGAGAACACCACGATGGTGCCGGCGATGAAACCGATTACCCAGGCAGCGGGCATCGAGTAGGCGTCACAGCCGGCTGTAATGCCGACCAGGCCGGCCAGGATGCCGTTGATTGTCATGGTGAGATCAGGCTTGCCCGATTTCAGCTGGGACACCAGGGTGCCAGCGATGCCGCCGCCGGCGGCCCCCAGGGAGGTGGTCACGGCGATGTAGGGAACCAATTCGTTCATCGACAGCACCGAACCGGGGTTGAAGCCGTACCAGCCGATCCAGAGGATCAAGCAACCGAGGGTGGCGATCGAGAGATTGTGGCCCGGGATGGCCTGGGGTTTGCCGCCAACGAACTTGCCGACCCGGGGACCAAGAATGATCGCGCCTACGAGCCCGGCCGAAGCACCCACAAAGTGCACCAGGGTGGAGCCGGCGAAATCGATGAAGCCAAGCTGGTTGAGCCAGCCGGCGGCGTTCCATTTCCAGCTGCCGGCGATCGGGTAGATGAAGCCCACCAGAACCAGGGAGAACACCACGAACTCACCGAACTTGATGCGCTCGGCCACCAGGCCCGAAACGATCGTGGCCGATGTGCCTGCGAAGGCCACCTGGAAGAGGAAGTCAACGCTGGGAACCAGCAAGCCGTCTTTGACCATCTCCGGGGTGACGGCCGGATCGAAGAACAGTCCGAGTGGACCACCCTTTCCGTAGAACAGCCAGCCAGGAACAACGGCTTCGCCGTACATCAGCGAAAAACCGATCACCCAGTAGGCCGTGACGGCCAGGGCGAAGACGATCAGGTTCTTGGCGAGGATGTTGACGGCATTTTTCTGCCGGCACATGCCGGCTTCCACCATCGCGAAGCCGGCGTTCATGAAGATCACCAGGATGGCGGCGATCGTCAGCCAGAGGTTGTTGATCAGGAAGGCTGGGGTGAGCTCGGGCAGTTCGGCCGCATGGGCGGAAAGGTTGAAGATCCCGAGGCCGAACAGGGCCAGGGGAACACAGGCCAACCAGGTCAGGGTGCGCTCGCTCTTCAGGCCCCTGATGCGGCTCGCCAGCAGGGCGGGGGCCTCCAGCAGGCTGGCCTCGGAGAGTCGCCTTGGAATTCGGCGAAGGGTATCTGGAATGGCAATGGTCATGGGGTTTTCACTGGCAAAGGACGGTACACATGCATTTGGTGACGCATGACAGCGTTCCATCGCCGCCCAAAGTGAAGGTTGTCGGGCATTTACCAAGTAATCACCGCTACAAAAACACTGAATTCCTTGCTCATCCCCTGACCTCGGGGCCCCGCTCCTCCACGGAAGCCACCCCCAGCCAGGTGACGGCGGTGGCCTCGAAGCGATACCGGCAGGGCAGCACCTCCACCCCCTGGGCCACCGCAGCACGGAACAGCTGCCCGTAGCAGGGATCGGCGGAATCACCGGGCGCAAAGCGCCGCACATCCCAGCGGCTCAGGCAGGGCAACAGCACGGCGCGGCTGCCGGGCAGCAGGGCGGCGAGTTCGATCAGATGCTTCTGCCCCCGCTCGGTGACGGTGTCGGGGAAGAGAGCAAGGTCGCCGTTGCTCCAGGTGGTGTTCTTCACCTCCACGTAGATCGGCCGGGGATCGGCGGCGTGCGCCGACGGGGTGAGCAGCAGATCGATGCGGCTGCGTCGGCCGGCGCCGTAGGGAACCTCCGCCCGGATCGAGGCGATCGGGCCCAGCCAGGGCTCCAGGCAGCCGGCCTCGATCGTGGCTCTTACCAGGCGGTTCGGCAATGCCGTGTTCACCCCCACCCAGCCAAGCTGGCCGCCGGCACCGATCACCTGCGCCTGCTCCCAGGTCCAGTCCAGCTTGCGCTCGGGCCTGGGGTCGTGTCTGAGGCGCACCAGCCCCCCCGGCCTGAGCACGCCTGTCATCGGGCCGGTGTTGGGGCAGTGGGTCGTCACCACTCTGCCGTCGGTGAGTTGCACATCGGCCAGGAAGCGCTTGTAGCGCTTGAGCAGCACCCCCTCGACCAGGTTCTCCAGGGTCAGGATCTGGGTTGGCATGGAGCTCGGCCGGCCGGCCATCCTGCCGGACCGAAGGGGAGAATCACCCCGTTGACCCGGCTTCGGAACGGACTGGATGGCGAAATCCCTGCGGCGCATCGCCTTGATCGTGGCCCTCGCCACCGCCTTGAGCAAGGTGGCCGGCCTGCTGCGCCAGCTTGTGATCGCTGCCGCCTTCGGCGTGGGGGCCGCCTACGACGCCTACAACTACGCCTACGTGCTGCCCGGCTTCCTGCTGATCCTGCTGGGGGGGATCAACGGTCCGTTTCACAGCGCCATGGTGAGCGTTCTGGCCCGTCGGCCCCGCCAGGAGGGGGCCCATGTGCTGGCGGCGATCAACACCCTGGTGGGGGTGGGCCTGCTCGCCGTGACCGTGCTTCTGGTGCTGGCCGCCGATCCGCTGATCACCCTGGTGGGCCCGGGCCTGGAGGGGGAGCGGCATGCGATCGCCGTGCTGCAGCTGCGCTGGATGGCGCCGATGGCCCTGTTCGCCGGGTTGATCGGTCTGGGCTTCGGAGCCCTCAACGCCGCTGACGTGTTCTGGCTGCCCTCGGTGAGCCCGCTCGTCTCAAGCGTGGCGATGATCGGTGGCATCGGCCTCCTCTGGTGGCTGCTGGGCCCGGAGATCAGTCTGCCGGCCACGGCCGTGCTCGGCGGCGTGGTGCTGGCGGGCACCACCACGCTCGGGGCGGTGCTGCAGTGGCTGATCCAGTTGCCGGCCCTGGCCAAGGAGGGGCTGCACCGTTTTCAGCTCGTCTGGGACTGGCAGCACCCTGGCGTGCGCGAGGTGCTGCAGGTGATGGGGCCGGCCACCCTTTCCTCGGGGATGCTGCAGATCAATGTGTTCACCAGCCTGTTCTTCGCTTCGGGGATGGTGGGGGCGGCGGCCGGTCTGGGCTACGCAAACCTGCTGGTGCAGACACCGCTGGGCTTGATCTCGAACGCGCTGCTGGTGCCGATGCTGCCGGTGTTCGCCCGGCTGACGGCCCCTGCCGATCGCCCGGCCCTGGTGGGGCGCATCCGCCAGGGGTTGATGCTCTCCAACGCCAGCATGTTGCCGCTCGGGGCCCTGATGGTGGGGTTGGCCGGCCCGATCGTGGCCCTGATCTACAAGCGGGGGGCCTTCGACGGGGATGCGGCCCAGTTGGTGACAAGCCTGCTGATCGCCTATGGGGTGGGCATGCCCGCCTACCTCGGCCGCGACGTGATCGTGCGCGTATTCTATGCCCTTGGCGATGGCACCACGCCGTTCCGTTTCTCACTGGCCGGGATCGGCTTCAACGTGATCTTTTGCTGGTTGTTCGTCGGCGGGCCCACCCCCTGGGGGCTGCAGCTGCCGGGATTCAACTTCGGCGCCGCCGGGCTGGTAATGGCCACGGTGGCCGTGAACGTGCTGACCTGCCTGGGGCTGCTGCTGGCCCTCCAGCACCGCCTCGGCAAGCTGCCCTTGCGCCAATGGGGCCGCGACAGCCTGATGCTCCTGCTGGCCGCGGCGGGGGCCGGGGTGGCCGCCTGGCTGCTCTCCAATGGTGTGCGCTGGCCGGCCGGCCTGATCGGCCAGCTTCTGCAGTGCGTGCTCAGTGCTGCCTTGGCCTTTGGGATCTACGGACTGATGGCCGCAGCGGCCCGGGTGCCTGAGGCGCTCGAAATCGGCCAGCAGATGCTTCAGCGCCTCAGCCGTCGGTCTTGAGCCGCACCTGCCGCTCCTCCCGCACCTGGACGGGAATCTCCAGGTGGCTGCGGCCAACCATCTGGGGACCGTCCACCGAGAAGATCCTGGCCTCGATGCCGAACTCGCGGAAGGCGGTTTCGAGTTCCTGGATCAGGGCCTTCTCCACCTGGGCTTCGGCGTCCACCACCTTGCCGATCAGGCGGCCACCGAGCCGGCCCATGCGCTGGCGAACCACCTCACGGGCGTTGGTGACCTCGATGACCAGCATCCAGCGCCTGCGGCAGCGGCAACACTATGGGGGAATGGGCGTTCCCGCCAGGCTTGTTGCCGATCGCGTGGGGCGGATCGATCGCCGCTCCGGGGGGCACTCAGCCGCAGAAGGGCTCCAGCACATCTTCGAGATCCCGCAGCTGGCCGGGCGGAATCAGCCGTGCCAGGGGCAGTCGGCCGGCTCCCCCGCCGATCGGCACCTGGACGGCTTCGAGGGCCTGGCGGGCGCAGACGCCCGAACCCTGATCCAGCCGAGCGGCGCACTCGATCGCCAGGGGATCGGCCAGGCCTGCATCGCCCAGGTAGAGATGCCAGCCCGCCACCTGGATGTAGAGCCGGTCAGCCAGGGCCAGGGACAGTTCCTTGAGTTGCTCCGCCTTCAAGCTCAACGTTCGAGGTCCGATCCGATCCTCACGATGACGCACCGGGGGCTAGGGGTTCGCGCAGGCGCCAGACGATGACCAGGTGAAGCAGCAGCCCCGCGCCCCAGCCCAGGGTCAGCCAGGGGAGGTGGTGCCAGGGATGCCGCAGGCCCTGCACGAACCAGAGGCCGCTGTTGATGGCCGCGAACAGCCCGCCGTGCAAGCAGAGATTGACGACGCGCTCGAAATGCCGGTAGGTGGGGTCGGCGGGGTCGGCGGGTCCGTACCAGCGGATGGGCATGGGGAAAAGCGTGGGGCCCCGAGGGTGTCACCCATTCTCGCCGGCCTGGTCTGTGGCTGCTCTCATCCGCCGGCGAGAGTTGACGGATGGGCCCCCCATGCGGTGAGAATGTTGGTTGAGGCGCTTGTAGCTCAGCGGATTAGAGCATCTGACTACGGATCAGAGGGTCGGGAGTTCGAATCTCTCCAGGCGCGTCGTTCACCGTCCTTCGGGGCGGTTTTTTTTGGCTTGGACTGAAGATCAGGTGCTGGCTGCTGGATTGGTGGGGCTGGGGCGGTCTGAACCTGCCAGTTGTTTCTTACGATTGCTCAACACCTGGCCCAGTGCGAAACGATGACGGATTCCCCCGCTGCGGCACTGAACCAGACCCTGGCGGCCGGTGACCCCGCCATTGCCGCCCTGATCGGCAAGGAGCTCGACCGCCAACGGGCCCACCTTGAGCTGATCGCCAGCGAGAACTTCACCTCCCGGGCCGTGATGGAGGCCCAGGGTTCGGTGCTCACCAACAAGTACGCCGAGGGCCTGCCCCACAAGCGCTACTACGGGGGCTGCGAGCACGTCGACGCGATCGAGGAGCTGGCCATTGCCCGGGCCCGCCAGCTGTTCGGTGCCGCCTGGGTCAACGTGCAGCCCCACAGCGGCGCCCAGGCCAATTTCGCCGTGTTCCTGGCCCTGCTGGAGCCCGGCGACACGATCCTGGGCATGGACCTGTCCCACGGCGGTCACCTCACCCACGGTTCACCGGTGAATGTGTCGGGCAAGTGGTTCAAGGCGGTGCACTACGGCGTATCACCCGATACGGAGCAGCTCGACTTCGCCGCGATCCGCCAGCTGGCCCTGGAGCACCGCCCCAAGCTGATCATCTGCGGCTATTCGGCGTATCCCCGCACCATCGACTTCGCCGCCTTCCGGGCGATTGCCGATGAGGTCGGCGCCTTCCTGCTGGCCGACATGGCCCACATCGCCGGCCTGGTGGCCGCCGGGGTCCATCCCAGTCCTGTCCCCCACTGCCATGTTGTCACCACCACCACCCACAAAACCCTGCGGGGGCCCCGCGGCGGCCTGATCCTCACCGGCAACGCGGACTTCGGCCGTCAGTTCGACAAGGCCGTCTTCCCCGGCAGCCAGGGTGGGCCCCTGGAGCATGTGGTGGCGGCCAAGGCGGTGGCCTTTGGCGAAGCCCTGCAGCCCGGCTTCCGCACCTACAGCCGCCAGGTGGTGGTGAATGCCCAGGCCCTGGCGGCCCGGCTGATCGAGCGGGGCGTCCGGGTGGTGTCCGGCGGCACCGACAACCACATCGTGCTGCTGGATCTGCGCTCCGTGGGCCTGACCGGCAAAGTGGCCGATTTGCTGGTGAGTGAGGTGAACATCACCGCCAACAAGAACACGGTGCCCTTCGATCCGGAATCCCCCTTCGTGACCAGCGGACTGCGCATCGGCAGCGCCGCCCTCACCACCCGTGGCTTCGACGGGGAGGCGTTCATCGAGGTGGCCGATGTGATCGCCGATCGGCTGCTGGATCCGGAGAATGCGGTGGTGGAGCTGCGCTGCCGCGAGCGGGTCAAGGCGCTCTGCGCCCGCTTTCCGCTGTACGGAGCGTCCCGGGTCCCCCAGCCAGCCTGACCTCGGTCCCTAGGCTCCCTTCCACCACAGGACCGTTCATGGCCAGCCTGGCCGCCCTTTTCAGCAGTCCGCTCCAGGTGGCTGTGGTCACGTTCGGCATCGCCGCCCTGCTCACGGCCTTGATCGTGCCGCTGGTGCGGCGACTTGGTTTGCGTTTCGGCCTGATCGACCGCCCCGATCCGCGCAAGCAGCACGCCGTGCCGATGGTGCGCCTCGGCGGTGTCGGCATGGTGGCGGGATTTTCGCTCGCCCTGGCGATCACCTGGGCCCTGGGTGGGTTCGGCAGTCTCGAGCCCGCCAAGGATCAGCTGATCTGGACCACCCTGGCCGGCGCGCTCTGCTTCTTCGTGATCGGTCTGGCCGACGACCTCTTCGCCCTGCCTCCCTTGCCTCGCCTGGCTGGCCAGGTGGCCGTGGCGATGGCGGTGTGGAGCCAGGGGGTGCGGATCGGAGCGATCGATCTGCCGCTCGGCCTGGGTGTTGTCGGGGGGGTATCCGCTCTCAGCCTGCCCGATGGGCTGAGCCTGGTTGCCACCGTGCTTTGGCTGGTGGGGATCACCAACGCGATCAACTGGATCGACGGCCTCGATGGCCTGGCGGCCGGGGTGGGCGGCATCGCCGCGATCGGCCTGCTGTCGGTGAGCTTCAGCCTGCAGCAGAGCGCAGCGGGGCTGCTGGCTGCCGCCTTGGCCGGGGCCTGCTTCGGGTTTCTGCGCCACAACTTCAACCCCGCCCGCATCTTCATGGGGGATGGCGGCTCCTACTTCCTCGGCTTCGCTTTGGCGGCGATCAGCATCGTGGGGCCCGCCAAGGGCCTCACCACCGTGAGCCTGCTGTTTCCGGTGCTGATCCTCTCGCTGCCCCTGGCCGACATGTCGGCGGTGATCATGGGCCGGCTGAGCGAGGGCCATTCACCCTTCTATCCCGACCGCCGTCACCTGCACCACCGGTTGCTGCGGGCCGGCTTCAGCCATCGCCGCACCGTGCTGCTGATCTACGCCTTCACCCAGTGGCTGGCGGCCCTGGCCCTGGTGGCGGCCAACGTGGAGATGCGCTTTCTCTGGTTGGCCCTGGCCACGGCGGTGCTGATCGGAGCCTTGACTGGTTCGCGCCGCCACTGGCGGGCCCAGGAAGCGCAAGGGTGTCGGGTGGCCCGGGAAGCCGGCCGCCCGACGCCAATCGATCAGCCCAGGCCGTGATAGCTGCCAGCGCCGAGATCCTCTGCATCGGCACCGAGCTGCTGCTCGGCACCATCCTCAATGGCAACGCCCGCTGGCTGGCCGAGGAGCTGGCGGCACTCGGCATCCCCCACTACCGCCAGACCGTGGTGGGCGACAACCGCGAGCGCCTGATCGAGGTGGTGCGGGAGGCGGCCGGGCGCTGCAGCCTGCTGATCTGCACCGGTGGCCTCGGCCCCACCCCCGACGACCTCACCACCGAGGCCCTCGCCGCCGCCTTCGGCGCGCCGCTGCAGGAGCGGCCGGAGGTCTGGGTCGACATCCAGGCCAAGCTGGCGGGCCGCGGCCGGCCGATCGCGGCCAGCAACCGCAAGCAGGCCCTGCTGCCGGAAGGGGCTGCCCTGCTGCCCAACCCCACCGGCACAGCGCCAGGGCTGATCTGGAGCCCACGGCCGGGCTTCACGGTGCTCACCTTCCCTGGTGTGCCAGCGGAGCTGCGGGCGATGTGGATCGGCACAGCGGTGCCCTGGCTGCGGGACCAGGGTGTGGCGGGGTCGGTGTTCGAGAGCCGGTTGCTGCGCTTCTGGGGAATCGGCGAATCGAGCCTGGCCGAGCAGGTGGCCGACCTGCTGGAGCTGGCCAACCCCACCGTGGCCCCCTACGCCGGTGCCGGAGAAGTGAAGCTGCGGCTCACCGCCCGCGCTGCCACGTCGGAAGCGGCACGGCAACTGCTGGCGCCGGTGGAAGCGGACCTGCGGGCCCGCACCGGCTCGCTCTGCTTCGGCACCGATTCCGACAGCCTGGCTTCGGTGGTGCTGGAGCGGCTGCGCCAGCGGGGAGAAACCCTGGCGGTGGCGGAATCCTGCACGGGCGGTGGTCTCGGCGGGGCCCTGGCGGCGGTACCCGGCGCTTCCGATGGCTTCCTCGGCGGCGTGATCTCCTATGCCAATGCCATGAAACAGAGCTTGCTTGGTGTTCCGGCCGAGCTGCTGGCGACCCATGGCGCCGTCAGCGACCCGGTGGCGATCGCCATGGCCGAAGGGGCCCGCGCCGCCACCGGCAGCACCTGGACCATCGCCGTGACCGGCATCGCCGGCCCGGGCGGTGGCAGCGCCGAGAAGCCGGTGGGGCTGGTGCACATCGCCGTGGCAGGACCCGACGGCTGCCGCAGTGAGGCGGCGCGCTTCGGAGCCCAGCGGGGGCGCACCTGGATTCAGACCCTGACGGTGGGAGAAGCCCTGAATAGGCTGCGACTCAGACTGCAGGCGAACCCATGAAGCTTGGCTACGTCATCGTCTACGTACCGTCCGTCCATGCCGCAGTGACGTTCTTCGAAACGGCCTTTGGCCTCCAGCGTCGGTTTCTGGATGACTCCGGCGACTACGGCGAACTCGAGACCGGGGCAACAACCCTGGCCTTCGCTTCCCATCAGCTGGGTGAGGCAAACCTCGGTGCTGCCGGATTCGTGCGAGCGAACGAGTCGGAGCGGCCGCTCGGCATGGAAATCGCCCTTGTCACCGCCGATCTGGAGGCGGCCCATGGGCGGGCCCTGCGCAACGGCGCAACGGAACTGTCCGCTCCTGCGGCCAAGCCCTGGGGGCAGTCCCTCTCCTACCTGCGGACACCGGAAGGAGTCCTCGTTGAGCTGTGCACGCCCGTGACCCCTCGGTTTTAGGGTGCTTGCATCAAGGGGGGTCACGGTGAGCGCCGGCACGCTGTACGACAAGGTGTGGGAACTGCACCGGGTGGCGGATCTGCCCGGCGGCTCCACCCAGCTGTTCATCGGCCTCCATCTGATCCATGAGGTGACCAGCCCCCAGGCCTTCGCTGCCCTGCGCGACCTGGGCCTCGGCGTGCGGCACCCGGAGCGCAGCGTGGCCACGGTGGATCACATCGTGCCCACCACATCCCAGGCCCGGCCCTTCGCCGATTCGCTGGCCGAGGCCATGCTGCAGAGCCTGGAGCGCAACTGCGCCGAGCACGGCATCACCCTGCACGGCCTCGGCAGCGGCCGCCAGGGCATCGTGCATGTGATCGCTCCCGAACTCGGCCTCACCCAGCCCGGCATGACCGTGGCCTGCGGTGACTCCCACACCTCCACCCATGGGGCCTTCGGCGCGATCGCCTTCGGCATCGGCACCAGCCAGGTGCGCGACGTGCTCGCCTCCCAGAGCCTCTCGATGAACAAGCTCAAGGTGCGGCGGATCTGGGTGGACGGACAGCTCCAGGGCGGTGTCTACGCCAAGGACCTGATCCTGCACATCATCCGCACCCTCGGGGTGAAGGGGGGCGTGGGCTTCGCCTACGAATTCGCCGGCCCGGCGATCGAGGCGCTCTCGATGGAGGAGCGCATGACCCTCTGCAACATGGCGATCGAGGGGGGCGCCCGCTGCGGCTACGTCAACCCCGATGCCACCACCTTCGCCTATCTCCAGGGCCGCCCCTGCGCCCCGGCCGGCGAGGCCTGGCAGCGGGCCGTGGCCTGGTGGAGCGGCCTGGCCAGCGGTCCCGAGGCGAGCTTCGACGACGAGGTCCGCTTTGATGCCACCGCGATCGCACCCACGGTCACCTGGGGCATCACCCCCGGCCAGGGCATTGGCGTCGATGAGGCGGTGCCCACCCCCGAGCAGCTCGATGCCGATGAGCGGCCGATCGCCGCGGAGGCTTACCGCTACATGGACCTGCAGCCGGGCATCCCGATCGCCGGGGTGCCGATCGATGTGTGCTTCATCGGCAGCTGCACCAACGGGCGCCTCAGCGATCTGCGCGCTGCGGCGGCCGTGGCGCGGGGCCGCCATGTGGCCGAGGGAATCCGCGCCTTCGTGGTGCCGGGCTCCGAGCAGGTGGCCCGCGCCGCCGAGGCGGAGGGGCTCGATCAACTGTTTCGCGCCGCCGGCTTCGAGTGGCGCGAGCCGGGCTGCTCGATGTGCCTGGCGATGAACCCCGACCGCCTGGAAGGTCGCCAGATCAGCGCCAGCTCCAGCAACCGCAACTTCAAGGGCCGCCAGGGATCGGCCAGCGGTCGCACCTTGCTGATGAGCCCGGCCATGGTGGCCGCCGCCGCCGTCAGCGGCCATGTGGCCGACGTGCGCAGGCTTCTGGCGGCTCCGACCAGCCCCGTCGGCACAGCCCCCGAAGTGCTTTCCGAACCCGTGCTCTCCGCCGCCTGCCAGCCTTGAACGTCCCCAGCTTCCCGATCGGTCCGGTGAGGTCCGTGGAAGGCACCGCCGTGGTGCTCAGCGGCGACGACATCGACACCGACCGGATCATTCCTGCCCGCTTCCTCAAGTGCGTCACCTTCGGGGGCCTCGGTGAACAGGTGTTCGCCGATGACCGGCTGGAACGCGGCGGGGCCCACCCCTTCGATCTCCCCGAGCACCAGGGGGCCAGGATCCTGCTGGTGAACCGCAACTTCGGCTGTGGCTCCAGCCGGGAGCACGCCCCCCAGGCCCTGATGCGCTGGGGCATCCGGGCCCTGCTGGGCGAGAGCTTCGCCGAGATCTTCTTCGGTAACTGCCTGGCCCTGGGAATCCCCTGCCTGCAGGCACCCCATGGCCGGATCAAGGCCCTGCAGTCCTTTGTTGAGGCCAATCCCTCCACGGCGTTCCGCCTGGAGGTGGACGCCGCGAGGCTCCACAGCGGCGACGGGCAGGCCTGGCCCCTTGACCTGGCGCCAGGGCCACGCCAGATGCTGCTCAGCGGCCAGTGGGATGCCACAGGCCAACTGGTGTCCCATGACCGGGAGCTGCTGGACACGGCGGCCCGGTTGCCCTATCTGAATGCTTTCTCGACCGACTGAGGCCGACCCCTGGTGAGGCCGCCGCTCAGAACAGGCCGCCGCGGGGCTGGCCCGGGACGAGCGGCTGGTACGGAACGAAGGGCACTCCGGTGCCCTTGAAGCCGAAATCGCCCAGGGTCACCCGGATCCCGCCCAACCCCTCATAGGGGCTGTAATAGACGCTGAAGGCATAGGCCCGCCGCTGCCAGCGCAACTCCACGAACGATCCCGTCACATCGCCGTAATTCTCGGATCCCCCATCCACATTGAGGCCGATGCCACCATTGAAGAGCAGGGGACCGGCGAGCTGCTGGGTGAGGCCGATCCCCACCGTGCCCAGGTCGATGGCCTGGTCGAAGCCGAACGGACTCTGGCCCTGGCGCACACCGATGCCCCCCGTGATGGTGAGCTGGGTGAAATCGAGGAAGGGTTTGCTGAAGTGACCCAGGGTGAGGGTGGGGCCACCGGAAAAGGAGAGCACGTTCTGGTTCGTGCCATCGCCGAAGTAGGCCAGGTTGGCCGAGAGGTTGGTGTTGATCGTGAGTCCCGGCACGATCGGCACCGGCGAATAGCGCAGGGCTCCATCGCGGGTCGAGGGCAAGGCCGTGCCAGTCCAGAGCGAGAGGGAGCTGTTGATCGCGCCGTAGGCGTTGGCGCGCCAGAGCTGGGCGAAATTGTTCGACTCGCTGCCGTTGACGAACGCATTGCTCTGGTAGTTACCCGCTCCGACCCGCCAGAAATAGCTGTTGGAGAGCCGACCCCAGGCCGGCAGCACCCCCGTTTTCTCCAGGGAGGTCCCATAGGCGGAATACACGTCCTGTTCACCGAGCGAGCCATTCCAGATCCGGAAGCGATAGGCGGCGAACAGCCGCGCCACCGTGTCGCCCACCACCGGCAGGCGCACGCTTCGCCGCAGCTCTCCCCAGCTGCGGGTGCCGTTGGCGATGTTGTCGGGATTGAAGGTGGAAACATCGAGGTTGAATTCGCTCTGGAAGCCGAGGAGCGGCGTGCTGAGGCGAGCCTCGAGGCCGAACAGATCCGCGAGTGTGGTGTTCTGCTCCACGGTGGAGGAGCCAGCCGGGGCTCCCGGCAGGGGATAGCTGTCGGTGGTGCCCTGGTAAGCCCGCTGCAGCAGGAACTGGGGCTCCAGTTGCAGCGTGCCTGTGGCGCCGATGCCGATCGGCTTGAGCCGGCGGCCGATGTAGAAGCCGTCGCGATCCTTCTGGTCGGAGCCCAGCACCCAGCGGTTCTCCACCTGCTGCTCCTTGCGGATGCGGGTGCTGGTGGTCACCGGGATCGAGAGCCGATCCTCAAACTTGAGGCGGTTGCGATTCGAGCGGATCCGGATGTCACCGTTCTTGTCCTGGACGGCCACCACGTTGTCGGCATCCATCCACACCTGGGCGGGGGTGAAGGGGTCGTTGCTGAAGCTGGCCCGGGTGGCCCGCCAGCCGGTGCTGGTCACCGTGATGCGGGGAGCCTGGAAGCGCAGGCGCGTCAGGGTTCCCTGCACAAGGCCCTGATTCTGCTGGCCCCGCAGACGGCGCACCTGGGGGGGGGTGGCCGGGCCGAAATCGTTGTTCTGCTGGGTGTCGGTCAGGTCTGTGCCGCCGGGCAGGCCAAAGCGGCGTTCCGATTGCAGACCAACCCGCGCCTCCACGTCGGTGACCCGCTGCTTGACCTTGGCGATCGCCTCCTCCCGCAACCGATCCTGTTGGCGCAGGGCGCCGAAGGAGCGGGTGGCTGACGCCCCGGGCAGTTCCGCTGCCGGCGCCAATGGGGCGGGTCCGGGGGCGAGTGGCAGGGCCTGATCCGGCGGCGCCCCGCCCATCGCCGTCTGCTCAAGGGCCTCGGGCAGCGAGCGCGGCCGGTCGGGAGGCTCGGGGCCGCGGTTGGCGCAGCCCTTGGCGGGCAGCATGGCGGCCTGGGGATAGGGCTTCACGGCCAACGACTCGCCGAAGCGGTAGCGCAGTCCCAGCAGATAGGCGTTGCTGCCTTCCTTGACGCCGTTGTAGATGCCGAAGGCGCCGGAGCGGTGGTGGATCCTGCCCACCAGCGACCATTGGGGCGACAGGGAGCCTTCCACTTCGAAGGCCAGGTAGTTGAGCAGCTGGGACGCCTTGTCGCGGTAGGTGCTCTCGAAGTTGCTGAGGCTGGTGTTGAGGCTGACGCCCTGCACCACCCCCAGGCTCAGCCTGGGCAGGAGCCAGGCCCGCAGGCCGATGCCGGCGGTGAGCTCGCCGAAGCTCTGGGCAGCCGTGTTCAGGTTCGAGCTGTTGTCGGTGGTGAAACGGCCGCTGAAGCCGCTCCCCCTCTGGGCGGCGGCCCAGTGCCCCAGGGCATTGAAATCCAGCTCAAGGGCAAAGGGCCCCGATCGCCAGACGCGTCGCTGCAGGCCCGCGCCCAGCAGAGTCTCCTGGCGGAACTGGCCGTTGAACAGGAAGGTGTCGCCGAAGTTGGCATCGAAGAGCCGCCCGCCCCAGAGGGTGGTGGCCCAGGGATGGGGGTGCCAGTCGGGGATCGGCGGCAGCGTTGCTGGACAGGCGATCGGCTCGGCGGGTGGCAGGGGCACCGAAGCCTGCTGCTCGGGATTGAGGTCCACCTCGCTGGTGGAGAGGTCCAGGACGCCATAGACGTCCTCCATCTCGCCGGTGCCCTCGATCAGGCTGAACCGCAGGCGACTGGCCTGAAAAAACTGGCTGCCGCGCTGAAAGCGCACACTGCCGCTGGCATAGACGGTGCGGTTCGTGGTGTCGTACTCGATCCGCTCGGACATCACCCGGCCGCCCGCCACCAGGGCCTTGACGTTGCCGGTGGCGACATAGCGCTGGATCAGTTGGTCGAATCCCTGCCGGTCGGCGGTGATCTCCAGGGTTCTTGGAGGCGCCTGCTGCGGGTCGGAAGCGGACGCCGCTGGAGAGCCTGTTGCGGGGACGGCTGGTATTGCTGCAGCCGGTTGTGATGCCTCCTGTTTTGTTGGAGCCGATGGGGGGGATGGACCGGGTTGATCCGAAGGGATGGCGACAGCGGGGTCGCTCTCCGGCCGATTGGGCGCAGCCTCCTGGGCTGGCGGGGCCACCACCTCGATGGCTTCAGGACTCAGGGGGAGAGGGGCCGCCTGGGCCGCGCCACTGGCTCCAAGCAGGCCAGCGGCGCTGATCAACCCGATCGTCCAGGGGATGGGCTTCGCCGGGGGCACCGCAGGTCCTGAGCAGCGGCTGATCCTGCCACGTCACGGCAGCCGGCCCCCCTTGC
The DNA here is from genome assembly GCF_024345415.1 of Synechococcus sp. Tobar12-5m-g. Lineage (GTDB taxonomy): Bacteria > Cyanobacteriota > Cyanobacteriia > PCC-6307 > Cyanobiaceae > Regnicoccus. The sequence continues at coordinate 57,261 of NZ_JAGQBB010000005.1, read as the reverse complement.
AGCGGCCAGGATTGGCGGTGGTGAGGCTCAGTCCTCGAGATCCTTGCGGCTCGGGGTGCGGCTGGGGTCGCTGGCCAGAAAGCCGAACACGAAGATGCCGATGAAGAAGAAAACGACCGAGTAAACCGAGATCTTGAGAGCGAGCATGGTCCGTCCGGCGGGTGACAGGGAGTGACAGGCGCCAGGTGGGCCCTGAACGACCCTTCGGCAGCGGCATCATCCTATGGGTCACCCGTGGCCCGAACCGATGCCGCAAGGCCACCAGAGCGTGCTTCCCCCCTCGATTGAAACGATTCAGTCACGTTCGAGGCTGGATCTGCTGCCCCTGTGGCAACGCCATGGTGCCGAGGAGCTCACCAGCGCCGAAGCCTGGGGCCGTCTGCATCGGCCCGACTGGCACCGCCGCGGTCTGCTGATCTGGCCCCGGGGTGGCCGCGACCTGACCCTGACCCTGGAGCTGCCCTGCCCGCCGGCCTGGCGTGAACGCCGCCCCTGCCAGGCCCGCCTGGCGCTGCGCTGGTGGGCCATCCGGGCGGAGCTGCGGCTCGACGGGGAGTCGGTGCATCGGGGGGATCTCTATGACGCGGCTTGCCGCTGGTTGCTGCCCCGCAGCTGGTGGCACGGCGAGCCGCTGCGGCTTGAACTGCGGCTGCGCAGCCCCCTGCATGACGACGGCGCCCTGATCCAGAGCCGCATCGAGCTGGAGCCGCTGGAGGCCTCCGACAAGGATGGGCTGCTGGCGGCCCCGGCCCTGGAGCTGGAGGCGTTGCGGCTGGGCTTCGAGCCCGAAGGCCCGGGTTCGGCCTCGCCCGACGCAGGCTTCCATGTGCTCGGCCATGCCCACCTCGATCTGGCCTGGCTCTGGCCGGTGGCGGACACCTGGCAAGCGGCGGAGCGCACCTTCCGCTCCGCCCTGGCGCTGATGGAGCGGCACCCCCAGCTCCACTTCGGCCATTCCACCCCGGCGCTCTACGCCTGGCTGGACCAGCATCGCCCGGCCCTGTTCGCCCAGATCCGCGCGGCGATGCGGGCCGGCCGCTGGGAGCCGCTCAATGGTCCCTGGGTCGAAACCGACTGCGTGCTGATCAGCACGGCTTCCCTGCTGCGCCAGTTCCAGGAGGGCCAGGCCTACAGCCGCCGCACCTTTCCTGAGTGGAGCCACGCGCTGGCCTGGCTCCCCGACAGTTTCGGGTTTGCGGCCGGGCTGCCGGCGGTGGCCGCCGCCAGCGGCGTGCGCTGGTTCTGCACCCACAAGCTGGCCTGGAATGCCACCAACCCCTTCCCGCACCGCCTGTTCCGCTGGCGCAGCCGTTGCGGCGCCGAGGTGCTGGCCCTGATGACGGCCCCGATCGGCAGCGATGGCGACCCGGTGACGATGGAGCGCTATCGGCTGGAATGGCAGCGGGCCACCGGACTCGCCCAGGCCCTCTGGCTGCCGGGGGTGGGGGACCACGGCGGCGGACCGACTGCCGAGATGCTGGAGCAGCTGGCGCTCTGGCAGGAGCAGCCGGTGGCTGCCCCCCAGCGGCACGGCACCCTGCGGGCCTACCTGGCCAGGCTGGAGGAGCATCGTGCCCAGCTGCCGGTCTGGCGCGACGAGCTCTATCTGGAGCTGCACCGGGGCTGCGCCACCAGCCGGCCGGATCAGAAACGCCACAACCGCAGCCTGGAGCGTCTGCTGCGGGAAGCGGATCTGGCGGCAGCGCTGCTCTGGGCCGATCCCGCAACCCACCCCGCCGCCGGCCGCTCCAGGGGCAGCATCGACTGGCGGCCGCTCTTGTTTCAGCAGTTCCATGACATCCTGCCGGGCACCTCGATCCCCGAGGTGTTCGAGCAGGCCGAACCCCAGTGGCGTCGCGCCCGGCGGCGGGCAAAGCGCCAGCGCGATCAGGCGCTCCAGGCCTGGTTGCCTGGCGACGGGACGCTGCCGCAAGGGGGGGGCGGCCAGGCCTGGTGGCTGGCTTGCCTGCAGCCCATGGCCGCGACGACCCTCACCATCCGTCTGCCGGTAGGCCAATGGTGGCGAGGCGACCAACCCTTGCCCCTGCAGGCGGCGCCAGGCGGCGGGAACTGGGTGCAACTGGCCGGAACGGGCGGCCTTGGAGCCCTTCCGCTCCTTCGCCAAAGCGGGCCAGCTGCCCGGGCCCCGGCACCGGCCCAGGCCTCAGACTCGGCCCCGACCCCGACCCCGACCCCGACCCCGACCCCGACCCCGACCCCGACCCCGACCCCGACCCATGCTGCCGCCATTGACGGGCCGGTGCGGCTGGAGCGGCTCGCAGCGAGCGACTGCGACGGCTGGCAGCTCGGCAATGGCCGCATCCGGGCCCAGCTGGGGCCGGCCGGCCTCGAGCAGCTCTGGGGCGCCGATGGCCTGCCCCAACTCTCAGCGCCCCTGGAATGGCGCCGCTGGGCCGATCGCGGCGCATTCTGGGATGCCTGGGACCTGGCCGGCGACCACCGCGATCATCCGCTGCCCCTGGCCTGGGAGCCGGGGCCCCTGGTGGCCGAGCAGGGTCCGCTCTGCTGCCGACTGGTCTGGCGCGGCCACTGCGGGGCCAGCGGGCTGCGGCTCGACCTGCAGCTCTTGGCCGGCAGCCCCTGGCTGGAGCTGACCCTGGGCGTCGACTGGCGCCAACGCCACGAACTGCTGCGGCTGGAGCTGCCCCTGGCCCAGCCGGCCCAGCGCTGGGCCGCCGACACCGCCGGAGGCGTGCTGGAGCGGCCGGCCCGGACCCACACCGCGCGGGAGGCGAGCCGGTGGGAGGTGCCGGCGATCAGCTGGGTGGCCAGCCAGGCCGCCACCGGGGGGTTGGCAGTGCTCCTTGATGGGCCCCAGGGCGTCTCGGCCAGCCCCGAGCGGCTGGGGGTGTCCCTGCTGCGGGGGCCCACCTGGCCCGATCCCGGCGCTGACAACGGCTTTCAGCGCCTGCGTCTTGCCCTCTGCCCCTGCGTGGGGGGCTGGCGGCAGGCGGCAGTGCCCGCCGGGGCGGTGCGGTTCCGGGAGCGCCACTGGCTGCGGCCCGCGGCAGGGCCGATCCCGCAGGAGACGGCCACCGGGCCCATCCAATGGCTGGAGATTCTCGATCTTGGCGACACCGATCTCCAGCTGGTCGGCCTGCGTCCTGATCCGGAGGCGGCGGTGCTCCAGCTCACCGTGCAGAACCTCACGCCTTGCCGCCGCCAGCTGGCGCTCAGCCCGCCCTGGCAGGTGATCGAACGCCTCGAGGAGGGCGCAGTTGCCAGGACAGGCGTCGAACTCACCCGTCTGGCTCCCTGGCAGCTGGCGGCCTGGCGGATCAGGCTTCAGTCGTCGTGGTCGTCGAACGGATCGGTGAGCCCCTTCGACGGTGGCCCGAAGGCGAGGTAGACACCGAAACCGGTCAGGGCCAGCAGCACGAGCAGAACGGTGATCGCGATCGACAGGGCGGGGGAGGTTTCAGTCACGGTCGATGGCGTCTGGGGAGGAAGGCGTGGTGGGGCGGGTCGTAGGTGGAATCAACCTGGATGGATGAGCTGATTGGGGTCGCGACCCGTTCCGTCACAACTCTCGGCGCGGCCAGCACGGTGGTGCAACGGGAGCTTTACAGTAACGATTCCGACAACCGCGCCAGAGAGGTTCAGCCGTCATGGCCCAACGCACCCGCCTGGGAAATCTGCTTCGCCCACTCAATTCCGAGTACGGCAAGGTCGTGCCCGGCTGGGGCACCACGCCCGTGATGGGGGTGATCATGCTGCTGTTCCTGGTCTTTCTGCTCGTGATCCTGCAGCTCTACAACAAGTCGTTGCTGCTCGATGGGATCACGGTGAACTGGAACGGCCTCGGCTGATTCACCATCGATCCGGCCAAGGCCACTGCCCATGAACGTCTTCGGGATCGGTCTGCCGGAACTGGCCGTGATTGCAGCCATCGGTCTGCTTGTCTTCGGGCCCAAGCGCCTGCCGGAGCTCGGCCGCACCCTGGGCCGCACCCTCAAGGGCTTTCAGTCCGCCTCCAGGGAGTTCGAGCAGGAGTTCCGCCAGGCCATTGACACGGAAACGGTCAACGTCACCAAAGTGGACCGCGCAATCCCTGTTGCCAGCATGCTTCCCACCCCTGGGGCTTCTGTCAACGACCCCCCAGCGGCTGGGGAGCCGGAGCTGTTGAGCGGCGATCCGGAGCAGGGGTCAGCGGCCGGCCCTCCCAACCTTCCATCCAGCTGATCGCCACAGCTCCTCCCGGGGCCCGCCATCCTCCCGGGGTCTGCCATCTTCCCAGGGCTCGCCAACCCGCTTCCACCGACCCGAATGGCCACCACGCTGCCCCCGGATGGGGATCTCCAGGTGCTGGTCGGACTTGGCAATCCCGGGACCACCTACGTCCACACCCGCCACAACGTGGGCTTCATGGCCCTGGAGCGCCTGGCGAGCCGCAAGGGTGTGGCGTTTCGCCAGAACACCAAGCTCAGGGGTTTACTGGCCGACCTTCGCCAGGGTGATCGCCGGCTGCGGCTGCTGATGCCGACCACCTTCATGAACGAAAGCGGCAGCTCGATTCGTGCCACCCTCGATTGGTTCGGCCTGCGACCCGACCAGTTGCTCGTACTCGTCGACGACATGGATCTGCCCCTGGGACGGCTGCGGCTGCGACGCGACGGCGGTGCCGGAGGCCACAACGGCCTGCGCAGCACCATCGAGCATCTCGGCACCAATCAGTTTGCGCGGCTGCGGATCGGCATCGGTGCCCCGGCCGTTGATCCCGCCCTGCGCAAGGAGCGCACCATTTCCCATGTGCTCGGCCGCTTCGCCGCTGCGGAGCAGCCCATTCTCGAGGCGGTGCTCGATGAGGTGCTCTCCGGCGTGGAGCTGATCCAGACGGTTGGCTACGGGCGTGCCGGCAACCGGATCAACGGGTTTCAGCCCATCCTTTCCTGAGCGGAGCCCCGCCCTTTGCTGTCGTGAGCCGACTCCCCGCCACCACCGCCCAGCTGCGGGTCCTGCACCAGAGCTTCAGTCAGAAGCTGCTGGCAGGCGAGGTGGCCGCGGGCGGTTTTCAGTGGACGTTCCGCTGGGCTTTCGACCGCGGCGAATTGAGCGTGGAGCCCTCCCTCGGCCGCGCCCTGATCCAGGACGCCCTGCTGCGCTTCCTGCTCAAGGCCGACTACCAGCTCGAGCCCGGCAGCGACTATGCCTTCACCGTGCGGGCCAAGTTCTAGGCGTTGGGGGCCAATCCTCCGGGCTGACAGGGGTGATCGAGGCGATAGCCGAGTGCCCGCTCCAGCAACAGCTGGGCCACCACATCGTCCCAGGGGCGGGGCGGTTGCCGCAGGCCGAGGGGCAGCAGCCGCCTCCAGCCCCGGGCAGGATGGAGCTGCCAGTAGCGCGGCCGGGCCGCCAGGGTGCTGCCCCGTTCCTCCACCAGCAGCACTGGACACAGCGGCTGAAGCCGCTCCAGCCAGGCCGTGCTGCCGGTGCCGTTGCCGAGCACCAGGGCCGAGATCCCAAAGCCCGGGATCCAGGCGTTGAGCCGCTGCCACGCCTCGTCGGGGCTGACGACCAGGGACGCTTCGATCCGGCGCCGGCTGGAATCGGTGCGGACCAGACCGCACTTGCCAAGACCCGGATCAAGGCCGGCCAGGGCACCAAGGGCTGGCAGCTGGATCATGGCCGCCGCGGTTGGAACTGGGCGGCGGCGCTGGGACCTCCCACCCGGCGCAGTTCCAGGAAAATCGGGTCGGGGGTGTCCGAATTCCGCAGGGCCACGGCTTCAAGCTTGACGCTCTGGCCGCTGGGACGCTCGCTGAGCTCCCGGCCCAGCCGGTTGAACAGATTGACGTCGAACTGAACGCCATCGGCCACCGACCCCTGGCGCTGCGCCTTGGCGAAGGAGGCGGTGAGCAGAAGATTGAGGCGGTTGCGCACCTGGGTGGCCGAGAGCTCATCCCCCTCCAGCGCCGTGGTGGCCATCACATCCCCCTGGCGAATCACGGCGCGGTTGGGCCGCAGGTCGGGAAAGCCCAGCACCTGACGCTCCCCCCGCAGCACGTTGGCCGCCGAGAGAATGCTCACCACCCAGGAACCTCCCTTGCCGAGCAGGCCCTCCAGCTTGGCGATGTCGGCGCGGGGAACCAGCAGGATCTGGCTGTCGGCGGGTTGTCCGGGCAGCACCCGCTCGAAGGCCGTCTGGTTGGCCTGGCGCAGCAGGGCTTCGATCACCGGCCTGGCCTCCCCCGGCCGCTTCAGCGCCACCTTGGCGGTGGCGAGGGCCTGGCCGCTGCTGATCACCACATCCCCCCGGCGCAAGGCGATCAGCTTGGTTTCCAGCCCCTTGAGCTCGGCCTCCCCCGCTCGGATCCGCTGCTTGACCCGAGCCAGTTCCGCCTCGGTGCTGCGGATGTCCTGATCGCGGCCCTTGATCTCGCGGCTGAGGCGATCCCGTTCCCTGGTCAGGTCCTGCCGCTGGGTCTGCAGCGGTTGCAATTCGCGGCGCAGCCGCTGGGCCTTCACCTCCACCGACGCCAGCTGCTGACGGGCCTGCTCGCGTCCCCGCTCGGCCCGCACCACCCCCTGTTCGGCCAGGTGCTGGGCGGAGGCACTGCGTTGGAGGGCCTCCTGGCTGGCCCCAAGCGCGGCGGTGCTGCGATCCAGGGCGGTGCGGCCGTCGCGCAACTTCTGCTGCAGGCCATCGAGCTCGAACAGCCCCACCCGCAGGCGTTCGCTGACCGCCAGCATCAAGCCGAGTGAAACGGCGCTGATCAGGCTGCCGGTGAGCACCGTGATCAGCACGGCGGTTTTGCGGGGCCTGAGGTTGAACAGGCTGAGCCGGGCCTTGCCGACGCTGCTTCCCAGCCGGTCCCCCAGGGTGGCCAGCACGCCACCCAGCACCAACAGGGCAAGGATCAGCAGCCAGCCGGACACGGCCCACAGCAGGGGGACCCAGTATCGATGCCCGGCCGCCGCCGGAACACAGGTCGGCGCCGGACCATGGGCCGCTCAGCTGAAACGCTTGGCCAGCGCCACCGGATCAAAAACGGTGATCTTCTTGCGATCCACCTGGACCAGGCCGGCCTGGCGCAGGTCCCCGAGCAGTCGGGTGATCGTGACCCGGGTCGAGCCGATCGCCTCGGCGATCGACTGGTGCGAGAGGCGCAGATCGATCGTGATGCCGTCGGCGCCTGGCACGCCGAAATCGCGGCAGAGCACCAGCAGAAAGCTCACCAGCCGCGAGGACATGTCGCGATGGGTGAGGGTTTCGATCATCGTTTCGGTCTGCAGGATCCGGGACGAGAGGCCCTGGAGAAGCAGCAATCCCACGCTGGCGTCCTGCTCGATCGCCCGACGCACCGAGGTGGCTGGCGCAGCCACCATCTCCACGCGGGTAAAGGCCACGGCGTGGTAGAAGCGGTCGGATCGTTGGCCGGTGAGCAGGGAGAGAACCCCGAAGAGGCTGTTCTCTCGCAGCAGGGCCACGGTGATCTCCTCTCCGGATTCGTAGACCCTTGAGAGCCGGACGGCCCCACGGCGCAGCAGGTAGACCCGTTCGGCCGGATCGCCGGGAAAGAAGATCGTTTTGCCCCTCTCCACCGTTTCGAGCGTGGAGCCGCTCAGGCCACGCATCACCTCCAGCAGGGTGGCCGGTCCGTTGGCGGTGGGGGGCAGACCGCTGGAGATCGGCGCTGGGGTGGTGCTGGTGCGGCTGAATCCGCGCATAGCGCCGACCATGACGGCGGGACAAGTGGCTGGAAGCTAGGGATGGCCCCCAGCGCTCCCTGTATCGAAAGACACGAACCACTCGCTTCCACCCTGTCACGGAGCGGAAGGGCGGGCGGGCCAGGCGAAAGCGCTCCTTGAACTAGTACATCCGTTTGCACTAGGGATGGTGGCGACCGGCTTGTTTCGGGGCCTGCAGCCGCTACATTCAGCACCGCGGTTCCGAAGGGTGTTGATGACGGCCAGCCTGATCAAACCCTCCCTGGACGCCCGCCAGCTCCGCGCCGTCCCCGCCCTGGCCCAGGCAGAAGGCCAGTTGCAGGTGCACACGGCGCCGTTCCGCGGCAGCTTCGACGGGGTGTTCAGCCAGGCCCTGCGCACCGCCGGGCTGGGCAGCCGGGTGTTGATCAGCCAGTTCCTCAAGGGCGGTGTGGAGCAGGGACCCGACCACAGCCTCTGGCTCTGTGGGCGCCTGCAGTGGTTGAGGCCGGCGGTTCCCGCCTGCCTTGCCGGGCCGGCCAGCAGCGAGGAGGAGCGCGAGGCGGTCAAGCAGGTCTGGGCCTTCAGCCGTGGCGAGTTGCTGGGCGGCAACCTTGGCCTGCTGGTGCTCGATGAGCTTGGCCTGGCAATCGGCCTCGGTTACCTGGCGGCGGCGGAGGTGGAATCCACTCTCCAGCAGCGCCCAGCCCACCTCGATGTGATCCTCACCGGGCCCTCGATTCCGGATGGGCTGCTGGCCATGGCCGACCAGGTGACCCAGTTGCGCCGTGGTGATTGCCTGCGGGCTTTGCCAGGCTGTTGAATGTGGGCCCCTGGGGGCCCGCCCAGATCCGATGCTCAAGAACGACCGCTGGATCAACGAACAGGCCACCAACGGCATGCTGGAGCCATTCCAGGCCAGCCTGGTGCGGCATCTTGATCCGGAGGCGCGCTCCGGGCCGGTGCTCAGCTTCGGCTGCTCCTCCTATGGCTACGACCTGCGGCTCTCAGCGAAGGAATTCCTGATCTTTCGCCATGTGCCCGGCACGGTGATGAACCCTAAGCGGTTCAATCCTGCCAACCTGGAGCCGGCGCCGATCCACACCGACGCCGATGGCGATTTTTTCATCCTGCCGGCCCATTCCTATGGGCTCGGCGTGGCCCTGGAGCGGCTGCGGGTGCCGCCAAACATCACCGTGATCTGCCTGGGCAAGAGCACCTACGCGCGGCTCGGCATCATCGTGAACACCACGCCCGCCGAAGCCAGCTGGGAAGGTCATCTCACCCTGGAGTTCAGCAACTCATCTGGAGCTGATTGCCGCATCTATGCCCGCGAGGGCATCTGTCAGTTGCTGTTCTTTGAAGGTGACCCCTGCGAAACAACCTACAGCGACCGAAAGGGCAAGTATCAGCACCAGCCGGAGCGGGTGACGCTAGCGAAGGTTTGAGGGGGTGGGCCGAACAGCCGCCTTCGTGTGGAATGATCAGCGTTTTTTGCTGTTCCTTCGCGATGTAACGGCAATGATCACGGGAACAAGTACAGCAGAAACAAGGCCTGCGGCCAGGCCGTTGTTGTATAGGTTGAGCCCGGCATGGATGCCGCTGGTCGCAAGGGCCGCGGACGAGTGGATGAACCCGGCAAAAATGCCCCAAGACCAGCCGAAGCGCCCTGCAATCGGCGCCAAGGTGGTACCGAACAAGGCGGCGAGAATGATGGATGGGTCGCTTGCATGCCAGGGTTTGGCCAACGACCCGAACCAGACGCCCAGCATGATCGGCAGGATGTTGGCTGGGTGCTTTCCGAACGCGCCAAACCCAACGATCGTAAGAATTCCGCCGATCGTTGGCCCGTTCACATCCGCGCCAACCAGCAGAATGTAGCCAAGTCCGAGGAATCCGCACAAACCCATGTTCACCAGCGTCGCTCCGATTCCAGCGATCGCGATGAAGTCAGTGGGTGCCTGACCAGAATGCTTGGTCATCATGGCGAGCTTGCCCATGGACTGCCGGTCAATCCAGAAGCCGCCCAAGAGCATGGTTGCCAACAGGAGCGTGAGGAACAGAGCCAATGTGTGATTGTTCTCTGATGTCCAGATCATGACTGGATCCGGGACGAATCCATAAGACTTGTAGAGCGCAACCACCAAGATGCCGATAACTCCTGCCGAGAAACCGATGTTGTAGAGGCTAAATCCTGCATGGGCCTTGAACAACTGCGCCGAGGCGGGTGGCAAGACAAAACCCATGAGCAGGCTTGTGACAATCGCGAGGGGCAGGCTGAGTCGTAAGGGAATCGCTGTACTAAAAAGGATTTCGGAGAAAACAGGAGCCAACGCACAACCGAAGAATGCACTAGGAAGAGATGCAGAAAGCGAGTCTTTAGTGAATCTGGCATAGAGCATTGCCCCGCCAATTATTGGCCAGACATTAAGCAGATTCTTGCCAAAAAGTCCAAATCCAAGCAGAAGAAAAAGGCTGGCCAGCAAAGCACCTGAAACCTGAGCCCTTAACATGAGACAGATTGCGCAAGCCACAAGCGTCAGCAATCCAGCATTGACGAATGCGGCCCCTAATCCACCTATTCCGATATAGTCAGTAAGCAGCGCATCACGGGTCAAAAGGATTCTGATCAGTCCGGTCCAGATATCCTTAGGAGACGAAGAAAAAGAACCAAAAACAATAAATGCGGTTGCATAGAAAGCAACGATGCCGAGCAGGGAAGCCCTGGATGGCCGCTGGATCTCGGCGTCATGCCTCTTGGTTGCGATGACCATCGCGTTCTCCAACCTGCGGGGCGCGATTCCGCCCAAGGCTCTCAGGGAGCCAACCTTGCCTTATGCAATCGGCTCTTCTCGTACCACTCAGCAAACTGCGGTACCCACTTCTGCAGGTGAGGCCACATCAGATCACAAAGCTCACGAATCTCCTGCTGAGCATCGAGCTTGGCGCGTAGATCCAGAAAGTGCAGGAAGGCCCTGAGGGTGAAGCTCACTACGAAGTGCTGCCGGTAGTCGAACGGCAGGATGCCGCGGGCGTGCTCCTCCGCATAACCCGCATCAAGCAGATCACGGTAACGCGCCGCAGCAGCGTGGCAGAGCTCCAAATCAATGGCCCGCTGGGTTTCGTCGTAGATGTATCTCTTACCTTGCCTATCGTTATAAGCTCCCACAGGCCTCAGATAGAACACTTCTTCCAGTTCTAAATCACCATTAGCAGCCCTGTGAATCCTGTCGCCCGTATAGCGCATCGATTGCACATCGAAGCTCACCCCCACCCGGTGGGTGCGGGCCTGCTGCATCACCGAGTGGGGAAACCATCCCACGTTGAGCACGATCTGGGCGTGCTCCAGGGGGCCGTAGTGGCCGCGCTCGCCGGCCAGCAGCCGCTTGATGCAGATCTCACCGGCCTTGGCTTCGTCGGGCCAGCCGTCCCGTTCATCGGCCACGAACCCTTCGCTGTAGTCCTGGTGCATCCCCGCGTAGACACACTGCTGGGGGTTCGGGGTGGCGGCGATCAGGCTGACCCGGAAGCGGGGATCCATGGACATCGGGGGCTGGGGATGGGTCAACGGGGGCCGTCAGCCGTGGCTGCGGGGGCCGGCCAGGGGTTCCTTGGCAGCGGCGGCTGTCTTGGCGCGATCGCCGCTGACATCGTCCAGCCGGCTGACCGTGCCGACGCCGGCCAGGCGCGGCAGGGGTTGATCGTCGATCAAGGCGGTGGCGATGCTGTCGAGTTCCGTGAAGCTGCGGCTGCCCAGGGAGCGGCCCACCGCCTGGCCACGCCGATCGAAGAACTCAAGCTGGGGGATGCCGTTCACGTCATAGCGCTCGATTTCGGGCGTCCAGCGGGGGTTGTCCACATTGAGCAGCACCACGTCGAGGGCGCCGCGATGCTTGGTTTCGATCGCTTCGAGAGCCGGTGCCATCGAGCGGCAGACCTCGCACCAGTCGGCATAGAACTCCAGGACCGTGGGGCGGCCGTTGGCCAGCGCCACGGGCAGCTCCAGGGAGCGGCGGGCCATCTGCTCCAGCGGTGCCTGGGGATGGAGGCCGCCGCGCAGCTGGAACAGGAGCAGCCCCAGGGCGGCGGCGATCGCCGCCAGCAGGATCCGCTCCCGCCTGCCCAGCAGGGCCGGCGCCGGATCGGGGCTGTTCGGCTTGGTCATGGCGCCTTCCCAGTCATGCGCTGCTGGTCTGCACTCTGGCAGCAGCGGCAGAGCCGATGTCGGGCCAAAATGGCCTCACGCACCGCCAGCCTCCGGTGAAGCACCGCCTCACCATCCACTTCCCCAGCGAGGCGGTGCACCAGCCGATCACCTACAGGCTGGCGGTTGATTTCGATGTGGCCGCCAAGATCCTCCGGGCCCAGATCGCTCCCAACCGCAGTGGAACGATGGTGGTGGAGCTCTCCGGAGACATCGACGAACTGGCCGCAGCTGAACTCTGGCTGGAGGAGCAGGGACTGGAGCTGGACCGGGCCTTAGGCGAAATCCGGATCGATCGCCAGCGCTGCATCGATTGCGGTCTCTGCACCAGCGTCTGCCCCAGTGGCGCCCTCAGCAGCGGCCAGCCCGATTGGCGGCTGAGCTTCGATGCCCAGCGCTGCCTGGTCTGCGAACAGTGCATCCCCAGCTGCCCGCTCGAGGCGATCGACCTGGTGCTGACAGGCCGATGCTGAAACCCCTTTCAGTTGGCCTGTTCAAATCGGTGCTGGGCTTCACCCTGCTGCCGCTGCGGGCTCCGCTGCTCCTGGTGCTGCTCGGGGTCAGTGTCTACCTGGGAATTCACTGGTCGTTGCATGAGGCGCCCTCCCACGCCATGCACGGGATCTTGGGAGGCGCCCGGCAGCTCTATTGGTCGGCCGAATGCTTCCAGGCCGTCACGGTGGTGGTGATCTGCACGATGCCGGATCTGCTGCTGCGCCAGCTTTCGGCGGTGATGGCCGCCAGCCGGGTGATGACTCTGGTGGTCAGCTTGTTGCTGGTGACAGTCGCCGGCCTTTACTTGCTGAAGCTGAGCGCTTTGGCCGATGTGGTGATCCTGGCGGCCGCGGTGCTGCTGGCCCGGCTGGACCTCACCCGGATCCGGGTGGTGCCGCCACCGGTGATGGCTGCCATCGGCCTGAGCACCTACGTGATGGTGGGGGTTTGGCTGGGCCGCCTCTGGCACCAGTCCGGGGGGCTGCTGGGTCTTTAGCTGCCGGGCTTCTTGCAGCCCCGCTTGTCCAGCTGCTGGTAGGTCCAGAGACTGCCCAGCACCTTCTTGGCGTAGATGCGGGTTTCGGGGAAGGGAATGGCCTCCACCCAGAGTTCCGGCTCAGCGCGGAGCGTCGGTGTCAGCCAGGTCTGCACGGCAGCGGGGCCGGCGTTGTAGCTGGCGATGGTCAGGAAGGGGTTCCCCTGCCATTGCCGCAGCAACCCCGCCAGGTAACGCGCGCTCAGCTGGGCATTGAGCTGGGGCTGGCGCAGCTGGGCGTTGGTCACGGAGCGACCGGCCAACTCGGCGGCGGTGGCCGGCATCAACTGCAGCAGCCCCACGGCGCCGGCTGGCGAGGCCACCCCGGCGCTGAAGCGTGACTCCTGCTTGGCCACGGCCAGCAGCAGGGTGGGATCCAGGCCCGCGGCTGCGGCGGCTCCGGCGAAGACCGGGCCATGGCGAACCGGATGGAGCGATCGCTCCAGGGGAAGGGCGGCCGGGCAAGGGACGCCGACCCAAAGCAGGCTGGCCTGCTCCAGCTGGGCCAGGCCCATCCAGTCATCGCCGACGCCCTGGCGCAACCGGCCCTCCAGGATCAGCCGCTCGGGCGCAACGGGGGGGCGGTTGCCCCGCTGGTGCCGCCACTCCTCCCAGGCTTCGAGGGGCTGATTGAGTCGCCAGAGGCGATCCAGACCCAGCTGGCCGCTCTGTAAGGGCTGCCAGGCGGATGGCTGCAGGGCCGTAGGCGCTGCCGGGGCCTTCAGCCGCAGTGGGCTGCCCTCCTCCCCCAGCCGCACCGTGGCGCGCCAGCCGTAGTAGCCCCAGAGTGAGCGCAGCAGTTGCTGCTGCCAGCGGCGCCGGGCCTGCTCCGCCTGACCCAGCTGCTGTTCGGCATAGCCCAACCAGAACAGCTGCCGGACCGCCAGGGGGGTCGGCAACTGCTCGGGGTTCAGCGTGCCGAGCAGCTCAGCGGCCGCGGCCCACTCCCGCTTCAGGAGCTTTTGGCGGGCCAGCTCCCAGGCCAGATCCCAACTGGCCGGATCGGCCGGCCAGCGGGTCAACACTTGCCGCCACCCCTGGCCGCTCTCCAGGGCGAGGCGGGCCTGCACCGGCGCGGACTGCCGCAGGGCTGGCGGCAGTCCGGCCAGCAAGGCCAGGGCGCCCGGGCCCGGGCGCTGGCTGAGCAGGCGGCTGGCTTCGGCAGCCTCCCCACTGGCGGGTTGCCCCTGGATCAGGGCCAGCAGCCGCTGCTCCCCCTGGGCGGACTCCGCCTCCGTTCCCTTCAGCAGCGCCCGGCCCAGGGCCAGCTCGGTGCCAGCCGTGCCCCGCCGGCGGCCGAGGCAGCTGAGGGCCGCCGGCCCATCGCCCAACTGGGCCAAGGCGCCGGCGAGCTGGCTGCGCTCGTCGGGGCTGAGGCTGGCGGAGCTGGGGCCGCAGGCCTGGCGGATCCGCTGCTCGGCCCCGGGCCAGCGAGCGCCCCAGCGGGCCAGGTGCAAGGCTCCAGCGCGTCGTTCGGCCGCGCCTGGCCCCGCCTCCACCGCCGCGGCCAGGGCAGCGGGATGGGCGGGGAAGCGCCGCCACAACGTCTGGTGGTTGCGCGGCTCCTCGCGGCCGAGGGCGTAGAGGGCGTCGGCGGTGGCCGGGGCTGAAGGGAATCGCCGCAGCAGTTGGCGCCAGAGGGCCGTGGCCCGGGAGCCCTGGGCCACGGCCTCGGCGCTCTGGGCATCGCGTTTCAGCACCAGGGCGGCCAGGGGATCCGGCCCCCAGCCCTGGCCGGCCAGCAGGCTTTGGCGACGGGCGGGGTTGGCTTCAGCCCCGGAAACCAGCAGCAGGCTGGCCTCCCGCCGCCGTTGGGGGTCGGGATCCCACTGCCGGGTTCGCTCCAGCTGGGCCATGGGGGAGGCCGGGGTGGGCAGGGGCCGCAGCAGCAGGGCTTGGCGGCCGAGCAGCAGCAGGGCGCCGCTGCCGAAGAGGGTGAGGGCAAGGGTGAGGGGCCCCCGCGCCGAAACGTTGCTCATGGCTTGGCATTCTGGGGGGGTGCCAGTTCTGACCATGGGCCTGCTTCCGTCCCTGCCGCCCCGCTTCAGCAGCCTGCCGGGAGCGTCCCAGCGCCGCCGCGCCCTGGTGGTGGCCGCGCTGGCGGCCCTGGTGTGGGTGTTGCGACCCCTCTGGCCCCTGGTCGCCCTGCCGGGCTGGGTGGTGGGCGGCCTGCTGCTTTGGGCCGTGGTCGAACTGGTGCGCTGGGCCTGGTGGCCTCGCCGCAGCGCGTAACCTGCTGGCCAGCAACGGGTGCCTGGATGACCGAGCCGGCCAGCCTTCTAGTCGGCCCACCACTGGGCCATGGCCTTGCCGGTTTCGGCACCGATGGCATCCGCGGCCGGGTTGGCAGCTTGATCACGCCGGCCCTGGCCTTGCAGGTGGGCTACTGGGCCGGTCAGGTGCTGCCGCCGGAGCGGCCGGTGCTGATCGGGATGGACTCCCGCAGCAGCAGTCCGATGCTGGCGGCGGCCCTGACGGCGGGCCTGACCGCCGCCGGCCGCGAGGTCTGGAATCTGGGCCTCTGCCCCACGCCGGCGGTGCCCGGCACGATCCGCCGGCTCGGGGCGGCCGGCGGCCTGATGGTGTCCGCCAGCCACAACCCGCCGGAGGACAACGGCATCAAGCTGTTCGGGAGCACCGGCGCCAAGCTGAGCCGGCAGGAGCAGGAGGCGATCGAGGCCGGTCTGCGCGGTGATCGGACCGGGCACGGTTCAGGTTCCCATCCTGCCGAGCCCGCAGCCGATCATTGCGGCCCGGCCCATCAACGCGAGGACCTGTTGCAGCTCTACAGCAGGTCGCTGATCGAGAGCGTGGCCGGCCGCCGCCTCGATGGTTGCGCAATCGTGCTCGACCTCTGCTGGGGATCGGCCACCGCCTGTGGTGAGGAGGTGTTTCGGGCCCTGGGCGCCGAGCTCACCGTGCTGCATGGCCAGCCCGACGGCCATCGCATCAACGTGGGCTGCGGCAGCACCCACCTGGAGCCCTTGCGCCAGGCCGTGCTGGCGGCAGGGGCCACAATGGGCTTCGCTTTCGATGGCGACGCCGACCGGATGCTGGCGGTGGACGGCCGTGGGCGGGTGGTAGACGGCGATCAGATCCTCTTCCTGTGGGGCGGCGCCCTGCAGGAGGCCGCCCAGCTGCCGGACAACCGGCTGGTGGCCACGGTGATGTCGAACCTGGGTTTCGAGCGGGCCTGGCAGGGCCGCGGCGGCGTGCTGGATCGCACCGCCGTCGGCGATCAGCATGTTCATGCGGCCATGGAGGCCAGCGGTGCCGCCCTGGGCGGGGAGCAATCCGGCCACATCCTCTCGGCCCAGCACGGCATGAGCGGCGATGGCCTGCTCACTGCCCTGCAGGTGGCCACCTTGATCCACGGCCGCGGCGGCTCTCTGGCCGACTGGCTGGAGGGCAGCTTCCGTCCCTATCCCCAACGGCTGGTCAACGTCACGGTGCCGGACCGCCAGCGGCGGCAGCAGTGGCAGCACAGCGTGCCGCTGCGGGAGGCGGTGGAGCAGGCCGAGGCGGCGATGGCCGGCTGCGGCCGGGTGCTGGTGCGGGCCAGCGGCACCGAACCCCTGCTGCGGGTGATGGTCGAAGCGGCCGAACAGGAGCTCGTGGACCACTGGGCGACGCGCCTGGCGGCTCTGGTTGAGGACCAGCTCAACGCGGCCTGAGCAGGGCATCGGCGGCAAGCCAGAGGGCTCCATCACAGGCATCGCCCCTGGCGGCAACCGGCTCGGCCCCGGGCAGAGTGTGCTGGAGTTCGGCCCCATAGGCCGCGGCGAAGCAGGGCAGATGGGTGAGGGCGCCACCAAGGCCGCAGACCCGCACCTGTTCCATGCCAAGCGCCCGAGCGACCCCCTGCACCAGATCGGCCAGGCCCCGGGCCGAGGCAGTCAGCACCGAGCGGGCCTCCGGATCCCCTGCGGCCGCCAGGGCGTCCACCGTGGGGGCGAGCCGGGCAAAACCGGCCGCGCCGAAACCGGCATCCACCACCAGGGCCTTGATCCGCTGGGCCGTGATCTCCTCGGCTGTGTTGTCTTGAACCGTGGCCGGCAGGTCCAGTTGGCTCCAGAGCGACTCCCGCAGGGGGGTCATCGGCCGGCGGCCATCGGCCATCTCCAGGGAGAGAGCCAGGGCATCGCGGCCGATGTCGCAGGCGGAGCCGGAGCGATCCAGCAGCCAGCCCCAGCCACCACAGCGGTGCTCGCGACCCGCTGGATTCCGGCCCAGGGCGATGCAGCCGGTGCCGCTGATCACCACGATGCCCACACCCGGGCCCTGCCGATCACCGAGGGCGCCGCGCAGGGCCGTGCGCTCATCGCCCGTCACCAACACTCGCTGCGCTGGAAGGCCAAGGGCGGCGGCGGCCAGGGCCGCCCCCCTCTCCTGCACCGCCGTGCCCTGCTCGATCCCGCTCGCCCCCACCGTGGCGGCGGCCAGATCAGGCCGCCAGCCAGCCTCCCCCCCGGCCCGGCGCAGGCTGGCCGAGAGGGCTTCGCTGAAGCGCGCCTTTCCGCCGCTGGCCGCCAGGTGGCTGACGCCCGGACCCTGGCCCTCCCCCAAGATTTGGAGCTGTCCGTCGCCCTGGAGCCGGGCCAGGCGGCAGGTGGTGTGGGTCTGGCCGGCATCGAAGCCCGCCAGCAGGCGCCCCTCCCCTTCCGGGCCCTCAGCCATCTCGGCCCGGCTGAACGGCCAGGGTGGCCAGGCAGAACCAGCCGATCAGCTGCACCTCCGGGCGGAAGAAGATCGTGTCGGTGAGGCCCTGCACTCCGAGACCAACGATCGCTGCCACGCAGCCGAGGGCCGGCAGGGCCAGACCGGCCTCGCTTCGCAGTTGGCCCAATCCGCAGCGCAAACTGCTCCAGAGCAGGCCAAGACCGGCCAGCAGAGCGGGGATGCCCCCCTCGACGGCCAGCTCCAGGGGGATGGAGTAGGCGCTGAGGGCGTTGAACTTGGGTTGCTGGTAGAGGGGGTAGATCAGATTGAAGGCGTTGTTGCCCGGGCCGATTCCCAGCCAGGGGCGGTCCTGGACCATCTGCAGCGCCGCCATCCAGACATTGATGCGGAAGTTGTTGGAGCTGTCTTCGCGGCCGGCCACCAGGCTCATCAACCGCACCCGCAGCGGCTCCACCTGGGTGACGAGCACAGCCAGCACGGCCGCCGCTGCCAGCAGGAGCAGCAGGGGGAACAGGCGCCGCCAGAGGGCGGGCCAGTGGCGGGTCTGACGCAGCACCAGCAGCATGCCCAGGCTGCCCAGGGCCGCCACCATGCCCAGCCAGCCGCCGCGGCTGTAGGAGAGCACCAGGGCCACGATGCCGAGCACCAGGGCGGTGAGGGCGAAGAGACGGCCCCCCAGGCCCTTCCAGCGCAGCAGGGCCACCACGGCCAGGGGCAGGATCGGCAGCAGGTAGCCGGCCAACAGGTTGGGGTTCTCCAGGGTGCTGTAGATCCGCACCGTGCCCCGGGCCACCGAATTGGGATCCGACCAGCGGGCCAGGGCGGAGGAATCCACATAGAGCTGGCGGATGCCGATCACCGCCGTGACCAGCTGGCCGCCCAGCAGGGCAGCCACGACCCGGTCCCACCAGGCCGGGGCGGTGGCCAGCAGTTGGCGCGCCAGGGCGTACACACCCAGATAGCTGAGCAGCTTGAGCAGGCCCTTGGCCGCCGCGGCGGGCACCGGCGAGAAGCCGGTGGCCAGCACCGCCAAACCGACGAACAGCAGCAGCCAGCCACTGATCGGGCTGATCCGCCCCGGTGGGGTCTGCAGGGCCCAGATCACCCAGAGCAGGCCACTGGCGAGGATCAGCAGGCTCAGGCTGGTGCGGTTGAGCATCGGCAGACCGGCCATCAGGGCGCAGAGCACCAGCCCGGCCACGCCGCCCAGATGGCGCGACAGCCAGCCGCCGGGGACATTGGCCAGCAGGCCCTGCCAGCGCAGCAACCAGGGGATCGGCGGGGCGGGAGCAGCGGGGGAGGCGGCCGGCATCAAGGGCTAACGGCGATGGCCGGATTATGGGCCGATCCGTTGCGGCAAAACAGCACCCGGTACACCGGATCCCCCCGGCCGATCACCTGCAGCTCCCGTTCGGTGGGAACGGGCAGAGGGTTGGTGGGCCGCCAGGGCCGCGGATCGGTGGCGGGGCGCTCGAAGGCGCCGCTGGCCTCGGTGAGGGCCACCATCGGCTCGATCACCTCGGGAACATCGCTCTGCAGAAACAGTTCGGCACCGGGCGCGAGGGCGGCGGCGATCGCCGCCAGCAGCGGCGGTTGGAGCACGCGCCGCTTCTGGTGCTTCCGCTTGAACCAGGGGTCGGGAAACTGGATTGTCACCCTTTGAAGCTGCCCGGCCGGCAGGGCGGCGAGCCAGTCCTCGAGGCTCACGTTGGCGTTGCAAAACAGAAAGCGCAGGTTGGCCAGATCCAGGAGATGACGGTCGTTCTCGGCGGCGTCAACCAGCACCTGGCGGATCTCCACCCCCAGGAAGTTCCAACCCGGCTGCTGGGGGGCCAGCGCCAGCAGGAAGCGGCCGCGGGCGCTGCCGATGTCGAGATGCAGTGGCTGCTGGGGGTCAGCGAACAGCTGCCGCGGGGGCGGCAGGGGCCGGGGTTGCTGGTGCAGGCTGCTGAGCGGGTTGACGTGCTGGCGCACCACCGCTCACTCCCCGGCCGCAGGCGGATCCACTGGGGTGTTGGGCACCAGAAACCCCCAGCTGGCCGTGTAGCCGTGCAGATGGGTGTTGCCGGCCACCGGGCCGATCTCGCCGTTGCAAAAGGCTCCGGCGATCGGCAACCCCGGGAACTGCTCACGGCAGATCGTCACGTCGGCATTCGGCTGGCCGTAGAGCCCCTGTCCCCGGCCCAGGCAGGCGAACAGCAGGGCGGCCAGGGGGTCGGCGGCGCGCCGGGCCTGGCGCCGCAGCAGCAGCCGCGACTCCTGGCGGGAGGCAGTTGCATCACGGAGCTGGAACTGCACCTGCTGGCCCACCCGCAGCTTCTCGGCAACCGCCACGGCGCCGTTGCGGGGATCCACCCCCAGCAGGTTGCGCACCAGGAAGGCGGTGGGTTCGGGTTCGGCGCTGAGGCCGGAGAGGCTGAAACTGCTGCGGGCCACCCCCAGGAACAGGGAGTGCCGCACCAGCTCGCGCTCGGCGGGGGTGAGCGATTGCAGGATGCCCTGCAGGCAGTTCACAGGCGTGTTGCGTTCCTGGCCGCTGCTGAGCTGCAACACCACGTTGCGCTCCGCCTGCTCGATCTCGAACACCGGACCGATCGGCCGGCACCCCTGGGCCACCACCGGGTCGAGGCGCCACTGGCCACCGACCAGGCAGCCCACCGCGCCGCTCACCACCCGGTCTTCGAACAGCAGGGAGCCGTGGCTGGCGCTGTGGTGCCCTGCGATGCCCCCCATCTTGTCGACACCGGGAAAGCCGTAATCGATGCCGCTGATCAGGTCGTTGATGGCTTCGCTGGTGGGGTCGACGAACAGCAGCATCGAGCGCGCCCGGGCCGGATCCGCACCCACCCAGTCCACCCAGTCCTGGCTGTCGCCATCGAGATCGGGCAGGGCCTTGGTGTCGACTTCGAACAGCTGCAGCTCGGCGCCCGGCAGGCGCAGCAGGGTCACGCTCAGGGCGGGTTGCTGCTCCACCTCATGGGCCGCACCGCTGGCATCGGTGCCGACCACGCCACTACCGGCGCAGCCGATCCAGTGGCGGGCGTTGAGCTTGGCCTGCAGCAAGGGCAGCAGCCGTGGCAGGTCGCTGGCATAGCTGGAGGAGCAGAACACCAGGGCGAGATCGACGCCGCGCCGGGCACCCAGGCTTCGCACCACCTCGTCGACGGCCCCTTCGAGCGAGGCGTTGCGGGAGAGGGCCGCTTGGCAGAAGGCCGGGCCGTCGCCGCGTTGGAGCCAGGAAGGCAGTGTGAGCGCAGCCATGGCTCGGACCCTACTGCCGGTGCATGACTACGGATAATGGCGTTTCCCGTACCCCGTCTGTGCCCGATCCGCTTTATCGCACCCTGGTGTGGCTCGATTACCGGATGGCGGTGGTGTTCACCGTTGGCGTGCCCCTGGTGCTGCTGATCTGGGCCGCGATCCGGCGGGAGGGGTCGATGGTGCGGCTGCTGACGATCTACTGGAAGGTGGCCAGCCTGCTGGCGATCACCGTGTTGCTGCTGATCGGCGGCAGGCCGCTCGGCTACGGGCTGGCCGTGCTGGCCCAGGTGCTGATGGTGGCGTCGGTGTGGTTCTGGGTGGACCTCAACGAGGAGCTGGCCGATCTGCCGCCCTGGCGCCCCCTGCCGCTGACGGTGCGCTGTTGGCGCTGGGCGCTCACCTTCTTCGGCCTGCTGGGCGCGGCCCTGAGCGCCTCGGGCCTGGGCTGCCTGGGCGGGCAGCTGCAGCGCCCCTTCTGCCAGGTGTGGCTGGAGGCTCCACGAGGGCTTCACCTGGGGGCGGCCCAGGTGGTCGGTTTCGTCTTCGGCGCCGACCTCACACCGCCGCTCACCGCCTTCCTCGGCTACGCGGGCCTGGTGGCCTACGTGGTGGGCCTGCTTCAGTGGCTGGTGGTGCGCCTGCCCCGGCAGGGTCGGGTGGCGGGGGGGTTCTGATGCCCCCGACCACCCTCGCCCAGCTCGAAGCCCTCAGCCGCTCGCGGCCGGACCGGGTGCTGAGGCTGCGGGGCAGGCTGCCGGCGGCTCCAGCGGACGGACAGCCCGATGAACCCAAGGCAGACGGCGAGCCGTTCGCGCTGCTGATCTTCCGCGGCTTCTCCAGCAGCATCACCCATCCCACCGCCTTCGACCCCGACCAGCCGGCCCTGCCGGCCGGGGCGGTGCTGGTCAGTGCCGAGCTGCTGAAAGGTCCCCTGGACCCCAGGGCCGAGGAGGTGCTGGCCGGGCCGCTGCCGGTGGAGACCCTGCTGGATCCGGCGGCCTGGCTATAGGGGACGGATTTCAGCAGACCCCCCTGTCCATGGCCCACCAGGCCTGGCGCAGGGTGTCGTCGGCCCCGAGGTTGCCCGGGAAGGTGAGCAGGGGCAGAGACGGGAAGCGGGGGTGATCGGCCGGCAGCCGCAGCAAGGAAAGCCCCGGCATCAGCTGGCCCTCCAGCCGCACCGAGCCCAGCGCCAGCCCTGCGCTGAGCAGCGCCTGGGTGGTGGTGCCGCCCTTGCTGATCAGGTAGCCAAGGTCGTCTGGAAGGCGCACGGCGACCCGGGCCATCAGCCCCGCCAGGGCCAGGCCCAGCTGCTGGAGCTCCTTCTTATCGCGGCAGGGATGCTCACCGCGACTGGTGAACAGCACCGGCGTCCGGCCGGCGCGGTGGTGGAGGGCCATCGCCGCCGCCAGCTCCAGCTCCAATTCCGGGCCGTGCGCGCGGCCCCTGAGCTCCGCCAGCAGCCGCGCCACCGGCAGCTCCACCCCGGCGCAGGTGGGCTCCGCCAGCAGAGCCTCCAGCTGCCGGTCGCTGAGGGGCACATGGGAGCCCACCAGCACGGCACCGGGCGCCCCACCCCGGCGCAGCGCCGCCAGGGCGCCGGGCGTGAGCGGCTGGGGTGGCAGATCCGCCAGGCCCTTCAAGAGGCTGGCGGCGGACTGAACCAGCAGTCGACGGGGGCGCGGCCCCGGCAGGACGGCCCGGTCTGGGGGCGCCACCACGGCCCGCACCGCCGCCCCCAGGACCTGGAGCTGCTCAGGCCGCTCTGCATCGACCACCAGAAACCGATTCCCCTCCAGCCCCTCCAGCCGGCTGGCCAGGTCCATCGCCCGCTGGGGCCGCAGCTCCTCCAGGCCGATCCGCCCCACCTCGCTCGCCAGGATGCGACCGCCGCTCTTCGCCTCGATCCAGTCGGGCAGAAAGCTGGTGCCGTAGCCGAAGCGGGCATCCCGACCGAAGGGGGAGCGGTGCACCGGTTCGCCATGCAGCAGGTGCACCCCCTCCACCGTGGTGCGCCCCCCCTCCACGAAGGCCGGCACCAGCAGGGTGGCATCGAAGGGACCGAGCTCCTGGTTGATCACCTCCACCTCCAGCGGAAAGTGGCCCCGCAGGGTGGAGTCCCCCCGGCTGACCAGCAGCCACCGGGACAGCTCCGCCTCCGCCAGGGCGGGCTTCAGGGCCCGGCAGATCTCCCGCACCCGCGCCGCCGCCGCCGCCGCCGCCATGGCCCTGGTGTCGGCCAGCAGAAACAGCAGGGGGGAGGGGTCCCGCAAGCCCGCCACAAGGGTGCGGTGATCCCAGCCCAGCAGCAGCGGGCAGCTGTGCACCGCCTGGGAGCCGGTGGGATCGTCATCGATCACGACGATCTTCAGCGCTGGCCCTCCAATCGCCATGGCACCATCGTGCCGTGATCACGCCCGAGCCCCACGAACTGGCCGATCTGGTGCGGCAGCTGCACGCCGCCGGCACCCCCTGGCTGCCGGCCGGCCTGGCCAGCCGGCTCAGCTGGGGACCGGCGGTGCAGGGCCCAGTCACCGTGGTGAGTTGCAGGAGCCTCAACCGCATCCTCGACCACGCCGTCGGTGATTTCACCGTGACCGTGGAGGCGGGAACCCCGTTGCGGGAGCTGCAGGACGCGCTGCGCAGCAAGCACCAGTGGTTGGCGATCGACTGGCCCTGGGGCAGCGAGGCCGATGGGGCGGGCGCCGGTTCGATCGGCGGCCTGGTAGCCCGCGGCCTGGCTGGTGGCCTCTGCCATCGCTACCTCGGTGTGCGCGATCAACTGATCGGCATTGGCCTGATGCGAGCCGATGGGGTCGCAGCCCGGGCGGGGGGCAAGGTGGTCAAGAACGTGGCCGGCTACGACCTGATGCGGCTGTTCACCGGCAGCTGGGGGTCCCTGGGGCTGATCACCGAACTCACCCTGCGCACCACACCCCAGCCTCCGCAACGGCTGGGGTTGCTGCTGCAGGGTTCCATCGAGCCGCTCGATGGGCTGCGCCGCTGGCTGCTGCGCTCAAGTCTCACCCCGGAGCTGATCGATTGGTGGAGCCCGGCCCTGAGCCGCCAGGCGGCCCGGGAGCCCCTCAATGCCCTGCTGCTGAGCCTGGCCAGCGTCAGTGCCGAGGCCCTGGCTGATCAGAGCGTCGAAATTCAGCGCCGCGCCGAAGCCCTTGCCCTCCACTGCCAACCGCTTGATCAGGAGCGGCTCGAGGCCCTGCGGGCGGTGGCCCTCGGCGAGAGAGGAGCCCTCGGCGAGACCGGCGACCAGGGATGGCTGCTGCGGCTGGGGCTGCTGCCCAGCCACGCGGCGGCTCTCTTGGCTGAACGCGGCCTCAGGGATCTGCCTCTGGTGCTTGGTTCCGGCAGCGGCCTCGGCTTCGCCTGGGCCCCGGCGGATGCCCTGCCGGCCTACCGGGTCGAAGAGCTGCGCAGGCTCTGCCAGAAACTCGGCGGCTTTCTCACCGTGCTGGAGCAACCCTCCCCCCGGGCCCTTCCCGCCTGGCAGGACGCCCCTTCCCGCCCGCTGATCGAGGCGGTGAAACGGGAGTTCGATCCCAAGCAACAGTTGGCGCGGGGCCGACTGCCGGGGGTGCAGGCGAGGCCCAGCCCGTGCGCTTAGTCCCTCAGCAGCACATAGCGGCAGCGCAGGTGTTGTTGTTCGCCGGGCGGCAGGTCCAGCCGCCGCTCGCCGCTGAGCAGTGCCCCGCGCGGCGCGGTCCAGGGCTCCAGGCAGACCATCGGCCGGGGCGGATCGGTCCAGACCACCGCCAGATCGAAGGGGGCTGTGAGCTGCAGTTCCACAGCAAAGCCTGCGGTGCGGTCCCTCAGCCTTACGGGTCCGGCGGGGTCGGCCAGCAGATCCACCCCCTGCTCCAGATGGGCCAGCTGCGCCGTGCTGTCGGCGGCGGCCATGGTGAGGTGGTTCAGGCAGCGCTCCGGGAGACCCTCCAGGGCCGTGGCCGCCAACGAGGACACGGCGAAGTAGGGGTGCAGGCCGAAGGCGAAGGGCAGCGGCCGATCCCCGCTGTTCTCCACCACCGCCGTGATCGCCAGGGCCGAGGGCTCCAGCCGCAACTCCAGGCTCAGGCGGAAGGGAAAGGGATACTGCGACCGGGTGGCGGCGCTGTCCCTGAGGATCAGGCGCACCCCGCTTTCGTCCGCCAACGCCTCCAGCGCCCAGGGCAGATCACGGGCGAAGCCGTGCTGCTTCAAGGTGAATTCCCCCTCGGGCAACGGCAGCCGATCGCCCGGCAGATTGCCGCAGATCGGGAACAGCACCGGCATCCCCCCCCGCACCGACAGGGCCGGATTGGCGAAGCGCTCCTGATCGAGATAGACAAGCTCGCGGCCGTTGCAGCGCCAACCGGTGAGCAGCCCGCCACGCTCAGGGACGACCCGCAGTTGATCGCCACTGGCTGGATCCTCGAATTCCCAGTGGGGATAGGGCGACGGGCGAAAAATCAGCGACATGGCAGGGTCAAAGGGGGGGTCGTCCGGCTCGTCCTCAGGCTGGGGCCAGTTTGTCCAGCCAGTCCAGCAGGGCGGCATTCACCTGGTCGGGCACCTCGTCGTGGGGGCAGTGGCCGGCGTCAAGCACCACCTCGGTGGCCAGCGGGGCATGGCGCTGGAAGGCCCCCCGGCGGCCGGCGGCGTTGATCCAGGGGTCGCGGATGCCCCAGAGCAGCAGCAGCGGCGCCGTGAGCTGGGCGAACAATTCGTCGAGGGGCTGGCCGCGGGGAATGTCGAACACGGTGCGGAACACGCCGAAGGCACCGGGGTCGAGGGACGGCCGGCGGATCGATTCGATCAGGGCCTCATCCACATTGGTGCGATCGATGTACACCTGGTTCAGGGTGCGGCGGATCGTCGAGCGCCGCCGCAGGTTTTCGAACAGCAGCCGCTGCAGCACTGGGCTGCCCAGCAGGGCCCCGCCGATCGTGCGACGGGTGATCGCGCCCCAGCCCTGCGGTTCGGCCTGTTCATCGCTGAACGGTCCGGCCGCGTTGATCAGCACCACCCCGGCCGCCTGGGCACCGAGGGCTGCGCCGGCGGCCAGCACGGCGAAGCCGCCGAGGGAGTTGCCCACCAGCACCGTGGGCCGGCCGATGCGCTCGTTCACGTAGGCCACGAGCTGATCCCGCCAGAGGGCACCGCCGTAGGCCAGGCCGGCCGGCTTGGAACTGCGGCCGAAGCCGAGCAGGTCGATGGCATGCACGTCGTAGCGCTCGGCCAGCACGGGAATGTTGAAGCGCCAATGGTCTGTGGAGGCGCCGAAGCCATGCACCAGCAGGATCGCGGGACCCACCGGCTCGGCCGGGCAGCGGCGGAGGGCATGCACAGCATGGCCCTGGTAGGTCCAGGCCTCCTGCAACGCCGGCAGGGGCTTGGGGACAGAGAGGGTCACCGCGGATCTGACTTGTTCATCGATGCTAGGAAGCGTTCTGCAACCTCCGCACCGTGGACGACTGGTCGAACTTGCTGCCTGGCATGGCGTTGTGGGCGCTGGCGCTCTACCTCCCCCTCTCGGTGCCGCTGGGGCGGTTCGAGGCCGCCCTGGCGGAAGGGCCCCTGGGGGAAGGCCTGCGCCAGATCGCCCTGCTGGTGAGCAGCCTGCTGCTGGCCGGGGCGGTGGGCGGTGCCACCCAGCTGGGCCTGAGCTGGGCGCTCAGCCCGAGCTGGGCGGCCAGCCTCGGCCTGATGGCCGTGCTCTCCGCCGCCTTCTGGACCCTGGCCTCACGCCGGGGGGACTGAGCGCCAGTCAAGCCAGGGCAGGCCAGGGATGATCGCAGCCGTGGCGGCCCGGTAGGCGGCGTAGCCGGGGTGCCTGGCGAGCAGGCCGCGTTCCTCACGCCTGGCCTTGCCGCCCAGCACCCCCGCCAGAGCCAGCAGCAGGGCGAGGTGGAACAGGCTGCCCAGGGCCAGGCAAATTCCCAGTGAGCCGATCAGCAGGGCCTGATAGAGGGGGTGGCGGCAGCGGCCATAGGCGCCGGTGGTCACCAGGGCCGCTCCGGGCTTCGGATCGGGCAGCGGGCTCAGGCTGTCCCCGAGGTTGAGAAAGGAGGCCGCCGCCAGGGCCAGGCCCAGGGCCAGGAGCCCCCATCCAGTGATGGCCAGAGAACGGGGCCAGGCCACCCCGAGGATGGCTGGGGTCGGCAGGACCGGCAGCAGGTGCAGCAGGATCAGCACGCCCTGGGCGGCGAGCCACCATTCCCCCTGGCGGTTGTCGGCCAGACCGGCCCAGCTCAGGCCCCAACCCCGCAGGGGCTCAGGCAGGTTGTTCGGCAACGGGGTCCTTGCGGCTCAACACCAGTCTGAGCAGCACGGGAGCCAGGAAGGTGGTGCCGATCACCATCAACAGGATGGCCGCCTCCAAGGAAGGGGTGAGCAGGCCGGCGCTGGTGCCCAAGCCGAGGAAGATCAGGCCCACCTCGCCCCGGGGCATCATGCCCAGCCCCACCACCAGCCGGTTGGTGGGCTTGTCGCTCAGGAAGCTCCAGCCCGACACCAGCTTGCCGGCAATCGCTGCCACCAGCAGGAAGGCCGCCACCACCAGGCCGGCCCGGTTGGCGGGATCGGCCGGGTTGATCACCGAGAGATCCATGCTGGTGCCGATCAGCACGAAGAAGATCGTGGCAAACAGCGACACCAGGGGAACCACGGAACCCTGAATGGCCTTGGTGTGCTTCGAGGAGCTGAGGATCAGGCCGGCTGCAAAGGCCCCCAGGGCCGCCTCCAGCCCGATGGCTGTGGCGGCGAAGCAGCAGAGGCAGAGCACCAGGAAGGAGGCCACGATCACTTCGCCGGGGGCCTTGAGTCGATCGAGCAACCAGTCGAAGCCCGGGGCGGCGGTGCGACTCAGCACCAGGGCAACTACAACGAACAGGGCGGCGGCTGCGCAGAGCTTGATGATCGGACCCGCCTCCAGATCGCCCCCGACCCCCAAGGCCACCACCACCGCCAGGATGACGATGCCGAGGATGTCATCGAGCACGGCGGCACCGATCACGATCTGCCCCTCGCGGGTCTTGAGGTACTCGAGTTCGCTGAACACGCTGGCGGTGATGCCGATGCTGGTCGCGGTCATCGAGGCGCCGGCGAACACCGCTGGAATCAGATCCACATGGAAGATGGCCATGAGACCAGCCGTGCCCAGGGCGAAGGGGAGCACCACCCCGGCCAAGGCCACGGTGGAAGCCTGGGCCCCCACGGCGATCAGCTCATCCAGTTCGCTCTCCAGCCCCGTGAGGAAGAGCAGGGCATAGAGGCCCAGGGTGGAAATGCCCTTGAGGATGGGAAACGACTCCTCATAGATGCCCTGAATCTCACTGGGCGGGATGTCTGCCAGGCCGCCCAGGAGCCTGAGCATGCCGGCATTCAGTTCAGCATGGGTTTCGGGCGGCACCACGAGATGCAGACCGGAGGCGCCGATCAGCACACCGGCGATCAGTTCGCCGAGGATGCTGGGCAGCTGGAACCGCACCAGGAGTTCCGCCAGGGTGCGGGCCGCCACGAAGATCACAACGAAGCTGCCGACGCCGATGAGGGTTTCAGCCACCTCCACCTGGTGGTGGCTCAGTTCCAGAAGGATGGTCGGGACGATCATTCAGCCAGGGGGCCCCACTCAGGGGTGCCGGAAATTCTGGCGACCCTAAGGCCAGCCCCTGTTGCAGTGAGTCCATTCCCCACCGAACAGCCGAGGGAGCCGGCAGGCCGGGCGGCACTTGATCCGTGAATCCACATCAAAACCCGCCCTGATCTGGAGGCTTTCCGCTGAATGTGTTGGGGAAGGCATCTCTGGCTGACTGAGCTGCCTACGGTCCGTTTCTGCGCCGTCTTTCGTGATGACGATCAGCCCTCCGACCTCGCCAGCCGCCAGCGTCACCTCCTCTGACTCCGTTGCGCCAATAGGCCCCCAGCCCCTGAGCAGCGAGGAGGCGCGCTTGCTCGACGCCTGGTGGCGAGCTGCCAACTACCTGGCCGTCGGGATGATCTACCTGCAGGCCAACCCCCTGCTGAAGGAACCCCTGCTGCACGAGCACATCAAGAACCGGCTGCTGGGCCACTGGGGTTCGAGCCCTGGCCAGGCCTTCATCTGGACCCACGCCAACCGGCTGATCCGCGCCCACGACCTCGACATGATCTATCTGTCGGGTCCGGGCCACGGCGCCCCAGGGGTGCTGGGCCCCGCCTACCTCGACGGCAGCTACAGCGAGGTCTATCCCGACAAGAGCCAGGACGCCGAGGGGATGCGCTCCTTCTTCAAGCAGTTCTCCTTCCCCGGCCACATCGGCAGCCACTGCACCCCGGAAACCCCCGGATCGATCCATGAAGGCGGCGAGCTCGGCTACGTGCTCTCCCACGCCTGTGGCGCGGTGTTCGACAACCCGGAGCTGATCGCCCTGGCCTGCGTGGGCGACGGCGAAGCCGAAACAGGCCCCCTGGCCACCTCCTGGCACATCAACAAGTTCCTCAACCCGATCAGCGACGGCGCCGTGCTGCCTGTGCTGCACCTCAACGGCTACAAGATCGCCAACCCCACGATTCTGGCCCGGATCAGCCGTGAGGAGCTGGAGAACCTGATGCGGGGCTATGGCTGGAACCCGCTGTTCGTTGAGGGGCACGAGCCGCAGGCCATGCACCAGGCGATGGCGGCCGCCATGGATGCGGCCGTGGAGCAAATCCTGGAAATTCGCGCCCAGGCCCGCCACAGCGGTGGCGAGGCGATCCGGCCCGCCTGGCCGATGATTGTGCTGCGTTCCCCCAAGGGCTGGACAGGCCCTGCCGAACTCAACGGCAAGAAGCTGGAGAATTTCTGGCGCTCCCACCAGGTGCCGCTGCCGGCCCCCAACAAGGATCCCGAGCAGCTCAAGATGCTGGAGAGTTGGCTGCGGAGCTACCGCCCCGAGGAACTCTTCGATGCCAACGGCACCCTGATCCCCGAACTGCGGGCGCTGTCACCCTCGGGCCCGCGGCGGATGGGCTCCAGCCCCCACGCCAACGGCGGCCTGCTGCGCCGCAAGCTGCGCCTGCCGCCGATCGAGACCTACGCGGTGACGGTGGACCGCCCCGGCCAGATCGAACACGAGAACACCTACCCGCTCGGTGAACTGCTGCGCGACACGATCGTCCGCAATCCCGACTCCATGCGGGTGTTCGGCCCGGACGAAACCGCCTCCAACCGCCTGCAGGCGGTCTACGAGGTGAGCAAGAAGGTGTGGATGGAAGACATCCTTGCCGAGGACAGCGGCGGCAGCGAACTGGCCCGCAACGGCCGGGTGGTGGAGATGCTCTCCGAGCACACCCTGGTGGGAATGATGGAGGGCTACCTGCTCACCGGCCGCAACGGCTTCTTCCACACCTACGAGGCTTTCGCCCATGTGATCGCCTCGATGTTCAACCAGCACGCCAAGTGGCTGGAATCCTGCATCCACCACGCCCCCTGGCGGGCGCCGATCGGGCCGTGGAACTGCCTGATCAGCTCCACGGTGTGGCGGCAGGACCACAACGGCTTCACCCACCAGGACCCCGGCTTCATCGACCTGGCCGGCAACAAGAGCGGTGAAGTGGTGCGGGTCTACCTCCCGGCCGACGCCAACTGCCTGCTCGCGGTGGCCGAAGAGGCCTTCCTTGAAACCAACGTCTGCAACATCATCGTTTCCGACAAGCAGAAGCATCTTCAATACCTTTCGATCAAGCAGGCTCGCCAGCACGTGGCCAAGGGCATTGGCCTCTGGAGCTGGGCCAGCAACGACGACTGCGGCACCGAATCCGATGAACCCGATGTGGTGCTGGCCTGCGCCGGCGACATTCCGACCAAGGAGGTTCTGGCCGCGGTGGAAATCCTGCGCCAGGAGATCCCGCACCTCCGGATCCGCGTGCTGAACGTCGTCAAACTCTTCGCCCTCTCCGAGCCCAGTGAACATCCCCACGGGCTCTCCGATCGCGATTTCGACGGCCTGTTCACCACCGACAAGCCGGTGATCTTCAACTTCCACGGTTATCCGTGGTTGATCCATCGCCTCACCTACAGGCGCACCAACCACGCCAACATCCATGTGCGCGGCTACAAGGAAAAGGGCAACATCAACACACCCCTGGAGCTGGCGATGAACAATCAGGTTGATCGCTTCAACCTGGTGATTGACGTGATCAACAGGGTCCCCTCCCTTGGCTCCCGCGCCGCCCATGTGAAGGAGCGCATGAAGGAGGCGATCCTGGGACACCGGAGCTATGCCCACATCCATGGGATGGACTCCCCCGAGGTCACCGATTGGCGCTGGGGTCTGTCCACCGAATCGGGCCAGGCCTGATTCGGTCCGCTTGCTCCCGCAAGGCTGCTTCTCCCTACCCCTCCACTGCCCGTTCCGCCATGACCGCCTCCGCTCTGAGCCTGCCCACCCCGGGCTGCCTGAACGATCCGGAGCGCAACGGGCTCACCGCCGAGGGGGTGTTCGACGGCATGGCCGAGCACCTCTTCTACACCCTGGGCAAGCTCGCGCCGACCGCCAACCGCCACGACCTTTACATGGCACTCAGCTACGCCGTGCGCGACCGGCTGATCACCCGCTACCTGGCCGGTATCGAAGCGATCAGCGCCACCCCCACCCGGGTGGTGGCCTACCTCTCGGCCGAATTCCTGATCGGGCCCCAGCTGGGCAACAACCTGCTGATGCTCGGCATCCAGGCGGAGGCGGCCCAAGCCCTGGAGCGCTTCGGCCTCGGCACGCTTGAGGAGATCCTCGATGTGGAAGAGGAACCCGGGCTTGGCAACGGTGGCCTGGGCCGGCTGGCGGCCTGTTATCTGGAGTCTTTGGCCAGCCTGGAGATCCCCGCCACCGGCTATGGCATCCGCTATGAATTCGGCATCTTCGACCAGCTGATCCGCGACGGCTGGCAGGTGGAGGTCACCGACAAGTGGCTCAAGGGCGGCTGGCCCTGGGAGCTGCCCCACCCGGATCAGGCCTGCTACGTGGGCTTCGGTGGCCACACCGAGAAGTACCGCGACGACAGCGGCCAGTACCGGGTGCGCTGGATTCACGGTGAGCAGGCGATCGGCATTCCCCATGACGTCCCCGTGCTGGGCTACCGGGTCAACACCTGCGACCGGCTGAGGTTGTGGCGGGCTGAAGCGAACGAAAGCTTCGACTTCTACGCCTTCAACGTCGGCGATTACTACGGCGCCGTTCAGGAGAAGGTGAGCATGGAGAACCTCTCCAAGGTGCTCTATCCCAACGACGGCACCGATGAGGGCCGGCGGCTGAGGCTGAAGCAACAGCACTTCTTCGTGAGCTGCAGCCTCCAGGACATGCTGCGCAGCCTGGACCTGCGCGGCCTGCCCGTGAGCGAGTTTCCCGAGCACTGGGCCGTGCAGCTCAACGACACCCACCCATCGATCGCCGTGGCGGAGCTGATGCGGCTGTTGATCGACGAGAAGCACCTGGAGTGGGATCAGGCCTGGGCGATCACCACCAGTTCGCTGGCCTACACCAACCACACCCTGCTGCCGGAGGCCCTGGAGAAATGGGGCCTCGATCTGTTCGGCAGCCTGCTGCCTCGCCATCTGGAGTTGATCTACGAAATCAACCGCCGCTTCCTGCAGCAGGTGCGCCTGAAGTATCCCGGCAACGATCAGCTGCTGCGGAAGGTATCGATCATCGATGAAGCCGGCGGCAAGGCGGTGCGGATGGCCAATCTCGCCACGGTGGGCTCCCATCACGTCAACGGGGTGGCGGCCCTGCACAGCGAACTGGTACGCACCCAGCTGTTCCCCGAGTATGCGGCCCTCTGGCCCGACAAGTTCACCAACGTCACCAACGGGGTGACACCCAGGCGCTGGATTGCCCTGGCCAACCCCCGGCTGCGCCAGCTGCTCGATGAAGCGATCGGCCAGGACTGGGTGCGCGACCTCGACGGACTGCAGCAGTTGGAGCGCTTCGCCGACGACAGCGCCTTCCTAGAGCGCTGGGGGGCCACCAAGCTGGCCGTCAAGACCGATCTGGCCCATTACATTCACCGCCGCAACGGCCTGGTGGTGGATCCGGCTTCTCTTTTTGATGTGCAGGTGAAACGCATCCATGAATACAAGCGTCAGCACCTCAATGCCCTGCAGGTAATCGCCGAGTACCTGCGCATCAAGAACGGCACGGCGGGTGCCATGGCGCCCCGAACGGTGATCTTCGGAGGCAAGGCTGCTCCCGGCTATTACCTGGCCAAGCTCATCATCCGTTTCATCAACGCCATTGCCGAAACGGTGAATGCCGATCCCGATATGGACGGCAGGTTGCGGGTGGTTTTCCTGGCTGATTACAACGTCAAACTGGGTGAGCGGGTCTATCCGGCCTCCGATCTCTCCGAGCAGATCTCCACCGCCGGCAAGGAGGCCTCCGGCACCGGAAACATGAAATTCGCCATGAATGGCTCCCTCACGATCGGCACCCTCGATGGCGCCAACGTGGAGATCCGGGAGCGGGTGGGGGAGGAGAACTTCTTTCTGTTCGGCAACACGGCCTCCCAGATCGATGCCCTGGCCGAGGAGGGGTACTGCCCCTGGGAACTGGCCACCACCGTGCCGGAGCTGCCGGAGGTGTTGCACCTGGTGGAGCAGGGCCACTTCAGCAATGGCGATGTGGAGCTGTTCAAGCCGCTGCTCGAGAACCTCACCGGCCGCGACCCGTTCTTCGTGCTCGCCGATTTTGCCGATTACCTGCGCGCCCAGGCTGTCGTCAGCACGGCCTGGGCTGACCGCCAGCAGTGGAATCGCATGTCGCTGCTCAACACCTCCCGCAGCGGTTTCTTCTCGTCCGACCGCTCGATCCGCGAGTATGCCAGCCGGATCTGGAAAGCCGAGGCCTTCCCGGTCACGATCAGCTGTTCCATCGATGGCCAGGCGAATGGCACCAGCCCGGCAGCACCCTGAACCCGACCAGCTGGTGCTGGTGCTCAACGTTGGCAGCTCCAGCCTCAAGGCCTGCCTGATCGACAGCGGTGGCAGCCGCCTCTGGCAAGGGCAATCCGACTGGGCCCCCGGCACCGGCGGTGAGGGTCCGGCGGATGCCCTGGAAGCCTGGCTGCCGGAGGCCCTGGCCCCCTGGCTGGAGAGGATCGCGCTGGTAGGTCACCGGGTGGTCCATGGCGGCGAGCGCTTCACGGCGCCCACCCCGATCACCCCGGCACTGGAGGGGGCGCTCGAAGCCCTCGTGCCCCTGGCCCCCCTCCACAATGGCGCCGCCCTGGCAGTGATCCGCTGGATGCGTTCCTGGCGGCCGGCCCTTGCCCAGTGGGCCTGCTTCGACACCGCCTTCCACAGCACCCTGGAGGCGGCGGCCTTCACCTACGCGATTCCAGCCAGCTGGCGCGCCGCCGGCCTGCGCCGCTTCGGCTTCCACGGCCTGAACCACCAACACATCAGTGAGGTGGTGATGGCCCAACGGGGCCAGCCGGCCGGCCTGCGCCTGATCAGCTGCCACCTGGGGGCCGGCTGTTCCCTGGCGGCGATCCGGGATGGTCGCAGCATCGACACCACCATGGGCTACACGCCGCTGGAGGGCCTGGTGATGGCCAGCCGAAGCGGTTCGGTGGACCCGGGGCTGCTGCTGCATCAACTCAGACAGGGGCATGGTGCCGACCGGCTAGAGCGCGAACTGCAGCAGGAGAGCGGCCTGCGCGGCCTCTCCGGCGTGAGCGGCGACATGCGAGAACTGCGCCAGGCCGCCGCCGGGGGCCATGCCGGAGCTCTCCTCGCTCTGGAGGTGTTCCTGCATCGGCTGTTGCAGGGGATCGGGGCGATGGCGGCCAGCCTTGGCGGGGTGGAGGTGATCGCCCTCAGCGGCGGCATCGGCCAGAACGATCGGCAGCTGCTGGCCGATCTCGATGCGCGGCTCAACTGGCTCCAACCCATCGAGCTGCTTCAGGTGCCCGCCGATGAGGAGGGGATGATCGCCCGGCAATGCCGGCTGGCTACCCGCGATCGGGCAGATCGGGGGTCTGGTGGAGGAGACGGTTGAGGCGCAGGCGATCGGCGTTGAGGGGGTCGGGGGCCAGTTCTCCGGCCACCTCGCGAAACTTCTGCTCCACCTCTTCGGGCACGCGCACATCGAAGATGCGCTCCATCAAGGCTTCAATCGAGAACAGATGGGCGTTGATGTTCTCCAGATCGCCGATCGCCTGCTGCAGGGAGTCGGTGTCACCGGGATCGGTGGTGGCCCCGGGGGCCGTGGTCGGTCCGCTGGGGCCTGAAGCCTGTGCTCCGGGGGGGGGGGTGGCCCCTGAGGGCTCGCCTTCCCCATCGCCATGCTCCTTCTGCAACTCCTCCAGCACCCGGCCAGCAAGGGTGCGGAAGGCCTGCAGGGCAGCCCAGTTGAGCTCCTGCTGCTGGCGCAGGGTGGCGTGCTCGCGGATCAATCGGTCATGCTCCCGATAGAAACGCTGACAATCAGGGCATTGGCAGGCCTCTTCTGGCACCGAGCTCCCTTTTTCCTTCTGCCCCCATCATGGCATTGCGAGCCGGACCACGCCTTCAGGCCACTCCGGGGAAGGGTTCAATGTCACCGTCTCCGTCTTCGAGACGGATGGCGGCCTCCTCCTGCGCGACCGGCAGAGGGATCTCGATTGAACTGACCACCTGGATCACGTCCCGCAACCGCATCGAATCGGCAAACCAGCCCATCGCCTGCTCCATGTCGCCGTGGCGCTCGGCCTCGCCCGCCTGATCCTCATGGGCTTCCGATAACAAGGCCAGCCAGCAGAGGCAACGGGCCTGAACCACGGAGAGGTCAAGTTCGGCTGGCTGGCTGCTGGCGATGCGCTCGCTTTCCTGTTGCACCAGCAGCCGCAGCCGCAGATCGTGAAGCTGGGTCATCGGATGGGGACGACTGGGGCAACACTAGCTGCAGTGGCCGTAAAGAAAAGTGCACCACCTGTAGCGCATGCTACGGCGCTGACAACGGGGCTGGCGGGACTCGAACCCACGACCTACGGTTTAGGAAACCGTCGCTCTATCCGGCTGAGCTACAGCCCCTTGCTCGCCCATTATCTGCCTGGGCCGCCCGCAGGTGGCTCCCTACAGTCGATACCGAAAGCAGGCGAGGTGGTCGCAATCGGAGCGGGACATCGACCTTCGGGTTGGCGGGCCGGGTCCGGTTGAGGAAAGTCCGGGCTCCCCAATGGCCAGGCCTGCTGGGTAACGCCCAGTGCGGGCGACCGTGAGGACAGTGCCACAGAAACACACCGCCGATGGCCCCCTTGGGGCACAGGCAAGGGTGCAAGGGTGCGGTAAGAGCGCACCAGCAGCATCGAGAGGTGCTGGCTCGGTAAACCCCGGCTGGGAGCAAGGCCCAGGGACAACGGTTGGCCATGGCACCCGTCCCGACACAAGCGCGCCGCTCGAGGCCGCCGGTAACGGCGGTCCCAGATAGATGATCGCCCCGGCCCGCTTCGGCGAGCCGGAACAGAACCCGGCTTACGTCCTGCTTTCACCCCTTTGCTTTCAGCCTTTTCCGTGCCCTGCAGCAGCGCATGACGCCCCGGAGCCCCCACCCAGCCGCGCTCGGCCCGGATCGGCGGCCTCAGCTGCTGGCCTTTCTCGAAGCGATCGGCGTCATCCAGCCGCTCGGCCCGGGAGCGGCGGAGCGGATCGATCCCGATCTGGAGCCGATCGATGAGGCCCTCACCCACAGCTCGGCCGGCCTGCCCCGCAACCACGAACGGCTCGAGTTCCTCGGCGACGCGGTGCTGCGCCTGGCGGCTGCCGACCATCTGCAGCGGAACCATCCCGAGCTCAGCGTCGGGGCATGCTCGGAGCTGCGGGCCCAGATCGTCAGCGACCGCTGGCTGGCCGACCTGGGTGAGCGTTGCCGCATCGATTCGGTCGTGCGGCTGGGGCCCCTGGCGATCGGTGACCTGGCCGGGCGCCGCACGATCCGGGCGGAGGCCTGCGAAGCCCTGGTGGGTGCCCTGTACGAGGCCTGGGGCAATCTCAGCCCGGTGCACCGCTGGCTGGCCCCCCACTGGCAGCGCAGCATCGCCGAGCTGCTCGCCGATCCCCATCGCCACAACTGGAAATCCTCCCTACAGGAATGGAGCCAGGCGGAGGGAAAGGGACTGCCCCGCTACCGGGCCGAGGAGCGCAGCCAGGTCCACGGCGATCCCCGCCGCTTCGTCTGCCGGGTGGAGCTCCAGGGCAAGCCCCTGGGCGAGGGGTGGGGAGGCTCCCGCCGGGAGGCGGAGCAGCAGGCGGCGCGGGCAGCCCTGGCAGCCCGACCGTTCAGCCCTGCTCCAGAGCACTGAGCGGGATCGTCACCAGCTTGTCCCAGTTGCCCCCTTCGAACAGCACCGCGGCCCGCACGCCACTGATCCGCTGCACGAAACCGCGGTAGCCGTTGTAGATGGAGCGAACGTCGCGCACGGTGACGGTGCTCCCCGGCAGGATCGGCAGGTCGGCGGTGGCCATCGAAGTCGGTCCAGCGGGTGGGTCCATTATCGAGGCCGATGGCTGGAAATGGGCAATGGGCAGCGGCGGCGAACCGGCGGGGAACAGGGCGGCTGAGGAGTGGCTAGTGGTGGGTCGCGTCGTCGGAGCCCAGGGGTTGCAGGGGGAGCTGAGAATGCTCCCCCGCACCGACTTCCCCGAGCGTTTCACCCGTCCTGGCCGCCGCTGGCTGCGCCTGAAGCAGGAGGAGCCGCGGCCGGTCCAACTGTTGAGCGGCCGTCAGTTGCCCGGCCGGGAGCTGTTCATCGTCCGGCTGGAGGGAGTCCGGAGCCGCGAGGCGGCCGAGGCCCTGGTGGCCCATGACCTGCTGGTGTCGGCCGAGGACCGCCCCAGGTTGGCCGAGGGGGAGTTCCACCTGCTCGAACTTCAGGGTCTGGAGGTGCGGCTGGCGCCGAGCGGCAGGCCGATCGGCACCGTGGTGGACCTGATCCATGGAGGCAACGACCTGCTGGAGGTCGAATTGAGTGAGGGGAAGGGGCGGCGGGTGCTGATTCCGTTCGTCGAGCCGATCGTGCCGCGGGTGGAGGTCAGCGAGGGCTGGCTGGAGATCACGCCGCCCCCGGGCTTGCTCGACCCCTGACATGCGGGAGAAGCGGTTCCCGCCAGCGGAGATCCTCCATACGATGCTTCCCAGTACGGACCTCTCCTCAATGGGATCAGCCGTTTCGCTGGTGCCGGTGATCCTCTGCGGTGGCACCGGCACCCGCCTCTGGCCGCTCTCGCGCGCCTCCTACCCCAAGCAGTACTGGCCCCTGGCCGGGGATGCCGACGACACCCTGCTGCAGCAGACCCAGCAACGGCTCGAAGGCCTCGCCAACCTGGGGGCGCCGCTGCTGATCTGCAATGAAGACCACCGCTTCATCGTCGCCGAGCAGATGCGCCAGATCGGCGTGGATCCGGCCGCCATCCTGCTGGAGCCAATCGGCCGCAACACGGCTCCGGCCATCGCCGTGGCGGCCCTCCATGCCAGCGCCCGTGGCGAAGACCCCCTGCTGCTGATCCTGGCCGCTGACCACGTGATCCGCGATGCCGCCCGGTTTCGCGCCACCGTCGAGGCTGGCCGCACCGCGGCGGAATCCGGCCAGCTGGTTACCTTCGGGATCGTGCCGACGGCACCGGAAACCGGCTATGGCTACATCGAGGCGGTCCAGCCCCTCCAGGTCGGCACCGATGCCGGCAACCTCCCCGTGCCGGTGCCGATCGCCCGCTTCGTCGAGAAGCCCGATCCCGCCACGGCCGAGACGTTCATCGCCTCGGGGCGCTTCACCTGGAACAGCGGCATGTTCCTGTTCCGCGCCAGCGCCATCCTGGCCGAGCTGGAACGGCTGGCGCCGGAGCTGGTGAGCTGTTGCCGCTCCGCCCTCGATCAGGACAGCGCCGACCTCGAATTCCTGCGGCTGGAGCGGGAGTCGTTCGCCAACTGCGCCAACGTGGCGATCGATGTGGCCGTGATGGAGCGCACCGCGCTGGGCGCGGTGCTGCCCCTGGAGGCCGGCTGGAGCGATGTCGGGAGCTGGAATGCCCTGTGGGAAACCGCCGACCAGGATGCCGCCGGCAACGTGCTCCGCGGCAGGGTGATCAGCGAGGGGTCCCGCAACTGCTATCTGCGCAGCGAGCACCGGCTGGTGGTGGGGCTGGGGGTGGACGACCTGGTGGTGATCGAAACCGATGACGCCGTGCTGGTGGCCCATCGCGACCGCGCCCAGGACGTCAAGACCATCGTGAAGCAATTGGAGGCGGCCGGCGCCTCCGAGGGCAAGGCCCATCGCCGCATCTACCGCCCCTGGGGCCACTACGACGGCGTGGTGGAAGGGGAGCGCTGGCAGGTCAAGAAGATCCAGGTCAAGCCGGGCGCCTGCCTGTCGTTGCAGATGCACCACCACCGCGCCGAGCACTGGGTGGTGGTCAAGGGCACCGCGGTGGTCGAGAAAGACGGGGTCCAGGAACTGGTGGGGGAGAACGAGAGCACCTACATCCCCCTCGGTGCCAAACACCGCCTCTCCAACCCCGGCAAGATTCCGGTGGAGTTGATCGAAGTGCAGAGCGGTCCCTATCTCGGCGAAGACGACATCGTCCGCTTCGAGGACCGCTACGGCCGCACGGATGCGGGGACGCCCCCCGCCCCCGCAGCGGTGCCGTTGTCCTGACCATGGCCTGAGGCGATCACCCGGCCGATCAGGCTGGCGTGGGTGAAGCCGCAGGTGCGCGCCGCCGCCAGGGCTGACTCCGCCCGCTCCGCCGGCACCGCTGCCAGAAGGGGGCCGCAGGTCTGGGGATCGATCAACAGTTCCTGCAGCAAGTCTTTGGGTGGCTGCGGCTGTGGGTGCCGTGAACCTGGAGCCGCGATCCGCACGGCTCCGGCCTGGATCAGCCCCAGGGCGCGGCGGTTGGCCGGCGCCAGGCTGCTGGCGAACCCCTGGGTCAATAACTCCCATACTCCCGTCAGGGCCGGGATGGCTGCGGGCTGCAGCGCCACCTGGAGCCCTGGCGCCGCCTCCAGCATTTCCGCCAGGTGGCCCAGCAGGCCAAAACCGGTGATGTCCGTGCAGGCGTGGCAGCCGTGGGCGGCCAGCGGCTCCACCAGGGGCGCCTGGCTCTGCTGCATCCGCTCCAGGGCGGCGTCGATCCAGGCCGGCCGGGCTGCCCCGGCCATGGCGGCGGCGAACAGCACGCCGGTGCCGATCGGGCGGGTGAGCAGCAGGGCATCGCCAGGCCGCAAGCCACCTTTGCTCCAGAACCGCCCCGGTGGAGCCTCCCCGTTCACCGTCAGCGCCAGGCTCAGGCCCTCGCCAGCCTCAAGCTGCTCCAGGGTATGGCCTCCCAGCAGTTCGGCGCCGAGGGGCTCCAGCACCGAGCGCACCCCGGCCAGGGTCTGCAGGAGCAGCTCCTCCTGCAGCCGTTCATCCGCCCTGGGCAGGGTCACCAGGGCCTGGGCACCCGTGACCCTGCCGCCACAGGCCCAGAGATCGCTGCAGGCGTGCAGGGTGGTCAGCCGGCCGTTGAGCCAGGGGTCTGCCACCAGGGCAGGAAAGCCGTCGAGGCTCTGCAGCAGGGATGCACCCGTGACTGTGGTTCCCAGCACCTGGGCATCCTCCGCACCCCTGGCTGGGAAGGAGCCGCCCCCAAGGGCCGCCAGCCGTGCCAGAGCCCGCACCAGGGGATCCGCCGGCAACTTGGCGGCGCAGCCCCGGCAGGGCATGGCGGCGGCTGGCTGCAGACCGCTGCCCATCGGTGCCAGGGAGGTGAAACCTGCCATGAAGCGGCAATCAATGGCGGTTTTCCAGCGCCAGAGCCAGGGACTGGGGCCCAGAGCCAGCGGTCCCCAGACAGCAACTGCCCGGGGTGGGGAGCCTTTGGTGGCATCGCCCAGCAACTGCAAGGCCCTTTGCTGGGGCCTCCAGCGGCGCAGGCGAGGGCCATCAGGGCCAAGGCTGCGCCCCAGGTTCTCCGCCAGCACCGGCGCCGCCCGGACCGCCCACACCCCACTGGGGGGCCGCGGCTCCGCGCGGATCTGGCCGCAGTCGCCACTGGCGAAGATGGCAGGATGCCCCTCCACCTGAAGGGTGGCCGTGGTGAGAACCCGGCCCGTGGCTGGATCTGCCGGCAGGCCGGCGGCGGCCAGCCAGGCCGGCGCCCTGCTGCCCGTGCAGCGGATCGAGAGGGCGCCAGCACCAGCGTCCGGGGCTGAATCCGCGCCGAGGTGGGACGCCGGCCACATCGGGATGCCGGCGGCCGCCAGCAACCGCTGGCCGCAACGGTTGGCGGCGGGGGAGCCCAGCCGCAGGCCCTCGGCTGCCAGCGCAAGCATCACCCGGCGGCGATGGCCGAGGCGGGCCCGCAGGGCGAGGGCCACTTCCACGCCGGCGGCGCCCCCACCCCGCACGACCAGGGGGCCGAGGTCGCCCGATTCGGCTGCCGCGGTCTGGGCCTGGCACCAGTCCAGAAAGGGCTCCAACGGTTTGATCGGCAGATCGAAGGCAAAACCGGCGGCGTCGGCAGGGGTCGTCACGGCACCGACATCGAGGCTGAGCCGGTCCCAGCGGATCGGGGGGCGACCCGCGAGCTGCAGGTCGCGGGTCACCAGGTCGAGGCCGGTGATCTCGGCGCGCACGAACGTGACCCCCGCCAGCTCGCAGAGCCGCCGCAGGTCGATGCAGCACTCCTGGCGACCGTAGAGGCCGGCGATCAGCCCCGGCACCATGCCGCTGTAGAGGAGGGTGCTGGCCCGGCTGACCAGGGTGACGATGGCGGCCGCTGGTGCTCCCCGCATCGCCCAGGCCTTCAACAGCAGGGCATGGCTGTGACCCCCACCGGCCAACACGAGGTGGTGGGTCGGGGGTGAGGGCATGGGTCAGTATCCGGTGGGATTGGCCTGCTGCCAGGCCCAGCCATCCCGACAGATCTCTTTGAGGCCCCGGCTGGTGCGCCATCCCAGCCGCTCGGCGGCCAGGGCCGGATCCGCCACGGTGATCGCCACGTCACCGGCCCGGCGCTCCACCAGCTGGTGGGGAATCGGATGGCCGCAGGCTCGCTCGAAGGCCTGCACCACCTCCAGGACCGAATGGCCCCGGCCACTGCCGAGGTTGAGGGTGAGCTGCTGGGGCGGCTCAGCGAGCAGGACATCCAGGGCGGCGCGATGCCCCTCGGCCAGGTCCATCACGTGGATGTAGTCCCGCACGCCGGTGCCATCGGGCGTGGGCCAGTCGTGGCCGAACACCTGTAGGTGGGGCCGCCGGCCCACCGCCACCTGGGTGAGAAAGGGAAACAGATTGTTGGGGATGCCACCCGGATCCTCACCGATGCGGCCGCTGGGGTGGGAGCCCACCGGATTGAAGTAGCGCAGGCTGGCGATGCGCCAGCCGGGTTCACTGGCGGCCACATCGGCCAGCATCCGCTCCACCGCCGCTTTGGTGAAGCCATAGGGATTGACCGGCGCCAGGGGAGCGGTTTCGGCGATCGGCACCGTTTCAGGCAGGCCATAGAGGGTGGCGCTGCTGCTGAACACGATCGTGCGGCAGCCGGCCGCCCGCATCGCCGCCAGCAACAGGCGGCTGCCACAGACGTTGATGTCCCAGTAGCGGAGTGGATCCGCCACCGATTCCGCCACCGCCTTGAGGCCGGCGAAGTGAACCACCGCGTCGATCGGCCCGCGCTGGCCGAAGACTCGCTCCAGAACCTCGGGGTTGCGGAGATCCCCTTCGATCACCTCCAGCCGTTCGGCGGCTGAGGGCCCAGCGAGCTCGACGACGCGGCGCAGGGCTTCCGGCGAGCTGTTCGAAAAATCGTCGAGGACCACCAGGTGGTGGCCAGCCTCCAGAAGCACGAGGCAGGTGTGGCTGCCGATGAAACCCGCGCCCCCTGTGATCAGCAAAGCTGGCATGAGCGTCGACAGTGCTGAAAAAACGAAATCCTATCAACCGACCGCTGCCTATTCTTTGGTAGATCGCAACAACAACGTCAGGTGATCGAAGCAAGAACTTCCATTCATTCCGGTCAAAATGGGGAATCGATCTGTTGAGGGCAATAGATCTGGTGGGAAGATGAATCTGGCGAGTGGACTGCCGATGTCATCGTCTCCCGCTGGCCCGTGGACGGGTGGCAGGGGAGTCGTGCCATCCAGGCGGATGGCTTCTTACCGACCAGGTTTTCTCAACCCAGCCGCAGGTCCACGGTTCTGCCGCCATCCGCCGGTGCTCGCCAGTCGGCTCTTCCTGGGCCGGGGGCCTCGCCGGGAGCCTCGATGGAGGGGGCCACGGGCATGAAGACCTCATCGCCAGCATCGAATCGGAAGGCAGCGATCGGCTCTGGCCCGCCTTGAAGGTCGGCCTCCCCCTTGGCTTCGATCTCCAGCCGCAAAGGCAGATGGGGCTCGATGCAGGGATGGAGGGAGGGGTAGAGGCTGCTCTGGCGATAGCGCAAACCCAGCCAGCCATCTCCGAGCGGCACTAGGCCACCGTTGAGCCGCAGGCGGTGGCTGCCTAGAAAGGCATGGTTGGCCCTGATCTCGAGGCGCTGCAGGGAACTGTCCACGAAACGGCTGGTGCTGCCGCCCTCCACCGGGGTGTCACAGAGCAGGGGCCAGGGCTCCAGAGCCTGGCGGATCTCGAGGGAGGCGTCGTCCCGTTGCCAGTCGAGCAGGAGCGGGAAGCGCCACTCCCAGAGTTGCCGGAACGGCTCCGCCTCAATGTCGAGGCCATCGGCCTGTAGCAGGCCGATCAGCCGCTCCAGATCGCTCCAGAGGGCGGCAGGAAGTTGTAGCTCATCCTGAAGCCGCTCACCGAAGGCTGCCAGGCCAGTGGGGCGATGGGCGGGCTCCAGAAGATGGGCGGCGATGGCACTCCAGAGCAGGGCGATCGCTGCGGTCCACTCCGGCCGAGGCAGGCTCTCGATCGCCCGGAATTCGATCAGCCCCTGGCAGCCGCCGCCCCAGGCGGGGTTCCAGAACTTGTCGAAGCTGATTTCGCTGCGGTGGGTGTTGCCGCTGCGGTCGGCATGGATGTGGCGGAGCGTTTCGCTGATCAACAAACGCTGGTCGCCCTCCGGCAGGGCCTCGATCGCGGCATGGGCCAGGTTCAGATCGAGGCGGCTGGCGCTGCCCTCATCCAGCCGCGGTGACTGGGAGGCGGGACCCACCGAGCGGTTGCCGAACAGATAGGAGAGGCTGGGGTGATGCTGCCAGAAGCGCAGAATCCCGACCAGCCAGGCCGGCCGGCTGAAGAAGGGATTGGCCTCCAGGCTCGGACCACCCCAGAGCAGATGGTTGCCACCGCCGGTGCCCTCCACCCTGGTGCCGTTCTGTTTCCAGGAGCGCAACCCCACCACTTCCCCCACTTCATCGAGGGTGTGGATCCAGCCAGCG
This sequence comes from Synechococcus sp. Tobar12-5m-g, assembly GCF_024345415.1. Lineage (GTDB taxonomy): Bacteria > Cyanobacteriota > Cyanobacteriia > PCC-6307 > Cyanobiaceae > Regnicoccus. The sequence continues at coordinate 13,070 of NZ_JAGQBB010000005.1, read as the reverse complement.
TAGGCGATCCAGCTGTGGCAGACCGGCAGGTTCACCTCCAGCACGCCGGGATCGGCGGTCAGGCCCAGCACCTGCCAGTGGCCATCGACGTCGATCGGCAGCACCCCGCTCAGGTCGGGGCGGCTCCAACCGGTGGTGGCGGCGGCGATCAGCTCGAGCAGTTCTTGCAGGGGCTGCCGGGCCAGGGGAGGAAGGAACAAGCTCCAGCCATCGGGCTTGATCTCCAGGGTGAGCACCTGGCGCAGCACCCCAGGCGGGAAGTGCTGAAGGGGCAGGCGCAGGCCGGCCGGGCCGGCGGCGGGAAGGAGCTCGCGCAGGGGCTTGGCCAGGGGCCATTCGGCGGCCAGCCAGCCACACGGACCATCGGCCTGCTCGGGCTCGGCGATGTGGCAGAGCGGCACGGCCCAGACCCGGTGATCCGGGTCGAGGGGATCGCGCAGCTTGAGCGGATGCAGGGGACAGCCAAGGGCCTCACCGATCGCCTCGAGGAACTCCCGGGCCTTCTTGCCGGGCAGGGGTTTGGCCTTCTTGAGCGTCCTGGGCCGGGTGAGGGTCGGGAAGGAGGCGGGATCGCCGTCCTGGGGCCAGCGCACCACGGGGAGGCCATCGGGGCCGGTGATCAGCCGCAGGGCCCAGCGGGGATTCACCTCGCCGTCGTAGCGCTTGCCGGGGCAGTACATCAAGGTGCTGCCTGGCCACACCCGGCGCTGCAGCTCCAGGGCCAATGCCCTGGCGTAGGTGAGTTTGGTGGGCCCGTCGGCGGCCACGGTCCACTCGGCACCCACCGGCTCGAAGGGCACATAGGTGGGCTCGCCGCCGAGGGTGAGGCTGATTCCGGCGGCCTGCAGCCGGGCTTCCACCTCGGCCGCGGTGGCCATCATCCAGTCGCTTGTCTGGGGCATCAGGGGAGCCAGGTCCGCAACCACCATGTCAGGCTTCACCCATGGGGGCTGAGGGGATCAGGGTGCAGGCGGTGATCGGCATCGGCTTCACCTTCCAGATCCTCTCCGCGTACTCACCGATCGAGCGATCGGAGGAGAAGAAGCCGCAACGGGCGCAGTTCAGCAGCGACATCCGGCTCCAGCTGGCACTGTTCTGCCAGGCTTCATCCACCGCGTTCTGGGCCCGCCGGTAGTCACCGATGTCGGCCATCACCCGGAACGGATCCTGGGTGCAGAGGTTGGCGAGCAAGGGGTGAAAGAGGTCGCGGTCGCCCTCACTGAAGTGGCCGGAGCCGATCAGATCGATAGCTTCCCGCACGATCGGATCACTTTCCAGCCAGGGCATCGGGTGGTAGCCGTTGCGGTTGAGCGCGTCGATCTGCTCGGCGGTATGGCCGAACAGGAAGAAATTCTCGTGGCCCACCAGATCGCGGATCTCCACGTTGGCCCCATCCAGGGTGCCGATCGTGACAGCGCCATTGAGGGCCATCTTCATGTTGCCGGTGCCGGAGGCCTCCTTGCCGGCGGTGGAGATCTGCTCGGAGAGGTCGACGGCCGGGTACACCGTCTGGCCGAGGCTGACGCTGAAGTTGGGCAGGAACACCACCCGCATCCGTCCGTCCATGGCCGGATCCATGTTGACGATCTCGGCGATGCCGTTGATCAACCGAATGATGAGTTTCGCCATGGCATACCCGGGGGCTGCCTTGCCGCCGAAGATGAAGGTGCGGGAGGGCAGGTCCTCGCCATTGCGCAGGCGCAGATAGCGCTCGACGATCTGCAGGGCGGCCAGATGCTGGCGCTTGTATTCGTGGATCCGCTTCACCTGCACATCGAACAGGGAGGCGGGATCCACCAGCACGCCCAGCTGCTGATGGATGACCGTGGCCAGGCGCTGCTTGCCCTGGTCACGCACCGATCGCCAGCCCTCCAGGAAGGAGGCGTCATTGGCAAAGGACTCCAGCCGCTTCAGTTCGGCCAGATCACGGCGCCAGGTGCTGCCGATCGCCCCATCCAGGTAGCCCGCCAGGGGAGGGTTGGCCACGGCGATCCAGCGCCTGGGTGTCACCCCGTTGGTGACGTTGGTGAACTTGTCGGGCCAGAGAGCGGCGAACTCGGGGAACAGCTGGGTGCGAACCAGCTCGCTGTGCAGCTCGGCGACGCCATTGACCCGCTGGCTGCCGACCACGGCCAGGTTGGCCATGCGCACCCGGCGGTGGGGCCCCTCCTCGATCAGCGACATCCGCTCGAGCAGGTCGGGTTGACCCGGATAGCGGATGCGCACCATGCGCAGAAAGCGGGAATTGATCTCGTAGATGATCTCCAGCTGGCGGGGCAGCAGCCGGGCGAACAGATCCACCCCCCAGGTTTCCAGGGCTTCGGGCAACAGGGTGTGGTTGGTGTAGCTGATCGACGCGGTGGTGATCGACCAGGCGATGTCCCAGTCGACGCCATGGTCGTCGATCAGCAGCCGCATCAGCTCCGCCACGGCGATCGCCGGATGGGTGTCGTTGAGCTGAACGGCGAACTTGGTGTGGAACTCGGTGACCGCGAACCCCTGACCTTTGAGGATGCGGAACATGTCCTGCAGGCTGCAGCTCACGAAGAAGATCTGCTGGCTGAGGCGAAGCTGCTTGCCCTGCTCCATCTCATCGTTGGGATAGAGCACCTTCGAGAGCGTTTCCGACTGCATCTTCTGCAGCACGGCGCGGGTGTAGTCGCCCGCGTTGAAGGAGGCGAAATCAAATGACTCAGGCGCCTGGGCCGACCAGAGCCGCAGGGTGTTGGCGGTGTGCACCCCGTAGCCAAGGATCGGGGTGTCGTAGGCCACGCCCATCACCGTGGTGTCGCCGATCCTGACCGGGTAGGTCCATTCCGGGCGAATCACCTCCCATGGGTTGCCCTGCGCCAGCCAGGGGTCGGTGCTCTCCACCTGGTTGCCGCAGCGGATCTGCTGGCGGAAGATGCCGAATTCGTAGCGGATGCCATAGCCGATCGCCGGCAGCTCGAGGCTGGCCATCGACTCCTGGAAGCAGGCCGCCAGGCGGCCAAGTCCCCCGTTGCCCAGGCCGGGTTCCGGCTCTTCCTCGATCAGCTCCTGCAGGTCGAGGCCCAGTTCGGCGCAGGCGGCATGGGCGGCGTCCCGCAGCCCGAGGTTGACCAGGTTGTTCTCCAGGTGGGGGCCGAGCAGGTATTCGGCGGAGAGATAGCTGACGGTGCGGACATGGGCCTGGGTGTAGGCCTCGGCCGTATCGACCCAGTTATGGAGCAGTTGGTCGCGAACCGCCAGGGCCAGACAGCGGTAGTAATCGTGGGGGGTGGCCAGGGAGGGCGACTTGGCCTGGCTGGAGAAGAGGTGGTGGCGCATCCCCTCGGCCAGGGCATGCCCATCGGAGGCGCCGCGGGCGGCGCGGTCGGTGGGAGGGGCACTGGTCGTGGCCATGGAGCGGTATCGGACGTCTGGATCCTTCATGCTGCGGGAGGCGCCCTCGACGCTGCTCCAACGGTTACCGATTCCTGTTCATCCTGAGGTTCGCGAACACTTTTCGATCTGGAGCAGCACCCTCCTCAAAGGGTCTGAACGGCACCGATCACCTCGATGGCTCAGAGGTGAAGAAGGTCGGGCAAGCTGGGAATCTCGCTGAGCACCTCGGCATCGATCGCCCAGCTCAGCTCGCTCTCCACCCCCGGCGGACCACTGAACGAGCCGGAGACGGCGGCGGTGAGGGACGACTTCGAGGAGGTGGCCAGGGGGATGTAGCGGTCATCGATGGCGCCAAGACCACTGGGATCGAAGCCCCGCCAGCCAGCCCCCGGCAGATAGACCTCGGCCCAGGCATGGAGGTCGTAGCGCTCGGGCCTGGGCTCCACCAGGTGGTAGCCACTCACAAACCGCGCCGGCAGGCCGACGCAGCGACAGGCCTCGATCATCAGCACCGCCAGATCCCGGCAGGAACCCACCCGCTCCCTCAGGGTGCGGCCCGCCGGCCAGGCGGGTCCGGCATGGCGCTGGGTGTACTTGACCCGGTCCTGAATCATCTCCACCAGGTTCTGAAGGAACATCAGGGCGCGCTGGTCACTTCCCATCAGGGCTTCCTGGGCCAGTTCCACGGCGGCGGGCTCGTGCTGACCATTGGGCAGCCATCCCTCCAGGCTTCCCATCAGATCCCCGTTCAGGTGCCCCACCGGGTAGGGCAGTTCCGGTTCGTTCTGGGCCAGGCAGACCTCAAGCAAAGGCGCCACCTGGGTCTCCACGTTGCTGATCGCCCGAATCTCCAGAGCATCGGTGTAGCCGAGAAAATGGGCCCGCAGGATGTCGTCGCCGCTGGCGGCGATCAGCGGGTGGAGGCGATGGGGATCGGGAGAAAAGGAGAGATCAAAGCTCAGCAGCCGCTGAAAGCCGTGGGCACGGGGTTTGAGGCAAAGGCGATGGGCCCCCAGCTGGACGGGTTCGCTGTAGCGATAGGTGAGGGTATGCGTTATGCGGGCGCGCATGCCTGGGACGTCGGGGCGATGGGATGGGTGGCGTCAAGGCTGGTGGGTTCCTCATTCGCGGAGCCGGGCTGGATGCAGGCGGTGGGCCCCGGCGCTGGTTGGGTGGTGACGAAGTACCGCTCCTCGATCTGCTCGTGCAGGGTGTTGAGCTCGGTCTGGAGCTGATCGATCGCCTCGTGCAGGCCCCGGGCGATCAGCTCGTCGATGCGCACATAGCTCCAGTGGGCCAGCATCAGCCCCGACAGACATTCGAGATCGTCAGGGGGTCCAGGCACCGGATTGCCGCGAATCACCCGCAGGGTTTTGTTGATCCCCTCCAGGCAGTAGCGAACGGAGCGAGGAAAGATCGGATCAAGCAGGAGGAAGGCCGCGACGGCCTTGGGGGCGATGGCCTGCTGCCGCGACTGCCGGAACATCTGGTAAGCCCCGGCGGAGCGCAGCAGGGAGATCCACTGCAGTTCATCCAGAACCCCTCCCACCTCCTCCGGACTGGGCAGCAACAGGAAGTACTTCACATCGAGGATGCGGCTCGTTTTTTCGGCCCGCTCCACCAGCCGCCCCAGCTTGCTGAAATGCCAGGAGAGATCACGGCTGAGGGTGGCATCGGTGATGCCATAGAAGAGCTGGCAGGCGTAACGGATCTCATGGAGCCGTTCCTGCGTCGGCTGCTGCCAGAACCGGTCGCTCTCCTGGGTGGTGAGATAGATGTCGTTGAGCTGCTCCCACATTTCCGTGGTGATCACCTCCCGGATCTGGCGGGCATTCTCCCTGGCCGTGGCGATGCAGTTGAGGATGCTGCTGGGGTTGTCGGGATGGTTGACCAGGAACCGCACCACATCGGTGGGACGCCCCTCAGGGCAGAGCACATCAAAGAGCTCGCGATCACCGCTGGCATCGATCAAGGGAAGCCAGGGCTCAGCGCTGCCCGGTGGGCAGTCGAGCGCCATCGCATCGCTCACCTCCAGGAAGCGGGAGAGATTCTCCGCCCGTTCGATGTACCGGTTGATCCAGTAGAGCGAATCGGCGACGCGGCTCAGCATGGGGCTTCATCCACGATCCAGGTGTCCTTGCAGCCGCCCCCCTGGGAGGAGTTCACCACCAGGGAGCCCCGCCGCAGGGCCACCCGGGTGAGGCCGCCGGGGCTCACCCAGGTGCCTTGGCCCCGCAGGACGTAGGGCCTCAAATCGACGTGGCAGGGGTAGAGCTCACCTTCGCTCAGGGAGGGCACCGTTGAGAGCTCCAGGGTGGGTTGGGCAATGAAGTTGCGGGGATCCGCCTTGATCTTCTCGGCAAAGTCCAGGATCTCCCCGGGCTGGGCGTGGGGACCAATCAGCATGCCGTAGCCGCCCGCCTCCCCCACCGATTTCACCACCAGATCCTTGAGGTGGGCCAGCACGTAGGCCTGGTCCTCGGGCCGGGCGCAGATGTAGGTGGGAACGTTTTCAATGATCGGCTCCTCGGCCAGGTAATAGCGGATCATGTCCGGCACGTAGGCGTAAATCAGTTTGTCATCGGCCACCCCCGTGCCCGGGGCATTGGCGATCGCCACCCGGCCGGTGCGGTAGGCCTCCATCAGGCCGCGCACCCCCAGCATCGAATCGCTCCGGAACACGGCCGGATCGAGGAAGTCGTCGTCGATGCGGCGGTAGATCACATCCACGGCCTGCAGGCCTGCCGTGCTGCGCATCCACACCCGGTTGCCCTCGCAGACCAGGTCACGGCCTTCCACCAGCTGGATGCCCATCTGCTGGGCCAGGAAGCTGTGCTCGAAGTAGGCGCTGTTGAACACCCCGGGGGTGAGCAGCACCACGGTGGGGCTGTCGGTCCAGGGGGCCAGCTCCCGCAGGGCCTGGAGCAGGTGGGAGGGGTAATCGTCGATCGGATGGACGGTGCGCCCGGCGAAGAGGCTCGGGAACATCCGTTTCATCACCCGGCGGTTTTCGAGGAAGTAGGCCACCCCGGACGGGCAGCGCAGGTTGTCCTCCAGCACCCGCCAGGTGCCCTGGCCATCGCGGATCAGGTCGAGGCCGGACACGTGGCACCAGCGACCCAGGGGTGGCTTGAAGCCCCGCATCTGGGGACGCCAGCCATGGGAGCTTTCCACGTCCGCGCGGGGCACCACCCCGTCGTCGAGGATCTTCTGATCGCCATAGACATCGGCCAGGAAGTGGTCGATCGCTTCCAGGCGCTGGATCAGGCCGGTCTCGAGCAGATCCCAATCGCCGGAGCGGATCAGCCGGGGCAGCGGGTCGAAGGGGAGGATGCGTTCGCCGCCCTCCTCACCAGAGCCGTTGAGGCGAAAGGTGGCGCCGAGGCGCTTGAGCAGCAGGCCGGCGGCCGCGTGGTTGCGGTTGATCTCCTCGATGCCCAGCTGGCCCAGGGAGGAGAGCAGGGGGCGCAGGGCGGCGCGGGGCTCGGCGGCGGCGTTGAAGTACTCGTCGTAACCCTTGCGCGGCTGGTAATCAGTGAACATCGCGACAAGCTCAGGCAAGGATCGATCATGAAGAGCGTGGTTGACAGCTCCGGTGATGGTTGCTACCAATTCAATGGGGTTGGGTGGCTCCCCTGAGCCTCTGTCTTCAGAGCAAGAAATAAAGCTGGGCCATCGGCAGCACCTCGGCAGGCTCGCAGGTGAGCAGCTTGCCGTCAGCGAACACCTCGTAGGTCTGGGGGTCCACCTCCACCCTAGGCAGGGCGCTGTTGTTGCGCATGTCGGCCTTGCCGATGGAACGGGTGTTCACCACCGGCACGCAGGGCCGCTCCAGGCCGAGTTTGCGGGGCAGGTCGTCATCGAGGGCGGCCTGGGAGAGGAAGGTGAGGCAGCTGGGGGCCAGGGCCTTGCCGTAGGCGGCGAACATGGGCCGGCCGTGGACGGGGCCGGGGGTGGGGATGGAGGCGTTGGCATCGCCCATCTGGGACCAGACGATCGAGCCGCCCTTGATCACCAGCTCCGGCTTGACCCCGAAGAAGCCCGGTTTCCAGAGCACCAGATCGGCCAGCTTGCCCACCTCCACCGAACCGATCTGGGAATCCAGGCCGTGGGCGATCGCCGGGTTGATCGAGAGCTTGGCGATGTAGCGCTTGATGCGGGTGTTGTCGTTGCGGCCGCCGGAGGCGGCATCTTCCGGCAGGGGGCCCCGCTGCACCTTCATCTTGTGGGCGGTCTGGAAGGTGCGGGTGATCACTTCGCCCCCGCGGCCCATGGCCTGGGAATCGCTGGCGATGATCGAGAAGGCGCCGAGGTCGTGGAGGATGTCTTCGGCAGCGATCGTTTCGCGGCGGATGCGCGATTCGGCGAAGGCCACGTCTTCCGGGATCGAGGGATCCAGGTGGTGGCACACCATCAGCATGTCGAGGTGCTCCTCGAGGGTGTTGCGCGTGTAAGGGCGCGTGGGGTTGGTGGAACTCGGGAGAACGTTCGTTTCGCCGCAGATCTTGATGATGTCGGGGGCGTGGCCGCCGCCGGCCCCCTCGGTGTGGAAGGTGTGGATCGTGCGGCCGCCGATGGCGCGGATCGTGTCCTCAACGAAGCCGGCTTCGTTGAGGGTGTCGGAGTGCAGGCAGACCTGCACATCGAACGTGTCGGCCACCGTCAGGCAGCAGTCGATGGCGGCGGGGGTGGTGCCCCAGTCTTCGTGCAGCTTGAGGCCGCAGGCACCGGCGCGGATCTGTTCTTCAAGGGCCTCGGGGGTGCTGGCGTTGCCCTTGCCGTAGAAGCCCAGGTTCACCGGTAGGCCCTCGGCCGCCTGCAGCATGCGCGCCAGGTGGAAGGACCCGGGGGTGCAGGTGGTGGCGTTGGTGCCGGTGGCGGGGCCGGTGCCGCCGCCCAGCAGGGTGGTGACGCCGGAGGCGAGGGCGGTTTCGATCTGCTGGGGGCAGATGAAGTGGATGTGGGTGTCGATGCCACCGGCGGTGAGGATGTGGCCCTCGCCGGCGATCGCCTCGGTGCCCGGGCCCACCACGATCGTCACCCCCTCCTGGGTGTCGGGGTTGCCGGCCTTGCCGATCGCCACGATGCGGCCATCGCGCAGGCCGATGTCGGCCTTGACGATCCCCCACCAATCGACGATCAGGGCGTTGGTGATCACGGTGTCCACGGCCCCGGCGGAGCGGGGGGTCTGGGCCTGGCCCATGCCATCGCGGATCACCTTGCCGCCGCCGAATTTCACTTCATCGCCGTAGACGGTGAAGTCGCGCTCCACCTCGAGGATCAGCTCGGTGTCGGCGAGGCGCAGTCGATCGCCGGTGGTGGGACCGTAGGTCTCGGCGTAGGCGCGGCGGGAGATCCAATAGGGCATGGCAGGAGGGGTGGCGGGGCCTAATCGAGGGGGCCGTTGATCAGGCCGTTGAAGCCGAAGATGCAGCGCTCGCCGGCGAAGGGCACCAGGTTCACGTCGCGCTGGTCGCCCGGTTCGAAGCGCACGGCGGTGCCAGCGGGGATGTCGAGCCGCAGACCGCGGGATGCGTCGCGGTCAAACACCAGGGCGCCGTTGGCCTCGTGGAAGTGGAAGTGGGAGCCCACCTGCACGGGCCGATCGCCGGTGTTGGCCACCGACAGGGTGGTGACGGGCCGGCCGGCGTTGAGCTCCAGCTCACCGGGCTCGGGGATTAACTCACCAGGGATGAGGGGGCTCATGGGCTCTTACCTAATGGGGTCATGGAGGGTGACGAGCTTGGTGCCATCGGGGAAAGTGGCCTCCATCTGCACCTCGCCGACCAGCTCCGGAACCCCCTCCATCACCTGGTCGCGCTTGAGCCAGGTGCTGCCATCGCGCATCAGCTCGGCCACGGAGCGGCCGTCGCGGGCGCCCTCGAGGATCTGAAAACTGAGCCAGGCCACGGCTTCCGGGTGGTTGAGCTTGAGGCCCCGCTTCAGCCGCCGTTCCGCCAGCAGGGCAGCGGTGACGACCAGCAGCTTGTCTTTCTCCTGGGGGGTGAGGTGCATGGAGGGGGGTGTGCCGACAGCACTCTGGCAGTGGCGGGACGGGGGGACTGGTTCAGGGGTAACGGTTCGGGAGCAGGCACCCGAGCTGCGGGTCTGTGGCCTTAAGGATGGCCAAGAAGATAGATAGAGAACAAGCTCCGGGTGTGAGGAGGGATGCTGCCTCTAAGCTGAATCAGATACGAAGAATGCGATTTTGGTCCAGGCGAATTTGAGTTAGACCTCAGATGCGAAACACTCCACTCCTTGGCTGCCTCAAACACTGTGCTTAAGAATCCAAGATGACTGGCAACTGGAGATCACTGGAAGATCATGTGCGCGGTATCGCACAACTTAGATGGAACATTGCCTGCATTCCTGAGCATATCGACGGCGTCGACTTTGATGGTGTAGCAAGAGTCTCTCCGGATGAACTCATTTTAATCGAGATTACTAAAGATCGCACGCTTGAGAAGGCGCGAAATGACCTAAACAAGATCATGCCGACGAAGATGCGCCTCGCTTCGGAAGGCATGATTTGCCGAGCCTTTGTTGTATTGGATCAAGAGCCCACCAATAGCATGGTCGAGCTGGGCAGAAAAGTGCATGTTTCAGTCCTTTCTTCTGTACAATTTGAACGCGATTTTTTCGACTTTTCAGCGTATAATGGATTGCGAATGCAGCTTCCGTTTGGCAGTGCGGTTGATGCGAAGACTGGCGCAAATGACACCAGAGAATTTCTCCAGGTAAGTTACGTAGAACCAGATGATGAGTCTCCTGTTTCTATGGGTGAGGTGGTTTCTCGACTCGTAAAAGGTAGTCGTATAGCACTTACTGGTGATTTTGGAACAGGCAAGAGTCGATGTGTACGTGAGGCCTACACTAGCTTGTCGACAAAGATTCGAGAGGCCGGAGCCTTTCCAGTTTCAATCAATTTGCGCGATCACTGGAGCAGTTCAAATGCGCTTGAGGTGCTCGCCGGTCATCTTGGAAACGTGGGCTTGTCAAGTTCTATCGATAACTTGGTAAGACTTCTAAATACCGGTAGGCTTATTCTTCTTCTCGATGGGTTTGATGAGATTGGAGCCCAGTCTCATGACACGAATGTAGATGATCGTAAGGCATTAAGACGTCATGCAGTGCGTGGTGTTCGTGATCTTCTTCAGAAGTCGAAGGCAGGGGCTCTTGTAACTGGGCGATCACACTTCTTCGATAGTGACGAAGAGATGCTTCAGTCGCTAGGACTTTTAGGAGTGCACTCGGATACAACATTTGTCCTACGTACGCCAGATTCGTTCTCTCAGGCAGAAGGCCAGAGTTATTTAAGTGCAATGGGAATTGCAGTCACTCTTCCAGAGTGGCTGCCACGCAAGCCACTGGTATTTCAAATACTGGCTGAGCTTGATGCAGTTGACGTTGAGCGTATTCTATGCAAGGAGCATGGCCAATTCACATTTTGGGGAACATTTATCAGTGCAGTTTGCTCGCGCGAGTCTAGGGGCGTAGCTGACTCAATTGCGCCTTTAACGATTAGGGCAATTCTTCTTGAGTTGGCATCGAAGACTCGATACTCGACTACGTTTCTTGGCAGGCTCAGCCCGCGTGATATTGACGAAGCATATGAAGTTGCTGTTGGTAGCGCTCCAGATCAAACTGGCATACAACTTCTAGCTCGAATGTGCACCCTTGGTCGCATCGAGCCAGAATCGCCGGATCGTCAATTTATTGACCATAATGTTATCGACATTCTTCGAGGTGAGCGGCTAGTAAATGATGTGGTCGCGCTTAATGAGTCTGATACTAAGATTCAGTGGAAGCAATCACTAAGGATTTTAGGTGTTGCCCATGTGGGATCAATCATCAGTGCATACGATCTGGGTCAATCGTGTTTTACATACTTACGCAAGTATGGCAATACCGCCAACGCCACACTTCTTGGTGAGATTATTGCTGCCTTGAGCATGTTTGGCAAAGATATGCTCGACTTTCAGGGCCTTCAGCTCTCGCACGCTGAACTACCATTTCTTAATGTTTCAACTCGAGCGATCTCAAACCTTTGCCTCCGCGACTCCATTATCAACTGCTTAGCGATTGAGGCTTGTCCAGTGAAAGAAACTGATTATTTGGTTATTGAGAATTCTCTAATTGCAACTGTCGCCGGCGTCTCAAGCTTAGTGGGACTGCCTCTATGGATCAAAGGTACCGAAGTTATTGCGTTCGACAGTCTTTCCAACTCTGCGCGAATCAAGGAGAGTCCGCTAATGCCTCAGCAGAAACTCTTTTTGGCAATAATTCACAAAATATTCTTCCAGCCTGGTGCTGGGCGAGAGGAAGGTTCTCTGCTCAAGGGCGGTTACGGACAGAAATACGATCCTAAGCTTGTTGATTCAATTCTGAAGATGCTGCTTCGTGAGAAGTTAATCGAACGCTTCAAAGGCCGTGACAAGTGGGTCTATAAGCCAGTCAGGAGGCATTCCGAGAGGCTGAATCGAATTCGCTCCGAGCTAACTTTGTCTGAGGATGCCTTGTGGGAAGAAGCTACGAATCTAAAATAGCTTAACATCGCAGCTATATGTTTTCGTGTAATTTGCTTTAGTGAAATGCGGGACTCATTAATTTGTGCGGCCCCACGGTTAATGCCTGGCAGCTAGTATCTTGTACTTACGCGAATGACCTCCTGTAGTTGGCAGCATTTACGGGTTGATTTGTTCAGGCTGGTGGTTGTTTTCTGGTACCCCAACCCCGCTGCCATCCTTAACTCCAACACCCTCACCCCTCCTTGACCACCGTCCCAGCTCTTGAAACCAATATCTCAGGGGCAGGCGACGACCTCACCGACGAGTTCCTCGGCACCGCCCAGCTGGATCGCTACGCCGCCCTCGCCGCATGCGTCATTCGCTGCTAAGTGACAAGCGTGCCCAATACGATCGAAGGGTCCTCGGGCCGAAGCGCCAAGACACGGTTTCCGCCATCAGACTCAGCCAGACGTCCTAGGTGTTGGCCCTCCCGCCGTGATCATCTACCTGGCCACCCGAGAGGTGTTTCTGCAGCACGTGCTGGAGCAGCGCATCGAGGAGGAGGTGCGCAAGTGCTATCTGGAGCGCACCGGCCACAAGGTGGCCCCGAAGGAATTCAGCGCCTGGAAGAACTCCTTGCAGTGCGTCGGCAACGTGCTGCAGCTGCCGTCCATCCCGAGGGAACTGGGGGTGGCGATCGAGTACCGCATCCACAACACCTCCAAGCGCATCGACCTGCTGCTCTCCGGGCAGAACGCCTCGGGCCAGAGCGCTGCGGTGATCGTGGAGCTCAAGCAGTGGGAAACGGTGGAGACCACCGAACTGGATGGGCTGGTGCGCACGTTCCTGGGTCGAGGGATCCACGAGACCACCCACCCCTCGTACCAGGCCATGAGTTACGGGGCGCTGCTGCGGGGCTTCAACACAGCCGTGGTGGAGCACGCCATCCAGCTGCAGCCCTGCGCGTATCTGCACAACTGCACCGAGGGCGATGCCATCAACGATGCGCGCTACCAGCCCTATCTCGATCAGGCGCCGGTGTTCCTGCGCCGCGAGAACGCGGAGATGGCTGTCCGGCGACAATCAGGTTGACCGGTTGGCGACAAGCTCGTTGGCCGGTTGGGAGCGGGGCTGCTGACCCTGGGGCCGATGCGCATGGCCCTGGTGATGCCGGCACCACTGACGAGCCAACAGATC